>CAYGSD010000004.1:0-253075 GCA_964352625.1 uncultured Roseivirgaceae bacterium
TCATGGCTAAGAAGGTAGTAGCAACTCTAAAACAACCAGGCGGAGCGAAGTTCGCCAAGATTATAAAAGCAATCAAAACTGAGAGCGGTTCTTACTCTTTTAGAGAAGAAATGGTTCCCGAAGCTGAGGTAAAGAACGCTTTGGCAAAATAATTTTAGTAAAAACTCAATCGAAAGCCGCTCGGAAAACCGGGCGGCTTTTTTTGGTTTAAACCATTTAAACCAAGATTTTACCTCTCGTAATTATCTTCTGATAATACAATCCAATCTTGGATGTGGATAACTTTTTGCCTAAATACCTTCCGCAAACGGTTGCATTCGTTATACTTGGCCGTTTTTCTTATATGTTCAACCAACCAAACACTACAACATGAAGAAGATTTTTACTTTAATTCTAATCGGGGGAATCGGGTTTAGTGCCTTTTCGCAGGATTGGACACAAGAGACTTCTAAGCTCTTTTATTGGAGCAAAGAAGGCAAAGTGTTTATTGAGCCGGATCATACCTCAGTGGCCATTTATTTTAGGCATGTTCCTACTAAAAGTGTAGAGCAAAACTTTAATCAGAGACTTAGTCAATCTCGTGTAGCCAGAGCACAATCAATAAAGACTGAAATCATGGGTAATAAGGGCATGATGAGGATAGAAGATGCGGAAGGTCTCGTGTCTTTAGAATCAGCCCAGTCTAGACAGAATTTTCTGAGGGATTTCAGCCTGGCCGACGCAGGAGCTTATGATCTGTTACCAGCTTTTCAGGTGGACGGAATGAAAGCATGGCTTACGAAGCGTGTGATCATTCGGCTGAATGATGGCGTTGATTTGAGTCAGATTCAAAGCACTCTGAATAAATACGACGGAAGAATAGTCAAAACAATGACTGATCAAAATACCTTTTTGGTTCAAGTAGATCAGATAGAAAACCAACTGCCACTCATTCAGGAGGTCGGTGAATCCGGCTTGCTTGACTGGGGAGAGCCAGATTTTAAGATGGAAATTGTCAAATTCATTGACCCAAATTACCAATATCAATGGCACTTAAATAATACTGGCGGTACAGACTTAGGAGGAAAAGCACTCCTAAATGATGCCGATATTGATGCGCCTGAGGCTTGGAGCATTGCGCTAGGCAATGGGGTCACGGTTGCGGTTATAGATGATGGTTTGGAAAACCATGAGGATATGGCTCCCCTTCTCAACGGTTACACTCCAGCAAATGGAGGAAATGGCACTCCATCAACATCAACGGATGGACATGGTCAGCAGTGCGCTGGTTTGATCGGAGCACTTCACAATGAGATTGGCGTGAGGGGTGTTTCACCTGGAGTGAGCATGTTTAGTGTCAATATTTTTGCGCCCGGAACCAGTAACGCCGATGTGGCAGATGGTATCAATTGGGCAGTAAATAATGGAGCTGACGTGCTGAGTAATTCTTGGGGATTTACCTCATGCACGGCTAACATTTCCTCGATCACGGCAGCTTTTAATAATGCCGCGACCAATGGTCGTGGAGGATTGGGATGCATCATTTTAGTAGCCTCAGGAAATGATTTTAATACTTGCGTTTCTTATCCGGCAGATCTCCCTTCTGTAACTGCCGTAGGAGGCATTTCAGGAGATGGTCAAAGAAGTAATTTCAGTAATTATGGACCTGCCTTGGATATAGTAGCTCCGAGTAATGATGACTGGCAGTTCAACGGTCAGGGTCAGCTAATCAATACTGCCCATGATTTGGTAACTATTGACAGGGAAGGCAGTGCCGGCTGGTTTTCTGGAAACTACAGCACGGGCTTTGGAGGTACTTCAGGTGCTACCCCAATCGCAGCGGGTGTAGCTGCATTGGTACTTTCAGTTGATCCTTCTCTTACTAAAGCTGAGGTAGAAAATATTTTGTACACCACAACAGATGATGCCGGTCCTGCCGGATTTGACAATGAATACGGTCATGGAAGGGTAAATGCTTATCAAGCAGTTTTGGCAGCAGGTGGGTCGAGTGATACTCAAGCTCCGACCGTGCCAAACGGACTGACTGCCTCTAACATTGGCTCGTCCAGTTTTGATGTGAGTTGGAATGCCTCCTCTGATGACACGGGGGTGACGGGCTACAATGTCTTCCTAGACGGATCGAATATCGGATCGGTTACTGGAACTTCCACGAGTATCACTGGACTTAATCCTAGTGCGAGCTACTCAGTTAGAGTTTCGGCCTTTGATGCAGCTTCAAACGAATCTGGTCAGTCCTCTGCTCTGAATGTGACCACATCAGTTGCAACCGTTTCTTGTGCATCTACCGTTTCTTCATTCCCATATACCGAAGGTTTTGAATCTGGCACTGGCTGGACACAGGTCGGAGGAGATGATGGCAACTGGACTCGAGATTCCGCAGGAACACCTTCATCAAATACCGGACCTTCTTCGGCAATAGAAGGCTCATTCTACATGTACACGGAGGCCTCAACAAATGGGCTTGGAAGTAACGCAACAGTTATTCTCGAAAGCCCATGTTATGACTTGTCAGCAGCCTCTTCCACTACATTTTCATTCCAGAATCATATGTATGGCTCAAACATGGGGTCTTTGTCTTTGGAGGCCACCACGGATGATCAATCATGGTCCACGCTATGGTCTTTGTCAGGAAATCAAGGGAACCAATGGAATGAAGTGGATGTGAGCTTAGACACTTATGCAGGAAGCACTGTTAAGCTTAGGTTCGTTGGTGTAACTGGGTCTAGTTGGCAAAGTGATATCACAATTGATGCACTGGAATTAAACGTTGATGGCGGTGGAGCCGATACAGAGGCGCCCTCAACTCCAGCAGGAGTTGCGAGCTCAAATATTACCACTTCGTCATTTGATGTTAGCTGGAACGCCTCATCGGATAATGTAGGAGTCACAGGCTATAACATTTATCTCGATGGTTCCAATATTGGCATAGTCACCGGTACCTCAGCGAGCGTTACTGGGTTGAGTGCAAGTACAAGTTATTCAGTTCGTATCTCGGCTATAGATGCAGCGAGCAATGAATCCGCACAATCTGCACCCATCAATGTGACGACAAATGGAACCAGCATTTCGTGCTCATCCACTGTCTCGGGATTCCCATATTCAGAGGGATTTGAATCGAATGACGGGTGGACGCAAATAACTGGCGATGACGGAAACTGGTTGAGAGATGCGAATGGAACCCCTTCGTCAGGAACAGGACCTAGTTCTGCGGTTCAAGGTTCATTTTACATGTTTTTGGAAGCCTCTACTAACGGAAGCACGGGCCAGCTTGGATCAAATGCCACGGCTATTCTGGAGAGCCCTTGTTTTGATCTTTCAAGTGAAAGCTCGGCTACATTTTCTTTCGAGTACCATATGTATGGTACCAGTGTAGGATCACTTGCGGTTCAAGCTTCTATAGATGGTATCAATTGGTCTAATATCTGGTCGCTTTCTGGGAACCAAGGAAATTCCTGGCAGTCGGTAAATCTGGATTTGGCTTCTTATCTGGGATCCGAAGTGAAGCTTAGGATGGTAGGAACCACCGGAAGTAGCTGGTCTAGTGATATCGCTATCGATGACCTTTCGTTGACTACCGGAAGCGGTGGAGGTACCACAGCCGTAACCTTAACGATCGTTTTGGATAACTACCCTGAGGAGACTAGCTGGGAAATTCTTGATGGAACAACCGTGGTAGCGTCAGGCGGAACCTATGGCTCACAGCCCGATGGTTCAACTGTCGTTGAGAACATTGACCTTTCTTCAGGATGTTACGATTTTGTGATTGATGACACCTATGGTGATGGAATTTGCTGCTCCTATGGAAATGGGTCGTACAGCCTAACCGATGGCGGAACAACACTGGCTTCAGGCGGGTCATTCGGCTCTAGTGAGACTACAAATTTCTGTATCAATGGAGGTAGCTTCAATCGCTCTTATTTCGTTTCATCAACTTCAGTTGGAGTCCCTGCGACCTTCGATATTTACCCCAACCCTGTGGTAGGTGATGAGCTTAAAATTGAGAGTACGCGAAATGACATCTCCTATAGCGTTATGAATCTGTCGGGTCAGTTGGTGTCGAAAGGACGGGCTTCTGGCAAATCCATTGACGTTTCTCAATTGGGCGCTGGCTTGTACACGATCCAGTTAGAGTCGAACGGAAAATCAGTAGTAAGAAAATTCGTGAAGCAATAATTCACGCATTAACCCTAAACCTGAAAGCCATCTCATTTGAGATGGCTTTCTTTTTTTATTGGTCGTGAGTTTTTGGGCTAATTTTACCTCCTATGGGAATATTCAACATATTCAATAAGGAGAAGAAAGAATCCCTCGACAAGGGTCTTGAGAAATCTAAAGAGAGCTTTTTTGGAAAGCTTGGGCGCGCAGTGGCCGGCAAATCCACGGTGGACGCAGAGGTACTGGATGAGTTGGAAGAGGTGTTGATCACCTCTGATGTAGGTGTAGAAACTACTGTCAAAATAATAGAGCGAATAGAGGAGCGAGTAGCCAAGGACAAGTATGTCAATACGGAAGAATTGGACAGAATTCTCCGCGAAGAAATAGCCGGATTGCTTTCAGAAAACAATACCGTCGATCTCACTGATTTTGAAATCCCAAAAGTGGATGGCCCATACGTCATCCTAGTTGTAGGTGTGAATGGAGTCGGAAAGACCACAACCATTGGAAAGCTTGCCGCGCAGTATAAAAATCAAGGTAAGAAAGTCATTCTTGGCGCAGCGGACACGTTCCGAGCGGCAGCTGTAGACCAACTGAAAATGTGGGGAGAGCGAGTAGGTGTGGAAGTAGTGGCCAAAGGCATGAATACTGACCCATCGGCAGTGGCATTTGAGGCAGCAGAGAAGGGCGCTAAGGAAAATGCCGACGTGGTAATCATAGATACGGCAGGCAGACTCCATACCAAAGTGAACCTCATGAACGAGCTGACTAAAATCAAAAAGGTCGTTCAAAAATTCATCCCGGATGCGCCGCACGACGTGATGTTGGTGCTTGATGGGAGCACGGGGCAAAACGCATTTATCCAGGCACAGGAATTTACCAAAGCGACGGATGTCACGTCATTGGCCATTACCAAATTGGATGGCACGGCCAAAGGCGGGGTAGTGATTGGTATTTCGGATCAATTCAAAATTCCTGTCAGGTATATTGGAGTCGGAGAGAAAGTTGAGGATCTCCAGGTGTTCAATAAAATGGAATTTGTGGATTCATTTTTCAACAAAGTTAATTAGCCTCTACAAAAAGTGAGTCAGCCTTTGATTGAATCGCTTTCATTGTGCTGGGCTGGATCACGAAATTGAAGTTTGCAAAATCCCTCTGCACGCGCACATCAGTACAGATACCATTTACATACGTGTAGTAATTGTCACCATCGGGTGAGGCCAGCAGATACCTGTGCTTATCCACTTTCTTAAAAGTCAGGAACTGGGCAAACTGCTGCGAAAAAACAACCTGGCCATCATTTGGCTCTTCAAAGTAAATCTGAGAGATGGAATACTCGATTGGGTCTGTTACTTCAGCAGAAACCCCGTCTAACGTCAGAGTATGGCCTTTCTTCGAACTAACAATTTTTGAATCCTTCTGAGTGCGACCATTCAGGGTACTTAGTGCCTTGCCCCAGTCAAGATGCGCACCACGAAATTTCTCATACATGCTATACCTGATGGTAAAGGAAAACAGGACCTTATACGTCACCTCGCTTTCGATCTTAATCTCTTCAATCTCTCCCTCCACCGTTTTTTTCACCGTCATCAATCCAAGATTTTTGCTCCCCTTCATTACATCGTACCTCAGCGTTTGTCCGCTCACCGATGTGAGGAACAAAAAGAGGAGGAGAACGGATGTGAATCTAAAAATCAAGGCCTTTGTTGTTGTATATTGTAAGGACACAATGATAACCGAATAGTCAATTCCTACGCCATGAAGTACAAAAAAATCTCCTTTAAAAGCAAATCAGATGTAGAATTATCGGCACAATTGGACTTCCCCATTCAGAAAGTGCCCGCTGCTTTCGCGGTTTTTGCCCATTGTTTTACCTGTTCCAAAAACCTGAAATCAGTAGACAATATTTCTCGAGCTCTCACCAATAAGGGCATTGCTGTTTTGCGATTTGATTTTACCGGTTTAGGGCAGAGCGATGGAGATTTTTCAGACACTAACTTTTCTTCCAATCTGTCGGATATAGAAGCAGCCTATGAGTTTCTGGAAGAAAATTATAAAGCTCCGCAGATTCTGGTTGGTCATTCCTTGGGAGGAGCGGCAGTACTGAACGTCGCTTCTCGGTTGGCAGAAGTTCGGGCGGTTGCTACAATAGGCGCACCCTCTACACCTGAGCATGTTCGCCATTTGCTTAAAAATGGAGAAGAGGAGCTCAAGAAAGAGGGAGTGGCAGAAGTCAATATTGGAGGTCGTACGTTCAAAATGAAAAAGCAATTCTTGGATGATTTGGAAGAAAGATCGGGGAGCGACGAGATTAGAAACCTGGGTAGATCTCTATTGATTCTTCATTCGCCGCAGGATAAAATCGTGTCAATTGATAATGCTTCAGAAATTTACCTGCAGGCCATGCACCCAAAGAGTTTTATCACGCTGGACAAAGCGGATCACTTGCTCTTGAAGGAAAGTGATGCAATGTATGCAGGTGAGGTAATTGCATCTTGGGCTTCTAGGTATTTGGATTTGCAAGAGCAAGAACTACAACCCGAAGGAGAGGTGAAGGTGCGGACAGGTAGCAAGGGCTTTACCACCGAAATTACCGCTGGCCGCCATCAAATGGTGGCTGATGAACCAGCGAGTGTCGGAGGAGCGGATTTGGGGCCGTCACCTTATGGCTATTTGCTTTCGGCATTGGGGGCTTGCACGGCCATGACGCTTCGGATGTATGCGGACCACAAAAAGTTAAATTTGGAGGAGGTAGAAGTTAAGCTCACGCACGACAAGGTGCATATTCAGGACGGTGAAAACACGGAAGGCTCCAAAGGAAAGATCGATGAAATCAAGCGGTTTATCAGATTGGAGGGTGATCTTACGGAAGATCAACGGAAGCGGCTTATTGAAATCGCAGATAGGTGTCCGGTGCACAAGACGATTGAAGGCAAGCCAAGAATTTTGACTGAGGAGGTTTAGAAATTGCACAATAAATTCTTCATGAATAATTGTGAGTCCAAAGATCAGGTTAGTATTGCGGTTTCGTCACCTATCCATGAAAAAAGTAATTTCCGGTAAATACTGGATGCAGTTGGCAATCCTAGGAGCCTTGTGGCTGCTTATTGACCAATATGAAATTTTCCAATACCTGAGACTGCCTGAATTGATGCCGATTGTTTTCGGCGTGTTTGCAGTTAACCATTGGTTATCTGAAAAATGGCAGTTACATTTTCAGAACCTGGTCTTCGTTGGATCTGTAATTATTTTGTTCGGAGTGATCCCCGGAGCTTACCTTTTAGCGCTTTTGGGACTGTATATCGGGCTGCTTTGTTCGCCAATTCCTTTTAGATTAAAGACTACAGCAATAGTGTTAATTGCCGGACTGGTACTCTACGCCTGGAGAAATTGGTCTTTGCCTCTGGAATTTGTTTCGGTCCTTCCAATTTTCGGTTCCATCGTAATGTTCCGCACTATAATTTTTCTCTTTGACCAATCTTATGGACTGAAGTATGGCCCGGTCAAGGATGTTTCCTATTTCTTGATACTACCTAATTTGCTTTTTCCGGTATTCCCAATTATCGATTACAAGACGTTCAATAAGTCTAGGAACAAAGGAGAAATCGCATTTGCCCGAGGGCTTCAATTAATTTTTCGAGGTATTACCCATTTACTTTTTTTTAGAGTCATTTATCATTTCTGGATACCATCTCCGGGTGCGATAATCGACGCGGTATCTGCACTTCAATACATAGCAACTAGCTATCTGGGGGTAGTTAAGCTTTCAGGGATGTTCCATATAGTGATCGGCATTTTATGTCTTTTTGGGTACAACCTTCCTGACATTTTCCACAACTATTTCCTTGCTGATGGATTTAGCGATTTATGGAAGCGAATCAATTCGTATTGGAGGGATTTCATCCTTAAGGTTTTTTACTACCCGTTTTACTTAAAAATAAAATCCAAGCAGTTCACATTGACATTAGTGATTACGGTGTTGGTTTCATTCGTGCTCAACTGGTTCATGCACTCCTATCAATGGCTGTGGATATTAGGTAATTTCCCGGTTACCATTATTGACTTGATATTTTGGGGCTCATTCGGGGTACTAGTAGCCATGAGCGCTTTTTGGCAAAGGACCCAATCTCTGAAGAAATCCCTGACTGGCAAGCAAACTTTCTTCAAATCATTTTTAAGATCTGTAAGAATACTTCTGGTGTTTAGCACAATGGCTGTGTTGTGGTCATTATGGCAAGTGCCTAGTCTCCAAGTTTTTATGCGATTATTCGAGTTAATCGCAGATAATCTCACCCATCAGTGGTTGCCGATCTCCTTGAGTATTCTGGCCATACTTACTACACTTTCCATTTATTTACACTTAGACGCCACAAAGAGTAAAGTGACCGAAGTAGTAGGTTCGAGGCGATTTAATTTAGGAGGAAACCTGCTTTTGATATTTCTCTTTATAGTGCTGTTATACGTTCCCTTCAGGGATCGGGTCAGCAGAGAAATTGGCGTAAACCTTCATCTTCTGGCCGGCCAGAGCATTAACGATGGTGACAAGAGCCGGCAATTTGATGGCTACTATGAAAACTTAACTTCTGGCATCACTGACATGCTTTCTGAGTCAAGAATTTTAGAAACCAAAAAGGTTACCCGTAAGGCCCTAAAGCAACTCACTACCGAGTACCCATTGGCGTTTACCCTGGAGCCGAATTTGGAAGTAGATTATCGAGGAGGAATTTTTTCAACCAATTCCTGGGGATTCCGCGATGATGAGTATTCAATCGAAAAACAATCTGGAGTACATAGAATTGCTATTATGGGTTCGTCGGATGAGCTAGGCCAAGCAATAAATGATGAATATGTATTCGATAAACTATTGGAGAAGAAACTAATTATGAACGGCCATGGTCATGTTGAAATTATTAATTTTTCCATGCCTGGCAGTTCTGTTATTCCGTCGGTGTATAGAGCCGAGTATGTAAATGAGCAGTTTTCTCCTGATACATTTCTGTTCTTCATACATGCTCCGGAATGGAATCGACTGTTAATTCGCTTGTCAATGATCATTAGTTTAGAGAATGATCTTCCTGTGAAATTGGATTCTCTACTATCTGATTTGAAAATTGACAGGGGCGGAAATAGGACTGAGATTTATGAGGAATTGAAACCACACCAGGAGAGAATAGTTGAATTCGCACTACGGGAATTAATAGAACTAAAGAAAATTGAAAAGGAAATTCTGGTCGTTTTAATGCCCAATTCCAGCAAGAAATTGAAAAGAGATATTCTTGATGCCGGGCAAATCTTAAATGAAAACGGAATTCAGACATTCAGTTTGGACGGGATTTATGAAGGGAAAGCCAAGAAAGAAATCATAGTATCAGAAGCCGATCATCATCCAAATGAGTCGGCTCATGAATTGATTGCTGAAAAACTTTTTGAAGCCATTGTAAACCAGGAAATATCAGAAGGATGGAAATGACGAATGAACAAATCGAACAAGTATTAGTGCAACACGTGCGGGATGAGTATTTAGTTGATAACGATCGGGGACTTTTGACTAAGGATTTGAATTTAGTTTCAACGGGTGTGCTTGATTCTGTTTCAACACTTGCTCTTGTCGATTTTGTAGAGAAAAGGTTTGAAATTGAGTTTTTACCTCACGAAATCGACGAAGACAACATCGGAACGATTGAGATTCTTGCCTCTTTTATTCAAGAAAAAAAGAAGAGTTGATCAAGAGACATCTTTCTGAGATTTTAGTGGTTGATTCCTCGTATCACACTAAGGAGGCAGTAGTAGAAGCAGCATCCGGACGTTCAATTACCTATGGTGAGCTTTCAGTTCTTAGTCGCGAATTTAGTACCGCCTTATCGAATCAAATTGGCCCGCAATCACTCGTCGGCCTGCTGGCTGATAAATGCTGCGATGGGGTGGCGTGTCTCCTTGGAATCTATGAATCAGAAAATGTATTTGTACCACTTCCGATAGACTCGCCGGTTGCTCGAATAGCAGGAATAATTGCGGACTGCCAACTAGATGTCATTTTTATTTCTGAAGACCAACTGAAGCGCAAGGAAGCATTAATGGCTGATTACATCCCAGTTGGGCATATTGGCTCATTGAGGATGTTCAAAAGACCGGACATAGCGGCGAGGAACTTCGATTATCCATTGGCATACATTCTCTACACATCAGGGAGCACGGGTAAGCCAAAAGGTGTAATGCACGGACACAGTCAAGCCCGAGCATTTATAAATTGGGCTCTGGAAACCTTTGAGCCAAAGGAAACAGATGTATTCTCCTCAATCGCCCCATTCAATTTTGATCTCTCTGTTTTCGACCTATATGTAAGTTTAATCGCTAGAAGCAAACTCATACTGTTCGATGAAAAGGTGGTTAAAAATCCGAAGTACTTGACAGAATTAGTCGCCCATTATTCTATCTCAATATGGTATTCCACGCCATCTATTTTTAGGCTTATGTCACAACATGGGAAGCTGGAAAACTATGATTTCGGGCACGTAATGAAGGTGCTGTTTGCAGGGGAAGTGCTATTTGGGAAAGATGTTTCCATAGCCCGTCAATATTGGCCAAATGCAGAATTCTACAATTTGTACGGGCCTACTGAGACGAACGTTTGTACTTACTGTAAAGTTGACGACCTGTCCAGTCAAGGTGATATCGCTATTGGAAGCTTGTGTGCCGGTTGTACCGGAATACTTTTAAACGAAGAAAATGAAAAAGGTGAATTATGTATTTCTGGAGAAGTTGTAACGCCAGGCTATTGGAATTCGAATCTTGACTCCAATAAATTCATAGAGTCGAACGGAAAAGTATTTTATCGAACAGGCGATTTGGTGAGAAGAGAGGGTAATCAATTCATCTATATTTCCAGATTAGACCGGATGATAAAAAGGCGTGGGAATAGAATTGAGTTGAATGAAATAGAACGTGCCATCGCATCCCATTCTGACATTTTTGAAGTAGCAGTAATATCAACTTCCTCAAACAATGAGAATAGGATAAAAGCATTCGTGGTTTCAAAAGAAGGACTCAATTCTCTCCAATTAAAAGCCTATATTTCTACTCAACTTCCATCATATATGCTGCCTGATGACATATCTTTCATGGATGCACTTCCTCGCACCAGCAGTCAGAAAATTGACTTGAAGACTTTGGAAGAAATTTAAGTTATGAATTTTTCTATATCACCATATCAGGCAGAACTCATTAAGAACGTGCAAGCTTTCTGCGAGAGACATCTCAGCGGAGTAGAATGGGATAAAGAAGTATGGGAAGAATCAGCGAACCATGGGCTATTGGCTATGGGTCTTCCTAATGAACTCGGAGGCATGAACGAGTCTTTCATTGACATGACACTTCTACTGGAGACCTTGGGTAATTCTCGAAACTCAGGAATGGTGTTTTCCATGTGTGCCCAACTCTCGGCATGCAGTTTCGCCATACTGAAATATGGCAGCCAGGAACAGAAACAAAAGTGGTTGCCGAAGCTTGGATCAGGAGAATCCATCGCCGCTCATGCTATGACCGAGTCCTACTCAGGATCCAACAGTTTTAAAATGGTCTCAGAGGCTGTCAGAATTGATGAAGGCTATGTGCTGAATGGCGAAAAGGTTTTTATTACCAATGCCCCGGTGGCGGATGTCTTTGTATGCTTCGCGGCAACCAACAAGAGCAAAGGTTTTTTTGGAGGCATCTCATGTTTTTTGATCCCAAAGGATACGCCAGGGCTAGCGGTTAGTCCTCCTCAAGAAAAAATGGGTTTGGTGGGGAGCCTGATGGGTACTGTAAGCATGAGTGATGTTATAGTTCCCGAAAATGCACTTATTGGAAAAGAGGGAGCTGGAAGCCACATTTTTAACCATTCGATCTTAATTGAGCGGGTGCTGATGGGGGCGTTTCACCTTGGTGCAACAAAACGAATCTTAGAAGAAACGCTCACTTTTGTAAAGCAAAGGACGGTCGGTGGAGATGCTATCAAGAATCATCAGGCAGTTTCGCATAAACTTGCAGACATAAAGATGAGTCTGGAGAGTCTTAGATGGTATGTTTACAAATTGGCTGTGGACTTGGATAACGGGCATGCGAAAATGGAAGAAGCGGCATCAGTAAAAACTCTGACGAGTGATTTATGGGTAAAATCGGCCTCAGATGCGCTCCAGATTCATGGCGCGAGTGGATACATGGCGGAGAGCCATGCGCAGATATGGGTAAGGGATTCTCTCGCCAGCAGATTGTATTCTGGAAGTAATGAAGTATTACGAAATTTGATAGCACGAACTTTAATTTTGGACAAATGAAAAATGTAATCAATTCAGTCGGTTTGATAGTGGCAATTGGACTTATGGTGGGAGCATGTAAAACAGAAAAAAGGGATGAAGAAGGCCACTCTCACGATGATGGAAAGGTAAGGATGTTTCAATATATGAACCCTCACCCAGAATTAGAAAAGGCATATCTTTTCGATAGAGAGAAAATAGAAAAGGATGGGGTTCAAGATGTGTTTAATTACATAAGCCCCCTCAATGAAATCACAGAATGGACTAAAGCACAAGAAGCTAAGAACGTGCGATGGGATGACCCAATTACCGCTTTTGCCGTAAATGGCAAGTATTATGTTCTTCCTTGGTATGTAATGAAGAATCATCATGTTGGTAATCTTACTATTGATGGTGTTGAAGTGGTAGTAACATTGTGCGAAGTATGCTCTGGCTCGGCGGCATATTCACCATATATCGACGGTAAAAAATTATTGTTTCAGCTTGGCGGATTGTACAACGGAACAAATTGTATGATTGATGAGAATGGAGATGTGTGGGGTACGTTTTCAGGGAGGGCCTATTCGGGCCCATATAAGGGAAGGGAACTAGAACGCTTGCAAATGTTTCAGGGCACCTGGAAGGAGTGGATTGGGACGCCCTTTGGAGAATGTTTTGTAGCTGATTATCCAGATTCGGCGAGAAAAGGACATGGCGGATCTGGAAGGCCTGGGCAAGCAAAATTTGGTTTTGGAAAGTCTCTAGAAAATGAGATAGATGGTAGACTTAAAGCAAATACTCTGGTTCAGGGAGTAAATTTAAACGGTGAGTATCGAGCATATCCTCATAAGGTTGTAATGAAGAAGGGGGTCTTAGAAGACACTCTTGGAGGGGAGTCAATAGTACTTCTCTCGATTGGGAAAACATCATTTATGTCGTGTTATAAAAGAGAGTTTAATGGCAAGTTGCTGTCGTTTGAATTGGTCGAAGGAACTGTGAAGGATAAGGAAACAGGATCCGTTTGGCAATTGGACGGGCGGTCCACTGAAGGCCCGATGAAAGGAGCCCAATTGACTTATGTGCCCAATAATCACGAAGAATGGTACGCATGGGCTGCATATCATCCTGAGACATCTATTTACAAAGAATGATGAAGGTGACCTCACGAATCTTACCCTTTTTTTTAGTCATTTCTGTTGGGTTTAGCTCCTGCACTAAGGAATCGCGCACTAGTGCCAATGAAGATCAAGCTCATGACCATGTCGAGGTTCCTTCACGCGGAGAGAAAGAAAAGAAGCGCTGGTCACATCCGGAACTCCCAAAGTCAGACCTCTATGACAGAGCATCTTTGGAAGCGGAAAAGCGGGGAGGCTATAAATTCCTGAAGGCAATGGATTCTATTGTCTGGACGGATTTAGAAAAGGTAGTGAATCTTCGATTTAGTGACCCAGTGATGTCATTCTTTATTAATGACAGACAATATGTAATTCCATGGTATGCTATTAAAAATTCTCATGTTGGTAATTTGACAATCGACGGAGTAGATGTAATAGTTGTCATATGTGAGGTGTGTTCAGGGTCATCTATCTATCGATCACATCTAGATGGGAACAAAAAGTATTTCAATTTAGCTGGTATTTATAATGGATCAAATTGCCTAATAGATGAAGATAATGAAGTCTGGGGTTCATTCTCTGGCGAGGCTCTAACGGGTCCCAATAAAGGAAAACGTCTGGAGAGAATTCATTCATTTCAGACTACCTGGAAGGATTGGTTGAAGGTGAATAATCAAGCCTTGGTGGCTGACTATCCGGACAGTTATCGCAAGGGACATCATGAAGATGCCATCATAGGGGATGATGAGAAGAGACCTGGGATGATGAGAACAATGGAGCGAGAGATCGACCCCCGCTTGCCAATGAACGAAATGGTTCAAGGGGTGAGTCTAGGTGACATGAACCGAGCTTACCAGCATTCCAAACTTGAGGAGCGAATTGTTGTGAATGACACATTGGGCGGTCAGCCATTGGTGGTGATGTCTATGGGAGGCACATCAATGATCACGGTTTTCTCAAGAGTTATCAATGGGCGAACATTATCTTTTACTTTTGATAATGAAGTTTTCGTCGATATCGAGACGGGTAGCAAATGGACAATTCAAGGTACCTGCATTGATGGTGAGCTAAAGGGAGAAAAGTTAGAATACATCAACAATCATCATGAAGAATGGTACGCGTGGGCGGCAAGCTACCCTCAAACAACAATCTACACGGGAAACAACTGATTGAACACTTCTAATTGTTCCTCTGAAGCTTTTCGAATTGGCCAATCAATTTTACCAAGTCCCAGGCTTTTAATTGTTTCTTCCACATTGCTAATTCTATTGATAGTGGCAGTTTGGGCAAGGACTAAGCCGAGTTCTGTTTTGCTTGATAAGCTGAGTGCTTTCTTAGCAGCCAATTTTGCCGCTTCATCGGTTTGATCACTCGGAAAAGCGATGAGTCTAAACAAGTGCAACCGCGACAAATATTGGTAAGAGAAATGCTTGTGATAATAATCCTCTCTTCCGGGATTTTTCAGGATGCCATCAACGGCCCATGAGGCCAGATACCCTGCAAACATGCCAATCGGAACCCCCGCAGAATTAATTGGATCAACAAAGGCAGCTGCGTCACCAATCAGAAAGCAGTTCTCAAAGGCTACTTTTTCTGGTAAGTAAGAATAATCTTTAATGCCCCCCGTGCTCCCTTCGGTGTACTTGGCACCTTCCATCAAATTTCCGAGCACAGGTATCTTCCTGACTTTATTAATGAGTCGCTCTTCTAGTGTTTCTCCTAAAGAGGAGAATTCCGACATATCTTCTCTTGGAATTACTACTCCGACACTCGTCTTATGCTGAAGTGGAATTTGCCAACTCCATCCCCAGTTGCCGAGAGAAGAAATAAAGGTAGCAGGAGGAACAACTTTTTGATTGCCGAATGGCTCTATACTCAGCTCATTGCTGAAATAACTCCCTCCTTCAAAGTATCCCCAGAAGGAATGAAACTTGAAGCCTTCATCAAATTTTCTAAAGCCAAGTTGTCTAGCCGTGAGGGCACTTTGTCCACTGGCATCAATGACAATTTTTGATGTAATCAGGCCTTTTTCATCAGCCCCTATTGCCTTGTAAGTAGTCTGCCAAAAGCCTTGAACCTTTTCGATTTTGAGTGCCATGGTCTCCTCAAAGACTTGCGTTCCAAGCTCTGCGGATTTTTTCAGGAAGATATTATCTAGAATATCCCTTTCCACATGAAGCCCTGGCCTATCGAATCCATAATCAGAAAAAGAGACGCCTTTCAATTCATCTTCCCAGAGTATCCAGCCGCCATTTTTTCTTACAAACCCAGCCGCTTCTACTTCATCAGTAACGCCCATCAAATCGCAGTATTTCCAGAAATGAGGAATTAGACTCTCACCTACTTTAATGCGGGGATGTTTCTCTTTCTCAAGTAGAACAACGTCATAACCTTTTTTGGAAAGCATTGCAGCGGCCATACTTCCGGCAGGGCCACCACCTATTACCACAATGTCTGCAGCGGTTGGAATTCTCATTGTCTGATTACTAGAATGAAATTCTAAGATACATCAGCAATTTCGTGTTCCCCTCCCTTGAAAAACCTTTTCTGATAAATGAGAATAATAATAATGCTGCAAAAAATGCTGGCATCAGCAATGTTGAAAACTGGCCACAGGGCCATGAACTTCCCGCCCATTAGCGGCACCCAATCGGCGATGTAACCCTCCCAGATGTCGATGTAGAACATGTCCACGACCTGGCCATGAAACCATGGTGAGGGTGCGTCATAAGGAGCATTGTCCAGGAAAACACCGTAAAAAACACTGTCCACCAAGTTGCCTATGGCACCTCCTAGGATGAGGCCGATGCAGAATAGCAGGCCGGTAGCTGCGCCTTTTTTGTGCAGGTAGTAGAGATAATATCCGATGGCCACCATCGCCACGATCCTGAAAACTGTCAGTACGATTTTGCTATTCTCAAAAGGCAATTCCATGCCGAAGGCCATGCCGGGATTGGTGAGGTAATGAAGCTTGAACCAATCGCCGAAGATGGGGATTTCTCCGCCCTGGCCTTTTATCATGTTGAAGTGTACGATCATCTTCACCACTTGATCAAGCACGATCACGCCAATACTGACTAGGAAATATTTGAGTACTCCAGTTTTCATCAAATCACTTCAATTTTTATAGTTAAGGCTATGCCGTCAATGTCTAATTCGGTTCCGTCATTCGAGCCGTTCTCTAGCTCCAGCGCCTGCGTTTCCTCCTTGATATACTCAGCAAAATCAACAACCGCTTTTTCCATCTCCGTATTCGGACTGGAATATACCACCTTGATTTTATCAGTCACCTCCATGCCCTGATCCTTTCGCAGATTCTGCACACGATTCACTACATCTCTGCTTAGACCTTCACGTTTCAGTTCGTCTGTCAGCGAAATATCCAAGGCCACAGTCAGTCCTCCTTCTGAGGCTACCATCCATCCGGGTATATCCTCCGAGGTGATCTCCACATCCTCCAAAGTCAACGCAATGGATTCCCCTCCAACAGAAATTGGGAACGAATTGTCGGCTTCTATTTTTCGAATTTCCTCTTTACCAAATCCATTTATGATCTGGCTGATCTCTTTCATTTTTGGCCCATGTTCCTGACCAAGCTTGCGGAAGTTGGGCTTTATTTTTTTGACCAAAATGCCCGAAGCATCGTCTACATACTCGATCTCTTTCACATTGATTTCAGATAAAATCAATTCCTCCACTGCCTCAATGGCCACCTTATCTTCTGGCTTCAGAATGGGCACCAATATTTTATGTAAGGGCTGACGAACCTTAATTTTTTCTTTCTTTCGTAGCGAGTGAACAAGTGAAGAAATGTTCTGAGCCAAGTGCATAGACTTGCTCAAATTTTCATCGATCAAATGTTTGTCGGACTTTGTCATCAGGGTGTGATGCACCGAGTCAAACTTCAGAGGTGTGTCATTCTCTTTGGCATTCCCTCGAATTCCATCACTCAGATTTCGGTACAGCCACTCGGCATAAAAAGGCGCAATGGGACTCATTAGCTGACCAGTGACCATAAGGCACTGGTAGAGCGTTTCATAAGCGGCTTGCTTGTCGGCGTTCATTTCACTCTTCCAGAAACGCTTTCTTGATAGCCGAATGTACCAGTTCGAAAGTTGGTCATTAACAAAATCCTGAATGGCCCGAGCCGCTTTGGTGGGTTCGTACTCCTCATAGTATCGGGTCACATCGTCGGTCAGCACTTGCAGCTCCGAGAGAATCCATCGATCGAACCTTGGCCGCTGCTCCACTGGCGTCACATTCATTTCGTCCATCTGGAATTTGTCCAGATTCGCATAAAGCGCAAAGAACGAGAAGGTGTTAGTCAGTGTGCCAAAGAATTTTCGTTGCACCTCGGCTACCCCCTCCAGATCAAATTTCAGGTTGTCCCAAGGATTGGCATTGGAGATCATGTACCAGCGCACAGCATCCGGGCCGTATTTGTCGATGGTCTCAAAGGGGTTGATCGCATTGCCCAATCGCTTGGACATTTTGTTTCCATTTTTGTCCAGCACGAGTCCGTTCGCAATCACATTCTTGAAAGCAACAGAATCAAAAAGCAGTGTGGAAATGGCGTGTAGCGTGAAGAACCACCCACGCGTCTGATCCACCCCTTCAGCAATGAAATCGGCAGGATAGTTGGCTTTGAATGTCTCATTGTGTTCAAATGGATGATGCCATTGTGCATAGGGCATGGCGCCAGAGTCGAACCAAACATCGATCAGGTCTGGCTCCCTAAACATCTTCTGGCCGGAATCACTCACTAGGAAGACATCATCAACGTATGGTCTGTGCAGGTCGAAATCCTCCGACAGCTCCTCTTTCATAAATCCTGCCTCAACGGACTTTTGCACCTCAGCTCTCAACTCCTCCAAGCTGCCGATGCAAATCTGCTCTTGCTTGTCCTCCGTCATCCAGATCGGAAGCGGCGTTCCCCAATAGCGCGACCTACTCAGGTTCCAGTCCACCAAATTTTCGAGCCAGTTACCAAAACGGCCCGAGCCGGTTGATTCCGGCTTCCAGTTGATCGTTTTGTTCAACTCCACCAAGCGGTCTTTCATCGCCGTGGTTTTGATAAACCACGAATCCAATGGGTAGTAAAGTACAGGCTTGTCCGTGCGCCAGCAATGTGGGTAGGAGTGCTCGTATTTCTCTACTTTGAAGGCTTTATTGTCCTCCTTTAGTTTGATGGCGATAAGCACATCGGTTGGTTTGAAATCTGGTTCCTTACGAATATCATCGCTGTAATATTCTTCCTTCACATATTTTCCAGCAAAATCCGTCACTTCACTGACGAATTTTCCCTGCTTGTCCACGAGCGGTGTGTCTTGCCCATTTTCGTCTTTCACCATCACGGATGGAACGCCTGCCGCTTGCGCCACCCTAAAGTCATCCGCACCAAAAACCGAGGCGGTGTGAACTACCCCTGTTCCGTCTTCCGTCGAAACAAAATCACCTGGAATCACTCGGAAGGCATTGGCTTCCAGATTTTCGTTGGTCACATAGGGCATCAACTGCTCATAGCGTACCTCCAGAATGTCTTTGCCTGAGAATTCTTTTGTGGTCTCAAATGGGATAAGCTTGTCTCCTGATTTGTAATCGGAGAGGTTAATATCTTTTGCCTTTTCAGAAAAATACTTTCCAACCAAGTCTTTAGCTAGGACAACTGAAATAGGCTTGTATGTATACTGATTGAATGTTCTCACTTTGACATAAGTGATTTTCTCTCCTACGGCCAGTGCGCAGTTGGAAGGCAATGTCCAGGGCGTGGTTGTCCAGGCGATAATCCTTACGTCTTCATTTTCATCCTCAAAAAGAAACGAAGAACGATCGTCTTTTTTGACTTTGAATTGAGCAACAATCGAGGTGTCTTTTACATCTCGGTAGGTGCCCGGCTGGTTGAGTTCATGAGAACTGAGCCCGGTTCCTGCGGCGGGAGAATAAGGTTGAACGGTGTAGCCTTTGTACAAGAGTCCCTTGTCATAGAGCTTCTTCAGAAGCCACCAAAGCGACTCCATGTACTTCCTATCGAAGGTAATGTAGGGGTCGTTCAGATCCACCCAATAGCCCATCTTCTCCGTCAGGTCATCCCATTCGCCTTTGAATCGCATGACAGCCTCACGGCACTTCTGATTGTATTCTTCTACCGTGATTTTCTTGCCAATGTCTTCTTTGGTGATGCCAAGTTCCTTTTCCACTTGAAGTTCCACTGGCAGGCCGTGCGTATCCCATCCGCCTTTTCGGTTCACTTGAAATCCGCTGAGCGTTTTGTAACGACAGAAAATATCTTTGACTGCACGAGCCATCACGTGATGAATACCAGGGCTGCCGTTTGCTGATGGAGGACCTTCGTAAAAAGTAAAGGTTTCGGCTCCTTCTCTGAGCGAAACTGACTGTTCGAATATTTTTTCTTCCTTCCAAAACTGCAGGACTTCCCGGGCGATGTTGGGGTAACTCACCTGCTTGTATTCAGGATATTTAGGCTTAGTTTCCATTGTTGGTAGAATTAGCTCTCGTCAATTTCCGGCTCGGCGAGCTCGGGGTATTTCTCAATAAGTGGATGCACATTTTTGTTGCGTTTTCCACTGTCGAATTGCAGCAACAGCGCAGGCAAAACCACGAGGTTTGCAAGCATGGCAAACAGCAATGTGATGGATGTTAGTTTTCCAAGATTCACGGTTCCTCCAAATTCGGAAGCTGCAAAAATCACGAATCCGAAGAAAAGGATGATCGAGGTGTAGATCATGCTAGCGCCGGTTTCTCTAAGGCTCTTACTCACAGCATCACTTACGTTGAATTTGCAAGCGAAAAGTTCCTGTCGATATTTTGCTAAGAAGTGAATGGAATCATCCACCGAGATGCCAAATGCAATGCTGAAAATCAAGGCCGTACTTGGTTTCAGAGGAATGCCAAAATAGCCCATGATTCCTCCTGTAATGATCAAAGGGATCATATTAGGCACCAGAGAAATCAGGATCATTTTGAAGTTCCTGAACAGTGCCGCCATGATGAAGGCAATCACTATAAATGCAATGATCATCGAGGTGATCAGATTACGTATGAGGAACTTGTTTCCTTTGATATAAATGTACGTGGAGCCGGTGACTGTAGCACTCAAATCCGTCCCTTCAAAAACCTCATCCATTCTTGGCTGAATGACCTGACGTACCAAGGAATCCATTTTCACAGATCCAATATCCGCCATTTTGATAGAGATGCGGAGGTACTGCTCTGTGCTATCAACGAATGCATCAGCAACTCTTTTGGACTCTGCATTTCCCTGAAGGTACCGAAGGATAAATCCTCGGTCCCGGGAATTCGGCAGTCCGTAAAACGCGGGGGAATTGTTGTAGTACGCCTGCCTGCTTGCCTTCACAAAACTGACTGGGGAGATCGGTGCAGACATATACGTGATGGAATCCAGAAAGGCCTCTAGTTGATCGATCTTTCCGAGGTTGCTCAAACTATGGACACCTTTTGGCTGGCCAGTATTTACCACAATCTCCAAGGGCATCACCCCGCCGAAATTTTCCTCAAGAAAATCCATGTCCTTTTTGAGTTCACTCTTGGCGGGAATGTCATCCACCATGTACGATACTGCTTCTATTTTACTCACCCCGTAGAGCGAGAAGGCTACTACCACCAAGGTCAAAATAAAAATGAGCATGCGATAGCGATTCACCAGAACGTCCATACCCGTGAGCACAGCATCGAGCATCTTGAACTTCAAGTGTTTGAGATGTCTTGGACTCGGTGGATTTACGTACGAAAAGACCGCAGGAATCAGAATGATGCTGACAAAGAAGGTGGCCAGGATGTTGATCCCCGCCACGATTCCAAACTCAACGAGGATTTCAATCTTGGTCGTGACCAGCACGAAGAAGCCAATGGCGGTCGTGACATTCGTGATGAACGTTACTATTCCTATTTTCCTGATGATGCGACTAAGCGCCAACATTTTGTCGCCATGGGCGGTGTACTCATGGTGGTATTTATTGAGCAGGTACACGCTGTTAGGTATGCCAATTACCACAATTATCGGAGGGATTAGCCCTGTCAGCAAAGTGATTTCATACCCGAGAATTCCGAGTGTTCCCAGCACCCATATTACGATCACTCCAATAATTATGAGTGGAAAGATCACGGCTTTGAACGATCGGAAAAATAGAAATAAAATGACTCCAGTGATGAACACTGAAAGGATCAAGAAGAAGTTCAATTCATCCTTGACTTTCGTAGTGTTGATCAACCTGACGTAGGGAAGTCCGGCATATTTTAGATCCACACCACTTGCATCTTCAAATTCCTTTGCTGCCATGAGGATATCACCAAGACCTTCCTCGCGTTGATCAGAATTCAGAATTTCAGAATTAATGTCGATGACGATGACTGTAGCACCATTGTCAGGATTTATTAGTTGGCCACTATAGAACCGCTGATCTTTTGCAATTTTCAAAAGGCTGTCGAGCTCGTGCTGAGTTTCGGGGACATTCTTAAACAATGCATCAAATTCAAATTTCCTTTCCGCCGTGTTCTTCACTAGGAGTTGAAGATTAGGGAGGCCAAGAACCCCATCCACTCCTTCGAGCTTATCCAACTCACGGATCAAGTAGAAGAAATTCTTGAAGTTTTCAAGCTCATATACAGAGCTGTCCTTCATGGCCATCACAAAGACATTCCCATCTTCACCGAAGGTTTGACGGAACTCATTGAAGTAGGCCATCTCCTCGTCCGAATCGGGCACAATGTTTCGGAGGTTATAAGACCACTTAATAAACTGAGACTGATAGGCCATGAAGACTGTAATGATCCCCAGAAGAATCATCAGGAATAGTCTATTTCTCAGGATAATATGCGAGAGGCGTGTCCACATTTTTGGAGGCCGCAAAGTTAACCGTTTGATGGGCTTATGACGGATTTTCTAAGGATAATTGGATAATTGTTGTGGATAGAATGATCATAGCTTTCAGACTGTTATTTTTAGGCAATGGTATCACGGGTTTTTTTTGCGCTTTTTTTGGTAACGTGTTTTTCATCGTCCGGCCAAAACTTAAATAAAATCAAGGTCTTGCAAGATTCCCTGAAGTCACTCTCAGGCCAGGACAGCTTACAGGCCGAAGTGTTGTTTGACCTGCAGTACCTCTGGGCAGAGTACAACTTCGACTCATCCTGGCACTATATGCAGCGCGCCGAGAAGCTGGCTTATCACCTAGATGATCATTACCTCATCCGAAAATCGATCAACGCCAAGGGCATTGCCCATGACTATCAAAATCAGTTTGATAGCGCCATCTTTTACTACCAATTGGCAGGTGAATATGCGCGAGAGCACAATGATCTGAGAGGTCAGGCAAGCTCCATTTTTAATTTGGGAGTGATGCACTCATTCAAAGGGGAGATGGAGTTGGCGATAGAAAAATACCAGGAGGCTGGGGATATCTATGAGCAGATTGGCGATCAAAAGAATCTGGCATTGCTGAAAAACAATCTGGGGATCATCTACCGAAAAACGGGAAAGTATGAAATGGCAGGCAGAGCTTATCAAGAGTCCTTAGCCATAAAGAGAGAACTGGGCGATGAACTGGGTGTATTAAATACCCTCACGAACCTCAGCCCTGTACTGAGATCGCTTGCACTTTACGACAGTGCCATTGCCACCTCCAAAGAGGTGTTGAAAATGGCCAAGAGGCTGGAAAATAGAGAAATATACCTGCATGAATTAGTGAGCATGGCAGAGGTTTATTCCAGCTTGGATAATCATTCACAAGCTGTTTTGCTGTATCAGGAGGCCGAGCAAATGCTTTCGCCAAAGACGCCCTATGAGACCTCATCTCATGTCTTGCTTAGCCTTGCGCAGTATCACCTCGATAGAGGAAATCTCAAATCAACTAAAAGATACCTCGATCGCATGTCGGAATTTTTCGAGCCGGAAGCACGGGTGGAGATTGCATTCAATTATTTCTACATCTCCTACCAATTCGAGGAGAAATCGGGCAACACCGCCAAGGCACTCGATTTCTTGAAAAGGGCGTACGAGAAAAAAATCGATTTAACAGATCAGGAAATCCTATACAAAACCACGGAACTTGAACAACTATACGAAAAGGAAAAGAGAGAACTTCAAATAGAGACGCTGAATGCAGAGAACCAATTGCAATCAATGTCCATTGCGCAGAAGGAACAGGAGCGAAACGGCCTGATACTCCTGGTGGCGCTCGTAATGGTGGTGGCAGGGCTCATGTTTGTGCTCTATCGCCAAAACAGAAAATCCCTTAGAGAGCGAGAAACCCTTTTGCGAGAGATTCATCATCGGGTCAAAAACAATTTGCAGGTCATTTCCAGCTTACTCAAACTTCAGGCGGGAAGTCTCTCAGATGAAGCAGCCATAGATGCCGTGAGGGAAGGTGAAGCACGGGTGAAATCCATGGCGCTCATCCACCAGCGATTGTACAGCGCCAGTGATGTGAGAGGGGTAGATATTCAGGAATACCTCCAAAATCTGGTTCGTGAAATATTCCATGCCTTTGGGGTGGACTCGGAGCAGATATCGTTGACTATAAAGGCCAATTTCAAACTGGATATTGATACGGTCATACCTCTCGGGTTGATCATCAACGAACTCATCACTAATTCTATCAAATACGCTTTCGACAATGAAAATGGGGGGGCATTATCGATAGAAATGGTCGAAACGGATAATACGCTTATCGTTTCACTTCGAGATTCAGGAAAAGGAATGGAGCTTTCAGATATGGAGAAGGTCAACTCATTCGGCTGGAAAATGATCAAATCGCTCTCACGCAAACTCAAAGCTGAAATTTCAATTACCAATGTTTCAGGCACCCATGTGCAACTTGCCATTTCTCGCTATAAATTAGTCGCATGAGTCAGCACCAAATCCTTATTGTAGAAGACGAACCTCTGATCGCGGATGATATTGCCGATACGTTGGAGCGAAATGGCTACCATGTCGTCGGTATAGCGGACGAAGCGCAAGACGCACTGGACATCATTGCAAAGCACTCACCCAACATAGCCCTACTAGATGTCAATATTGAAGGAAATCAGGACGGGATAGAGCTGGCGACAATGCTCACTATTCCCTTCGTTTTTCTTACCTCATACTATGACCAAAAAACATTGGATCGAGCCAAAAAGACAAATCCTTCAGGTTACATTGTGAAGCCTTTCAACGAGAGTGATTTGATCGCAAATGTGGAGATTGCTCTTTCCAGGTCTCAGGCATCAAAGCCTGAAAACAAAGAACCGGAAAAGCTTTTCTTGCGAAACGGACAGGAGATTGTCTCACTGATGTCTTCCGAGATTGTGTTTGTGGAGGCCTTTGACAACTACGCCACCGTATTCACAGAAAGCAACAAGTTCATTATCAGTCATACTCTGAAGAGCATAGAAGAAAAGCTGCTTCCATTTGGGTTTGTTCGTGTTCATCGGTCGTACCTTATCAACTTTGCACATGTAGATTCCCTTTCTGAGGGGTATGTCTTTTTGAAAGGACACAAGGTTCAGATTGGCAAGTCTTACCGCAAAGACTTCATGGAAGGACTGAGCATGCTCTGATTCGTTACTTCCTAAAAAGCTCCATTCACTAAATAAAAAGTGTCTCTGACTAAGTCTTCCTATTAGAGTATTCGCAAAGCGCCTTTTTTAGTCTTCTAAAATCGCGCTCATGAAACCCTTTTTACTTTTTTCCCTCCTGATTGTCGCTTCGCTGTATACATTTTCACAACCAGACCCCCCGAGCCTTTTACAACCTGAAGTAGTGGCCTATGACGCTACCTCGCCGACATTAAGATTTAACTACCGAAATGATGACCCTGACGCAGTTTCTTTCAGGCTTCACGGTGACATATCTTTTGCAAACTCATGTGGAGATTATGTTTACGTCGCAGGAGGGTTGGCAGGATCATCAACCAATCTATATATCGATTACTTCGCTGAGTTTATGTCCACTCGAAAAAATGACTTCTCGGTTTCCTCTTTGGATGATGAAGACTCAGCAGGACCAACGTCTACGAACTGGATACCTCAGCGACCATGCGATTGCTATGACATGGAAGAAATCAATGGTTACATAGATGATTTCTACAGTTTAACGGGACTTCAAAACGTGGCTACCGGTGCTTTTGATCTCCTGTATGCTTTTAGTGGGCCTGGTGATGATATTAATAATTCATTCTTTGTTTGGGACTACCCGGCAGGTTGGGAAATGGAAATTTATCGTGGGCGAATGATTGAACTGGAAGCACCGTCTGGTGCAGAAAGTGGGTATGTAACGGTGAAAATTATCAATCCATGTACAGGGGAAGAAAGTCAAGAACTTAGCCTACCCGTGATAGTAGACGATGTGTTGATAGATCAGAGCATAACCTGGGAGGAGTCCTTGGTGGAGCCATTTGTGGGTGATGCCTCTTTCGATCTTTCCGCTACCGCCAGTTCGAATCTGGAAGTAAGTTTCTCTAGCTCCAATACCAATGTGGCCACCATTTCGGGTACCACAGTTACAATAGTCGGTGCTGGCACAACCACCATCAGCGCCAATCAATCAGGTGATGGTTATCATAGTGCCGCTACAATAGTGGAGAAAACCCTGACTGTCAAAAGCCAGGCGGAGAATCCAGACAACTTTGTAACCACGTGGAAAACGGATAACACAGGTCCATCGGAGGACAACCAAATTACGATTCCTGTCAAGAGCGGACACACGTATGATTATACCGTGTATTGGGGAGATGGAACGGTGGATGAAAATGTCACGGGTGCCATCACACACACGTACCCTGAGGCCGGCACTTATACTGTGGCCATTTCTGGCGATTTTCCTGCGATCTATTTTAACAATGCAGGTGATAAGGAAAAGTTATTGAGTATTGACAACTGGGGAGATATTGCTTGGGAAAGCATGGTATCAGCGTTTCGTGGCTGTTCTAACATGACCCTAACTGCGACGGATGCACCCGACCTGTCTGGAGTATCTGAGATGATCCGAACCTTTGAACTCGCTACCTCTTTCGATGGAGACCTTAGCTCCTGGGTAGTTACTTCAGTAACCAACATGAATTACCTTTTCAAAGATGCTTCTAGTTTCAACGGAAACATAAGCACATGGAATGTGAGCAACGTGGAGGAAATGGGCAGCATGTTTAGAAGCGCTACCAGCTTTAATTCGGACATCAGTGGATGGACATTAACCAGCTTAATTGATGCCGGTGCTATGTTTTGGGGTGCTACGAGTTTCAATCAAGACCTCTCTCTTTGGGATGTAAGTAACATCAAGTACATGGGCTATATGTTCAAAGAGGCGACCTCCTTCAATGCAAACATTTCTGAATGGAACGTGGGGGCAGTAGAGGCCATGTATGGCATGTTTGATGGGGCTAATAGCTTCAATCAAGATCTAAACTGGGATGTCAGCAATGTCACGAACATCAAAGAAATGTTTCAAAACAATACCGCCTTCAATGGGAATATGCCTGATTGGGATTTAAGTAGTGCCACTGATTTGAGCGACATGTTCAATGGCGCCACAAATTTCAATGGAGATATCAACGGCTGGACATTGGCAACAGATGCCTATGTATATGAGATGTTCTATGGAGCCACAAGTTTTAATCAGGACTTAGATGAGTGGGATGTAAGTGGAATTACTTCCATGAACCATATGTTTTCAGGTGCCACAGCATTCAACGGAGACATTAGCACCTGGGATGTAAGTAATGTCCAAGATTTAGGAAGTATGTTCAAGGGGGCCACCAGTTTCAATGGGGAGTTAAATGACTGGGATGTGAGTAACGTAATATGGTTCAGAAACATGTTTGAAGATGCGACCAGTTTTAACCAAGATTTGAATAACTGGGATCTGAGCAGTGCTACTGATATGACATTCATGTTTGATAACGCATCCAGATTCAACGGAAATGTTGATGGCTGGGTGATCAACAGTAGCGCTCAACTAAGATTTATTTTTTTTGGGGCCAGTAGTTTTAATCAAGATTTGAATAATTGGGATGTATCAGCAGTCACCAAAATGAATCAATGGTTTCAAAATGCCAGTGCTTTCAATGGTGACATAAGCAACTGGAATGTTGAAAATGTAACAACTATGGGCAACATGTTCGAAAATGCAAGCAGTTTCAATCAAGACATAAGTGGCTGGGATTTTAGCAGTGTAGAAGATATGGGAAGTATGTTGGATGGTGCCACCAGCTTTTCAACGGCCAATTACGACAAATTACTCATTGCATTGTCGACTTTAGAGACAATTGCAACTGGAGTAGACCTTGGTGCTGAGGGCCTTTACTACTGCGCAGGTGAAGCCGCCAGACAACTATTGATCGATGAATATGAATGGACGATCTCCGATGAGGGTGTTCTTTGCCTTATTGAGCAAGAGATCATCTTTAATTCACTGGAAACTAAAACTTTCGGCGATGAGCCCTTTGATTTATCTGCGACAGGCGGGGAATCTGGAAATCCAATCACGTTTTCAAGTTCCAACCTTGAAGTTGCCACCATTGATGGCAACACAGTCACCATCATCGGTGCGGGAGAAACGACTATTACCGCAAGTCAAGGAGGAAATGAAGTATATGCTGCTGCTGAGACATCACAAATGTTGATTGTCAATAAGGCGGATCAGCTTATCACCATCGAGCCAATCGCCAATAAGATCGGCTCAGAGGCACCATTTGACGTGATCGCCACGGTGGACACGGGTCTGGAACTGACCTACGGCGTGAGTGGGCCTGCTACAAATACGGGCGTATCCATCAGCCTGACCGGAGCTATCGGGGAGGTGAGCGTTACCGTGAGTCAGGCAGGGAATGATAACTATCTTGAGGCTAGTGAAACCACCACATTCATGGTGACTGGTACTTTGCTGAGTGCAGACATTTTTCCAGAGATGTCTTACTACCCAAACCCCGCATCGAACTATTTGGTGGTGGAAAGCGATGGCACATGGTCTGTCGAGATCATTGACCTAAATGGGAAATCCCACTTGGCAGGAAAGTCTAATAAACCCATAGATGTGAGCCAGTTGCGGCCGGGGATGTACCTTTTGCTCCTTCATTCCTCAAATGGAGATGTTAGCAGGCGTTTTGTGAAAAAATAAGAGATTAGAAACGAACTAAGGCAGCTTTAGCTAAGGCTATGGCGAAAGGTCACTCAAGGGGTGGCCTTTTTTATGTTGATCAAACAAAGTATGTCCTTCGTGAAGGCATCCCCATGATTCATCAATTGAAGCTGTAGAAAAGCTAGTGAAATGATTACTTTTCTTGATTACTTTAAGTCAAGATGAGGCATCCATTAACCTTCCTGCTCCTGATTATTAGCTCGCTAGTTGGTGCTCAGAAGTATGAATCCTTTATTCAAAAGGCAGAATCATTTGAGTCGAGCAATCCCGATTCTGTTATTTTCTATGCCCAAAAAGCAATCCTTGAAAATGTTGAGAACCAAAGCGACGCATACGCATGGATGGCTCTGGGACTTAGGTTTAAAAATCAATACGACTCATCAAAATATTGGTATCAGAAAGCGCTGGATGCCGCCGACTCTGATACACAAATGGCCATTGCAAAAATGGGTTTGGGAGGCATTGCCTATTCGCAGGGATCGTATGAGAATGCACTGACTCTCTTCACCGAGGCAGCCAATTTCTTCGAAAAGTCTGGGAACATGGAGAAACTCGGTTCGGCGTATAGCAACATCGGCATTATCATGAATGTCAATGACAATGACGAAAAGGCTATTCACTATTTCAAGTCGTCGATAGAGCTTTTTGATGAATTGAATCTTGAAACCAAGAAGCTCCCCGCTTTGGTCAATTTGTCCACCGTTTACCGGAAAAAAGAAAAGTACGACTCGGCGATTTTCTATGCTCAGCAATGTTATGACATCTCCCTGCGGCTAGATTTCAAGTTTGGGCAAGCCAAAGCGCTTGTGATCTTGGCTCCATCGTTTACCGAGTCAGGCGATCCGTCCAGAGGCTATGATTTTGCCAAAAAGGGGAGAGAGTTGTTTGAAGAAATGGGTGCTGAAGCGACCGTCCGTTTGATGAAGCTTTATGAAGCGGAAGCGCTTCTGGGGCTGGGTCGCACGGAGCAGGCGCTAACGATTTGCAGGAATTTAGAGGAGCTTGATCTGGAGATTTCTATGGAGGAGCACCTATACAGAACCATGGCTTCCATCTATGAAAAAATGGGTAAGTATGAGCTGGCACTAAGGTATCAGCAGAAGTTTCATGAAGTGTATGAAGCCTTCATTGACGAAAACCAATCCAAACGCATCGATGAACTCGAAGCAAAATTTGAAACGGAGAGAAAGGAAACTGAGATCGTGCTCTTAAGAAATGAGGCGGCATTGAAGGAATCAGCTGATGCAAAGAAAAACTGGGTGATCATTTCAGTTTCTACTCTGTCTGTTTTTTTAGTAGTGGCGGGCTGGCTTTTCTATCAGCGAAGATTGAGTCAGGAAAGGGAGCGATCGGCCATCCACAAGCAGCAACTGCTTCGCTCGCAGATCAATCCGCATTTTATTTTCAACTCTCTTTCTTCCATTCGGGGTTTCCTCTTCGAGGGAAATGACACGAAACCTGCCATCAATTATCTGGGAAAATTCGCTAAACTCATGCGGATGGTTTTGGAGCTGAGTTCAAAGGAGTGGGTTTCATTGGCCGAAGAAATGAAAGCACTGGAATTGTACCTTGAGATTCAACAGATTCGCTTCAACAAGGCTTTCGATTTTGAACTTTCCATTGACAAATCCATTGACCCAAATTCTATCATGGTTCCGCCACTTACCGCTCAGCCTTTTATAGAAAACGCCATTGAGCACGGATTGAAGGGAATGGACAAAAATGGAATGGTAGAAATTGCCTGTCTGAAAGAGCACGGAAAACTGGTTTTCAAGATTCAGGACAATGGCATTGGAATCGACCATGTGGAGCCACGGAAAAACCACCAGTCCCGAGCCATCCAGATTTTCAAAGAAAGAATGGGTATCATTGGCCACCGAATGAAAATGAGTTTTTCGTTCAAGATTTCTGATATTGGGAATGATGCCGGAGTGCACGGCACATTGGTCACCTATGAACTACCCATTTTAAAAGCCTAAAATGTATTCAGCCATTATCGTTGACGATGAGCAATATGTGATTCAGGATCTGAAGGGACTCCTGGAAATGAATTGCCCGGAAGTAGAAGTAGTTGCTACCTGCACCAACTCCAAAGAGGCCTTGGCGGCCATCAAGGCCCAGCATCCGCAGCTGATCTTTATGGATATCAATATTGATGAAATGTCCGGCCTGGACATAGTGCGGCAAATCGAACCTGCTCAATGCCGGGTCATTTTCGTCACGGCACACAATCAATTCGCAGTGGAGGCTTTTAAGTTGAGTGCTGTTGATTATTTACTAAAACCAGTAGATCCTGATGAGTTATTGGAGGCCGTAAAGCGAGCCACCTCGGATTTAGAGAAGGATCAAATCCATGCGCAACTCACGGCACTTGCTCACAATCTCGTGCCTGGCGCACAAAAGAAGAAAATCGTGCTCACGGATATGGAGGGGCTGCACATCATAGATATTCCTGAGATTTTGTGGTGCCATGCCAATGGCAGCTACACGGAGTTCGTGATGGAGGATGGTGAAAAACTGACCGTATCAAAGCACCTCAAAACGTACGAACGAATGCTCACCGATCATGGACTCATGCGTGTGCATCGCTCCTATCTGGTGAATATCTACAACATCAGCAAGATCGAACGATCGAAAGGGGAGATTAGGATGAAGAACAATGAGACCCTGCCGATTTCTATAGCACCGGATCTGCTTAAAAATATTTTGGACAAGCTTCAAGGGTAGCCAGTCAATTCGTTTTTCCTGCTCGTGAACCCAAATGCGCCCCTCGTCAAACGTTAGAAATATTTCATGATATAGTTGGCATTTTCGAAGAAATGCTAATGATATGGAAAGATTAACTACTACCTCGTGGAGGGCGCTCACGGTCCTCGCACTTGCTTTGGGATTTCAACTTTCGTTTGGTCAGGTGGTCTACGTAGATCAGGATGCAACCGGAACCGGAGACGGTGCTAGTTGGACGAATGCGATGACAAATTTGCAAGCTGCCATTGATGCAGCGGCAACCGTCGCATCAGTTTCCAATCCGATACAGGTTTGGGTGAAGGCCGACACGTACTTCCCCACCAGCACGACCACACAGACCATCTCCTTTGAGATCAAGAATAATGTGGAAATGTATGGAGGATTTGACGGTACGGAAGCATCGCTGACACAGAGAGACTTTAGAAGAAATGAAACGATTCTGTCGGGAAATATTGGCTCCAAAAGTGACAGCACGGACAACTCTGATCGAATCCTATTGGCATCCAGCAACATCACCAATTCAGCACGTGTGGATGGATTTACCCTCTCAGGAGCGCACATCAACAATACCGGTGGAGCCATAGTCATGAATGGAACGGCCGCTGAGTTGACCGTCAGCAACTGTACGTTTAATGGGAACTATGCGAGTTTGGGTTCTGCCATCAATGCCTATTTTGTAACCAATGCCAATTCTAAATTGAATGTGTACAACAGCATTTTCTATCACAATGGCGCCATTGGTTCTCAATCAGGTGCGATTGGCAGTAAAAACGCTTTGACCTTAGCCAATTGCCTTTTTTATGGCAACAAGTCCTTCATAGGAGGTGCGGTGGCAGTTCAGGATGGCAGTCTCACCATGACCAATTCGACCTTTGCCGGAAATGCCGTGGGCGGTGGTGGTGGATCAGCTGTGGTAACGCAAAATGTCAGTTTGCTCTCAATGAGAAACTCAATTTTCTGGAACAATTCGGGAAGTTCGTACCATGTTTCATATGGGAGTATTGGCACCTATGTACTATCGAACAATTTGATAAATATCGACCCACTTTTCGTTGATTATCCAAACAAGGATTTCAGTATTGGAGAGTGCTCACCAGCGGTAAATATTGGAAATAATACTGCGGTTGTTTTCAGCGAAGACCTTGCAGGAAATCCCAGGATTTATGGAACAACCGTGGATGCGGGCGCCTATGAAAATCAGTTCGATCCTCTTTCATTCAGTGCCGTAGAGAAATTGGATGTCTCTTGTTTCGGTGGTGCAGACGGGTACATTTCAGTAAATGGAGCTGGTGGTTCTGGCACAGTTGAGTACAGTATTGATGGTACGAATTTCTCAGCCAATTCCATATTCACCGGCCTGGCAGCCGATACGTACACCCTCACGGTTCGGGATGTTGGCAATGGCTGCACCTACAGCGAGCAACATACCTTAAACGAACCCTCCGAATTGGGCCTCACGATTTCTTCTACGAACATCACCTGCAATGGGGATGATGACGGCAGTATTTCAGGGACCGCCTCTGGAGGCACAGCCCCCTACCGGATTAGTTTTGATGGAGGAACCAGTTTTGTTGGCTCTCAATTCACCACCGATTTTACCATAACCAATTTGACTGAGGGAATTTATGAGGTGAGCGTGGTTGATTTGAACGGATGCACTTTTACTGTCCAAACAAATGTTGAAATAGTGGAACCATTAGCCATCACAGCCTCCCCAACAGTCACGGATGTGGCGTGCTTTGGTGAAGCTACCGGCTCATTCACGGCCAATGCGTCAGGAGGATCGGCCCCTCTGTACTACACCATTGAAGGATTGAGCAGCAATTACCTAACAAGCCCGACTTTTGAGAATCTCGCTGCAGGGAGTTATACACTCACCGTTATTGATTCCAAATTGTGCTATGAAGAGTACCAACTTGTGATTGGGGAACCTACTGAACTGACTTTGGCTGTAACGAACGCAACTGACCCGACGTGTGATGGACAGTCAGATGGTTCGATAACGGTAGCGGCCTCTGGAGGAACTCCCTCATATTTTTACAGTCTTGATGGAGAGAACTTCAATCCTTCAGGCACCATTAGCAATTTGTCAGCGGGCACTTATACGATTCTCGTGGAAGACGAAAACGGTTGTCGAGCAGAGGTGACAGAGGTTATCGAAAATCAAATAAATTTGAGTCTGAATACCCTTGCGACCACACATGTGTCCTGCAATGGTGAGGCGGATGGGGCGTTTGAGGTTTCCTTATCTGGTGGGACGGCAGTGAGATATTGGATTCCAAATGTGGCTCCCCAAACAAGCGGAGTATTCTCCGGCTTGCAAGCAGGTAGCTATGAGGTCACAGGTCAAGATACTGAGGGCTGCACCACGACCATGACGGTGGAAATACAGGAGCCAGACGAGTTAGAAGTAATCGTCACCCAATCCGGTGCTGGTTTCACACTGACTGCTTCTGGCGGCACATCTCCTTATGAGTATTCTTTGGATGGAACTACGTTTCAATCAAGCCCAAGCTTTGAGAACCTGGATGGTGGCCTGTACACATTCACTGTTCTGGATGCCAAAGGATGCGCCGTAGAATCCGCTGATTTCAATTTGGTACTGAGCTCAATAGAGAATCAACTCAGCATTTATCCAAATCCCGTACGCGACGTGTTGAAAGTGGAAGGGGTTGAGTTTGATCGGCTGACAATTTATGACCTAGCAGGCAATCGGATGATTTCAACTAAGGATCATGAAGTTTCTTTCTCTAGTCTCAAAGGTGGATTGTACTTGGTTACGCTTCAGGACAAAATGGGCCAAGAAATTGTTACCAAAAAAATTCTAAAAAACTAAGGCGGCTTTCGATGAAGATCGAAGCAAGGGTCACTCCAGGAGTGGCCTTTTTTTGTTTTAGATGTCATCCATCTAACTTAGGCTAATGCGTCGATGCTTTTTGTTTTTTCTGAGCTCTTTCATTTTTGATTTTTCCTTAGCACAAGGCGAGACAATAGAGCTTCAAAGTGCCATCACAAAAAAAGATTATCACATCGCCCAACAGCTAGCCAGTAAATTAGCATTGAGCGAGATCGCGCATGAGCGAGCTTATGGTTTCTGGGGTCTTGGTGTGATCCACTTGTCGGGTAACCCCGATTCTGCAAGCTATTTTCTTGACAAAGCTTTGGCCGAGATGCCTGATGACCTGCTTCAAATCAAAATATTAAATGCTAAAGCCAACTATTTTGATGTAACGGGTTCCACGAGAAAATCCATTTCAACATTTCTTGAAGTGGTGCGAAGGGCTTCTAAGCATGATTCAAGTTTTTTAGCTGCATCGTACAACAATCTATGCATCAGTTATCGGTCTTTGCAGCAATTTGATTCGGCCATTTTTTATGGTTTCAAAGGATTGGAGATTGCTGAAAATCGGAATCAAAAGCATGAACGAAAACGCTTACTCAACTCCATTGCCATTTCTTTTGCAGTTCATGGTGACTTGCCAACGGCAACCACCTATTTCAGGAAATCCCTTAAACAGGCATTGCAAAATCAAGATTCCTCCGGGGCGTCCAAAGGGTTCGTCAACCTTACACAAGTAAAGATCTATCAGGACGACTTAGATAGTGCCGAATTCTATTTAGAGCAAGCAAAGGTGTATAACCTTCGAAATAGAAACGTTTTGGATATCGTAGATGTGCATTCCCTTTTCGCCGAAATAAAGTTGGAAAATGGGGAGCCAAAGGTGGCGCTTAATTATTTGGAGGAAGCTTTGGATATGTTGCAAGGATTGGGTTTTCCTAATGAAGAAATTGCCATACTTCTGAGCCGGGCGAGAACTCATTTGGAACTCAACGGCTTTTCTAATAGTCAATTGGATCTTGACAAAGCGATGGAGTTAATTCAGCAAAATGAGAATCAGTCCGAGTTGCTGGCAGCCAAGAAGCTACAGAGAGAATTGTTCGCTCGGTCTAATCAATTGGAACGAGCACTGGCGATTCAGGCTGAGATGGATTCGCTTGCAGAAGTGAAGTATTCCCAGGAAAAAATCAGAGCGGTGGAGGATACAAGAATTAGATACGAAACTGAAAAGAAGGAACAGCAAATAATAAACTTGGAGCAGCAGCAGGAAATTGCTGAACTCAGGATTCGGCAACAAACCTATTTGTTGCTGGTCTCTGGAATCGTTTTGATAGTTGCTATTTCGTTTGGTTACGTATTCTATCGAAATCGCACACTCAAGTTGGCGAAGGAACGCCTGATCGTGGAGCAACAACTCTTACGATCACAAATGAATCCGCATTTCCTTTTCAATGCCCTTTCATCGATTCATACCTTCATTTTTAGGGGTGATAAAAAGGAAGCCGCGGATTATCTGGCCACCTTTGGTGAACTGACACGAGACATTTTGGATCATTCTTCAAGGGAATTGATCACTCTTAAGAAGGAACTAGGGACCCTGAATAAATATATTGAAGTACAGAAGCTGAGGTTTCCAAAGGTGAGATACAACCTGAAGATTAAGGACGATTTGGAAATCGAGAACTTACTTGTTCCACCCATGCTTTTGCAGCCATTTGTTGAGAACTCCTTTGAACATGGATTGAATGGCCAAACTTCTGGCAACATTGAACTCACGATTAGCGAATTGGGAAGCGAACTGGCAATAGAGGTTTTGGATGATGGCAAAGGCCTAAATCAAAACCTCTCCACGCATGAATCCAAGGCAATCGAGATGACCCGAAAGCGCTTGGAAATTCTTTTCGGCAAACGAAAGTCAAGTCTTTCAGTAACCAATCGGAAAGGCGAAAGCGGCGTTTTGGTTAGCATTGTGATTCCAAAAAATGAAGCCATATGATTTCTATTTTCGTGGTTGAAGACGAAGCACTGATTTTGGAATCGACCCTGTCCATGCTTCAAGAGCTTCCTGTGAGCCTAAAAGGAAGTGCAACCAACGTTGATGATGCTTTCGCTGGAATCTCCAAGACCCAACCTGACCTTGTTTTGCTGGATGTTGAGATAGGTTCTCAAACCTCCTTCGACCTACTAGAAAAATTTCCTGCAATTGATTTTAAGATCATTTTTGTCACAGCCCATCAGAAGTATGCGCTAGATGCTTTTAAGTTCAGTGCCATTGATTTTCTCTTGAAGCCACTGAGAACCTTGACGCTCGAGACGGCCATCAAAAAGGCAGAAGAATCCATCCAGAAGGAGCAGGCGATTTCGCTTCAAACTTTGCGCTACAACCTTCAAGCTACTCCTCAAGATCAGAAAATAATTCTCAAGACGCAGAGCAAAATTTATGTCCTGAAGCTTGAGGAGATTGTGCACTGCGAGGCGGATCAGAGCTACACCATTTTTTACACTTCGCAAGGAAAAGTAGTGGTATCAAAGGCCATAGGATATTTTGACGATCTACTAGTGGCTTTTGATTTTTATAGAGTCCACAAATCCTACTTGATCAATCTCAAGCACATTGTTCAGATACACAAGGCAGATGGTGGTGAGGTTGAATTGTCCAATGCTAGTAGGGTTCCAATTTCTCAGCGCAAGCGGGAAGAATTCCTGCTAAGGATAGATAGCTTGGGCCTGCACTAAATCGAAAATTAGAATATCAGCTGCGTTCGTTGTGGCAACTTCATCGTTCATTGAACTGACCTTAATTAAGAGCAGACATGGTGCAATTTGCCAATAAAAAATTGTACTATGAATAGAAATTGGCTTGCCTTGGTGATGGTGCTGCTATCACAAATTGCCCTCTCACAGACTCTTACTGAACTCCAAACCTTTAGAGGTAGTGATACGCCCAATGGGTCAGGAAATGTTGATATGTTCGGTAGCGAGATTGCCCTAAGCGGAAATACGCTAGTGGTTTCAGCACCAGCTCACAATGATTTTGGAGGTGCTGCTTATGTTTTTGAATTAAACGGCAGTAATCAATGGACTCAAGTAGCAAAACTTACTGCCAGCGATGCTGCTATTGATCAAAGTTTCGGCCACTCAATCGCTATAGAGAATAATGTTATTGTAATAGGTGCTCCTGGTGTAAACCGGACTGATCAAGGCGTTTACATATTCGAAAAGCCTGGCGCTGGTTGGACCAATATGACCGAAACCATCAAGTTGAATACGCCCTATACCATATCGAGCTTATCAGGTTTTGGATTTAGTGTGGATATTCAAAATGACGAGATTATGGTGGGTGCCCCTTATGAGGACAATGGTGCAATTGTGGCCGCCGGTAGAATTTATGTTTATGAAAAATCAGGGGTATCCTGGACCACTGCTTTTGTGCGTGCGGAGCTTACTACTACGAATGTTGGTAACGGCGACCTAATAGGCTATTCAGCGGTTTTTGGAGATAATTTCATCGTGACAGGTGCAATCACGGGATCTACTGCTGGGACACTACATGTTTTTGAAAAACCTTCATCTGGTAGCTGGGCCAATGCGACCATCGAGGATATTATCCTTTTCGGCTCAGACCGATCAGCACTGGACGGGTTTGGTGGTGTAGTTGCCACCAATGGAGATTTTATTTCCTCTATTGGAGCATTTGATGGGAATATAAATAGTGACATGATCGTATATATTTTCGAGCGTCAAAACTCAAAGTGGTCCGATCAATCCACTCAAAATGAGTCAATCTTAGCCAATTTGCCCTCCTATTTTCCATTTCAGGGTTTTAACAATTCACATTCGGTAACGGCATTGGAATTTCAATCCAATCTTTTGTTGAATGGTAATGGACGTTCAACTGGCCCTACACTTGGGAATACAACCCCATCAGGGTCTGTATTTATCAGAAATTCAAAAACAGGAAGTTTGGTTATCGAAATTGATGGTCTGGATTATAACGCCACGGGGAGGTTTGGTTCAGCCATAGCCATTGACGGGAGCAGGTTATTGATCTCATCACCACAGGAAGCCACCGGAGGAGTGGTCAGGTATTTCGACCTATCCTATGATCTGTCTGTTTCTCGCCAGCTTTGCAGTGGAGGCAGTATTTCTTTTGGTACCCAAACGATCACTAGCATGGGCACCTATCAGGAACAATTTACTTCCAGCAATGGATTGGATTCGCTGGTAAACTTGACCGTAACTAATACTGATTTAGCAATTAATGCATTGAAAAGTGACCTTACATGTACAGGCACCAACGATGGAGAAATTACAATTAGCAATACAGGAGGGATGTCTCCATTTGAATATAGTTTGGATGGAGTCAGTTACAATAGCCAGAACGTTTTCTCCAATTTGGTTCCCGGCTCATATGATGCTTATGTCAGGGATGTTAATGGATGCATAGCTTCTACTACAATAATAATTTCTGAACCTGATGAATTGGTTATTTCGCCCAGCAAAATAGATGCCTCTTGCTTTGGCCAGTCAGACGGTACTATTCTCGTGTCAGCGACGGGGGGCACCTCACCTTATATGTACAGTCTGGATGGGACGACATTCACTGGTTCCACTGTGTTTGCATCTTTGTTTGCGGGCAATTATACTGTTTATTTGCAGGATGGGAATGGCTGTACAGATTCAGGAAGCGTTACAATCTCAGAACCAGATGAGGTGCTTACACCATCGGTTTCAGATGCCACTGCCGTTTATGGAGGACGAACAACTTCTGGGTTGATTATTTCACCATCTCCGTCCGATGGTAGTATCACGCATTATCAGATCACGAATATCTTAGGGGGAATTCTTTTTAAAAGTGATGGAAGCACGGAAGTCAGTAGCGGCGATTTCATTTCAGTTGCTGAGGGCAATAATGGGTTGGTCTTTGCGCCGGCTCAGGCCGGTACTGGAAGCTTTCAAGTACAGGCATCTGCTTCAGATCAAGCGGCTTGTCTTGGAGGAAATCTCGTAACTGCAACTATTTCCGTAAGTAAGGCAGCATTGGAATGTACTGCCAATGAAACTATTGCATACGGCGATGCAATTCCTTCTTTAAATATTCAGTATGGTGGGTTCGTGAATGGGGATGACGCATCCGATATTGATACCGAACCATCAGTCACCACAACAGCCTCGCAATTTGATGATGCGGGCAATTACACAATTTCACTTTCTGGTGGATCTGATGATAATTACAACCTAATCCTCATAAATGGGACACTTACCATAGAAAAGGCTTCACTCACAGCTACTGCCGATGACGTTACTATTTTGGTCGATGAATCGATTCCAGCACTGACCTGGTCGTATTCAGGATTTGTGAATGGGGAGAGTGCCACGGTTCTGGATATGGAACCTACGATTTCAACTACTGCCTCGGAGGGTGTGCTAGGCACCTACCCAATCACATTAAGTGGAGGTGCCGACAACAACTATGATTTTGATCTTGTAAACGGAACACTCACCATTCAGCAGGTGCTTAGCATAGACGACAACTCGGTTTTAATCTATCCGAATCCGGCAAAGGATCAATTGACCATTCGTGGTGTGGATATTGCCGAAGTGAAAGTACTGGCATTGGATGGCAAAGTTTTGAATCGTTCTGAGAACTCGAATCGAATAGACATTGCCACACTAAAGACTGGGTTATACATTTTATGGATTCGAACAAGATCGGGTGACCTACTGACCCATCCATTTGTGAAAGACAACTAAGGCGGCTTTCGATGAAGATCGAAGCAAGGGTCACTCTAGGAGTGGCCCTTTTTTGTTTTCCGAAAGGAATTTTTGTTAACGTTTAATTGTAGTGTTCAAGTTATGCATTTAAGAATTGAATCTCCCGTTGATACGCCCCTTGCAAGTGTAAAAATGGGCTTCACTAGGGAGCTTTTTTTACGTTTGAATCCGCCATTTCCGCCTGTGAAGTTGCTTCGATTTGACGGTTGTAAGAAAGGCGATGAAGTAGGTCTTGAGTTGAATTTCATCCTATTCAAACAAAAGTGGATTAGTGATATCACCGATTCAGGAGAGAAAGAGGGGCAATGGTTCTTTCTGGATGAAGGGAGGAAGTTGCCATTCTTTCTAAGATCATGGAAGCATCAGCACGTGGTGCAATCGGTGAGTAAGTCAGAATCAAAAATCATTGACGACATTCACTTTACTACGGGTACTTTGCTCACCGATGCGTTGCTATTTCCGGCACTTTACGTCCAGTTCCTATATCGAAAGCCGATCTATAAGAAGTACTTCAAAGCGACTGCCACCTAATTTCCTGTTAAGATTTTATAGAGCCGAACGGCATACCGATCAGTCAAACTGCTGATGTAGTCGGTGATATACTGTAAGGTCTGATAAACTGTGATTCCTTCTGCTTCTAGAAGAATTTTATACTCCTGCGGCAAAAGACGATAAATGGTTTTATTCTTGGCGCATGCCCGATCAAATGCCTTTTCGTATGCAGCCAAGCAAAAAGATTCCATCAGTTTCGAGATCACTTCATACCCACCAGCTTCTCGTTCAAGAACCTGCCTCGATCTATAAATTTTGTTTACCGAAAGCGAGCCTATTTCATTGAGAATGGGAGCTGATGGAATCACATCAGTCAACGCTTGATCGAATGTTCCAATCAGTAATTCTTCCTCTTTTTCCACAAAAACCTGAGAGCACTCCGTCACCAATTGAGAAATGGTCATGGCCCTCAAAATCCCTAACTTCTCATTCAGAGAAGGAACCCTTTCAAGCTTCTCCTCAGAAAAATTGGAACCGATAATTTGGGCTAATAAAGTCTTATACGTTTCAAAAGAAATGAGACCCAGCCGGCATCCGTCCTCAAAATCAATGATACCGTAGCAAATGTCGTCAGCCGCTTCTACCAGAAAGGCCAAAGGGTGTCTGCACCATGATCCTTCTACTATTGGGGTCAAATTCATGGCCTGAGCCATTGTTCTAAACTCCTCTGAATTGCCTTGGAAGTAGCCGTATTTCTTTTGACTTTTTCTTCCCTGTGTTTTCTCTGAAGATGACGAAAGGGGATACTTAGTGAAAGCTCCTAAACTAGCAAAGGTCAGTTCTGTGCCTCGGTACAGCGGGCTGTTCAATATCCTGAAACCTTGTGCATTTCCTTCAAAGGTTGTGAGGTCTTTCCATTCATCTTGAGTGACCAGCGATTCGAATGCTTTGCCTGCTTCCGTAGAAGTAAAAAAGGAGGAAATACCGTCCTCTCCGGCATGGCCAAATGGAGGGTTCCCCAAATCATGAGCGAGACAGGCAGAGGCTACAATGCTGCCAAAATCATGCACGCTGAACTGATCTTTTAGCTCAGGATATTTTTCTAGCACATAGAGTCCGGCATCCTTTCCAAGCGATCTCCCAACACTGGAAACTTCCAAACTATGCGTAAGGCGAGTATGCACGAAATCATCCTCAGGCAAGGGAAAAACCTGCGTCTTGTCCTGTAGTTTTCGGAACGGTTGGGAAAAGATGATGCGATCATAGTCCTGCTCGAATCTACTTCGGTTTTTGTCGTGCCGGGTGTCGGGTGACTTATCGCTAAATCTGCGGGCGGAAAGAAGAGATTGCCAGTTCATAAAATAAAAAATCCAAGACACTTGGTCTTGGATTCAAAGTAACTAAATGATTGAATAAAGTTTAGTCTTCTACCTTAACAGCGGTGAAACTGGCTGTGTAGGTGTAAATTTCTTCTCCATTCGTTTCCTCATCAATAATATCTCCTGACATCTCAGTAGCAGTAAGCGTTTCCAGTTCTATTCTGTCGAAGATATCCTCAGGACTAAAGTCCAAATTGATAATCAAATCATCTTCCTCGTCTCTTTCAAAATCTCCAAAAAGACAAGTTTTAGTTCCTGCATCATCTTCTCGCTTGTTCCCTTCACCTACAGTGAAGATTCTTTTGTAGCAGTAGGAGAATTCACCATCTGCATCAAATTCGAAGATTAGCGTATAGTTTTCTCCTATTCCATTCAATCTTCCAATTCCTTCCGATCTCTCAACTGTCACTTCCCATTCCCCAACTAGGAAGTCAACTGGTCCTCCATCTTCTTCATTACAAGAAGTCATTGTAAACAATGCCGCTGCTGAAGTACCTAAAAGTGCTTTTGTTACATGTTTGTTCATAGTATTGCTAATTTAAAAATCGAAAATAAAGCTTATTCCGTCTCAAACCTATTGAGCCAGAAATTTAATCCTTTGCCTCCCATAATTGGACGATTAAAATCTTCATCTCTTTCGGTCAATAGCGCTGGCTGGGTGAAGCCCAGTACTTTTAGTGAAAAAATCTCTTTCACTTTGTCCGTATAGTTCAAGCTTGCCACTATTTGACCGCTATGTCTGTGTATCACGAAAAGACCACAAACTGTTTCCTTATCGGAAATGGGCAGCTGGCCGAAGGAGGTAGATTTTTCTCTTAGTTCGGAAGCTCCAACGAACAGATAATCTCCGACTACTTCCAATCCTCTAAGGAACGAATTGAATTGGTAAATTTCCTCGGTGACTCCAGAGTCTAAATCGGTTTTCATCACCTGACCCGTTCCACTCTGCAAAAAGTATATCGATCGGTCTTTGATTACGGGAGAGTGAGGCATGGTTAGCTTTTCTGAAATGACATTCCCATTTTCTACATCCATGATTAGACCCTGATCTTTCGGCATCTTTTTCCAGCCTTCAAAGGAGTTGGTTTTCGCAAACATTGACACGTATTTCGGCCTTCCATTTGCCATTGCCATTCCATTGAGATGGCACCTGTCTTCTGGCATCAGTTCATCCACAAACGGAGGCTGCCAGATGGTTTTGAAATGAAGATGAGGTGATAAAGTGCATAGCGATGAAAATTTCGTGTTTACGAAATAGAGTCCCTCCTCCCCAAAAGATAATTCGTGCGTGTCGAGTAGACCTGTATAAGATGTGTATTGCGGAATGAAAAGCGCGTCATATCTGCTTTCGTTTTCCGGGTAGTTTTTAGCAATTCCGGGTTGGGTAGAGAATACGCTGATGCGATCAATGCTCGCTACCGCAAGTTGTTTGTCTGCAGGATCGTAGGCAAGACCCATAGGACGCTTGAAATTTTTCGCGTATTTGATAAGTGTTTCCCCATTTGCAGAGCTGACAAATATCAGTTTGCCAGCTTGGTAGGTGCTAAAGGCAACAGTTATTCCAGCTTCGAAAAGAATTTTCGGGAGGGTGTTAGAGTAATAGAAAAAATTCTGAACGGTCTTCATATAAGGTGTTTCGGATTTTGGCGGAGAAGCCTGCACATCACTTCGTACGTTTTTGGGTGTTTCTCAGAAAACTCAACAGGTCGCTCAAAGTAATTTTCAACAGCTACCGCAAAGAACTCCTCCCGATCCGTCGCGCCATACTCTCGGAAGAATGTTTCTGAACCTGCCTGAATTTCCTTCATTGTGTTGGTGGCACGAGTTTCCCATTCGTGAAGCACATCTTCGTCCAAGAAGTTGTATTCGTGATTCATTATGCGATTTTCCAGACGCAGGGCATGAGCCATTTCATGAAGGCCGAGATTTCTACCGTCGCGCTTTAGGTAGCCTTCCACAAAGTATCGCCAGCCGAGAACGATCGCTTTTGCCCTGGGATTCACCTCTCCTTGGTTGTGCGTTTTGGTGGCGTTGCTGTAGAAGGCCTTTGGGTACACCAAAATGTACCTAAAGTAGCTGAGATGGACTTGCGGGAAACCAAATGTAATCTGAATGGCGGCTGCCGAAATCAAGACTTTCATTTCCCAAGAAACAGCAATCATTTCTCTGGGTACGAACTCTTTCGATCCCATAAAATAGGCCACTCTTTTTTCGAATATCTTTTTTGATTTCTCCGGGAGTAGTTGATAAAACTGAAAATGCTTGGACAGGAAACCAACTTGCTCAGGCTTCAGTTGCTTAGGCAGCAATGCCAATCGGCCATAGTCTCGGTATATAGGAAAAGCATATCGCCCAATAATGATGATAAAGACTATTAAACCAATAAGCATTCCTTCACCCATCGATACCTAAGTTACAGGCTTTGAAGGATAGGTTTGATACTTACTTTTTCCTCCAATGTTTTGATAAGCACGTCTAAAGATACTCTATGCTGGGCCATGGTATCTCTATCCCGAATTGTCACAGTCTCATCTTCCAAGGTTTGGTGATCTACCGTCACGCAGTACGGAGTACCAATAGCGTCTTGTCGACGGTATCGTTTCCCAATGGCATCCTTGGCATCATACTGAGTGGCAAAATCAAACTTTAATTTGGCCAGAATCTCAATGGCTTTTTCCGGAAGCCCATCTTTTTGAATCAGCGGCAAAATGGCCACTTTGTTTGGCGCGAGAATCGGCGGAATATTTAGCACTACTCGCTCACTTCCATCCTCCAGTTTTTCCTCAGTGTAAGCTGAGGACATCACGGCCAAAAACATCCGATCCAGACCGATAGATGTTTCGACTACATAAGGCACGTAACTTTCATTGGTCTCCGGATCGAAAAATCGCAATTTTTTACCGGAATGCTCCTCATGAGATTTGAGGTCAAAATCTGTACGCGAATGAATGCCCTCTAGCTCTTTGAAGCCCATCGGGAAATTGTACTCAATATCTGCCGCAGCATTTGCGTAATGGGCAAGATTTAAGTGGTCATGGAACCTGTAATTTTCCTCTCCAAGTCCAAGAGCCTTGTGCCAGGTAATTCTTTTGTTTTTCCAGTATTCATACCACTCCATTTCGGTCCCGGGCTTCACAAAAAATTGCATCTCCATTTGCTCAAATTCCCGCATCCTGAAAATGAACTGTCGGGCGATGATTTCATTTCTAAACGCTTTGCCAATCTGGGCAATTCCGAAGGGCAGCTTCTGACGAGCAGTTTTTTGCACGTTCAGGTAGTTCACGAAAATACCTTGAGCAGTTTCCGGCCGCAGGTAGATTTTTTCAGCTCCTTCCGCCGTAGACCCAAGCTCAGTTGAGAACATAAGGTTGAACTGCCGAACGTCCGTCCAGTTTTTAGATCCCGAAATCGGGCAGGCAATCTCTAATTCCTCAATGAGTGCTTTCACATCTGCCAAGTCACCTTTTTCCAAAGCCGACCCCATACGATCCTCAATGGCCTTGATTTTTTCTTTGTAACCGACTACACGCTCATTGGTGCTCACAAACTGATCTTTGTCAAAAGAGTCACCAAATCGCTTCTCGGCTTTTTCAACTTCCTTGTTGATCTTCCCTTCTATCTTGGCTATTTGCTCTTCGATAAGGACATCCGCACGATATCGTTTTTTCGAATCCTTATTGTCAATCAAGGGGTCATTGAAAGCGTCGACATGGCCGGAGGCTTTCCAAGTAGTGGGATGCATGAAAATGGCCGCATCGAGTCCTACAATGTTCTCGTGCATGCGCACCATGGCTTGCCACCAATAGTTCTTGATGTTGTTCTTTAGTTCTACTCCATTTGGGCCATAATCGTAGGTGGCTCCCAAGCCGTCATAGATGTCACTTGAGGGAAAAATAAACCCGTACTCCTTGGCATGTGAGACGATGTTTTTTAGCGGATTTCCGTCGGTTGATTTGCTCATAGGGCGCAAAGATATGTTGATCTTTTTTGCCATTTATCCTTCGATTCCCCCATTGGTAGAATTGGGGAGGTGGAAATGTCCAGTGTAGAGTTTTTAACTCAATACCAAACCAAATTATTATGAAAAAAATCTTATCACTTGTAGTTGGGCTCATGACCGTATCCCTTTCATTCGGTCAAATCAGCACCCCGCCAGGAGGCGGTAATCAAAAGAGCATTGTCAAGCAATTTATTGGTGCTGTACCCTATGTGGAGATCGTCTACAATAGCCCTGATGTGACCGGCCCGGGAGGACAAAGCCGGAAAGGACAAATATGGGGAGGAGTGGTTCCTTACGGATTCAACAATCTTGGCTTTGGCCTGAGCACGGCGGAGAACCCATCTCCATGGAGAGCTGGAGCCAATGAAAACACCACGATCGAATTCTCCCATGACATGACGGTTGAAGGCAAATCCATTCCTGCCGGAAAATATGGTTTTCATGTAGTGCCACAGGCTGAAGGCCCATGGACACTTATTTTCTCTAAGGACAACAATCATTGGGGAAGCTTCTTCTACCAAGAAGCAAATGATGCTCTGAGAGTAGAAGTAGAGGCGGTGGACAATGAATTCACAGAATGGCTCACTTTTGATTTTATTGATCGTCAGGCCAACAGCGCGACAGTGGCCATGAAATGGGAAGAAAAGTCAGTTCCATTCAAAATAGAAGTGCCCAATACGAATGCGATTCACATGGCTCAGATTCAGAGTGAACTAAACAACAATGCTGGATTTAGTCACCTCAACTTCCAACAAGCGGCAGGTTACGCGCAAGGAATTGGAGAAATGGACCAAGCCCTTGAATGGGCCGATGCAGCCATTTCAGCCCCGTTTTTTGGAGTAAGGAATTTTGGGACGCTTCAAACCAAAGCAGGAATATTAAATGCCATGGGTAAGGCCGATGAGGCGCAGGCTTTAATGGATGAAGCTATTAAAATGGATGGAGCGACAGCCTTTGCAATTCATGGATATGGACGACAGTTAATTGCGGCAGGCAAGAAAAAAGAAGCACTGGAAGTGTTCAAATACAACCAAAAGCGCTTTGATGGTGTGTGGCCAACGAACTATGGGTTAGCTCGTGGGTACTCAGCTAATGGTGACTATAAGAATGCCATTAAGTATCTCAAAATCGCAAAGACCAAAGTGCCTGCAGGAGATACCCTAAATGGTCCAATAATCGATCAGAACATTGAGAAGTTGAAAAAGGGAGAGGATATTAATTAATTATCAGACAAAGTGGACTTATAAAATCCCGGCCTGAAGTGGTCGGGATTTTTTTACGCCACCTTACTCTTATTCGCCAGCTGTCCACAAGCAGCATCTATATCTTTCCCTCTGCTTCTTCTCACACTTGTAGGAATACCGCCCTCAATAAGGTGGTTGGCAAACTTGTTAATGGTATCGGCCTCTGCCGACTTGAAATCAGCTTCAGAGATGGGGTTGTATTCGATGATGTTGATTTTGGTAGGCACTCGTCGGGCGTACTTCAGTAGCTTTTCGGCATCTTCGATTGAATCATTGAAGTTGTAAAACAAGATGTACTCAAAGAAAATACGATTGCCTGTTTTCTCATAGAAATACTGCAACGCCTCCATCAGCACCTCCAGCGTGTTGGTCTCGTTGATGGGCATGATGGTGTCGCGTTTGACATCATCCGCAGCATGGAGAGAAAGTGCGAGATTGAATTTCACTTCTTCGTCTGCCAGTTTCTTGATTGCCTTGGCTATGCCCGCCGTAGAAACCGTGATTCTTCTGGGTGAGATATTCAGACCGTCTTCTGAGCAAATACGATCGATTCCTTCCATCACTCCCTTATAATTGAGAAGGGGTTCACCCATGCCCATGAAAACAATGTTCGATAGTGGTCTTTGATAATTCGATTCTGCCTGATTCCTAATTTCAACTACCTGATCATAAATTTCACCAGCATCCAGATTGCGTTCACGTTTCATGAAGCCAGTAGCGCAGAATTTACAGCTCAGCGAGCATCCAACTTGCGATGAAACACAGGCCGTCATGCGGTCGTCGGAGGGGATCAAAACGCCTTCTATTAAATGATTGTCGTGAAGGCGAAAGGCAGATTTGATGGTGCCGTCATTGGATAGCTGAGAATTGTCAATTCTGATTGGGTTGATGACAAAATCCGCATTCAACTTTTCCCTAATGGGTTTTGACAGATTGGACATTTCGTCAAAAGAACGAGCAGATTTTGCCCAGAGCCATTCCCACACCTGCTTGGCCCGGAATTTCCTTTCCCCGATTCCCTCAAAGTAGCTAATCAAACTCTCCAACGATTCCTTTCGGATGTCCTTCATGCTGCAAAGGTAGGAGGGGTTTCGGTTCTTTCGCTATTTTCGTCCATGCCTCTTATCGACAGGTTAGTAAGTGCAATAGGCCGAGCCACCTCGTGGCTCTCGTTGATATTGGTCATTGTCATCATTGTCGACGTGTTCTTGCGATACGTTTTTAGTGTAACCTCAGCGGCTTCTTTTGAGCTGGAGTGGCACTTGTTTGCTCTTATCTTTTTGCTTGGTGCTGCTTGGACATTGCAAGAAGATAAGCACGTACGAGTGGACGTATTCTATCAGCGCTTCTCGAAGAAAACTCAGGGCTGGATCAACCTGATTGGGACACTTGGATTGTTGCTGCCATTCTGTGCTGTGGCTTTTTATGAGTCGCTTTCTTTCGTGGGGAGTTCATTTTCAGTTTTGGAAACAAGCCCTGATCCAGGGGGTTTGCCTGCTAGGTATTTAGTAAAGGGAGCTATCCCTGCCGGATTCCTTTTGCTGGGGCTTCAGGGAATTTCTGAAGCATTAAAGTCCATCCGAAAAATCATGGGCTATGCTTGAGTACCTGCCACTTATCTTGTTTGGAGTCATTTTTCTGGCCATCCTTTTTGGCTATCCGGTGGCGTTCACTTTGGGTGGTTTGTCGGTTATTGCCGGATTGATCGTTTTTGATTCTGACTTCTTCTATCTCCTCTCGCTCAGGATTTTCGGGACAATGCAAAACTTTGTTTTGTTGGCCGTGCCGCTGTTCATTTTCATGGGCATGATGCTTGAAAAGTCTGGCATTGCAGAACGGTTGCTACACACCATGAGTATGCTTTTTGGAAACATCCGGGGAGGCTTGGCGATTGCCGTGGTGGTCGTGGGGGCCATGCTGGCAGCTTCCACAGGAATCGTTGGAGCGACTGTGGTGACCATGGGGCTGATCAGTTTGCCAACCATGCTGAAAAAAGGCTATTCCCCAAAGCTGAGTACGGGAGTGATTGCTTCCTCAGGAACGCTCGGTCAGATCATTCCTCCCTCAGTGGTTCTGGTTTTGCTTGGGAGTGTGCTGAATGTTTCGGTGGGTGATTTGTTTTTGGCTGCTGTCGTGCCGGGTGTTGGTTTGGTAATCGTTTATCTCCTCTACATTCTGGCGATGGGGCAGTTGAAACCGGCGCTGGTACCGGCTGTGCCGAGAGAGGAAATTCAGGCGTTCAGGGATGCTGGCTTTTCTAAAGAGGTAGTTAAATCGTTCCTGTTTCCATTCCTACTTATCACCATCGTTTTGGGATCCATTTTCGCAGGAATTGCCTCGCCAACTGAGGCGGCAGGGGTTGGAGCTTTCGGTGCTATGATCCTAGCCATAATCTCCAAAAGGTTTAACCTGAAAATGCTCAAGCAGGTTATTAAGGAAACTACTATGCTCACATCGATGGTCTTCATGATTCTCATTGGTGCCACAGCATTTTCATTGGTTTTTAGAGGGCTGGAAGGAGATAAGTTTTTACTCGCACTCATTGAAAATGCCAACCTTGACGCCACCACTTTTTTGGTTGTAGTCATGGTGGTTGTTTTTGTTAGCGGCTTCTTCATTGACTTCATTGAGATCGTGTTCATCATCGTGCCGGTTGTTGCTCCGATTTTTGTGGCATTGGATGTTGACCTGATTTGGATTGGAATTTTGCTAGCAGTAAACCTTCAAACTTCTTTCCTCACTCCGCCATTTGGATTTGCGCTTTTCTACCTGAAGGGAGTGGCTCCACCAGAAGTGAAGACCAGTCACCTGTATAAGGGCATCATTCCTTTTGTAATTATTCAATTAATCTTTTTGACTTTATTGATACTCTTTCCCGGGATGATTAATTTGGTCGGATGAGGATAGCCTTCCTAGCCTTAGTTTTCTCTTGTCAGCTTGCTGCGGGTCAGAGTATTCCTGAATTGCGAGCATTGCTAAGCTCTGATGACGATTCCACCAAAGTGGCTACCATGGGCCGATTGTCATCGATGTACACCCGATCCAACACCGATTCTGCGTTTTACTTCGGCAGAGCTGCTTTGGCTTTTGCCAGAGAAGTCAAGCTGGATTTTGGGGAGGCTTCAGCCAATAATGCTCTAGGAACCATCTACTTTTTTCAGTCAGATTATGATTCTGCGATATTTTACTACAACGAATGTCTCAAGATTTCTGAAAAGCTGAACGACAGTTTGAGAATAGGTGCCATGCTCAATAACATCGGGACGGTACTGACTTACCAGACTAAATACGATTCCTCTTTGGAGGTGCTTTTCAGGGCGCGCGAGTTAAGAATGCTCATTGATGATCCCAAGATCACTTCTACAGTAAACAACATTGGGAATGCCTACCAACGCATGCAGGATTGGGAAAAGGCTTTGGAATATTATGAAGAAGCAGCTGCATTGAAGGAGAAATACGAACAAACCCTCTCCCTTAGCAATACGCTGAACAACATCGGAATCGTCTTGAAGCAAATGAATCGTGCCGAGGAGGCCATACCATATTATGAGAAATCATTGAAAATTGCTGAGGACTTTAATGACAAATTCAAGCAGGCCTACGCACACAACAACCTCGCGGCTTTGTATCACTTGAGCCCTGATTTGTACGGGCAAGCTGAGAATCATTATCGAAAGTCAATCGCCCTAAAAGAAGAAATGGGTGACAGAACGGGTTTGTTCAATAGCTACACTCAGCTAGCAGATTTGCTTTCAGCATCAGGAAAGGCAAAGGAAGCAAGAGACTTCATTTATCAGGCAGAAAAACTAGGCGAGGAGATCGGCCAAAACCTGTTCACATCGGCGTTCTTGAAAACAAAGGCCTCTATTCTGTACAGGTCTGGCCAAAAGGATCAGGCGTTTGAAGCACTCAATGAAGCGTATGAATTGAAAACTGAAGAAATGGCTCTGGATCGAAATGAAAGGATTGCTGAAATGGAGACAAAGTTTGAAACGGCTCAGAAAGAGGCTGAAATAGATAAGCTCCAGCTGGAGGCAGAGTTGAAAGATGCCAACCTGGCCAAATCGCGTAATGCCCAGTACGCCATTGGAGTGGCTGGTATCATGTCCGTTCTCATTTTGCTCGCCTTCTTCTATTTTAGAAATAGAAAAAACAAAGCGGAGCGTGAAGCTCAAGATTTGCAAGTGGAGGCGCTCACCAAACGATTGATTGATCTCAATGCCGCTCCGCCAGAATTAGTTCTCAATCAGGATGATTTGAATAATAAAATACACACCCCCCTAACTGAGCGAGAGTATGAGGTGTTGAAACTCAGCCTTGAGGCCAAGTCGAATTCAGAGATAGGAGAAGAATTATTTATTTCAACTAGCACGGTAAAGTTTCATTTGCGAAACACCTACGGTAAATTGGGCGTGAATAATCGCAAAGAAGCTTTAGACTATGTGGTTAAAACCTCTTAGTGCAGTTGCCACGCTGCTTTTTGTTTTCACATCTTTTTCTCAATCCACGATTGATAGTCTGGAGAATGAATTGAAGGGTCTTGATCCGGCAGGAAAGGCTTATTTGATTACACTCACCAAGTTGGCTAAAGAATATGCCGAAACAGATCCGGACTCGGCGTTGGTTATTTGCGCGCGCGCACTTCAAATTTCAAAAAACCAATCCGCAGATTCATTAAGTGGTCAGATTCTTATTGGGTTTTCATCTGCTTATAGCTACCTCGCTGATTACGAAAAATCGACAACCTACTCTTTCAAGGCTATTGAGACAGCTGAGAAATATGCTGATACCACCACGTTGATTGATGGCTTCAACAACCTAGGGATTGATTTTATGATGCAGGAGGAGGATGACAAGGCCGTCGAGTATTTTCAAAAAGTTGAGGAATTGTCAAGAATTTTTGGAGACTCACTGAGATGGGGGCATGCCTTGAATAATCTTGGCTTGATGGCTGGTTATGCCGAGCGATTTGGTGAAGAGCTTGACTACTACGACCAGGCCGCCACTATTTTTAATGCAATCGGCGAAAAGGAAGGTTATGCTAACACCTTACTAAATTCTGGAACAGCCTACACAATTCTGGAAGACTTTGGGAAGGCTGATAATTTGTACGGTCAGGCATTGGAAGTTTTTCAGGAGATCGGGATGACCTCAGGCGTGCAGAATACCATTCTGAGCTGGGCAGAAAATCTGATGATGTCCGGAAACTTGGCCGAAGCAAAAACAAAAGCTGAGCAGGCGCTACAAATAGCCAAAGAGTATCAGTTTACTCAAGACGAAATTTACACGTTGGAATTGCTAAGTGAGATTGCCATTAAAATGAGAGACTATGAATTGGCACTTGAGCTTTTTCGAAAAGCGGTAGATATCAAAGAGGAGATATTCACTGCGGAGAAATCACAACAAATTGCGGAGCTGGAAACCAAGTATCAGACAGAAAAAAGGGAGCAGGAATTGGCCATTGCTAATCTTCAGGTTACTCAGCAAAGACTCGAAAAGTATGTCTGGATAGGAGCACTCGTTTTGGCCATGATAGTGGGAGGAGTTTTCATTTTCAGCATCCGACAAAAATCCAAACTAGAGCAAAAACTCCTCGCCGAGGAAGTAGAAAATCTCCGATTGAAAATCAACTCCTTATTAGGAGACAACAAGGCTTTGAATCTTGATCATGAGCAATTAAACCAAAACCTACATCAGCCTCTTACGGAGCGAGAGTTTGAGATTTTGAATCTTACTATTTCCGACAAAACCAATCAGGAAATAGCCGAACAGGTCTTCCTTTCTGTCAACACGGTGAAGTATCATTTGAAAAATGTGTACGAAAAGCTAGGAGTAAGCAATAGAAAAGAGGCACTTCACCTCATTGTTGGTCAATCCTAGAAACAGCCCTCAGTTTTATTTAATCAGCGTTTTCTGAAAAACTACCCCGGTGGGTAGGCCAAAACTACCCCGGTAGGTTAGGTTATTTATAGGGGTGTTGTGAGAAGTTTGGATCAGTACAAAATCGCAATGCCTTATGAAAAATTTTCACACGAACACAAGGGGCTTTAGCTCCAAGCGGAACGTTATCACGTTCATCATTTTTATCACCTTCTTGCTGGTGGCCGTCATGTTCAGTTTTGCGCAGAATGTGACTATTCCAGATACAAACTTGAAGTCCGCTCTCCTTGCCATCTCTGAACTTAACACCACGAACGATGGAGAAATATCGGAAGCAGAAGCCGTAAGCTATTCAGGAATCTTAGATTTAGATGATCTTGGGATTACTGATCCGACTGGATTAGAATTCTTTCCAAATATTACGGAACTCCGTCTTCGAAATAATAGCGTGGGTTCCATTGATCTAAGCAACAACACAGCCCTCACGGTTCTTGATCTCAGAAATAATGGATTGTCTTCAATTGATGTCTCAAACTTAACCCAGCTTACCTATCTGGAGCTGGAGGTAAATGACCTTACAACATTGGATGTAACGAATAATACACTTTTGACCGATATACTTATTCAAGCCAATGATATAACATCTCTAGATTTAAGTCAGAACACAGAGTTGCAATCTGCTCGTTTGCATGCAAATCCCTTGGCAAGTGTTGACCTAACAACTAACACAAAGATCACGAGCCTCATTTTAAATCAGACAAATTTGAGTTCAATAGATGTCAGTAATCAACCAAACCTGTCATATCTAAGCCTAAGAGAGACCCAGATTACATCAATTGATTTGAGCAACAATCCAAATTTAACTAGTCTCAATGTCCAGAGTAACACGGTGATGACTGAATTGGATTTGTCAATCAACAGGAACCTTGTAATTCTGAGCCTGTCGAATTCAACTGCCCTTAGTTCTGTAAATCTGAGAAATGGAAACAACGCGAACATGACTTCAGTTAATTTTTCTGGAACGAGCTCGTTGACTTGTATCTCTGTAGATGATGTGTCGTATTCTGAGGAAAGCTGGACGTTCGTACATGAGAACAATGAATTTGTGACGTATTGCGATCCGAATGACCCTGTTTATATCCCAGATGAAAATTTCAAAGCTGCGCTAGTTGGAAACAACTCTATTAATACCAATGAGGACGATGAGATAAGCTTTGGGGAAGCTGGGGTTGTTGAAAGCATAATTGCGGATAATCAGGGAATAATAGACTTGACTGGTCTGGAGGCGTTTTCTAATCTGACGACTCTTTGGTTAACAAGTAACTCAATTGTTACGGCAGATTTAACGTCAAACACTTTGTTAGAGACTGCTGTCCTAAATAGTAATTTTGGATTGACATCTGTTGACGTTGGTGGGCTAACAGAATTGTTAAATTTTCAAGTAAAAGGAGGTGACCTAACTGAGTTGGATGTTTCGACAAATACCAAGCTACAGGGGTTTGAATTTTTCCAGAACGACATTGCAGAAATTGACATCTCTAACAACCCAGATCTACGACATGTCAATTTCTCCTTTAATGATCTGACAGAGCTAGATGTGTCCAATAATCTTGAATTAAGAACTTTGAATTTCTGGAGTAATCAGGTGTCCACTCCATTAGATTTATCCCAACACCCTCACATTACAACTGTTCAGTTTTCGAACAATCAAATTTCGGAAGTGAATCTTGCCAACGGCTTTAACGAAAACATCACTTTGATCAATGGATCGAGTAATCCAGCGACTTGTGTAAAAGTTGACGACAAGGCATACTCCGAAGCGGAATGGGCTCATAAATTCAACGAAGGAGTCAATTTCTCAGACACCTACTGCGATCCGAATGATCCTGTCAATATTCCTGATCAAATCCTTAAAACTTCCTTGCTAACACATAGTCCAGCAATTAACACGAACGCTGATGATGAAATCAGCTATGCCGAGGCGGAGGCGTTTACCCACAACTTATTACTTTCCAATTTAGCCATTGCGGATGCAACTGGAATAGAAGCATTTACCAACATGGCCAAGTTGTTTATGCAGAACACGAACATTACCTCCCTTGATATTTCTAGCGGTCAAGTGCTTATTGAGGCATACTTAAATGGTAACAGCCAACTTGCATCCATGACTATCGGGGAACTTCCACTTTTAGAAACTCTTGTAATACGACAAAATCAGCTCACTACAATTGATGTTACTGGTTTGCCAGCTTTGAGTGTTTTATGGATCGATTCGAATCCAGATCTTACTACAATTGATGTTAGTCAGAATACTTTATTGACTAATCTGGATGCGTACGGATGCGATCTTAGTACGATTGATGTTTCAAATAATCTAGAACTAGATTATTTGAACGTGGGGGCCAATAATTTGATTGAACTCGATGTTTCCAAGAATCTTGATTTAACTGTGTTATATGCCCAAGACAACCAAATCGAAGCACTCGATATGAGACCCCACACTAAGCTTGTTCGCTTCAGAGCAGAGAATAATGCACTCACGAAGGTGAATCTGAAAAATGGGAACAATCATGAAATAACTGATACCTTTTTCAATGTGACCGGAAACACAGAGTTAACCTGCATGGTAGTTGATGATGCCAATTACGCTGAATCAACCTGGACTAAAATAGTTGAAGGACTCATGTTCTCCGACACCTACTGCAATCCGACTGATCCAGTTTTCATCCCGGACGAAATCTTCAAGGCAGCACTTGTCGGAGATAATTCCATCAACACAAATGAGGATGCCGAGATCAGCTATGAAGAAGCAGAGGCATTTACAGGAACGATCGTAGTAAACAGCAGTACTCAGGGAGTCGTTTCAGACCTTACAGGAGTTGAAGCGTTTATCAACCTTGAAGTGATCCAATTGATCAATCATGATATTGCTGAGTTTGACGCAAGCAATCACCCGAACCTTCGGAATCTCATTTTGCCTAACAATGAGTTGACAGAAATAGATATCACCGCAAATCCTGCGCTCACTTTTGTGAACCTTCAGAGCAATCAGATTTCAGAGATTGATGTGTCCAATAATACGAATTTGCGAACGCTCAAAATGTCGAACAATCAGCTTTCTGAAGTTGACGTGTCTGCTCGGACTTTGCTGACCGAATTAACTCTTGGATCCAACAACTTGTCTTCAATAGACATTTCTAACAATCCTAGCCTGCAGATTTTCGATGCTTTTGATAACACGATTAGCACATTAGACCTGAGTCAAAATACCGCTCTTCGATATTTGAATGTTTCAAACACTGACCTTACCTCATTGGATGTTAGTCAGCAACCTGATTTGCTCGAGCTTAGAGCTATGAGCTCGGAACTAGTATCCGTAAACCTTCAAAACGGAGCTAACACCGAGCTAAATATTATAAACCTCATCAATAATTTCAACCTGACTTGTGTTCAGGTAGATGACGTGGACTATGCTGAAACAAATTGGTCTGAGAGTGTGGATGAGGGTGCTAGATTCAGTGAAGATTGTGATCGTGTTTACATCCCGGACGAGACCTTCGAAAACTATCTTTTGGCTCAAGGCTCGATCAACACGACCGACGATGGTCGGATAACCTTCGAAGAGGCGGAAGCATTCACGGGTACGATCTCTGTTCAGAACATGGGAATTGATGATTTGACTGGTATCGAGGCATTCGTTAATCTGACAGGTCTGGTAGCATGGCTCAATAATGTTACTTCCGTGGATTTATCAAATAATACTAAACTCCAAACACTTGAGCTCAATTCCAATCCACTTGAATCTTTGGATATCACGCAGCTTCCTCTTTTGAGAACTTTGATTTTGAATGATGCTCCTGTAGGTGATCTCGATCTTTCCAACAATACAGCACTAGAGGATATAAGGTTGGTCAATATTGGCATGACCTCAATCACAGTTGATCATCTTACAAATCTGCGAACGCTCATGATCAAGGAAAATCCAGCCATCACGAGTGTTGATCTGACGCAGAATCAAAATCTTCGAGATTTTAGGTTCGGAAGTACAGGTATCACAACAATTGATGTCAGTCAAAATCAGCAACTCGCAACTATCGAAATGTTGGCCTCCGACGTATCCGTTTTAGGGCTGGCTAATCACCCTAGCCTGACTATTTTAGATGTGCGTTCGAGTGACCTCACATTACTTGATATTAGTAACTGCCCAAGTTTATTTACACTAAGAGTGGCAAACACGGCTATTCAGGAAATTGATGCAAGTAGTAATTCTTCATTGACAGTGTTGGATGCTAGTAACATGGCAAGCCTTACAGCATTAAATGTCAAAAACGGGAATAACTCGAATGTGACCACTTTTAATCTTTCAAATAGCCCAAATGTCTCTTGTGTAACTGTAGATGACGTTGCGTACTCTGAGGCAAATTGGACCCAAATCGAATCTGGTGTGATATTCAGTACGGACTGCTCCAATGATGCTACGGACATTACAGCGTATGATCAAGTTGGGTCAGTTTCTGATGCCAGTATTGATGATGAAAGTCACACAGTGACACTGGAAATGTTGTTCGGCTCGGACGTTACAAGACTTTCACCGTCCATCGCCATTTCGGATGGTGCAAGCATATCGCCAGAGGGCCCTCAGGATTTCACAAGTCCGGTGACTTACACCATTACGGCTGAAGATCGCCAGACAACTCAGGACTGGCTGGTAACCGTCTCATTGGCTGAAAATTTGGCCCCAGCAGTGGAAATTGAGATCGAAGATCAATCAGAAACCATAGGATTTAGTTCTGTTGAAATAGGTACCAATGGCGTTTTCGTTGACCCGGAAGGTCAGGACTTGACAATCACCGCCACAAGCAGCGACGAAACAGTAGTGACCGTCTCGGTTGGAGAATCTGATCAAATAATAGTGACTCAGCAAGGGATAGGCGAAAGCACAATCACTGTTACTGCCGATGATGGATTTGGGGGGACAATATCCGACACCTTTGTTTTTGCGGTGGATCAATTGACTTTAGGCACCAAAGATTTGGATGGGATTAAAGTCTATCCTAATCCGACAAGAAATATCATTTCCCTAGATGGTGTGAATCAGTCTTTTACTGCTCGAGTTCTTGATCTGAACGGACGCGAGGTTGTGGGAAAATCTAATGAGAAAGAGATCAACCTGTCAAGCCTTGAGGCAGGCATGTACCTTCTTCATGTAGAACTAGCTGACGGATCGAGTAAAGTCATCCGTATTTCTAAAACAAACTAAGGCAGTTCCGATTTATCGGGACGATTTTAGGCGGCTCCAGGAGCCGCCTTTTTTTATTTCAACTGCCAATAGTCAGGGATACTTTAGTCTGTATTGTTCTACCTCAAAAATCGATCTATGAAGTACCAACTAACCTCTTTTGCAATCACTTTTTTATTCATCTTCGGATGCAACACAAGTACAGATAATACCTCAAATCTTAAGGCTAATGACTTAGAAGGAACTTGGCAAATGAAAGAAATTCATTGGGTCTTAAAGGACACGACCTACAGTATTGCTGCTCCGCAACCTGGTCTTTTCATTTTGACAACTGATTCTTACGCCACAATGTGGACACCTACCAGAGAGCCAAGAGTCCCTTTCAAGAGTTTGTCTCAACCGACTGATGAGGAAAAAATCGCGGGATTTGGATCCATAGTTTTTAACTCTGGAACTTATACCAAAACGGATTCAACACTGACCACCACTGCTTTAATCGCAAAAGTCCCAGGCTTTGAAGGTGGCGTTCAGTATTACAGATACAATATCTTAGAGGGTGTTTTAGAGCTTACCATGTTTGATGAGACGTACCCTGATGGGGAAAAACCAGAATGGTTTGGTCAAGTGGAATCTAAATTTGTTTACCAAAGAATGAGCGTGGACTCCCAATGATGATCTGAATCCAACTCGATTTTTCGTTTAGTATGGTTTTTGAGCTTTGGAATACCTTAATTTTGTATTCGATGTGTGAGAAGGCCAGAAAAATGCTCTTGCTGCTCCTGCTGTCCGCAGGTTCACAGGTAGCTTATCCCCAATACAATTTCCCGGAAAACTTACAGGCGTCCGTCTCCTTTTGGAATGATCAGGTAGAATTCATCCAGAATTCTGAAGCTGAGTCCATGAGTGAAATATGGAGAGGAGTTGCTGAAACGTCCAATCTGACGAGTGACCAAATTGCACAGCTGGAAAAGGCCTTGTTCCTATCGAGGTACTGGGTGGCTGAGTTGGAAAGGGACGAACGTCAATTTCTATTTAAGCAGCGCCATCTTGCTGTTTACCTCTCAGGGTTCAATCCAGCCGCAACCGGAAAGAATGATCGTGCGGGCATTTGGATGCTCACCTTCCCAGACGCACGCAGATATGGCCTCATTGTCAATGAAAACATCGATGAACGAAGGGATATTCTGAAGAGCACACAGGCGGCTGCCAAGCTTTTCAAAGAATTGAAATCAAGGCATGGAGGGGAAGCAGAGGCCATGTTTGTGTTGGGTGCAGCCGGAATTAAGAAAACTACTCCCGAGGAAATACAGAAAACGGAGGCCGATCTAACGGCGATCAGAATTTTGGCGCAGGGTATGGAAACCAAAGAGACTCTTTTGGCAACCTCCCATTGGAACCAACAGAAAATCGATGCGGTGATTAATATCTCTGTATTGGCCAAGGAGTATGAGATTCCTGAAGAGAAGTTTCGAAAAATGAATCCCATGCTCATTGGCACTATCATTCCAAAAAACAACACCGTTTGGTTGCCGGGTCTCATAGATGAAAGGAAGCTTGCCAGTATGACACGACATCTGGAAAAGCAAAGAGAAAGGAAACTCGATAGCATCCTGAATGCGATAAAGAATGACATTCCAAGTCCTACCACTCATCGAGTGGTTAGTTATAGAGTGAAATCGGGTGATGTGCTTGGCAGAATAGCAGAACATCATGGCGTGCGTGTTTCCAACATAAAAAAATGGAACGATCTGAGGTCTGATCGAATCGATATCAATCAAAAGCTGACCATTTACTTACCCAAGAATAAGAAGCTACCTTCGGCCATTATTCCTCCACCGGAGCCGGAATCAGAAGTAGTTTTGACAGAAACGGAGAAGACTAATTTCACCATTTACGAAGTGCAGGCAGGTGATACGCTTTGGGCCATTTGCAAAAGATTTGAGGGGGTGAAACCTGAACAGATCATGGCCTGGAATGACATAGGCGAAGACCTGAGCATCGGACAGAAGCTGAAAATCAAGACGCAATAATGCGCCCATACCATATCCTCCTTTTCTTGTTATTGGTGTTTGGCCTTGCCCTTGGCACGGCTGCTATTTGGCCGAAAGATGGCTTGCAAATCACACGAGGGTGGAGAATGAATTTTGTCAATTTGAATGAGGTCTTTTCGTCAGATACTACCACAGTCGTTAATCTGGATTCGCTGCTGGCGAGTTATGAAATTGAGTTCGATTCCACGGCCATAAAAGACAGTCTGCGAATGGCTCAAATCGCTTACCGTCAGAAGGTCATGCGCATCCAATATGCTGACAGTACTATTGGTCTTTGGAACTTCTTCGAGGCACTCAAGCGACGTGAAAATGGAGGAGGCAAGGTTCGCATACTTCACTATGGAGATTCACAAGTGGAGGGTGACCGGATTACCAGTGTGATTCGCGATGGTTTACAAAAACGATTTGGAGGCTCTGGGCCCGGGTATGTCGCGGCTTGTCCATTGACCAGTAGCATCAGCATTGATAATTCCCGCTCGGAAAATTGGAAGCGTTACCCGGTTTTTGGGAATCAGGACTCTACCCTCAACCACAATCATTTTGGCATGTATGGCGCCTTTTCACGATTCACCCCTTTCCCAGCGATGGATACCATTTACCGAGACACCATCCACACGGTTTTTGTCGATACGGTTGGCACCAAAATCATAAGAAAGGACACTACTGTAATCCTTGATCCAATCGTGCAGAAGCGACTTCCTTATGACTCTGCGGTAAAGGCATGGGTGCAATTAAGGCCTTCGAGAATCGGCTATTTGACCAGCAGGAAATACGCCAAAATGCAAATGCTTTTCCGTAATCCGGACGCTCCCTTTAAGCTCCGCGTTACCCTTTCTGACAGCACTGTAGTCGAAAGAAGTTTTCCCAAAAATGCAGCTCCGCAAGAGTACAACCAGTCATTTGTCCGCTCTCCCGAAATGATAAGGCTGGAATTTGAGGCAGTTTCAAGTCCCGATATTTACGGCCTGAGATTGGAAAATGATTATGGCATAGTGATGGACAACATTCCCATGCGGGGAGCCTCCGGCACTTATTTTGGCAAAATCAATCACATGGAAATGTCAACGCAGTTTGCCAACACATCGCCTGAGTTGATCGTCCTGCAATTTGGTGGCAACACTCTGCCTTACATGGAGGATGAGGAGCGAGCTGGAAAGTATGGAGGTTGGATGGCGTCTCAAATTCGATACCTGAAACGAATGAATCCTAACACTGATTTCGTTTTGATCGGGCCATCTGACATGTCAATAAAAGAGGGCACAAAGTACGTGACGTATCCACTACTCCCTGCCGTTCGAGATGCTTTGCGAACCGCAGCTTTGGATCATGGGTGTGGCTATTGGGACATGTATGAGGTAATGGGTGGGAGAAATTCCATGCCGAGTTGGGTGAGTGCCGACCCTCCATTAGCAGCGCCGGATTATGTGCATTTTACCAGAGATGGAGCACGCAAGATTGCCGGACTATTTTTTGACGCATTGATGAAAGATTATGAGGAGTATAAGAATGGGAACTAAGTATAAAGTAGAAAGTATAAAGACTATCTTGAGGTTTAGGAAGTCGACACCATGGGTACTTTCTACTTTCTACTTTCTACTTTCTATCTTCTACTTTCTACTTTCTACCAGCGTAGCTTCAGCGCAAGATCTCCAAGAAAAATACCCTTTCCTCAATCTTAACAAGAACAAAATCGACTTCTACGGCGACTCATCGTCTTTCAATTCTTTCTTCAAAAAACTAGACAACATCCTACTAGAAGGAGACGGTCAGGTGAACATTGTGCACATGGGTGGCTCGCACGTGCAGGGTGGTTCATTGAGTCACACCATGCGTAAAAACATGCAGTCTTTGGCGCCAGGGCTCAAGGGTCAGCGAGGGTTAGTGTTCCCTTTCATTTTGGCCAAAACCAATAATCCCTGGAACTATGTGGTCGAGAAATCGGGCGAATGGGATGGGGCCAGAATAAGCGTAAGCGACCATTTCAGCGAGTGGGGCGTGAGCGGAATCACGGCGACCACCTACTCGCCAAATAGCACAGCAACAGTTTATTCCAGAGAAGAATCAGACAACTTTTCTTTCGAGATGGTGCGAATATTCTATCACCAGTGTGGCTGCTCTTTTGAGCCAATAATTTCGAACACAAACATTGAAGAGACTCGGATCGACTCGGTGGCCAGCTATATGGAAGTCAGTTTTTCTGTTCCGCAGGATACGTTGTATTTGGCCCTGCGTCAGACGGACACCACTCAGTCCCAATTCATTTTGCAAGGCATTCAATTTCTGAGTGAGGGGCCTTCTGTGATTTACAATCCAATAGGAGTGAATGGAGCGAAAACGGATGATTATCTGAAAAGCCAAAACCTGCCTCAGCAAATGAAGATGATCGCTCCCGATCTGGTGATTTTCGGGATTGGTATCAATGACGCAAACACCTATGCCAAGCTATTTGACCAGAAGAAGTACGAGGAAAATTACCTGGAGCTGATCCGTATTTTGCGAGTAGCAAATCCTGACTGCTCTGTTCTTTTCATGACCAATAATGACAGCTATTTTCAAAAAAGGTACGCGAACCCAAACGCCTACAAAGTGCGAGAGTCGATGATTCGGGTGGTCAAGAAAACGAATGGCGCTGTATGGGATTTGTTTGAAATAATGGGCGGACTGGACTCTATCAGGTTGTGGGAAGAGTTTGCACTTGCCAGCCCCGACAAAATTCACTTCACTCGTGAAGGATACGAACTTCAGGCCGATTTGCTTTTCAAGGCTCTACGCAAAGCGTACGGCGACTATCTTTTCGCCAGCTATTCCAAGTAAAAGTTGATAGAGAAAATCCTACCATACCTCACTTACTCCAGCGAATATCCGCTGCTCTTTACTCAGGTTTACTTTTGGGTTTTCTTGGGGATAGTTCTGCTAGGCTATAGCCTGCTGGACAAGACGACCGGAGCAAGAAATGCCTACCTTTTTGGTGTCAGTTTGTTCTTTTATTACAAGACGAGTGGGTTCTATTTTGTCATCCTTTTAGTCTCCACCCTCGCCGACTTTCTACTCGGGAATAGGATTTACAAAACAGAGACAAGTTGGAAGAAAAAATCTTGGCTTGCGCTGAGTGTGATGGTGAACCTGTTCATTCTCATCTACTTCAAATACGCCTATTTCTTCGCTGATTTCTTCACGCAAGTCACAGGCATTGAGGTGCAGGTGTACAACTACTTTTCTTGGCAGATGAATGAGATCGTGGGGACGAATTTCGTTTGGGAACGAATCCTCTTGCCTGTCGGGATTTCCTTCTTCACTTTCCAGACGATGAGCTATGCCATCGACATTTACAGGGGGCACATCAAGCCGGTAAAGAACGTGCTGGACTTTGGCTTTTATGTATCGTTTTTCCCGCAGTTGGTGGCCGGGCCGATTGTGCGAGCGTCAGATTTCGTTCCTCAGCTCTATCAGAAATACAAGCTCACCAAAGAGCAATTTGGGATCGGGTTGTTCTGGATTTTGAATGGCCTGCTCAAGAAGCTTTTCCTGGCTGACTACATTGCCGTGAACTTTGTGGATCGAGTTTTCTCCAATCCGGGCAGCTATTCAGGTTTCGAAAATATGATGGCTCTCTTTGGCTACACGCTTCAGGTCTACGCTGATTTCTCCGGCTACACGGACATTGCGATAGGCGTGGCACTTTGGATGGGCTTCCGACTGCCAGTCAATTTTAACTCGCCCTACAAAGCCACCAGTGTCGGAGAATTCTGGAAGCGGTGGCACATTTCGCTCTCTAGCTGGCTCAAAGATTACCTCTACATCCCGATGGGAGGAAACCGCTCCGGTTCACTGTTTTCCAACATTATGATTGGGGTGATTTTGCTCTTCGTGACTCTGCTCGCCGCAAGCTGGTGGGTGCCAATTGGGTTTGCGATCGTGGCGATTAGTTTGTTCCTAATTGGCAAGGTGCTACCAAAATTCAAGAGCTGGGTGAGTACCAATGTGAACCTGATGCTGACTATGCTGATTGGCGGACTTTGGCATGGAGCCAGTTGGAATTTTGTGGTGTGGGGTGGCTTGAATGGCATTGGCTTGGTGATCTACAAGCTCTGGAAAAGGATCAGCCCGTGGGAAGACCGAAGCAAGTGGTACAACCGAGCGATTGGCATTTTCGTCACGCTCGTGTTTATCACTTTCACCAGGACGTGGTTCCGAGGAGAAAGCTGGGAAAGCTCGGCTTTGATGCTGGAGCAAATTGCTTTTCAGTTTCAGGGTCACCTGATGTGGGACATGATTGTGGGCTATAAAAATGTCTTTGGGGTGATGCTCTTTGGCTTCATTATCCACTGGCTGCCTGTCACGACCAAGGAGTGGTATCGCGCCACTTTTGTGAAGGCGCCACTTTTGGTAAAGGCTCTGATTTCCGTTTTGGCGATTGTCTTTATCTACCAGATTCTATCCGCCGACCTACAGCCGTTTATCTATTTTGCTTTTTAGAAAATTGCCGGACTTGTTCCGGCATCTCATATAGAAGTTCTATGAATTATCTTTACGCCGTTGTTAGTCTCCTGACCAAGGATAGTGGCTGATTTGGAATGCTTGTTATTAAGAACACGAACAGGGGGCAGAATTTTGCTTTTTAGACAATTAGAATATGTCTATATTTAGCAGATATAGCCAATATCATGAACGTAAGTTTCACTAAAAAACAAGAAGAGTACATCGCCGAACAGATCAAATCCGGTGATTTTCAAAATGCCAGTGAAGTGGTGCGTGATGCGCTCAGGCTTCATGCGACTTTGAGGGAAAAGCTCTTGAATGACCTAAAAATGGAAATTCAGAAAGGCATAGATTCAGGGATTAGCAAAAGGTCAGCTCAGGAGATTCTGAAGTCCAAGCGCAAGGAGCACGGCCTGCTATGAAAGTAATTTTGTCGGTGGAAGCCGAAAATGATTTGGAAGAGATTTATGACTATTCCGTCGATCGATTCGGACTGAAAGTGGCCGATGAGTATTTCTCTCAAATGGTGGAAGGTTTTGATCGGATTGCTCAGTTTCCGGAAAGTGCCATAGTAAGGAATGAATTGACAGCCGATTTACGATCCAAAGTTTACGGCAGCCATGTTATCTTTTTCAAGGTGCAACCAGAGCAGATACTTATCATTAGAATATTACATCAATCAAGGGATATGCCCGGCTTTTTTGAGTAAGTAGACTCCTTTCTACCAGATTTTGTCTGCCGACCTGCAGCCGTTTATCTATTTTGCTTTTTGATGCCGGATTTACTTGAGACGAGCTATCGAGGATATTAAGTCTAGTAGGGCGTCCACAGTTTGCTAGGTCTTCTGCTGTATGGCGGATATTGAACAAAGTAAGTATCTAAATGGTCGGGAACCTCAAGCAATACCTTATTCTTGAACCTTGGAAATAGGACTCTGCGAGTTCTCCAATACTGTAATCTTACAATTGTTAAGTTTCTTAGTTTAATATAAGTTGGGTTGGTCGACTCCCAGTTGAATTGGTCATATGGAATTGAAATAATAGCATCTTGCAGTATATCTTCTATCGAATCATATTCTTGAAGAAAGTTGACGTTAACAAGTAGTTTACAGGAGCCATACTGAAACTCTTCAAAGAGTTGTTTGCCTATTTTAAACCGATTTTCGCTGATTTTATGGAAACTATCAATCCTTACTAACTCAACTTTATACCTTGATTTGAAAGATAGTTTGAATGGTTGTTTTACAATTTCTCTTTGATAAACCCCACTATCCCCTCTTAGAATTATTCGATTTCCTGCCCCATCCTCAAAAGTCTGGCAATATAAGGTGATATTCAGAGTGGTCAATAAGAATAATGTGACCATACGGTGTTCCATCCACTTTTTATTTCAAATCTACTACTTTGAGGATGTATTGGGCGTATCGATTTTAAATGTGCACTTGAGTACGGTCGCCAATTGGTTCTCGTTTAAGAAACCTTTCCCTTCCCCCTGTGTCTTTACCACGAACTCAATTTGACATGAAGACACTTTTTCTATCACTACTCATTTCCATTCCATTCATTCTTTTCTCACAAGAGGGAGACAAATACGACTATATCGGCAACTACGGCGAGAAGGGCCAATCGAACTGGGCGATGGTTCGTAAGGCCGATCGCTACGGCTTCATCGATCGGGAGGGCACGGAGGTCGTCAAGCCCATTTATGATCGCATAGATCACTACGGCTCGCTCACTTCTAACTGGGCGAAGGTCACTCTAAATGGCCTCTACGGTTTCATCGACAGGGAAGGAAAGGAAGTGGTTCCCCCAGTTTACGACAAGATCAACTCCTTTGGAAGCTCACGCTCCAACTGGGCCTATGTGGAGAAAGATGGATTGTACGGCTTCATTGACAAATCGGGGAAGGAAGTCGTGCCTGTTCAGTATGACAAAATTTACTATTTCGGGTCGAGCGGGGTGGAATGGGCCAAGGTAGAAATGAACGGCCTGTATGGCTTCATTGATAAGTCTGGGAAGGAAGTCGTCCCGATCAAATACACGGACATTGACAGTTTTAACGGGCGCTGGGCGAAGGTGGAGGTAGGTGGTATGGAAGGTTTTATTGACAAAACAGGGCTTGAAGTGGTGAAGCCGCAGTACACCCGCATTCACAGTTTCGATTCGTACCAATACAACTGGGCGAAGGTGGAGAAAAATGGAATGGAGGGTTTTATCGATCGGTCAGGGAAGGAAGTCGTGCCTGTGAAGTACGACGAGATTCATCGCTTTAACCGAGAAAAGGACAACTGGGCTTTGGTAAGGAAAAACGGACTCTTTGGTTTCATCGACACGAGGGGAAAAGAGGTCGTCCCACCCGCATTATCGGACTTAGGAAAGAACGGTCAGTTCAAAGATTTGAAACATTCATTTTCCTCGGGAGGAGTTCACGTCAAGGGACTTGGCACGGTCAAGAAATACGAGATCACGGAATTCACTAACGGAATAGCCGCCATCCGAAACAAGAAGACTTGGAAGATTGGCCTGATCAGCGACAAATACGAAGTGCTCGTGCCACCGGAATACAAGAAAATTCTAATCGACGCGAAAGGGAATGTGCATGTGTGGTAGTATTAGGGATTAGGAATTAGGGATTAGGAATTAGGGATTAGGAATTAGGGATTAGGAATTAGGTATTAGGTATTTAGAATACTTTGTTTACAGCTACTCCTCCTCGCGCTGCGGCATCAGGAGAAAACCCGCCATATACTCTAAAATCGAAACCTGCACCTAGGTTAACTCCAACTCTTGGTTGTATCATGAATACAACATTGGTTGAGCTTGAAGAAGAATATGAAGGAAAACCAGAGTGCTTGACACCCGGAGCTGTATGTGCTCCTAACCCTAATCCACCATATATTAAGCTGCCTCGACCATAATGTGCAAATAAGGCAATCTGAGCACTTTCATCTACTGAGTAGGCACCAGTCAACCCAGTTGAAAAATTATCACCAATAAATAGTTGAGGTTCCAGCGAAAAAGTAACTGGAAATCCTTCTCTGTCTTGGCCATACAGACCTACTCCAGTTCCAATGTGGAATTCAGTTTGAGCAAGGCATGTGAAGCCAAAAAGGACAAGTAAAATCGCAAGCAAATTTCTCATAGCATTAGTATTATTCACAATGTTGGGAGCCAAGATAATTAGGAATTAGGAATTAGGAATTTTTGATTTCCACCCCTAAACCCTAATCCCTAACGCCTCAACCCTAGCTTCAGAAACTCTTCTCAAAAAGCGCCTTCATCTGCTCCCAGCTTGCACTATCGGCCGCCGCGTTGTAGCCCACCGCCCCTTTCATCATCTCAAATTTATCCCCAATCGCATCTGCTTCTTTACTGGTGTAGCTATGTAGAGCACCCTCGTAAGCGATGTACTGATAGTTGGCCTGCGCGCTATCCATTTTGTTTTTGTAGTTGGTGACCTGCTCTGGTTTGATAAATGGATCATCCGCACCATTGGCTATCAGCACATTTGCCTTTACTGAACCAGAATCTGCTGGCCAGATGGGAAGGGTAACCCCGGCATGAAAAGCAGCAACCGCATCCAAATCGTATCCGGCGTTGGCCATGCTCAGCACCACCGACCCTCCAAAGCAGTAACCTATCGCCCCGATTTTATCAGCATCTACATTTTCATTTGCTTTCAAAGTTTCCAGCGCACTTTCAAAGCGGGCTTTCGCTCCGTCGATTGTCGCAAAGACCTCACCAGTAAAGGCCATGGCATCTTGCGGATGTTCGGCCACCTTTCCGTTTCCATACATATCCACCGCCAAGGCTACATAGCCCAATTCAGCTAACATATCCGCTCTTTTGCGTGCATAGTCGTTGTGTCCCCACCACTCATGCACGACCAAAATACCCGGTCGTTTTCCCTCGGCATTTTCATCAAAGGCGATGTAGCCATTCATAGTTAGGGTGTCGGCTGAGTAGGAGATTTCCTTTCCCACCACTTTAGGAGGAAGGACTTCCTTCGTTTCCTCCGACTTCTTTGGGGTGCTGCATGAGGCCAGAATGACAATTGCAGTTAGGGTTAGTAATGTGTTGATCGTTTTCATGTTTTTGATTGTTATGCACATTAAACTTAAGAATTTTCGAGCGGGTTCCTACATTTGCCGCCTACTGATCCTATGACTGTCCAATCCCTGACCAACCTTATTGAGACCGAGCTACAGCGATTGAGCTACAGTGGCAAGCCAGACAATCTCTATAGCCCCATCAATTACTTGCTTGCCTTGGGAGGCAAAAGAATGAGACCGCTTTTGGTGCTGTTGGGTTATTCTCTTTTCAGAGATGACCCTGAAAAAATTATCCGCCCGGCTATGGCCGTGGAGGTGTTTCACAATTTCACGCTGATGCACGATGACATCATGGACAAAGCACCATTGCGCCGAGGCGAGCCTACTGTTCATGAAAAGTGGAACGAAACCATAGCAATTCTGAGTGGCGACACCATGTTTGTCAAGGCGTATGAATTGCTCGAGGATCTTGATCCCAAATTACTTCCATCCGCATTCAAGCTTTTCAATAAGTGCGCGATTCAGGTATGCGAGGGGCAGCAAATGGATATGGATTTTGAGGATCGGGACGATGTGTCCGAGGCGGAATACCTGGAAATGATCCGATTGAAGACGGCTGTTCTGCTAGGATTTTCTTTGAGATTGGGTGCGCTACTCGCCGAAGCGGATGAAAAAACTCAAGAGCAGCTTTGCGAATTAGGAATAGCGATGGGAATGGCCTTTCAACTGATGGACGATCACTTGGATACCTTTGGTGACGAGACTTTTGGCAAGCAAATAGGAGGGGATATCGCTTCCAACAAAAAGACATTTTTGCTGATCAATGCTTTGGAGCGATCATCAGAAGGTCAGAAAGTTGAGTTGGAGAAATGGCTATCTACACAGGGACAGGACGAAGCAAAAATCAAGGAAGTAACAAGAATCTATAAAGAAGAAGGACTGGAAGAAATTTCCAAGGATAGGATTTTCCAGTACGGCCAATCCGCAAGAAATCTGCTAAGTAGCCTAACTGGTGATGCTTCAGTGAAGGCATTGATTTCAGGCTACATTGATAAACTGAACCAGCGAGTGAAATGAAGGAAATTGGAGAATTCTTGGCAGCAGTAACTGATTTCATTTGGGACATCCCATTGCTCATTTTGTTTCTCGGCGGAGGTATCTTCTTTTTGATCTACTCACGATTCATTCCCTTCAAATATTTCGGTCACGGCATAAATATTCTTCGAGGAAAATACGACGACCCGAATGATCCCGGCTATATCAGCCACTTTCAGGCACTCTCGGGAGCGCTGGCTGCCACGGTCGGCATGGGCAATATCAGCGGGGTGGCTCTGGCCATTGTTGCGGCAGGTCCGGGCGTTCTTTTCTGGATGTGGGTCAGTGCGTTTTTCGGCATTGCCACCAAGTTTTTTACCTGTACGCTTTCGGTCATGTATCGCGGCAAGGACGATGAAGGCAACCTACAGGGCGGTCCGATGTACGTGATCCGTGAAGGCCTTGGGCCAAAGTGGAAAGGGTTGGCCATCATGTTTTGTGTGGCCGGCTTGCTGGGCGCTACGCCCATTTTTCAGGCAAACCAAATGGTTGATGTTATTGGGCAGGTCGTTTTAGAGCCAATGGATATTAGCGTAGAGAGCGGCGCTGTAAGGCTGATCATTGGTCTGATTGTAGCGTTTTTGACAGGACTTGTGATCATTGGAGGTATTAAGCGAATAGGAGCAGTTGCTTCCAAGTTGGTGCCGGCAATGGTCGTGATTTATACGGTTTGTGTGCTCGCCATTCTCGCCCTTAATCTTGACCAGGTTATTCCTTCCTTCCGACTCATTTTCACAGAGGCCTTTCAGCCAAAGGCAATTCTCGGTGGTTCACTTCTGGCCATTTTGATTGAAGGGGCAAAACGAGCTTCCTTCTCCAACGAGGCAGGAGTGGGCACAGCTCCAATGATGCATGGAGCCGCCAAAACGAAAGAACCTGTGCGTGAAGGATTGGTCGCCATGCTGGGCCCGGCCATTGACACGTTGCTTGTTTGTACCCTCACGGGTATTTGCATAATTGTTTCCGGTCTTTGGCAAAGTGGAGGAGCCGATGGGATCGCTTTGACGGCTCAGGCTTTTGAAGAAAGCCTTGCCACTTTTGGAAGCGTCGGAATTATTATCTGCGTTCTTGTTTTTGGTTTTACCACCATTCTAGGAATGGCCTTCTACGGCAAGCAGTGTTTCACGTTCTTGGCTGGTACGAAATACAGCAAATACTTCAATTATTGGTACGTCTTCATAGTTATCGTCGGAGCGGTGGTGTCGTTGGATATTGTGGTGAATATCATTTTCATTGGCTTTGGACTGATGGCCATCCCGACCATTGTATCCTCTGTGATTCTTGCACCAAAAGTGATGGAGGCAAGCAAAAGGTACTTTGGCGCACTTAAGAAATCATAATCAATGAAGGCATCATTCGATTGGAATTCGTATACCTTTGCGACCCTTAAAATTGTTCGTCAGAACCAATGAGAATAGTCATTGCAGGAGCCGGAGACCTTGGGTTTCATTTGTCAAAATTGCTTGTTCAAGAAGAGCACGATATAGTGCTGATCGATGAAGAAGCCTCCGTTTTAGAGCACGCCGCTACCCATCTTGATGTTCAGACAATACTTGGTAGTTCGTCTTCTCCCAGAATACTTGAAGGCGCAGATATGGCTAAGACGGATATGCTCATTGCCGTAACGTCAATTCAGGAAACAAACTTGGCAACCTGTATGGTGGGCAAGCAACTGGGAGCCAAACAAACCATAGCCAGGGTTTCGAACATAGAGTTCATTCAGTGGAAAGACAAACTGGGTCTTGTGAATGCGGGTATAGATAATGTCATTTCACCCGCATCATTGGCCGCCAAGGAAATCAAACGATTGCTCAAAGAATCAGCAGTGACAGATTCATTCGAGTTTGAGAATGGATTGCTTACCCTTATGGGGATCACTATTGATGCCAACAACGAACTGCTTGACAGATCCATCGAAGAAACGGCTTACCTAAACCCTGACAATAATTTTATAATAGTTGCCATTCTGCGTGATGGGGAAACGATCATTCCACATGGAGAGAACTATTTCAGGGAAGGTGATCATGCCTATTTTATAGCACAGCCGAATGGTGTGCAGGAAGTGATGTCTCTGGCGGGCAAAGAGAGCTTTACTATAAAGGATGTAGCCATTTTGGGAGGAAGTAAATTGGGTATTCACAGTGCTCGATTACTCAGCAAGAAGTACAATGTGAAGCTCATTGAGAAGGATAAGGAAAAATGCTTCCGACTGGCCGATGAGTTGCCGGACACGATGATCATAAATGCAGATGGTCGAGATCAGGTATTGATGAAGGAGGAGGGAATTGACAATTTTGACGCCTTCATTGCCGTCACGGAGAACACTGAGACCAACATTATTGCTTGCCTGTCGGCCAAAAACAATGGGGTGAAAAAAACCATTGCATTAGTTGAAAACACTGATTACATCCACCTTTCTCAGAACATTGGAGTAGATACATTGATCAACAAGAAGTTGATTGCAGCGAATTTCATTTTCAGATACATCCGAAAGGGAGAAGTACTTAACCTGACGAGTATCCATGGGGTGGATGCTGAAATTCTCGAATTTGAAGTAAAAGAAAATTCTAAGATTCTTAAAAATGAACTGAGAGGTCTTGGTTGGCCAAAAACTGCAGTAGTTGGGGGAGTCATCCGAAAGGGGACAGGCTATACCGTCCGAGGAGATTTCAGGTTTGAACCAAAGGATCGAGTGGTAGTACTTTCAAGACCGGAATGTATTTCGTCTATTGAAGGCTACTTCAAATAACGATGTTTAACTGGAAGTCGATAGGGAAGATAATTGGCATTTTGCTTTTGCTCAATGCAATCTTCATGCTCACGACCATTCCTTTCACGTTGATCGAGCGTGACGGAGATCTCAGAGCCGTTCTAATCTCCGCGTGGATCACCGCCACCTTTGCTGCCATTCTTCTTCAGGCCTCCAAAAATCCTAAATCTAATGACCTTCGAAAAAGAGATGGCTTTCTTGTAGTAACTCTTGGGTGGTTGGGAATGTCTTTGTTCGGAACCTTGCCGTACATGATAAGTGGAGCCATCCCTAATTTCTCGGATGCCTTTTTCGAAACCATTTCAGGATTTTCAACCACGGGAGCTACCATACTTACTGACATTGAATCTGTCCATAAAGGAATCTTATTTTGGCGGAGCTTGACGCAATGGATTGGAGGGATGGGAATTATTGTCCTTACAGTAGCCATTCTGCCCTTTTTGGGAATTGGTGGAATGCAGCTCTTTGTGGCGGAAGCTCCCGGAATCACCCCAGACAAACTCCAACCGCGAATCAAAGAGACAGCCAAGCGACTTTGGTTTATTTATCTCGGGCTCACACTTACTGAGATGGTGCTTTTGTGGGTAAGTGGCATGAGCTTCTTCGACGCTATAAACCATGCCCTCACTACCATGGCCACTGGTGGTTTTTCCACTCACAATGAAAGCATCGCAGCATTTTCAAGTCCGCTTATTCAATACATTATCATTTTATTCATGTTTTTGGCCGGGACCAATTTCACCATGACCTATTTCGGTTTGCACGGGCAATTTTTGAAGGTTTTGAAGAATGAAGAATTTAGGTTTTACCTAGGGTTTTGTTTGGGCATCTCACTCGTTGTTGGCTTTATCATCTTCGGGCTTGGTCATGATGCTTTGGAGAAATCCATTCGAGATGCGCTTTTTCAAGTGGTGTCGGTCATTACCACTACAGGTTACATCACGCATGATTATACCGCTTGGACACCTTTCATTACCGTGCTCTTTTTCATGTTAATGTTCTTTGGAGCATCTGCCGGTTCCACAGCCGGAGGGGTGAAAATTGTAAGGCATATTTTACTTGTTCGAAACAGTATTTTGGAGCTCAAAAGACAAATACATCCATCGGCCATTATCCCTGTTCGGTTCAATGGCCAAACGGTTTCTCGAGAAATCATTTATAATATTCTTGCCTTCATCATGATCTACTTCTCCGTGTTCGGCATTGGATCCATCTTGATCGCCATGACTGGGGTAGACTTTATGACGGCTGTGGGAGCTACTGCGACTTGCCTTGGCAACATTGGCCCGGGGTTGGGATCTGTGGGGCCTGTAGATAATTTCGCCCATATGCCCATGGCTGCAAAATGGCTACTTTCTTTCCTGATGTTACTTGGTCGGCTCGAACTTTTTACCGTATTATTGATTTTCACACCTTACTTCTGGCGTAAAACATAAAGCATGCAATTTCTCAATTATATTATTTGGAGCCCAAATCCAAACATCTTCGTTATTCCCGGAATAGATCATCCTGTAAGGTGGTACGGTCTTTTGTTCGCCTTGGGTTTCATTCTTTCCCAGCAGGTGATGCTTTGGATTTTTAAGAAGGAAGGCAAGCCGGAAAAGCACGTAGAGAAGCTCACAGTCTATATGGTCATTGCCGTGATCGTGGGCGCAAGATTGGGACACTGCTTATTCTATGATCCCGCTCATTATCTATCTAATCCAATTGAAATCCTCAAGATTTGGGAAGGTGGATTGGCAAGTCATGGAGGAGCGATAGGGATCGTTTTCGCTCTTTATCTTTTTTCAAGAAAGTATCCTTATTCCTTTTTCTGGATTTTGGATCGGATCGTAATCGTGGTGGCCTTAACTGGTGCGATGATCAGAACGGGTAATTTCTTCAATTCTGAAATGGAGGGTACCACCACTAATTCTAATTACGGAGTGGTCTATGCTGGGTACACTAAAGAGTTTTTAGCCACGGACAAGGACGTGGCATCTGTGGATTTTAGGAGAGATGAGACGCAAAAAACAGAAGAGGGAAAAGTGGGTTTGGCTGCCGTGATCGAGTACAAAGATGGCGTGGAGGTGGACGCTCAGAAAATGGCTGTAATCAGCGGCAATCTCGCATTTAATCTTAGAAGACTCACCGAAGTAAGCCAGCATATAGATTTCGGAGAAGGACAGCTGAACTACCGAGTGACGGAGCGAGACGGACGAGCTGTTGTAGAAATATTTGGAGTAGGGACGGTGCGACATGCGGCTCAGCTTTACGAAGCAGCTTATTGTGTTTTGCTGATGCTTCTACTCTTCTGGTTATGGTACAAGAAGCGCGATGTTCTACCAGCCGGTTTTAATTTTTCCCTGCTCCTGATCATACTCTGGACTGCAAGGTTTGTTGATGAATACTTCAAAATGAATCAAGTGGATTTTGAAGACTCAATGGCGCTCAACATGGGTCAATGGCTCAGCGTTCCAATGGTGGCCATAGGAATTGTGCTAATGGTTTGGATTCACAAAAGGAAGGATTCACCGAGGATGGCGGATTGATTTATCTTCGCGAACAACTTAATTAATATGAAAAAAATACTTCTGGTTTCTTGTCTGATCGCGTCAATGGCACTTTCCGCTCAAGATGTTGACTTGGCTGGCTCTCAGCTTAATTTAAATGCTCTTCCGCTAACCCTGTCCTATGAAGGTAAAATAGGAGCCAAGCAGTCTCTAACCTTAGCAGGTGGTCTTGGATACGGTTATTATTTCAGTGCGAGCTCTTCTGGAGAAAGCTACAGTTCATTTGTGGTCATACCGGTTTTTTATGGTTCTTTCAGAAATTACTATACCAGACGTGCTGTAAAAAAAGACAACCTTCGTTCGAATTCTGGCAACTATGTGGGGCTTTATGCTTCCTATCAATTGGAGGCACTGGGTGAACCATCTTCATTTGATCAATTTATAGTGTCATTGGAAACCTCTAATGTTTATACAGTCGGTCCAGTATGGGGCATTCAGCGAAACTATGCCAGTGGTATACACCTTGGATTGAGCTTAGGAATAGGCATTATTGGCGGAGAATATATTGAAACTGGTGTGACAGGAATCGGCGAATTCGAATTCGGCTTTGTGCTATTTCAGAACTAGAAACAATAAATAAGTTATTACAAAAAGAGTCTCTGAATATCCTCAGGGACTCTTTTTGGTTTCTGGGTGTTCGCATCTATCAGGCACCAATTCGATCGGGTTTTCACTAGTAAGTCTTCACCTCTTTTGAATTCAACGCACCTGATGGAGAAGGGCCCCTTGAAGCTGTCAACATAGGTTGTTGCCAATATTTCATCACCGAGAAAAGCTTGTTTTTTGTATTCAAGTTCATGTCTGACAACTACCCAAAAATGAGCTGAAGTGAAGGGTTCTTCTGCCAATGAAAACCAATGATCTTTGGCAATATCCTGAACCCATTGAAGGTATACCACATTGTTGACGTGGTTGAGATCGTCAAGGTGGTGAGATTGCACAGTGATTTTTTTCGAATAGGATTTCATCTCAGGACTTGTTTCCACTGAAATCTAAAGATTTTTCCGTTCTGGCCTTTGACTCAGGCAACCTTATTCGTCGAAGCTTTCGTACTGGCTGAAACCTGAAAAAAAAGATCATGATAAAACTAAATTTTAAGAATGCGCTTTTAGGCGCTTTACTCACAGGGTTCTGCATAATCCTTATTGGATGTGGTGATGAACCAACTGATCCGGACGATACCACTACTTCATTTGTAGTTACTATATCCGGTACAGCCTCAGTGTCCGAAGGCGGAAACGGGACAAGTTTCACGGTGGCTTTGGACGAAACGAACGATACCGGCAATGCTCTTTCAATTCCCTACACTGTTTCCGGGACGGCAACTTCCGGCTCAGATTACACCGCGCTTTCTGGCACTGCCAGCATCTCGAACGGGTCTAATCAGTCGGTGATAAATGTGACCATTACGGATGATCAGGAAGTGGAGAGCGATGAGACCATTGTCATTAGCCTCTCAGCCACCGGACTACCAACGAATGTTGATTTGGGGTCATCAAGCGCGTTGACCATTACCATTACCGATAACGATGATCAGGTGGCCGAATGCTCGGGTGACGATTCCATAGACCAAGACAGCCACGCGTGTGATATCGAGTATGAGAGCGGAAGCAACTATGCCATGTCCGTGAATGGAGCCACACGGACCATAAACTCAAGTGGTATTCCAAATCACGATTATGGAAACCAGTTTGATGATTTCCCTCCAAATGATCCGAATAGTGACATAGAGGTGACCAACCAAAATCACGTTTTTAGCATGGCCTCCAATCCAACGACCGCAGGTTCGTCCACGAGCATTCTCAACCCTACCACTCTCCAGCCCAAGTATAAATTTGGTGTAGCCCTGAATGGTGTGCCGATTGATCCGGCTCCTGCTCAGCCGTTCATTTTTGAAGATGGCGATGGTGAATTTGTTTGGGAATGGGTATTCGAGCCAAATAATAACATGGAAGCCGTTGGATTGGATTGCGCGGTGGCACATGTGCAACCCGATGGAGCCTATCACTATCATGGAGACATGGCTCCTCTTGCAGAACAGTACCAATCTGGTATTTCGACCGGTACCGCGCCCACTTCGGCAGTTCAAATCGGCTGGGCCGCTGATGGCTTCCCGATAGTCTATCGCTACGGGCCAACAGCCAATGGCTCTGGTGTGGAATTGTTGGAGTCAGGCTATCAACTAAAAAGCGGCAACAGACCTGGTGATGGCGTGGATGAACCATGCGGGGAGTACAACGGAAAATATACAAACGACTATGAGTGGGTTTCAGGAGTAGGTGATCTTGACGAATGCAATGGGATATCAAGAAATATCACCATCGGTGAGCAGACCTTTAATTACTTCTATGTGATTACCGAGGACTTCCCAATAATATCAAGATGCTTCTCGGGCACTCCCAATGCTAGTTTCCAAATAGGCGGATAATTGAAGATGATCAGAATATTTTATAGCACCGTTTTTTTACTCAGTATGAATTTCGGATTTGGCCATGACCTGAAAATGGCCATTTTCGAAATTTATGAGGGGAAAACTGGATTGGAAATTTCGATCTCTATTGATAGAGAAGTATTCCTGCAGACGCTCAAAGCGGACTGTTCAGAAACCATGCTGCAAAATGAGTTTGAAGATGCTGCATGGGAGTACCTGGACAGCCACATGAAGATTTTCGTCAACGATCAATTCGGTTCTTTCCACATAGAGGAAATCGAGTACGGTAGGCAAAACATGATCATAACGGGTTCACTGAATGTTTCCGTAAAGGAATTGAGGGAAGTTAGGATGATAAACACCTGCCTCGTGGATTCGATAGACGGTCATGACAATATCATGAAATTAAATCTTGGTGGTCGTTTGCGTTCTTTCAGGTTAAATGAAAGTCGAACGGCAACAACTGCAAAATATTAGATACTGATTTTTCATAGTGTGAGAGAGCTTCTCGGAGCTCAAGTCCCGACCTGGTCGGGACTTTTTTGTTGACTCAGGCTTCCTTTTTTAGACCAACTCCGTACAGACTGCAACCAAACCTGATTCTATGAATAAGCCCATATATTTTTTGCTGACATTGACCGCCCTGCTCATTGCCTGTGGCAAAGAAGAAGTCGATGATCCAGATGTAGAATTTTCTGCGACAGTTCAAATTACTCCATCCACATCCAATGTTTCTGAAGATGCAGGTTCTGCAAGTTTCACAATTACGCTGAGCGAAACCAATACCTCAGGTAGTACCCTTAGTATTCCTTTCTCGGTCTCAGGAACTGCTACCGAGTCAAGTGATTTCACAATTGACAGCAGCCCGGTGACCATAGCAATTAATCAGAAATCCGCTACTGTCGATCTGGATATCATGGATGACTCAGATGAGGAATCAAACGAAACATTGATTCTTACCCTAGGAAATTTACCTGACGGGATTACTGCAGGCACCAACTCGTCGGCGAGTATTACCATCACTGATAATGATGCAGGTTCAAGTGGGAATTTTGAGATATTTTTTGGCGCAACCGGGTCAAGCAGTTTGACACTGGATAGCTGGACTGATCAAGGGGCAGATGGCTATGTAGTCTTGATTAATACTGAAGATAGTTTCCTGAATTTAACCAATGGAGACACTCCTTATGCAAGCTCTACCTACGTAGGCCATGGCCAACAAATTATCTTTGCTGCAACCACGATTTCAGCGGCACAGGCTACTCTCCTAGAGTCTGGTCAGGAATATTTCTTCAAAGTGGTTCCTTATACTGGAAGCTACGTTTATGATAATTCTTTGAGTACCGATTCAAATACTCCTAGTGATTGTACGACTACAAGTACCACCGAAGGTCAAGTGTGCTTTTCGTATTCTGCGACAGTCCGTACCATTTCATCCAATCAATTGGCGAACCATGCAGTAGGCAATTTTCCAAATGCAGTTCCAACTGCCACCATGGTGACCAGGGAACTCGATCTTACTCCGGCACCAGCCAATGGTTTGACGTACTTATACAGTGAATTAGGGATGCCTACTCCGTCTCGGGCGTTTTGGAAATTCGGGATAATGTCAAACGGCGTGGAGTATCATCCTATGGGCCTTCAGCCTTGGGAGAACCCAGAAACCAACGAGCAAAACTGGGCATGGCAGGCCAAAGTAACAGAGCAGAACGAAACAAATTTGGACGCTTACGGAGCGCATGTCACAAGTCAGGGTAACTATCACTACCACGGCGATATCATTGGTTTGGCAGATGAAGACGGCACACGTCATTCCCCACTTTATGGATTCGCAGGAGATGGATTCCCAATCTATTATAAGTATGGTTACACAGTTGCCAATGATCCGACTAGTGCGATCAAAGAACTGAAATCGAGTTACAAGCTTAAGACAGGCGCAAGGACGGGTACGGGAACTGCTGGAGAGGACTACCCCGGGGGAGATTATGACGGCACGTACATTCAGGATTTTGAGTATGAAGAAAACCTTGGAGACTTGGATGAATGCAACGGTCGAACAGGAATCACCCCTGAATTTCCAGATGGTACATACTATTATGTGATTACATCTGATTTCCCCGTTGCTCCTAATTGCTTTTATGGAACACCAGCAGCAGATTGGCAGATTGGTAATTAGAAGACTTCTAGTGAGTGATGCTCTACCGGCTATGGGCCCTGCGATCCCGACAAGTCGGGATCGCTTTTTTATTGCGGTTTCTTCCTTCTAACTTTAAGAAAATTCGAAACGTTGAAGCAATCCTCTAATCCCGTAAACATTCTTTTTGTATCACTTTCCGCGCTGATCACGGACATAGCTTGGCGCTGCAAACAGGAGGGGCACTCTGTCAAATATTACATCGATGAGGCGCCTGAGAAGGAGATTGGAGATGGATTTGTTGATAAGGTGGACGACTGGGAAGCCGAAGTGGAATGGGCAGACTTGATCGTCTTTGATGACGTACTCGGGCAGGGTGATAAAGCTGAGGCACTGAGAAAGAAGGGGAAATTTGTAGTCGGTGGGTCGGCCTATACCGACAAGCTGGAGGATGATCGATCATTCGGGCAGGCAGAACTAAAGAAGCATAAAGTGAACATTCTCACCTACCATGAATTCACCTCCTTCGATGCAGGTATTGAGCATATTAGAACCCATCCTGGTAAGTATGTACTCAAGCCTTCGGGAGAGGCACAAAACATCAAACGTTTGCTCTTCGTGGGAATGGAAGAAGACGGGAGCGATGTACTTAGAATATTGCAGGCCTACAAAAATTCCTGGAGCGATGAGGTCAAAGTATATCAACTTCAGAAGAAGGTAGACAGTGGTGTGGAGATTGGGATTGGGGCGTTTTTTAATGGGAAGGAATTCATCTATCCGATCAACATTAATTTTGAACACAAGAAACTTTTCCCGGGAGAGCTTGGTGTAGCTACTGGCGAAATGGGCACGAGCATGTTCTGGTCTGGCCCCAATAAAATATTCAATTCTACTCTGAAAAAAATGGAGCCGACACTGGCCAAGGAAGGCTATGTGGGCTACATCGATGTGAACTGTATTGTAAATGGCAATGGCATTTATCCGCTTGAATTCACCTCAAGATTTGGATATCCCACGATCTCAATTCAGGCCGAAAGTATGCTCATGCCCATTGGTGATTTTCTTTATCAGCTGGCAAGGGGAGAAAAAATTAACCTGAAAGTGAAGAGTGGTTTCCAGGTGGGAGCGAGGATTGTCGTTCCTCCATTTCCTTACAAGGACGCCAAAACTTTCGAAGCTTTTTCACGCGATGCGGCGATTGTTTTCAAAAAGAAAACACTTGAGGGCATTCACATAGAAGATGTGAAATTGGTCAATAATGAATGGCTGATCACTGGTCAGACCGGGGTGGCTCTTATCGTGACCGGCATGGCGCTGACCATGCGGCAAGCGCAGCAACAGCTCTACTCCCGAATCAAGAATATCCTTATCCCAAACATGTACTACCGCACCGACATTGGGAACAGATGGTACGAGGATAGCGATAAACTCCAAGCTTGGGGATATTTACGGGAGTCTTAAACCACCCTCTTTTCGATGTAATCCGAATTGAAAAGTGTAAGCGCGCCCATGTATTTCAATTTGAAGGAAATGAGGTCACCAACTTTATAAGATCCACTTTTTTCTCCGAGATCTACGATAAGCATATCAGAGCTGGCACCACCCAGCTCGATGGAATCATCTTCCGGAATCAGAAACTCTTCGGCCACATCCAAGAGCCCAATGTCCAAGATCGCACGATAGGACTTTTTGCCATAGTCTTCTTCATTGATCTCGAACGTCTCGCCCGAAGGGTTAGACTCCAACTGACCCGTTGGTATTTTGGGTTTTTCTGTGATCTCAATAATCTCAGCAAATAGCCTAAAAACGTCTGCCTCCATGCCCTCAAACACAGTTTGGTTGACTATGTCCGCTCCGAAAAAGAGTGTTTCACCCACTCTGAAGTGATTTATTCCATCTGGGATTTGATGGCGAAAGACCAGCGGGATTACCACGGAGGTGCCCCCTGTGACCCACGGTATCTCTCGCTTGAATTTTGCTTCTATTAGTTGCTTATACAAGCTTAGCTGAATGAGTTTGTCCTCTGATGGCATGACTCCATAGAGGCAATTTAGGTTCGCCCCGATCCCGGTGACTTTGATGTTTGGCAACTCAAAAATGGATTCGTAAAAGTCCATTAGGTGCTCACCCATGATGCCTTCTCTGAGGTCACCAAGTTCTATCATTATAATGACCTTATGCAATTTGTTCTGCTTCACAGCCTCATCCGAAATCCATTTGATCGTTCCATATTCGGTATTGAAACTGGCATCTGCGTATTTCACTAGATTTGCAATGCTACGCTTGGCAGGTGGCTTGATGTAAACAGTATCAATATTCGGATCAATTTTCTTTATGGTTCTTAGGTTACTAATCCTTGAATCACAGATTTCTTTTGGTCCCAGTTTTATTAGCTCTGTCAGGTATTTCTCATTGCCACAGAGCAGCTTGGATACCACGGCCCACTCAATTTTATGATCCTTGAAAAGGGTGTCCAAAAAGTGATAATTGTGCGCGAGCTTGTCTTTGTATAATTCTATGAAAGCCATATTCAAGTTACCTTTCTTGGTATTTTAGATGGAAGACGAGTAAGTAGTTCGTAATTCAGTTGATCGCTGAGTTCACTAAATGATGACACACTTATTTCTGCATCTCCATGCTTCCCGATAAGTATGACAGGGTCACCGATTTTCACCTCAGGCACATCGGTCACATCGATGGCCATGTTGTTCATATTCACAATGCCGATGACGGGAACCCGAATGCCACCAACGATGACACGTCCTTGGTTACTCAACGATCGACTGAATCCATGCGAATAGCCAACCGGAACAATCGCGATCTGCATATCGCGCTGCGCTTGGTAGGTGGTTCCGTATCCAATGAATTCGCCCATAGCCACCTCCTTCAGATTCATTACGGAGGTTTTCCACTCTATCACCCTTCTTAGTGGGTCTTCTTTGTTTTCCTTCCCCTTGAGAAAATCAATGAAAATTTCCCTACTTGGCCAGAAGCCATATTGAAGTATGCCGATTCTGACCATGTCGAAATGCATATCCGGTAGGCGAATGCTCGCCGCTGAACAGCATGTGTGTTTTGTCTGAGCCACCACTCCCATGGATTCCAAAGCACTTGTCATTTCCATGAATTGATCTTTTTGGCTTTGAATTCGCAAGTAATTAGCGATGCTTTCTGCACCTGCAAAATGGGTACATATCCCTTCTACAATCAGGTGATCAGTATTGTCAAGCACGCTTTGAACCAACCGCTCAAGATGTGTCGGCCCAAAACCTGTTCTGTTCATTCCGGTTTCCAGCTCGATGTGAATGCGGGCTTTTTTAGTAAGCGATCGAGCTTTCTGAATTGCTGCTGACAACCGTTCAAAATCAAAAACGAAGAATGAAATGTCATTCTCAATGACCCAAGGCATATCTTCTGAGTCCAGAAATCCCATGATCATTATTTCTGTTGAATTATTGCGTTTGGCTTCAAAGACCTCTCGAGCTTCGTCGGCGCTATGGACTGAGAAATGATCTAGGCCCTGAGATTCCGCCATCGGTATAAATTCATTTATGCCATGTCCGTAGGCATTGCCCTTTACCACAGAAGATATTCGCACCTCTGGTGGAAAGAAACCACGCAAGAAGGCAAGGTTGGTGGCAAAAGACGCCTCGCTGATCGTTATGTTAGAGGTGCTAGCCATTGAGTGCTTTGTGTAATATGCTGATGAACATTTTAGATCCGGTATCGATTAGGTCGTCAGGAAAATCGTAATCAGGGTTGTGAAGTGCAGGGTGGTTTTCACCAGCACCTATACCGAACATCGCCCCTCGGAATTTTTCAGTAAACAGGCCAAAATCTTCACCCCATTTGAAGGGTGTGGCTTTTTCATGAATAGGCAAGTTATTTTCCTTAGCTGCTTCGCGAATGATATCCGTAGCGGATGCGTCATTCTGATTAGAAGAAAATTCTTCCGTCCAGGAAATCTCTGAAGTCAATTCATACTTTTTCGCAATCGCATCTATCTTATTCACACAAGCCGAACTAAGCTCATTCATGACTTGATTGCTCCAGGTGCGAATGGTGTAATGAACCTCGCCATGACCGGCGGATACTCCGTAGGATTTCTCTCCCATGCTAATGAAGACGGGAGTGGTCAGGGCAAAGTCATCTCTTTCGGGATTTGGCTTGCTAATGTCGGCAAAGAATTGGATGAGGTCCGATACGGCAAGAGCCGGATTGATGCCCAACTCTGGCTCAGCGGCATGGGAAGTTTTGCCATTTAGTTTAATGATAATGCTTTTCACCGCTGGCGTAAACGCCCCTTCTTTCACTACTACCTGATGAAGTGGGAAGCCTGGTACATTGTGAAGCGCGAAAACAACATCTGGATTGAAATCAAACGCCTCATCGGAAAGCACGTCCTTAGCGCCATGTCCGTTTTCTTCCGCGGGTTGCCAAAGCAATGCAACTTGACCTTTTCCTAATGGATTTTCCACAAGGTATTGGGCTACCACCGTCATGATCGTGGTATGTCCATCGTGACCACACTTGTGTGATACTCCATCTGTAATAGACCTATGCTGGAAGGTATTTATTTCTTGAATGGGCAGGGCATCTGTGTCACAGCGAAGCAGGATTGTTTTTCCTTTTTCCTTTCCGGAAAAAGTTGCCATGACCCCCGTGTGACCAATTTTTTTGGCATGATGAACCCCCAGACTTTCAAGGAAGACAAGGATTCTTTTTTGAGTTTCGAATTCCTTAGTGGAGAGTTCAGGATGCCTATGAAGGTCTTTTCGAAATGCAATGAAGTTTTTCATGATTCCCGTTTCCATCTCATTTCAAGGTATTTATTGTCAAACCCGAGTTTTTCGTAAAGAAATTTTGCAGGGTTATCCGGCTCCACGTGCAAGGCAATATCACCGGAAGTTTCTTTCATTGCGTGTTGCATGAGTCGCTTACCAAGGCCTTTTCCTCGCTGGTTTTTGTGAATAGCGATGTAGACGAGAATATTGCTGGGAATATATCCGTCCATTCCGGTACGATTCAGGATGGTGGCACCCACTATTTGTCCTTCTTCCTGAGCCAACAAAATGAGTCCGCCCGGGTGGCTTCCGGTTTGTAAGGCATACTCAATACACTTGAGTATATCTTCTTTCTTGTCACCGTACTCCTCCAAATGAGTAAATAAAAAATTTGCTATTCGCTCTCGCTCTATCATGCCCACGGTCATAGCCGGGGTATATTTTATGATTTCCATGTTGTTTTATTTTTTGTGTTTGGCCAATAGTATGAAGAGGGTGAGACCTGCCAGAATCCCATAAAGGTTAGGGTCAAACCCTAAGAAATTAATGTTAAGTAGAGTCAGTGTGGTGGTGACTGCTCCTCCAGCGATCATTGCAGCAAAAGCACCCTGAGGTGTGGATTTCTTCCAATAGAATGCCCCTATGATAGGTACGAGGAGGCCTGAGACCATGAAAGCGTAGGAGAAAAGCATGGCCTCTAATACGTTTTCTAGTGCAAGTGCAATTAGCAATGCCACGACACCAATACCCAGCGTGGCTAGTTGAGAATGGCGAAGCGATTTTTTGTCCATCTCCTCAGTAGGCGGTTTCAATCCTAAAATGTCGGTAAGGAAGGAGCCAGAACTGGCCATGAGGCAGCTATCGGCGGTGGACATCACCGCTGAAAAGTAGGCTGCTAATACGAGTCCCATCAATCCGTGGGGAAGGACAGTCCTAAGCAAAATCGGGAGGCCGAGTTCACTATCAATGGTTGTTCCGGCAAGAATTCCTACCTCGGCGAAGACCCCCTGATCAAGAGCTACTTTTGCAAACATGCCTAGTATTACTCCCAGAAAGGCCATGATTGGCCACTCAAAAAGCCCTGCAATGAACCAGGCTTTTTTAGCTTCTTTTTCTCCTCGACTTGCAAAAATTCTTTGATAGAGCGTCATGCCAACAAACCAAATGGGAATGATTGTAATGGCCCAGTTTATTAGTTGTTTGGTACTGACATTCGTAAGTGAAAGCATTTCCTCGCTCAGCACAGTTTCGATGACAGACCATCCTCCGATTGCAGAATAGGCAAAGGGAATGCCTGCAAATAGCAGCCCCGCCATCAAGATGATCCATTGGAAAGTATCAGTGTAGATCACGGCTTTTAGTCCACCCAGAATGGTATAGCCAATGGCGACAACTCCCATGATAAGCACGGCATATTGGAAGGAAATGTCTGGGAATGTGCCGGCAGCCAACTTAGCACCTGCTATGATTTGAGAGCTCGTGAAACTGAGATAACCTATAGTAGTGATGATTCCTGCGAGCACTGCCACTTTCGCTCCATAGAAATGCTTGAAGATTTCTGGAAGCGTAGAAAATTTTCTGATTTGCGGAAGAGCGAACACTTTGGGGATCAATAATACAGCCGCCATCCATGCGCCAATTAAACCAGTGAATAAAAGCCATGATCCCGAAAGCCCCATCGTGAAACCGAGCCCCCCCAGCCCAATGGAAAACCCTCCGCCCACATCTGTCGCCACTACTGAAAGACCAATGTGCCAGCTACTGACATTTCGCCCAGCTACATAATAGTCGTCTGAGGTTTTATTTTTTCTGTAGAAGTAGAGCCCTACGCCAAATACGAGTAGGACATACACAATGAAAATTAGTATATCAAAAATCACAGAGGCCTCCCTTCGTTTGCGCTTAGATGCGACAAAAAGATCGATGAATGTGTGCTCTGGTCTTTCTTAAAGGAGATAAACTAAATCCGGGATGATTCGAGCGCAAAGGTACGAAAGCCTAGTGCCAAAGTCCAGAATCCATCCAAAGACTTGGCAATCCTATTAAATTGCGTCCATGTCGATCAAGGTTTTAGTTATTAGTAAGTACAAGAGATTCCACACAGTAAGGCCTGAGGCTGAAATTTTTATTGGGCTCTCTAAGCTGGGATTTGAGGTGCACGTGATGGGTGGGGAGGGCTCTCCTTATGCTGATCGGTTCCGTGAAAATGGGATCACGTTCATACCTTTTCACCCTAAAGGAAAATTTGATCGAAAGGAAACCACCATTATTAGAGATTACATAGTAGAGCATGGCATTCAGGTGATGCACTTGTTCAATACTCAGGCTATTCACAATGGTATACGAGCGGCAAAGGGATTGTCTGTGAAAGTGGTGCTTTATCGAGGATTTGCAGGACATATTCAGTGGTATGATCCATTGTCTTACATGAAATACCTTCACCCGAGGGTTGACGCCATCTTTTGTCTCTCTCAAGGAGTGGAGGACTACTTGAAGCGACAAATGGTCTTTGTAAAAAACAAAACCGTGACCATCAACAAAGGCCACAATCCTGATTGGTACGATTACGAACCGGCGAATATTCGAGAGGAGTTGGGTATTTCGAAGGACGCCCTGTTATTGATTGATGTAGCGAATAATCGAAAAATGAAGGGCATTCCGTACTTGATGGAGGCAATGAATTTGTTGCCTGAGGGGCTGGATATTCATGTAATGCTGGTAGGCCGAGACATGGATACACCCGAAAATCGGGGCATTCTTGCGAAAGGAGCCTATGCGGAAAATGTTCATTTTTTAGGATTCAGAGATGACGTGTTAAATGTGGTTGCAGCTTCCGACTTGTTTGTGCTACCGTCTATCTATGGCGAGGCAATCACCAAATCTGTTTTGGAAGCAATGTCGATTGGGGTGGGGGCTATCATCAGTGACATCAGCGGTAACGTAGAGTTGGTAGAGCAGGGGGTCAATGGATTGATTTTTCCTTCTAAGAATTCCCAGGCTTTAGCGGATGCCATGCTGAAGGTGTACGAAAACCGAGAACTGGTTAAGCAATTCGGAGATAATTCAAAGAAGCGAATTGAGACGGTATTGAGCAATGAACAAGCCGTGATGAAAACGAAAAAGCTTTACGAGGAATTGGTGGCTAATTAGACCTAATCTTCACTTTGGTGTTTTTGATTCTGCTCAACTCCTTGAGGTTTCCTTGCTCAAATAACTTAGGTAGCGCATTCAATGGGGTTCCTTTTTTTGCTTCGTAATTGATGTAATCCTGTACGACGAACCCCTCAATTTTCCTTCGGTTGATAGCTTCTCTAAACCTCACCCCACCTCCTTCGGTCAGGTAACTATAGGCAAAAAAATCAATGGTTTTACTCTCCTTGTGAATCCAATACAGAAATACATCTTCATGATCTTCGCCACCACCATCTTCTGAAAAAGTAACTCTCACGCAATCGTAAGGCTCATTGTTAATGAGGTATTCACCGTCATAATTTTTGATCGCCCCTCGATCGTTAAGTACATATGGCACTTGGAAAAAATACAAAACCGAGTTAACGGAACTTGTGTATTTCTTTACCCATTCGTCCGTAACAGTCACAGTATCACCTTTAATTTTTCTAGTGAATCGAGAGCTGTTGACAAGTACGTCTTCTATAAAACCTAGCGAATCATCCTGCCACGAACGAGTGTAAGTGAATGCGTATTTTTCTCTGGTAACAGAATAGTGCTTGTCGCGGAAATCAAACTCGGCATACTTCCCTTGAAGGTCAGCACCATGGGCGATTATTGACTGGTCTATTAGTTGTTGGGCATCTGGTACAGACTGACTGCATGCCGAAGCGATAAGCAAAATGAAGAGAAACTTATTCATTGCTTGACAAACGCTTGCGCTAACACTGAGTTCCGGTCCCATGCCGTAATGTTCTTCACAAGACAGTTAGTATACCTCGAGAATCTCTTGTTCGATACCATTAATCTCAAATTTGGTTCTGGTAGTTTTAGAAACCAACGCCTTGCCGATAGGGGAGACAAGAGAGATAGCAAACACCGAATGGCCTAAAACTTCAATGGCTCCAAGCCCTACAGATAAGTAGTACCAGCCGTTGGACGTTCTGACTAAGCTTCCCAGACCAATGACAGAAGGACTTTTTTCAACCTTAATTTGGTTTAGGACCTTTGCTTGCTTTTGGACCTCTTCCAATCGGCCGGCAATTTTACCTTTCTCTTGGTTGATCATTTCCCGATTGGTCTCGTATTTATCGCCTGCACTGCTCTTGGTTTCAACCCCATAGGAAAGACCGAGTTGGTCCAATTCCCTATGTAGGTTGTCCAATTTCTCCTGGATCATGCCCAGACACTTCGAGTGAATGTGATCCTTGAGTTTCATAATTATCCCAAATCAAATTTAATCCCCTGAGCGAGCGGCAATTCTTTAGAATAGTTGATGGTGTTGGTCTGGCGTCTCATGTAGGCTTTCCATGCATCAGAGCCCGACTCTCTGCCTCCTCCCGTTTCTTTCTCACCACCAAACGCTCCGCCGATCTCCGCCCCAGACGTGCCTATGTTCACATTTGCGATTCCGCAATCAGAGCCCGCTTGAGAAAGGAACAGCTCCGATTCGCGAATATTAGTGGTCATGATGGCAGATGAGAGCCCTTGAGGTACGGCGTTCTGCATTTCTATTGCCTCTTCTATTGTTGAGTATTTTATCAAATAAAGAATGGGTGCGAATGTTTCATTGCACACTATTTCGTATTCATTCTTCACCTCAAAAATGGCCGGTTTCACATAGCATCCCGAAGCATATTCGTCACCGGATAAAACCTCACCAGCAACGACCGTTTTTCCGCCTTCGGCAATTACTTTTTTCAAGGCTGATTCGTACATTTTCACTGCATCTTTATCAATGAGTGGCCCCACATGGTTATTTTCATCCAATGGATTTCCGATTTTCAATTGACCGTAGGCATTCGCCAATTTTTCCTTCATAATGTCATACACGCTTTCATGAATGATCAATCTTCGGGTAGAAGTACATCGCTGACCTGCAGTACCGACAGCTCCAAAAACTGCTCCTGGAATCACCAGATCAAGATCTGCGTGCTGAGAAATAATGATGGCGTTATTACCCCCCAATTCAAGAATTGATTTGCCAAGTCTTTTTCCGACTGCTTCTCCAACTGCTTTGCCCATTCTTGTGGAGCCTGTAGCAGAGATCAAAGGAACTCGGTGATCGTTAGAAAGTAATTTTCCGATTTCAGCATCTCCTATTATGAGCCCACTGATTCCATCAGGGAGATCATTCGCCTTTAGAACTTTAGCGATAATGTTTTGACAAGCGATGGCGGTAATTGGTGTTTTCTCGGAAGGTTTCCAGACACAAACATCTCCACAAACCCAAGCCAAGGCCGTGTTCCAAGCCCAGACGGCTACTGGGAAATTGAATGCTGAAATAATACCAACAATGCCAAGCGGATGCCACTGCTCGTACATTCTGTGATAAGGACGTTCTGAGTGCATAGTCAGACCATAGAGCTGTCGGGACAAGCCAACTGCGAAATCACAGATATCGATCATTTCTTGCACCTCACCTAGGCCTTCTTGGAGTGATTTGCCCATTTCGTATGAAACGAGCGTTCCGAGTTCGTCCTTATTAGCCCTCAACTCCTCACCAAATTGACGAACAATCTCTCCTCGCTGGGGTGCAGGCACAAGCCTCCAGGAAACGAATGCTTCCTGTGCTGCTTTTATTACGGCTTCATAATCTTGCTCACTTGCGGAGCTAACATGCGCAATTTCCTTTCCATCTACCGGACTATAAGAAGTGATTTTGCCTCCTCCTGTTTTCAGCCAGTTATTGCCGATTGCTGCGCCTGCATTGCTTTGTTCTACACCTAGTTTTTTGAGAATCTCAGAAATATTTCTAACCATTTTTGGGTAATTTTTGGGAAAGCGCAAATGTAATCAAAGCCAACATTCGGCTACCTTCAATTTTCCATTGTATATTAGAAGTCTGCCACCACCCCTCATGCTGTCCGAGATACAACAAAAAAAGATTGAGCACTTGTTCAATGTGCTAGACGCCAATAAAAATGGCGAACTTCAGTTGGATGATTTCGTGCATGTGGCGGAGGAAATCATTGCGCAGTTGAGTTTAGAGAAAAATTCCCGTGCGGCTAAGCTGATTCTCATCAAGGCAAATCGCCTGTTTGTTCAATTTCTCATTGATACCAATCAACCCGACATGCATATTGGTATTTGGGATTGGATGAAATTTTTCGAAAAGGAATTCAATAGAAATGGGCAGGGGCTTCTTCACCATTTCATCCATCGGACGTCTTACCACGTCTTTTCCTTGTTCGATTTGAACCGAGATAAATTTATATCATTTGAGGAGTATGAAAACATGTGGAGCGTTTATAAAATACCTCCAGATGAGTGCAGAGCCAGTTTTGAACGTCTTGATCAGAATGATGATAAGCTTATTTCCGCAAGTGAAATGGTGGATGGTCTGGAAGATTTTTTCAAATCCAATAAGTACGAAGCTCCCGGTAATTTGATTTTTGGTGAGTGGAGATAAAAAAACCTCGCCAATTTTGACGAGGTTTTAATTTTCTAAGTCGGGGTTTTTACCAGCCTATTCCGTAATAAGCCTTTTCACCGTCTGGGTAGTACCCCTCAATCAGCAGGCCATCCCCCTCTATTGCGTTAATTATTTTTATAAAATCCTCCAGTTCATAAACCTTCGTCTTGTCGATTCTGGTGATAATGAACCCTGCTTTAATGCCAGCTGCTTGCCATTTTCCTCTACCTATCTCCGCGACTTGCACACCGCCATCTATTTCTAGTTCACTTTTCATTTCCTTGGACACAGGTTCAAAAATTGCCCCTTCACTTCGGAAGGAGTTTGAAACTTCAACAATATTGGTGGTGCCACTGTCATTTTTCAAGGTAGCGAAAGACTCCTTTGTTTTGTTGTCTCGAATATATGTGACCTTTATCCGGTCACCTGGTCTATTAAGAGCAACCTCTTCCTGAAGTTCCGCTACGGTGCGCACTTTCTTTTCATTGATGGCCACAATCACATCGCCATTTTCAAGACCGGCTTCTGCTGCGGCGCTGTTGAAATTCACCTCCTGCACATATACACCTTGCAGCAAATCAAGTCCTTTCTGATTTGCTAGTTCAGCACTCACATCCTGAATCTGAATACCCAATAACGCCCGCTGGACAGTGCCATATTCTTTGAGATCATCAACAACTTTTCTTACTAGGGAAGTGGGGATAGCAAAGGAATATCCAGCAAAAGCTCCCGTGGGGGAGGCAATGGCGGTGTTAATTCCAACCAGTTCACCCTTTAAATTCACAAGTGCGCCACCGCTGTTTCCAGGGTTTACCGCAGCGTCAGTCTGAATAAATGATTCTAATCTATACTGACCGGAAAGGATATTTATACTTCTTGCTTTGGCGCTTACGATCCCTGCGGTAACGGTGGATCGGAATTCAAATGGATTCCCTATAGCTAGTACCCATTCGCCGATTTGGATATTTCCTGAGTCACCGAATTTGACAGCTTTTAGGTTTTTCTCTTCCACCTTGATCAAAGCAATATCTGTAGATGGATCTGTTCCGATAATTTCAGCGTCGTATATCCTATTGTCACTCAACATTACTTGTATCTCTGAAGCTCCCTCCACCACGTGATTGTTGGTGGCGATGTAGCCATCTTCTGACACAATCACGCCCGATCCTGCTCCTCTCGATTGATTTTGATCTCGAAATCGATCACCAAAGTATTCTTTAAAAAAATCATTGAATGGGTTCTCGGCTGCTCTTCCGTTTTCGTAAATGGTGCGGATGTGCACTACTGAAGGTGTGGCCGATTTGGCCGCAAACACAAAATTGAGTCCTTCCGGAACTACAAAATCTGTGGAATCAAATACGTAATTAGTGAAATTTACAGGAGAAGAATTGTCAGGAATCGATCTAGCTGAACCCTGATCCCACACTGAAAGTAAAATGACTGCTACCAATAGACCACCTATGGCCGATGAAAGTAGCATTTGTAGAAATCCTTTATTCATGTCGATGATTTTTTGATTTAACTAAGTTAAGCACCAATAGGTTTTGCGAAACTTATTTAATGCAATTGCTTAACAGGAATTAACAAAAAAAAGAGGTGGTTCCGAGAACCGGAGACCACCTCTAACTCACCACTCTACCTAACCTATTTTTATCAATTTCTTAGTGGTTTTCTTTTCATCCTTTGGAAGGGAAATGAACAGAATTCCATCTTCTTGTTTTGCGCTGATTTTCTCAACATTTACCAAGTCTGGCAAGGTGAAGGATCGGCTGAATTTACCGAAGTAGCTCTCTCGAGAATGGAAATTCTTGTCCTTGCTTTCGTTCTCATATTTCCTTTCTCCGCTGATCGTAAGCTGATCATTTTCCACGGCAATATTCACATCGGATTTTTTCACACCTGGAATGTGCAATTGAAGTTCGAAGGAACTCTCAGTCTCTGCAATGTCCACAGATGGCGTGAAATCCATTTGATATCCACCTTGGAATTTGTCATCAAAGAACTTGTCTAACAGGCTGCTAAATGTTGTCGGCCTGTAATTGTTTGGGTTGTATTTTACTAATGTCATCGTCTTAAAAGTTTGAGTTTATAATTCTTTTGTTTTTGGAATGCATTAGAGAAAAATTTGTACCAATGGATAAATGAAGACAATATGGCCGAAAAAAATACTAGTAAAAGAAAGTATGCTGACTATGTGGCACAAAAAAGGGCTCACCCTTGCGGGTGAACCCCGAACCTACCTAGCATGGTTCTCACTTTAACTCTTAATGGCTATGACCAGATAGTTAGATAATTTCCAGAATTCAGCAGGATCAGTGATCTCAATATGGCTGATGTTGTCGCCATCTGAAACCAGCCTGAATGAGGAGCTTGGGTGCTCCGTGACTACATCTACTTTAGATGCGTCTAGGTAAAGTTTGTCAGTTGAGCGAATGTCCACTTCTGTGAAGTTTTCCACCACAGCATTGTCCGCCAGTTGGGTGCTTTTACCAAGTCCTAAAAAGCCGCCTTCTTTCTTAATCAGTTGTTGTTTTTCCAACTCATCTTTCGAGCCAATGGCAATGAATGCGGTGTGCGATTTTAAGTCCTGCTTAAGGAGTTCGTCCATCTGATCACTTATAGTAAACAGCTGCTCCTCGTTTTCTTTTTCCAAAGATTCGACACTGCTCCTGAGCCCGGCGATCTGAATATCCTTTGTTTTGAGGTCCTCTTTTAGGAGAGCGACTGACTGAGTTCGATCTTGAAGTTCCTTGTTTAATTGATTGACCCTTCTCCTGAATGAATTCAAATCCAGGTCAGATTTTTCCAATTGCTGCACCAGATTAGAGATGCGTGAATTAGCGGAGAGGATCAAACTATCGATAGCCTCCATGTCATTTAAAATTTGATCTTGAGAATAACCTGAATGCTCATCAAGAGATCGATCAGTCATTATGTTCTCTCTATTCTTGATTCTTTCTACTTCAGCCTCTATTCCGAAGAGCAGATCGACAGCTTGATTATATGCAGAGTCTCGCTGTGCTAACTCTTCTTCAAGCATTGCGGATTCGTGCATTAAGACTTCCTTGTCTTCTTTCATAGTTGTGATGAAGTAGATCATACCAACTACCATAGCCAAGCCGACTATGAACAGTATTACTTTTTGATTTTTCGTTTTCATAATTAAGGGGGTTTAAAATTCTTTAGTTTCTATAAGCCATCTCTTGAGCGAATGCAGTCGAAAAATTACTGGGAGCTTTTCTCGGTACTCTTCACGGTATTTTCTCAGGTGCATGATGCCGATGGTGGTGGAACCTGCTAGTATGTAAATGATAGCCAAAGTTTCCATGGTCGTTTTGTTTAGAATGTTACTTTTATTCCTAATCCGGGATCAAGGGCAATGAATGCATCGCCATTGTCAACTACTTCTAAGAATGGTTTTAGGTCCAAGCTTATCGCTATTGGCACTTCCTGAATTTTGTACTCAATCCCGAAAATACCGTCGACTCCTACACCAAATCCGGTGGTTTCACGTCTGTAAAGACCTTCACCTCTTATGACATCTGATTGTGTGGCAATGTGCCCACCGATACCGTAGTACCAGTTCAAACCTGCTACGTCGAAAGCCGGCGTGTACTTTTCTAGTAAGAGCGTTGCTGAAAAGGCGTTGGGGTAGAAGCCGATGATTCCTTCAAAAGCGGTAGTGCTTGATTTGAAATGCTTTATTGTCAATCCCGATGTTCCCATGCCTCTGATACCAATTGCAGTATTGTATGAGGTTCCTGTTTTCAGGGTTTGAGAGCTGGCCATAGTGGCCAAAAGGATTGTAATTGAAAAGGCTAAGTATTTGATTGTTCTCATGATTTCTTGTTTTGAGTATTTGGCTACAAGAAATACAAGAGACGTTCCTAAAATTCAAATACTTGAATAACAGTGAGTTAGGAGAGGGAGTCCTGTAAGAATTTTCTCGAAATGAGAAACTAGAGTGAAAAACGAGAATCTAGCTAGGGTTTTCTTTCAGTAAACGATAAATGGTGGATTGACCAATGTCCAGTAGGTTTGATACCTTCTTGATGTCATCATTGTGATTTTTTAGGTATAACCTGATGATCTTCATTTGGTAGTCCTTCATTGTCATGTTTTCTGACATGACTTCCGTTACCACATCGCGCTGAGCGAATGAAATGTCATCCGCATGAATCTCATCACCGTCTGCCATGACCATGGATAATTCTACTATTGATTTTAATTCTCGGACATTGCCAGGATACCCGTATCCCATTAGTTTGTGAAGTGCGTCTTTTGAAAAGGATCTAACCGTCTGACCGTTTTCCTTAGCAAAAGAAGCTGCGAAGTGCTTGGCCAAAATGAGGATGTCTTTTTCTCGATCTCTAAGAGGAGGCAGCTCAATTGGCAAACCAAATAGCCTGTAATACAGATCCTCTCTGAAATTCCCAGCTTTCATTTCATCCAGAAGATTTCTATGAGTAGCCACTAAAACCCTACAATTAATTTTGATGGTCTTGGATCCGCCCACTCTGGTGATTTCTTTCTCTTGCAATGCACGAAGCAGTTTGGCTTGAATGGAGATGTCCATTTCTCCTATTTCGTCAAGAAAAATTGTGCTGCCTTGTGCTTGCTCAAATTTCCCAATGTGCTGCCCCGAAGCTCCCGTAAACGACCCTTTTTCGTGCCCGAACAATTCACTTTCTATGAGATCCTTTGGGATGGCTCCCATGTTTACTGGCACAAACGGATTTTTTTTCAGATCACTGTTGTAGTGGATAGCCTTGGCGACTACTTCCTTGCCAGTGCCAGTTTCACCGGTAATCATGACGGTGATGTTGGTTCCAATGGCTTTTTCGATCAGTCTAAGTACCTTTTTGATGCTTTCACTCTGACCGATTAGGTTCGTTCGGAAATTATACTTTTTCTCTACTTCCTTTTGCAGGGTCTCTACCTTTTCGGTCAGTTTTTTATTAGAACCAAATTGATTCATCAGGTGGATGAGCCTGTCGCGGATGTCTTCTGTTTTGGTCAGATAATCAAATGCACCTTTTTTAAGCAGGGAAATTGCGGTTTCTATTTCTTGTTGCTCAGAAATGACGATGATTTCAATGGACGGATCAAAGGACTTTATTTGATCGAAAAGTTCCTCGCCTGTTTGATCAGGTAGGCGATAATCTAAGGTGACAACCTGAGGCTTTTCTTTAAGGGCGGCTAAAAGGTCTTTTCCACTGGAAAATGACTTTACCTCATGATCGGGATTTAGACTTAGGGTATGAACCAATAATTTTTGATACCATTCATCATCTTCAACGACGAAAATTTTAACTGCACTCATTTACCGTTGATTTCTTGTAAATCTAACCGAAGTGCGGCGAGTAGGGACTCCAAATTGTCTCTAATTTTTTTGAAGGTTTGCAGCGAGATTTTGTTCCCTGATCTTGCCGAAATCTCTGTTTTTTTCAAAATATCCACAAGAGCATCTGCGCGGAAATGTCTTGTGGGACCTAGTATTTTATGTAGAATGTCGGCACAGGCCAACCAGTCCTTTTCGTTAAATGATCTTTCCAAAATCACTAGATTTTCAGTTGTGCTATTTATGTAAGTTGCTATCAAGTCGATGCTTAAATCTTGGTCACCCATTTGGAATATCCCATCCACGCTATAGGTCGGGTGGTTCGTCTGAAGGACATTTTTTTTATCATTTTTCTGCCCTGAAAAGTTACATTCCTGTGCAATTGCTTCCAGCAGTTCTGTTTCATGAAATGGCTTTCTCAAAATCCGATCGACACCTGCTTTTCTGGCATGCGATAGATCCTGATCGGACACTGTAGCAGTCAGACCAATGATTGAGACTTGCTTATTAGGGCTGTTCTCATTGCGGATCCTTTCTACGACCTCAAGTCCGTGCATCTTGGGCATTTTGAAATCCAGAAGAACTACATCGTATTTGTGCTCTTGCAACATTTCTAGGGTCTGAAGCCCGTCTCCTGCTTGATCGTGTGTAATGCCATGATTGTTCAAGATTGCGGTTAGAAGTTTTCGATTGAAGATTTCATCATCCGCAATAAGTGCATGCATTCCGGCTAGGTTAGGAAGTTCGGATTTTGGCTCAGTCTCTACTTCGAACTCATCAACTACTTCGAATGGGAGGCTAATAGTGAACGTGCTGCCTAGCCCCGGCTCACTGTCTACTTGGATTTTACCTTGATGTTTTGCTACTAGTTTGCTGACGATGGCGAGCCCGAGTCCAGTCCCTTTATTCGCAAGCTCTTGCTCCACCTGGGCGAAATCTTGAAATATCATTTCTTGTTTGGACTTGGCGATACCAATTCCGGTATCAGAAACTTTTAGGATTAAAGTAATTCGTTTCTCATTTCTGTACTCACAGGACGCCCGAACGGCCACTTCACCTTCTGAAGTAAACTTTATCGCATTCGTGATTAGGTTGAGCAGAATCTGACGAATGCGATAAGGGTCACCCTTAATGAACTGGGGAATTTCATCTAGTTGACAACTTAGTTTTATGCCTTTTTCTTCGGCTCTGTGGTTTAGCAAAGCGATTGACTGTATGATGATTTCTGTTGGGTCGAAGGGTTTCTTATCTAGCTTGAGATTTCCGGATTGCAGTTTGGAAAAATCCAGGACATCATTCAAAATATGGGTCAAATGATCGGATGATTTTTCGATGATACTCAGTTGCTCTCTTTGTTCCTCAGTGAGTTTTGTATCTAATAATATCCTTGAAAACCCTGCGATGGCATTCATAGGTGTCCGAAGCTCATGGCTCATATTCGCTAGGAATTGCTCTTTTTCTCTAGCTAAGGCAAGCGCACTTTTTCTTGATAAGCTAAGAGCGGTTTGATATTTCTTGGTGCGACCTATGTACAGAATTAGTGCTGATAAGGTGAGAAGTAACATTGCCGGAACCATCAGGCCAAATAGTGTGACGTATTTGTTGGTGTACTTGGCTCGGTCTTGAGCCTTCACGGTTTCATCTCTCATTCTTGCTAGCTCCCACTTTTCTAAGGATTCTATGACTCCCAGTATCTTTATCTGCACTTCATCATGATCCCTTCGAAGTGAAAACTCTTTAAATTTCTGATTGTAAGCTTCTTTCTGAGCGCTTTTGGCAAGCTCTTCCAGTTGGGTTTGGATTTGGCCCTGGTAGTTCGCTGAGGCCACTTTACTTGCGTCCCTTTTCTCGCTCGATGAGCCCGAGAACAGTGCACTTAGAAAATTCTTCTTTTTGGTTTCAAGCGAGTCGGAAGGGATTTCGTCTAGTGTCAGTTTGAAATCATCGAATGATTTGGACACGGTGTTGTAGTCCAGATCAGCTACTTGTTTGAGTACAGTACCCTTCACTAGAATAAGGTTTTTTAGGCTATCAATTAGCTTGAGGGCTGATTCATCTGTATTCCTTTTTCTTAAGGAATCCAAGTCGTTGATTGAGTTGGAGATATTGATGTCAAAGTTTTCTTGAAAGACTTTCTCGTTTGAAAAAACGAATCGCTCTGTGTTGTATTCCATTCTATCGAGCTCCCTTTCAACTTGGTTTATCAAAACCAGATCGTACTGTGGTTTTACCTCATTGTCCAGTGTGTCAATGATTTTATCAAGATTTTGGTAAGCCAAAGACCCGATGATAGAAACACCCAGGGTAGTAAGAATTAGCGATGTGCCTAGGAGATACGGAAAAAAGGTTCGTTTAATCTTGAGCCTCATAATGATACAATTTAGCATAAGAAAAGGGGAGCAAGCGCTCCCCTTCCGGTATAAAGTGTGGTGGATATTATTGAATAATGATATTGGCTACCAAATTGGTGTTAGATTCAATGTTGACAAAATCCAGAACATTTCCACTAACCGAAACCGAAGATTCAAGGCTTCCTTCAAACTCCAAATCTTCATCGTCATCCATGTTGGAGTAGGATGCTACCACAAATTCGTATTCACCTTCTTCCATGAATGCCAGAGTGTATGTGCCGTTTTCAGCTACCACGGCAGAATTGACGGAATTCTGGTATCGGGTTTCATTTTCTGCAGGCGCATTTTCCTCAGAAGCGTCGAATGTCCCTTTTTTGTAAGCATAAACCACAAGTCTATCTTCGGTGGTGCCACTCACTGTTCCAGTGATTTTACCGGTCACTCTCTCCTCCACTAGTCTTGCATTTGATCTGAGCATAAACGCACCTTCAGAATTGGTCACAATCGCTTTCCTTAAATCAATGTCCGCAACCAAATCGGTAGTTTGATTAGCAGCCACGGTGAATGCTCCACTTATCTTATATCCTGTGGTAGTGGCATTTTCAATCACCAACTCTGTGGTGGTTTGATCGGCCATCTCAACATATGAATCCGCCTCTGCGGACATGATAAGTCTAATATCAGAATAAGATCCTGCTTTCAGGTCACCGGAACCAAGCGCATAGGTTTCACCGTTCTGATAAGCCATAATGTTGAATAGCTTCGGTGAGTCGAAAGTGGCAATGGTTCTTGAGTTACCGTTGGCGGTAGCTTGAACTTCTTTCACTGAAAGATAAACGCCGTTTACATTCTCCGCATCAACTGCCGCATCAGTTACTTTAATGTTTGCCTCACCTTGCGAAGAAATCTCTCCATCTGTGTCTCCGCAACTAGCGAGGAACGTGACAATTAAAAGCGTGGTGCCAAATAGTGCCAATGATTTTTTGATTGTATTAATGTTTGAAGTTTTCATAATGTGTGTTTTAGTTAAAAATTTATTTCGTTTGAGTGGTTGCGAATGATATGCCACAAGGACTAATAGTTTGAAAATCAGCGTGATAGGATATGATCACTCGCCCTTATTTTCTCGATATGAGAAAATTGACCTGATTTTGAGATTGAAATGATGGAGTTTGTCAGAGATTGAAGGCACAAAAAAACCCAACCATGAATGGTTGGGTTTTGCTTGGGCTCCTCTTCTTGGGCTCGAACCAAGGACCCTCTGATTAACAGTCAGATGCTCTAACCAGCTGAGCTAAAGAGGAATGTTCCTTAAAAAGGTTTGCAAATTTATACTGTGCTATTTACCGTCCAAAATTTTGACGAATAAAAACCAATATAATTTCACTACTAGTCAAGCCTAATCATGAATTGTGTGCCTTTGTTCGGCTCACTTTTCACTTGAATCTTTCCCTGATGAAAGTCAATGATTGTTTTGACTAGATACAACCCAAGGCCACTGCCGGGTTTGTGTGTATAAAGGCGCTCAAACGGTTTGAAAATTTGATCTTGGTATTTGACCGAATCGAAACCGAGTCCGGTATCTCGCCACACCAAATACGACTTTCCACCTTTAGTGAATACTCTTATTTCTATGACAAGCGGTTTGTCGGGATTTCTGTATTTCAGTGAGTTTGTAAGAAGGTTTTGAATAATACTAGTCAAGTGGGAGATGGGATAAATCATACTCTCTATTTCTAGCTTCTTTTTAATGATTGCCTTTGCCTCTTTCACATGGATAAGGTGAGATCGCTCCACCTCTTCAATGACTGTGGCGATATTGGCCTCCTGCATTTCACTTTTCAAATCTTCTCGGAGACGGTTGACTTTTGATAGGGCATTCACCGTTTCTTCAAGTGTCTTTAAGGAAATCACCGTGTTGTTTTTCACCGATTGAAAGTTCGCCTCCGGCATTCGCTGGTCAAGCATGGTCACAAGCGACTTGGCATTTTCGATTGGGGCTTTGAGGTCATGAGATGTGCGATAGGAAAAGGCGACAAACTTCTCAATCTCATTTTGGGCGTGCTGTAAGCGCACGGCCATTTCGTTAAATGCATCCACTATGTCTTCGGTGATACTCGACCCGCGAATTCTGAGCCTAGTATCCAATTTACCATCTCCAAGCTCGATTGCTCCACGGCGAATGTCCTCGAGGGGTTGCCAAATGCGGAAGCTGTATAGGTAGGCGAGGATCAATGATGCAATGACAAAAATTAGGGTCAGGATGATAATCCAGTTCATGGAAAGCAATTCTTCGTCTTCAACAAGCTTGACCAAGGCTTCCGTAAAATGCTCATGACGGAGAAGGACTGAAGCTACTCGCTTGTTGAATTCATCTTCCTCTCGCTCTACACGTTCGGCAGCAAATAACGCAGACCGTAAATCTCCATTCTCTAAATGCTCGAGAACCTCAAAAGCGTGCTCTTCATATTTAGCATGGTCAATTTCTAATTTCTTGAGTGAGAGCAGTAGGGCCTCCAACTTAATGGTGTGCTTCGCCTCGTCAGTTTGAGTCATCGCCGTTTTAACTCTTTCCTGGGCATCAAGCAAGTCTCTGTCAACTTCCTTGGCTAAAAACCGAAAGGTGCTGTCCGCCGCAACGAAGTTGACGCCTGCCAACTGCAATTGATCAATTTCCTGAGCGTACCTAATGGCTCTTTCCAAGTTAATTGATTGCTCAAGCTGGTTGGTTTCAATTTTGGTAAGCACCTCTACCAATGGCAGGTCAATGTTGGCGATATCTTCTATTTCTCCATGAGTAGTCGCGATTCTGATCAAACTTATTGAACCCAAAATGACGAGGAGGAAAATCAGAAGGCCGCTCCTTCTTATTAACGAATCTCTGATCTTAGACTTTGTACTCATCCTGTTCGATTTTAGCGATCATTACTCTGATAACATCATCCAGTTTTAACGTCTCCACTTTTATCAATGAAAGGATTTCATCGACTTCCTCATCGTCTTTTAGATGCTTTACCAGATCTACCAGAGAGAGAAGGTTTGTGATTGGATGACGCAGGTTATGCGCGGTATAAAAAATGAAATCGTCGAGCTTTGAAGATTCTACCTCCGGTATACCGAAGACTTTGTCTTGGACAGGCTCAAATTTGAAATTGCTTCTCAATGATTCCCGAATCAAGGAGCCTACACAGCAAAGTACATTTTGATCCTCAATGTCATAAATCCGCTTGTTTTTGTCGGCAACTAATAGGAACCCAAGTAGATTATCTGACCCTTTCAGCGGTAGGCATACCCAAGAGTTTATACCACTACCTAAGCGCTCACCCAGTTGTGGGATATCCCAACTTTTGTCTTTAGCATTCGGCTGATGAATTATTTCTGAGGATTGGACTAATGGCAGGATGTCAAAATAATCCTTGGTGCGAATCGGTGAGAGATTGGAACTGAAGGTTTTTTCGTCCTTACTGTAACTTTTGGTACAGCAGAAATTATCATTTTCTGCATCATGGAACCAAAAGGAAGCGAAATTCACCGCTAGCTCATCGGACAAACACTTTATTGCCTTTTCCACGAAAAGGTCAAAATCTGATTGAATATCTCCCGATAAAGAAAGACGAATTAATTCCGAAACGGCCCGTACTTCCATAGGTGGTTTATTGAGGCAGGTAATTTACATTTTTTCTAGAATCACATGAAAACAACATTTCATGGAGAGGGGCTGAACAAAAAGGAGTTGATTAATATTGGTGAACGGTTTAGTTTTTTTAACTTGTTTGATCAAACAATACTAATCACCAAAAGATTTGACATGAATACAACCTTAAAAAGATCGACGTTTGGAGTTAGGTTTCTTGTGGCCATTGGGCTTCTGAGTACGCTGACTCTAGCACAGGGACAAGAAAGGATTTGCCATTCGTATGAGTATGAATTGGCCCAAAGAGAGAAATATCCGGAGCTTGGAACCATACAGGAGTTCGAAGCAAGATTTGAGTCCATAGTTAACCGAGTGAAAAGTGCTCGCACCTCAGAAGAGGGCGTCTTCACTATTCCAATTATAGTTCACGTCATCCATGATGGAGAATCCATAGGTACTGGAGATAATATATCTGCTGCCTTGGTGGAGGCCCAGATCAATCAATTGAATTATGATTTCAGAAAAATTTCTGGAACATCTGGATACAACGAAGATCCAGTAGGTGCCGATACATTTATTGAATTCGCACCGGCACTTGTTGATGAGAATGGAAATCTACTTTCCGAGCCAGGAATAAACCGGATCAATAGAAACGACATGGGATGGAATGCCCCGCCTTATGATGGAATTGGGTCATCTTATATAGACGATGTAATTAAAGCTGATTCCTACTGGAACCCTGATTCGTACTTTAATTTCTGGGTTATGGATTTGAGTGGAGGACTACTGGGCTATGCTCAATTCCCGAGCTCTTCCGGTCTTGACGGGCTGAACACAAACGGAGGATTAGCCGAAACGGATGGTGTAGTTGTTTTGACCAGTTCGGTAGGAGGAGATGATCTTCCTAATCCGAGTGGTGGAAGCTTTGATCTGGGAAGAACAGCAACTCATGAGGTTGGTCACTGGTTAGGCTTAAGACACATATGGGGTGATGGCGGATGTGGCGTTGATGATTTCTGCGAGGACACCCCTGAATCCGACGCTTCCAATGGCGGTTGCCCAACAGGACATGAGAGCTGCGGAACCGTCGACATGATTGAAAACTACATGGATTATACAGATGATGCGTGTATGAATATTTTCACACTGGATCAAAAAGCTAGAATGGATGCTGTGCTGGCTGTTTCACCGAGAAGAGCCTCTTTGGCGAATTCTACCGTTCACCTTGCTCCCTTCCCGAACTTGATTATCAGCGAAGTGGTCGATGGAACTGAGGATGGAGATGTGCCAAAGTATGTAGAAATTCATAATGCTGGCGAGGATACATATGACCTGAGTACATTGTCAATTAGAATATTTGGGGACGGTGCGAGCGAGCATACGGCGTCTGTTGATATTACTGATGAAACAATGCTTGCAGGTGGAGAGTCTTATGTTATTTCGACGGTATCTTTTGATGCTGGCTGGGGTTTTGATTTCACATCTGAGACCCCTGACCAAATTAGCCTCATGATAGATGTAGACGGAGGGGATGCCGTGCAGCTGTATGACAATGATACAGGACTTGCCATTGATGTCTTCGGTGTGATTGGAGAAAATGGTGTTGGGTCAGATTGGAACTATACCGATGGGATAGCCGAGAGGAAGAGCTACATACTAGGTCCAAATAATGGAAATTTCTCAAGTGAGTACTGGTCTTTTGATGAATACTCTGCCTCGGCTGCAAGCCCGGGCTCACATACTGCCGAAACACCAGCCAATGATCCCTCATTAGCCGGATTGTCTGGAATAATTGATGGAGACGCGTACTTTGCCTGTGAAGGTTCTATCGACCTGAACCCAGTTGTATCAATTCAAAATCTTGGTACTGCGGCCATTAGTTCAGTTAATCTTTATGTAGACAACAATGGATCAATATCTTCAGTATTAGCGGAATTTGATCCTGAGATTGAACCAGGTGCTTCTGCAGATTTCGATTTGTCTTCTCTAAATATTTCATTAGATGGCGACTATTATTTTGCAGTTAGCATTGATGATGAAACAGATGGAAATCCAACAAATAATAATGACCAAAGCGTTGATTATTCTGTGAATATTTTCGAAGATGCTTCAACACTGACAATAGAAACACAATCGGATGATTACCCAGAAGAAATTTCTTGGGCTATTTCAGATACGGAAGGAAATATCATTTATGAGAAATCGTCTTTTGACGCTAATTCGCTAGATTATGCGGACGTTTGCCTTGAAGATGGAGATTATGTTTTTTCCCTCTCTGATTCCTTTGGAGACGGCATTTTCGGAGGATATAGTTCGTTGTACATTGGAGAAGAATTGATCGTAAGTATTCCAGGTGATCACCCGGATTTCGATGCATTTTTCTTTGCTGATCCAGAAACAATTGAGGTTGCTTTTTCAATTCCATTTGTTGCATACAATGATGTAGCTGTTGAAATAACAACCCCAACGGCAGGCGCATTAGACTTTTGTTCCAATTTTGTGTCTCTAGGAGCTGTTCTTTCTAATGATGGAACTACTGTGATTAATTCAATTGAGATTAGTTATGGAATTTCAGGAAGCTTGAGCACCGTAACATACGATGACTTGTTCTATACGCCTGGAGAAGAAATTGAAGTTGACTTTGGTTTAATTGAACTCATAGAAGGATCGAATTCTGTTGAAGTCAATATTGTTTCCATAAATGAGGTCGCAGATGACAATGATGAAAATGATGGAAGCGCTGAGGTGACTTTCACAGAATCTGAAGGAAACGCTCTATTTGTCACCCTTTCGACAGATTCGTACCCGGAAGAAACGTCTTGGGAAGTGACGGATTCTGAGGGTGCCGTAGTGGCAGAAAATGGTCTACTCTCTAGCAATGCGGACGTGCAAAATGTCTTATGTCTGGACGATGGCACCTATACTTTTACTCTTTTTGATTCTTTCGGCGATGGCATTGAGAATGACATTGCTTTGGTGATAGAAGATTCTGAAGAGCAGCAAGTGGCTGTTCTAGGGGGTGGTTTTGATAATGAATCTTCTGTGACCTTTACACTTCCTTATGTAGCATTCACGGATATGAGCGTATCCATTCTTGATCCTGTTGACGCATCAACAGTAACTAGCTGTAGCAACATTGTCCCGGTGGAAGTGGAAATCGAAAACACAGGAAGCGCCGCGATAACCTCATTCTCTTACAGTTTTGGGGGCGAGCAGTTTGATGTGGACGAGGATTTCTTATTGAATCCTGGAGAAACCGCTTCGGCGGTCATTGGTGATTTTGTTCTATCTGAAGGGGAGAATGAAATCGAAGTGGCTCTAAACTCCGTGAATGGGGCTCCCGACGAAGAATCCTCGAATGACATTTCTTCCGTTGAGGTAACCTACACTATAGATGAATCTACCACTTCGGTTCAAGTGGATTTGCATTTGGATGATTATTCAGCAGAAACAAGCTGGAGTATAACTGATGATGAAGGGAATGTATTGGCAAGTGGCGGTGAGTATTCTGATGACAACTCTACCATTACAGAAATAGCATGTCTTGCCGATGGATGCTACAGTTTCAATCTATTTGACAGCTTTGGTGATGGGGGACCGGGTGTCGAAGTTATTGTCGGAGAAAATGTGGAATTCAGTGTAGAACCCGGTAATTGGGGTGATGAAATTTCAGGTACTATTTGCATTGGTGATGCCTTGAGACCAGTATCTGATTTTGATGCTGAGGCGGTCTCACCATTTTCAATTGATCTTTCTTGGTCATATGAATATGAGGAAGATGGCTTCCAAATTCTACGTTCAAGTACTGGAGAGCGAGGTTCGTATGCTTTCTTAGCTGATATTGCCAATACCGAAACTTCTTACACGGATGAAAATGGCTTAGAGCCAATATCCACATATTATTATGCGATAGTCGCTAAGCGGGGGGATGAGTTATCTGATGCATCATATAGCAGTGCAACAACTCCTGCCAATGTAGGTGTGACAGCTCTTTATGAAGGCTTTGAAGGAGAGACGTTCCCACCCGCCGATTGGACTAATGTCGACGCTGATGAAGATGGCAACTTGTGGTTTATTTATAGTAACATCGACGTTGGGTCGGAAGTAGCCTATGCTGGAGATAACAGCGCAGGAAGTGCCTCCTATGTGAATGGAGTAGGGGCACTAAATCCTGATAATTATTTAATCACTCCGCAGGTATCCATCTCTACGGACTATGTTCTCACGTACGCCATTGGTGCTCAGGATCCATCTTTTCCTGCTGAGAAGTATTCGGTTTTGGTATCCACCACTGGTACAGACATTGCAGACTTTACAGACGAAATACACTCAGAGACATTGTCAGATGGCGATTGGCATTTAAATGAATTCTCACTTTCCAGCTATATTGGCCAAGATATCTACATTGCTTTTAGACATTTTGATGTCACGGATCAGTTTTATTTAAAGCTGGACGAAGTGTTTGTGGGCACCATCAGTGATGATGTTGGCTCAGGCGTTTTGGCTCCCACAAATCTCACGGCCACAGCTGACGGGCCGTACCAAATTGATTTGGTTTGGGAGCATGATGATGCTGATCAATTTGAAATACACCGATCTACTTCGGAGGTTTTAGGAAGTTTCGAAATTGTAGAAGCTGTTGATGGTGTAAATCTGACTTTCTCTGATGTTGGACTGGAACCGTCCACCACCTATTATTATGAAGTGCGTGCGGTGAAGGGAGCGGATACTTCCATAGGTGCGACAGCCTCTGCTACTACCGAAGATGAAGATTTGGGTGATTTTAAGCTTGATGAAAGTTTTGAGGGAGAGACGTTCCCACCTACTGATTGGCTGAGCTTAGATGAAGATGGAGATGCTTTCAACTGGTATCAAGGAATATCGCCTAGCCATGCCGCTCAGGATGGTGTTAAAGCAGCAGTATCTGCTTCCTATGAAAACGATACACCTGCCGCACTTAACCCTGACAATTATTTAATTACCCCAGAAGTCGAAATCGTCAGTGGTGATTTTTTGGTCTACTATGTAGCGGCTCAGGACCCCTCATTTCCTGCGGAAAAATATGAGGTTTTGGTATCTACAACCTCTACTGACGTTGAGGATTTCACTGATCAGATTTTTACTGAAATTTTATCAACAGATGTGTGGGCAGAGCGACAAGTAGATCTTTCGAGCTATGCTGGTGAAACTATCCATATTGCTTTTAGACACTTTGATGTTAGTGATCAATTTGAAATGAAAATTGACAATGTTAAAGTCGGTGATCCAAGTGCTGGTGAAACTCCACCGGTTGCTCCTTCAGGATTGGCAGCCACTGCAGTGTCCTCAAGTTCCATAGCATTGACATGGACAGACAATGCCGACAATGAAGATGGATTCGAGCTACAGCGAGCCGATGCAATGGATGGTCCTTGGGCAGATGTGTCAACTTCCATTGCTGCTGATGCAACTAGTTATTCGGATACTGGTTTGGACGAAGAGACGACCTATTTCTATCGCTTGAGAGCATCAAATGCAATAGGTCTTACGGTATGGACAAGCGTCGCTTCTGCTACTACGGATGAATTGGTGCTAGGCACTGATTACTTAGGTGATATCAGAATACAGATGTATCCCAATCCTGTTGAATCAGCCCTTATCATTTCGCTAGGTCAGAATGCCGATGTGAAGGTGGGCGTTGTTGATTTTACCGGAAGGGTTCATTCTGTCAAAATCATTAAAAATGGTCAGGATATTCAGGTGGATATGAGTACACTGACCACAGGTTTGTATTTCGTAACCTTGAAATACGGTCAAGACGAATTAAATTGGAGAATCCTTAAAAAATAAGACAAATGAAATTTCTAGTAAAAATTACAATAATCAGTCTCATACTCGTGGTGTTTGTTTCAACAGAGGCAAATGCCCAAAGTCAGGACGTACGTCGTGAAAAGGAGAAGCAGGTTAAAACTAAGCAAGCAGACAAGTCAGTTTTCGGTAGCCAAAGTACTGCGGAGACAGCAAAATCTAACTTATCAAGTAAGCGATCCAAGAAGGTCACCATTTGGGACGTAGTGCCTGCCGAGGGATTTATCGCCACGGGTAATTTGGAACAAGATAAGAAGGCAAAAATGAACGCTCAAAGGAAATGGATAAAATCACATCCGGAGGAGTTCTTGGCTCTGATTGAGTCACACGGGATCAAACCAAAGAGCAATTAGAAAGGCTCATTTGGATTACAAAAAGGTGAAGCATTTTGCTTCACCTTTTTTTATTGAAAATTTCCTGAAATACGCTCCAGGATATTTTTCAATTGAAGGTAGTCCACATCATTCAAACCCCTCCAGCCAGAAGTGCGCGCTTCGAGCACAATGGGCGCGGAGACTTCATACACTTTTTGGCCTTGGTCGGTGAGTTTGACCAGGTATTTTCTGCGATCCAGTTCATCCTGTTTGCGGTCGATGAATTCACGACGAACCAACAAATCCACGATTCTGGAAACTGTGGGCGGATCCTTGAAAGTGCTCGCCGCAAGTTCTTTCTGGGCAAGCTCACCTCGGTTGGCAAGCTCATCTAAGATTGTCCATTGCTCTGGAGTGAGGTCAATTCCATTTTCTCGAAATCGACGGGTCAGATCCTGTTTGATCAACTTGACTGTGGCATCCAGGTGAACCCCAAATCTCTTTGATCCATTCAGTGTCATTTGGCGGGAAGGATTTGAGTGGTCACTTCACCAAACCCAATACGCCTTCCATCTTTTTCGCAGAAGCCACGAATGGTCACCGTATCGTAATCCTGAAGAAATTTGCGCTCTGTGCCGTCTTTCAGTTTGATTGGATTCTCACCTCGCCAGGTGAGCTCTAGTAGCGAGCCGTAGCTGTCAGGTGTGGGGCCGCTGATCGTGCCACTGGCCATCATATCGCCAACGTTCAGGTTGCAGCCGTTGATAGTGTGGTGTGCGAGCTGCTGCACAATCGTCCAATACAAATATTTGTGATTGCTCTCTGAGATTTTCTGTTCTTCTCCACCATCAGGTTTCAGGTAAACTTCCAGTCGAATGTCATACGATTTTTGACCTTCAAATTTCAGGTAGTCCATGGGAGTCGGATCTTGAATGGGCGTATCAGTTTTGAAATACACAAGGGCATCCATCGTCACGATCCAAGGAGAAATAGAGGAGGCAAAACTTTTCCCAAGGAAGGGTCCAAGCGGTTGATATTCCCATTTCTGGATATCTCGCGCCGACCAGTCGTTGAAAAGCACCATACCAAAAACATGATCTTCGGCATTCGTGGTGGAAACAGTCTCACCGAGTTCTGTCGACTTCCCAATGATGAAGCCCATCTCCAATTCTATGTCCAGCAACTTAGTTGGACTGAAAACCGGCGTTTCTGAATTTTTAGGTAAAACCTGTCCTTTCGGACGATGAAAAGGCTGACCCGAAACAATGATCGACGATGCTCTGCCATGATAGCCAATGGGCATGTGAGTCCAGTTGGGCATAAGTGCATTGTCTTTTCCCCGGAACATAATCCCAACGTTGGTGGCATGTTCCTTTGAGCTGTAAAAATCAGTGTAGTCACCGATGCGAACGGGCAAATGCATAATGGCATCTATCCGATTAACAAGACAACTATTCAAGGTCTCGTTATTCTCAGAAATAAGCTGCTGAAGCTTTGCTCGAACTCCTCTCCAAACAGGCTGACCAAGGCTGATGAAATCATTAAGAAAGGCTTGCTTGAAGATTCCATCGGTAAGATGAAGCCCACCGAGCAATTTGGCTTTTAGAGCTTTGTCAAGGTCTATGATTTGATCTCCAATCGCAACGCCTGCTCTTGGCTCAGTTCCTTGAGTCGAGAAGATGCCGAACGGGAGGTTGTGAATAGTGAAGTCTGTGTTTTGGGGAATTGTCATTTAGTTATTAGATGATTGGTTATTGGTTGAATAGTTGAATAGTTATTGGAGCGAGCAAACTAATTCACCAATAACTAGTAACAAATACACTAATTACTACAACGTTCCTCTCAATTCTTGTTCCTTCTCGATTGCTTCAAAGAGCGCCTGAAAATTCCCTTTTCCGAACGACTGTGCACCTTTCCTTTGTATGATCTCAAAGAACATGGTCGGTCGAGGCTCGATTGGTTTGGTGAAAATCTGAAGTAAATAGCCTTCATCGTCACGATCAATCAGGATGTTCAGATCCTGCAACGGCTGAAGGTCTTCATCGATTTCTCCTACACGGTCCAAGACGGTATCGTAGTAATTGTCAGGAACATACAAGAATTCTACACCTCGGTTTCGAAGAGCGGTCACCGTCTCAATGATATTATCTGTGGCTACAGCAATGTGCTGAACACCTGCTGTTCCATAAAAATCAAGGTATTCTTCCACCTGTGATTTCTTCTTTCCAGCTGCCGGCTCGTTGATGGGAAATTTTATTCTTCCATTGCCATTGCTCATCACCTTGCTCATGAGCGCCGTGTATTCAGTAGAAATGTCCTTGTCATCGAACGAAACAATCTGTGTAAAACCCATCACGTTTTTGTAGAAATCCACCCACTCGTTCATTTTTCCAAGCTCTACGTTTCCTACCATGTGATCGACGTATTTCAGCCCCACTTCGGTCGGCTGATAGCTGGTTTCCCACTTTTGAAAACCTGGTAAGAAAATGCCGTTGTAGTCTTTTCGCTCTACAAAAATGTGAACGGTCTCTCCATACGTGTGAATACCCGATCGAACTACCTTGCCATTTTCATCTTGCTCGGTTTTTGGTTCCATGAAGGACTTGGCTCCACGTTCTATGGCCGCATTGTACGCATAGGTGGCATCATCTACCCAAAGCGCCACAACTTTCACCCCGTCACCGTGAGCATCAATGTGCTTGCCGATTTCGGTTCCAGCCTTGAGCGGGGAGGTGAGAACCAATCTGATTTTGTCCTGCACTAAGACGTAGCTCTGCGTTTCCTTATTCCCAGTTTGAAGGCCGGAAAACGCTAAAGGCTGGAAGCCAAATGCAGTCTGGTAATAATGTGCCGCTTGTCGACAGTTGCTCACATAAAGCTCCAAGTAATCCGTGCCGTTGATGGGCATGAAGTCTTGTGCGTCTTTGAAAATCTTGGGTATTGCTGTTGTTTCCATTTTTGAAAAAGTTACGAGTGGCGAGTTACAAGCTAAAAGCTTGGACTTCTTCTCTTTTTTAAATTCTTGTTTCCTAGTTCTAAGACTACTCTAGCCAGCTTTTATAATATTTTCCATCATCAATTTTCATGGCTTCTTCAGTGATCATCAGTGGCTTGAAGGTGTCAATCATCACTGCTAATTCTTCCGTTTCTTTTTGGCCAATGCTGCGCTCATACGCTCCTGGAGCAGGTCCATGAGGAATGCCCGAAGGGTGCAAGGTGATGTGTCCTTGCTCAATATTATTTCGGCTCATAAAATCACCGTCCACGTAGTAGAGCATTTCGTCCGAGTCGATGTTTGAGTGATTGTAAGGTGCCGGAATGGACTTTGGATGATAATCGTAAAGCCTCGGACAGAAGGAGCAAACCACGAATGCATTGGTCTCAAACGTCTGATGAACGGGCGGTGGCTGGTGTACACGTCCGGTTATCGGTTCAAAATTGTGAATTGAGAAACCGTATGGAAAATTATAACCATCCCAGCCTACCACATCGAAGGGGTGGGTAGGGTAGACCAATTCGTGAAGCATGCCTTGCTTCTTTATTTTCATGATGAACTCGCCTTTCTCGTCGTGGGTCTCCAACTCCTGAGGAAGTTTATAATCTCTCTCACAGAATGGCGAATGCTCAAGCAACTGACCAAACCAATTTCGGTAGCGCTTCGGCGTGTAAATGGGATGATGGGATTCGGCAAAAAGTATTCGATTGTCCTCGGTATCAAATTCGATTTGATAGATCATTCCCCGAGGAATGACTAGGTAATCGCCGTATTCAAAAGGAATATTCCCTAGAAACGTGCGAAGGGTTCCTGTGCCTTTATGAATAAACAAGAGCTCATCAGCATCAGCATTCTTATAAAAGTAATCCGTGAGTGATTTCTTGGGAGCGGCCAAGCCAATTTCAATGTCCGAGTTTACAAGAAGGGGTGTCCTGCTATCGAGAAAATCATCTTTGGCTTCAACTTGAAATCCATGAAGCAACCGCGCGGTGATGTTCTTCTCCACAGCAATTTTTGGCCGGACATCCTTCGCTGCATTAATCTCCTTGACCATTGTTGGCCGATTGATTTGGTACATCAGGGAAGACATCCCATCGAAACCGATCGTACCAAAAAGCTGTTCGTAGTACAGCCCTCCATTGGGCTTCTCGAAAATCGTGTGGCGTTTTTGGGGAATCTCGCCAAGCTTGTGATATATCGGCATAACTTGTTGTTTATTGGGCAATCAAAATTAGTATTTGTTTTAACAATAGTTGTTATGCTAACTAATTAAATTTGACTTACTTTAAGAAAACAACAAGCTATGAATAAAGTAGTCGCAGGACCAGCGGAAGCTCTGGAAGGATTGAAGGATAACATGACCCTGATGTTAGGCGGATTTGGGCTATGTGGAATCCCCGAAAACTGCATTGCTCAATTGGTAAAGCTGGGAGTGAAAGGCCTGACGTGTATCTCCAATAATGCCGGAGTAGATGATTTTGGTTTGGGTCTTTTACTTCACAAAAAGCAGATCAGGAAGATGATTTCATCTTACGTAGGTGAAAATGCCGAGTTCGAACGCCAGATGTTGAGTGGAGAGTTGGAAGTGGATTTGATCCCTCAGGGGTCATTGGCAGAAAGATGCCGTGCAGGGGGAGCCGGTATCCCAGCGTTCTTTACTCCGGCTGGTTTCGGGACTGAAGTAGCCGAGGGAAAGGAGGTGCGTGAGTTCAATGGCAAGCCACATATTTTGGAATCGGCATTGACGGCAGATTTTGCGCTAGTCAAGGCTTGGAAGGGTGACACGGAGGGGAACTTGGTTTTCAAGGGAACGGCCAGAAATTTCAATCCGGCAATGGCGATGGCAGGAAGAATCACGGTGGCAGAAGTGGAGGAGTTGGTACAACCTGGTAAACTCGACCCTAATTTCATTCACACTCCGGGAATTTTTGTCCAGAGAATTTTCCAAGGCGAGAAATACGAAAAAAGAATAGAGCAGAGAACTACTCGATTACGCGATTAGTCGATTTGATGATGCAATAATTTGATGATTGAAAAATGAGGAATGATAAGGAGAATTTGATCGTAAAATTGAGTTTAGATTTTGCTCTGCAGATTATTGAATTTTCGGAGCATTTGGAGGAAAATCGCAAATATGTGATCGCTCGTCAGATTTTGAAATCAGGTACTTCTATTGGTGCCAATGTAAGGGAGGCTCAGAATGCTGAGAGTAAAGCGGATTTTATTCACAAACTAAAGATCGCGGCAAAAGAGGCCGATGAAACAGCCTATTGGCTGGAGCTTTGTCGCAAGTCAGATTCTTATCCATCTGATTCACAACTGGAAACGGATTTACTTTCTATTGTTAAAGTTCTTTCCAAAATTATTGGCTCATCGAAAAGAACTTCAAATCAGCGAATCGAGTCATCATCAAATCAACAAATCACTACATCTTCAAATTGAAATTATGCTTGACAAAAACGGAATAGCGAAACGAATCGCTCAGGAGCTGAGAAATGGATGGTACGTGAATCTAGGAATTGGCATCCCTACTCTCGTTGCGAATTATATCCCCGATGGTATTGAGGTGGAGTTTCAGTCAGAAAATGGAATTCTCGGAATGGGCGCATTTCCTTTTGAAGGAGAGGAAGATGCGGATATGATCAATGCCGGAAAGCAAACCGTCACTCTACGTCCGGGAGCGGCGTTGTTTGATTCTTCTACATCATTTGCCATGATCCGGGGACAGCATGTTCAACTGACCGTGCTAGGAGCTATGGAGATTTCCGACTCTGGGGATATTGCCAATTGGAAAATCCCTGGCAAAATGGTGAAGGGCATGGGCGGAGCAATGGATTTGGTGGCATCTGCTGAGAACATAATTGTGGCGATGCAGCACACCAATAAAGCAGGGGAGTCAAAATTACTTCCTGCGTGTAGCCTTCCAATTACGGGTGTAAAGTGTGTGAAGAAGGTAGTTACGGACATGGCCGTACTGGACATAACTCCTGAAGGATTCAGGCTTATCGAGAGAGCGCCGGGTGTTTCTGTGGAGGAAGTAAAGAATGCCACTCTGGGTAGACTGGTGATTCCAGACGAAGTACCGGAAATGAAGATTTGATGCCGGGAGCTGGGTTCATGAAGCACGGGGCGGAAGCAACTGCCAGAAATCGCACTTTAGTCAAGAGGTATGGTCGGTTCTCAAGTCCAAAGAACATGTTTGATCAGTTGAAGTATCGAAAGGATAGGGAGGGGAAGCTATTGAAGATTAAAGCCTCAAGACCGGAATTGGTGGAGGCGGTCAAACTTCAAATGAGAGCAGATAGGAAGAAATCACTAAAGTGGGAATTTACTGGTTAATCCAAGTCATCTAATTATCTGAGAACAACTTTCCTCACCACCGAATCGAATCCGTCACTCACTCTTACGAAATAAATTCCACGTTTTAGGTTTGAGACATTCAAATCCTCCGAAAGACCTGAACCAGCTCCCATACTGACCATGCTTAATACAGTCTTGCCCTCAATGCTGAGTAATTCAATTCTTGTTTTCTCTACTTCACTTGAGAAATTGACATGCAGTAAATCAGTTGCGGGATTAGGAAAGATCTCTGCTACGGCAAAATTCATTGGTCGAATAGTCACGCTCTTCACCTCTGAATACTCAAACTGTCCATCCAAATCCATTTGCTTCAGTCTGTAATAATTCACGCCCTTCTGTGGGTTTGGATGTATGAATTCATAATCGAGGAGTACTGTACTTTCTCCAGCTGCTTTTACATCGCCAGTGCTTATAAAATTCTCACCATCTGTACTGTGTTCCACTATGAATTTGTCCGCATTTTTTTCTGAGGCCGTTTGCCATTCGAGAGAAACGCCCTTTCCGGTATTCTTGGCTCTGAAGTAGGTCCATTCGACAGGGAGAGGAGCGCTCCATGATGCGGTATTTCCCACTCCGAAAGTTGAAAATCCAGTATTAAAAGTTGAAGCGAAAGTGTAATCAGACCCGAATGTACCGATGGTTGGCGTACTGGCTTCCCAATCGCTTGATCCGGCGCTTGCTACATCTGCATTGAAGGGTCCATCTACTTTGATCATCTCAAGATCGACGGTTCCATTACCAGAGGCAGCTATCCAGCCATCGATTTCGGCTTCCGTATAGTACATTGTGATCGTATATGAGCCAGTGGCATTATTGGTCGTTGGGGTAATGCTGATGATTTTGGAAGCTGGATAGGCATCCGCTGATTGACCATTCATTGTCATAGCGCCTGTTCCCGCCTGGTCGATGGTCACGTCAGTACACCCGTAATCCCATGAGGAGAGGTTTTCAAGAGAAAGCAAAATGTCTCCTGAAGAATCGTCGTAAAAGTATATTGTTTCATTGGGCCCGAAATTCGTTGAATGGGTTTGAGACTGAGTTGAGGCTATAGTAGTGCCTGTTACGCCAGCAGATATTTCAATGTCATCAATAACGAATGCGGGTTGTGCGCCTAGGCTTCCATCGTTGAGCCAATGAAATCCAATCACAAATTTTTCACCATTTAATGCCGCAGGAAGGGTAGTTTGATAAAGTGTGGTGCTGGTGATGCCCTGTAAGTTTGTTACGAATTGATTGAACGTTTCATCAAGAACGCTACCATCATCATTGGTATCGATGGCGTAGTACAATGATCCATAGTCGTAACCTGCTTCGCCATTGCATTGATAATTGAATTCAAGGTCTATGGATGAGAGGCCGGTTCCATCCAATATAGGCGTTACCATTAATCGGTTTGATGAGCTATTTACGTTGTAGTTGCTATTGGAATTTCCTCTCGACACATATAGGCTATTACTTCCACTCAATACTCTTTGAGTGCCAAAACGCCATTGATTCGTGGTACCTGCCCCACCATCAAATGTATATTGTCCCCAACCGGCAGTAGTGAGATCGGCGTATGAAGATTGTGATTCAAAGTCTTCGCTCAAAAGTGTGATGAATGAATCAACCGTGGGAGCGAGATCGTCATCATTGATCGTGAAAGTAAATGTTTGATTTGCCGAACCTGCGATTGCTGTGGTCGTACCGGAAATGGTGTAGTCAAATACCACTGTTTCACTTGATTCCACAGCATCATCGTTGTAAATTCTTAGAGTGAAGGATTGATTGGTTGTTGATCCATCTGAAAAAGTCAGGTCACTGCTTGGTGTATTAAAGTCAGTTGTTGTGAAATCAAAATCATACCCTTCTGTGCCCGTCGTGCTGCCTTCAACGGCCAAAGTGACTGTTGCATCTCCAGTTGGAGGATTGGCGATTTCCATTGAAACGGTGTAATCTCTGTAGTTTCTACAGCCATCAGTTCCTACTGTGGTTTCAGTTTGTGAACTTGTAGAAGTCGAAAAGGAAATTTCCGGATCAGTCGTGGTAGGCAGTGCAATATTCGTCGACCACAATCCACGGCCGTGGGTTATCGCAATCATTTCTAAATCAGAGGCTCTGACTTTGAGCATATCCGTTCGTACATGAGGGAAGCTTTCATCATCATGGGGTTCCCAATCAGTAGTGCCCCCGCTTGTTGCGTCCGTTGACCATACGCCGAGTTCTGTGGCGAGGATTATTCTATTGGCATCTTCAGGGTGAATGACGGCCCATCGTACTGGCATGTCGGGCAGGTTTCCTTCTATTTCAGTCCAGGTGGAACCTAAATCTGTAGTTTCCCAAACGCTTGACACTCCATAATTGCTAAAGGTTACAACGATGTGATCGTCACTTAATTCACCCACGGCAATTGAGGATAAATAGCTATTTGTGGGAAACGAGCCATCAGAAATATCCACTGGAGTCTCGGATGCACCAGAATTGGCTCCATCTATATAATAGATTTTCCCACCTGCTCCCGAATTAATCCCAGGAGTTCCTGTACCGAAGAAAACTCGGTTGCTCGTATTAGGCGAAACTGTCAAACAAGAAACTTGGCCTCCATCGAAATCTGCCGATATGAACCCGCCAGACCCCCCGATCTGGGGGTTAGTCCATCGAAGAAATTCATCCGTATCGCCAGCGGCATACATAATATTTTCAGTATCATCATAAATTGAGGGATTGATGAAACGCCCTACAGATACTCCCCCACTTTGGAATTCTCCTACGTAAGAGAAGGACGCTCCCGTGTTAGTACTTCTGTAATAGGAATTATAGACATACTGAGTCCATTGATACTCCGGTTCATCCTGATCGATATTGCAATATGCGCCATCACCACCGGAAGCCTCGGAAGTAGTAATCATGCCAGTTCCGTTGAAATATTGTGAGCCATTATCCTGAGCCCCAGCTAAGAACTGGTTTGTTCCGGCCGTGGGATGAATTGCTCCACCATAAAACTGAGTCACATTGTAGTTGTTATTTCGGACACCCCAGCTTGGAGTGGTAGCGTCCGCATCTGATGACAAGAAAACTCCGCCATCATTCCCACTAAGTAGTTCCGTGTCATCGTTAGGATTAAATTCAAGAACATGTTGATCAGCATGGATGTATGGAAGACATGAACACCCAAAACCACTAACGTCGACCCAAGAGGTTTTAGCAGTCCAAGAACTTCCTCCGTTTGTGGACAAATGAAGATCAATGCCGCCAATCCAAACCCTGTCTGCGTCGGATGGATCTACTTTCATTATTAGGTCATAAAACGCCTGACCTCTTGTGAAATCTGCTCCAGAAGTAGCACACGTCAGAGAGCCACAAGAAACTGCACCGTTTGTTGGATCAGAGTGACTTGGGATTGTGATCGATGACCAAGTTCCTGTAGGGTCATTTGTGGCATCCGTGTTTTTTTTCATCCAACCAACATTATTGCTACCGTTCGAGGCTACAGCATAAATAATACTCGGGTCACTTGGAGAAACAGCCAGTTCAACTCTATTGCCAGACGCATCAGATTCTGCTTCAGTCCAAGTCGTGCCATTATCTGAATAAAAAATTGTTGATGTAAATCTGCTAAATAGATCATCAGCCGTTCCTGCCCAAATTCTACCATTTGCATCAAGCTCCAAGTCTGCGACGCTGTACGGTACAGTTTCCGAGGGTACAGTTGGCAACTGTTGTGTAAATGTCACACCCCCATCTGTAGACCTCCAGAGCCCATTCTCACCAGAATAACTATTTCCATAGTAAGTATATTCGTTAACACTTTCTTGTGTTCCAACGTAGATAACACCTGTCCCACTTTCATTTTTCACAAGTATATCATTGACGTAATGGAAGTTAGATTCTGTATCGAAGAAGCCGTTTCCTATAGTCATGTGAGTCCAGGTTGCGCCTGCATCCGTACTCTTCAGCATTCCTGCTCCTTTAACACTACCAATAATGTGTCCTTCTCCTGTTCCAATGTACATCACATCAGGGTCTGTTGGATCGTAAGCGATGGCAGTCACCGAAAGGTTTTCCATTAAATCATCGACGGCTGTCCATTCGGAGGAGGCGTTTGTAATGTCCGTGTTATACCACAGGCCCCCGCTGGCCGCACCTGCCCAGACTTTATCCGCAATTTGAGGATCCCATAGAATGGCTTTTGTACGCCCACCTACATTGTAGGGGCCTCTTTCTTCCCATGTGAGTGATGTTGCTTTGGCTTGAATTCGAGCATTTTTTCTTCCCTGAATGATCTGCCTTCCATTTATCAATCTTTCACGAGGAATTGTGAGGGTTCTTGGATCACGTGTCTTATCGAATTCTTGTTTGAATGCTAAATCGATACGATCAGCCTTGCTCAAATTTTTTGCTGTATACGGTTTTTCTACTTTTTCAACTAGCTGTAAATCACGGGTTTCATTCTTTGACTGTGAGCAGCTGAATAAAAGTATAAAGCCAGCAAGGACTAGCCACTGGGTGGTTCTTAAGGTATTCATGGTTGTTAGCCTGGTTAGCAACCACAAAGCTACTTACATTATTCCGGTCAAAAATTGCACTATTTTGATATTATCGCTTTTGAGCCGTGGTTTAGCTTCTTCAAATCATAACTGATGTATGCTGCTCTTAGAAGAAGGAGCAGGGTAAACGGTACCAGTGCCATGTTCAATGGCTCGGGTAGAAGTGCCCATGCGATCAGAAGCGCGCCATACCAGAAGGCTGTGAACTTGAAGTACATCCTAACCCATCTCAAGGCACTCTGTTTTTTCATAAAAAATATAAGTGGTAAATGAAACGGAATGGCCCAGAGCAAATCAAAATTCCAAGTAGAAAGGTGTGCCGTGCCAACCCACAAAAAAACCAACCAGCAACCGACCATTCCTGAGAAGCCAAAAAGAATTCCATCTAAGATTCGTGTTCTTTTTCCACTTTTCATGTTGAGATGCGTGATCCATCCGCCAATGAAAAAGAGCAGAACAAAAAAGTTCATGGGAGTTAGCCATCCGTTTTCAGGTGGTGAATTGACAGGCGTATGTAGAACATGGGTTCGCTTTACGAGTGAGCGAGTTTCACCACCGTCTACAATGGTCGCTCCTTCAAAAGCAGTGAACACATAATCCGGCAGAAACATAAATTCGCTCAAATTGGCCTCCTTGTCGATTTGCATTCCCAGCCCAATGTCAATCATCCATTCACCCCACGGCTGATAAGCGAGGTAGTCGTGCATAAGGTCACGGACGGTTTTACCCTTTTCTATGAACGTGGAATCGTATTTCAGTCTATTACCGAATAAATGATTGACAACCTCCGGAATTTTGGTGGCGCAATTGTCATAGACATAATTGTACAAGTACTCTCGGTTTTCTGGCTTGTAGTTATTAGCCAAGAAATCAAAAAATTGTTGGGTTTCATCTGGGGTGAGATTGAGGTATTGCTCCTTGACGAACCGATCCTCAGAAATGTAATAATCCCTGAAAGGCGCGTAGTGTGACATCCCCAGCTGGTAGATCATTTTCCCTTTAGCGAAATTCAAGTAGAAATTCTCTTGATCGAAATCAAATACCCCATAGTTAAACACTCGATCAAATCCGGTGACTGGGTCATGCACCCGAATGGCAGAATGACCAAACGCAGAATAGAGTTCAGGCTGGTAGGGGCCAAGTGTCATTACGGCCACTTCACTTTGGTCGGACAATTTGATCTGTCCTGCCACATTGGATGACAATAGGATTAGTGAAATGACGAACCAGATGTGCGATCGCATGGATTTGGCTAAGTTTAAGTTATGTTTATCAGCACTGCCGACGCAGTACAATTGGCTTCAAAATTAACGGCAAAAAGATTGGCAAATTTTATGGCCATCACTTTGAGCTATGTGCTTTCGAAATTGACTAAAAAAGCGCGTATTCAGGGTATGCCGTGGAGTATTTCTATTGAGCCAACGACTGCCTGCAATCTAAGGTGTCCTGAATGTCCAAGCGGTTTAAGATCCTTCACTCGACCAACAGGAAAGCTTGATTTTTCTCTTTTTAAGTCGACAATGGATGAAATGCATGAGAAGCTTCTTTACCTGATTTTTTATTTCCAAGGTGAGCCCTACCTGCACCCAGAATTTTTGGATATGGTCGCATACGCTGAATCGAAGGGCGTCTACACGGCGACTTCAACTAATGCTCATTTTCTCGACGATGAAAATGCGCGAAAGACCGTGGAGTCTGGTTTGAGTAGGATGATTATTTCAATAGACGGAAGTACGCAAGAAACTTATGAGAGCTACAGAAAAACAGGTGATCTGGAAAAGGTTTTTGAGGGAACCCGGAACATCCTAAAGTGGAGGAAAAAATTGGGAAGTAAAACTCCTGCGGTTCTCTGGCAATTTTTGGTAGTGAAACCCAATGAGCATCAGATTCTGGAAATACGGGAATTGGCCAAGGAATATGGCGTGGATAAGGTGGCTTTCAAGACGGCTCAGATATATGACTATGAACAAGGAAATGACTTAATTCCTAGCATTGATAAGTATTCACGGTATAGGGTAAACACTGACGGCACTTATTCAGTAAAAAATAAACTGATCGATCACTGCTGGAAAATGTGGCATTCATGTGTGATCACCTGGGATGGTCAGGTGGTGCCCTGTTGTTTTGACAAGGATGCCGAGCACCCAATGGGTAGTGTTGCTACTAGTTCTTTTGCTGAAGTATGGAATTCTTCCAAGTATAGAAATTTCCGCCAGGCCATTCTGAACTCACGAAGCTCGATAGAAATGTGCAAAAACTGCACTGAGGGAACTAAGGTTTGGGGCTAGGCTATTCCTCTAGCAAATTACAATTGTTGTATTCAGGATCTATCTCAATGAAGATGCCTTCCTGGGCTTCCAAGAACCAACTGTTTAGCACCTTGTTCCTTTTCTCGTTCAATGCGGCGGCCGCAATTTTCTGGTAGTCATCCTCAAGATTGGCTAAGTGAGGGGGCACTTTGGCTTTGTAATATAAGATTCGGTAAGCGTAAGATCCATCTTGCTGTTGAAACCTGAAGGGCTTAGAAATACCACCAACTTGCATCGTATCTATTGCGAAAAATATGTCTGGTGAAAGCTCATCTATAGACACGCTCAAGCTACCTGATTGAGCATCGGCGAAGTAGCCACCATTAGAGGCGGTGTATTGATCATCCGAGTACTCCTTGGCGGCTTTTTGAAATTTGATTGAATCGGCTAAAATTTGGGTTCTCAAGCTATCAAGAAAGCTCTCTGCTTTTGCAAAATCCTCAGCGGATGGCTTTGGGCTCATAAGAATGTGACGCGTTTTGAAGGTGTTTCCTCTTCGCTCAATGAGTTGAATCAGGTGAAAGCCAAACTGTGTTTTGATGGGCATAGACAGCTCCCCTTCGTTGAGCGTCATGGCTGAAGCTTCGAACTCTGGCGCTACCTCTCCTCTTTTGTAGAAAGGAAGGTCTCCTCCTGTATTTGCCGAACCATCCTCTGAATATCGCCTGGCCAAACTAGCGAAGGAGGTTCCAGAAAGAATTTGCTCGCGCATGCTCAGCATTTGCTGTCTGACTTTTTCTACTTGTCCGGAGTTAGGCTCAGGCTTTTTCACGATCTGTGAGACCTTCACCTCCGTTGAGAAATAGGGCAAGGAGTCTTTTGGTATTTTATTGAAAAACTTGCGGACATCTCGTGGAGATACCTCCATGTCAGAGGTCAATTCGCTTTGCATTCGCTGAATCAGCATCTGTTCTTTGATGATGTCGAAGAGTTCCGCCCTCACTTGCTCCATGGTTTTTCCATAAGCCTTTTCAAGCTCCTCTCGAGAACCGCCAACATTCTGCATGATCAGTGACATTCGCTGGTCAAGGTTGCTGTTCACTTCAAAATCTTCTACTGAAACCGAATCGATCTCCGCTCTTGCCACCAACATCTTGTTCACCACCAGACTTTCAAGAATCTGACATTTTGCTTCTTCTGATCTGGGGCTTCCTTGAGATAGGTAGTCCAGATAAGATCGCTCAAGTTCTGACTTCAGAACTATATAGTCGTCTACTTTGGCAATGATGCGATCGATGACAATACCATCCTGAGATGGCTGAGCCATAATAAAATGACTAAATAAAAGACTAACGACTATAAATTTCAAACGCATTATTCGTGGTTGCTTCATCATAAACTTTCTCTTCTAACTCCCTCTTCAAGGCAATTTTTCTCTTATTAATCAGGATGTTGGTAATATCTTCTCTCACAAATTCTATCGGAGACACATCATCCACCATCTTATATTCGAGTATTCTTAAAAAATATTCAAATTCTTCGTCCGTATCGGACAGGTACTTTCTGGTTCTCAAAATTCTATTTCTGTCAAGAATTTTTTCGAATGGAGTACCAATAATGATTTCATTAAAATCCACCCAAACCGAATCTTCAACAAAAGCGCGGTTGGCAAACTGAGTGCAATACTCGCGTAAATCTTCGATGCTTGAGGTAGGATACTCCTCAAAATCTTTCACAAATCTCCTTTGTCGAGGAGCTCCTGAGGGAATCTGAGCAAATAGACATCTCACAATGTTTTGCTTTAGAATGAAATCTTCGGAATGTCCCTCGTAGTACTCTAAAATCTCAGCTTCACTCACTGACTCGTTCAGATTATCCTCAATGTATTTTTTCTCAAATGCACTTCGAGTCAGGGCATATCTGTATTCTAAAACTTTGCGCTCGATCTCAGCTTGATTAACGTCTACTTCTTGGTTGGACTTTGCGATCATGAGCTGTTTTTTGATCCAATCCCGTACGAATCTCTCGGCAAACTGCGCACTATCGGCATTGGTGGCTGACGAAGGGATAAGTCCTTGAAGATCTGATGGGTACAGCATCGTTTCGTTCACTCTTGCGATGGGGTCTTCCAGTGCCTCTTCTTTGGGTTGCAGGAACTGACAGCCGACTAGCGAGACAAAAAAAGTAGCAAACACAACGCGGTTCATCCTCACAGTTTTTTTACGAGCCTGCAAATATTATGATTCTTTTCCGTTGTGAATTCAATCTTGTCCATGATTCTCCTCACCAGAATCAAACCCAAACCTCCCTTTCGACGCGTCTTTACTACATGCTCCATTGTTGGTTCTTTGTATTGACTGAAATCAAATGAAGTACCTTGGTCATGAATCAAAAAAGTGACCTGCTTGCCCGGCTCTACCTTGACGATTACTTTCAGTTTTTTGCTTGCGTCGGATTTGTTGGCATGGATGATCAGGTTAGCGCAGATTTCATCTACAGCCAAAATCAACTTGTGGGTTTGCACTTCCTCAAGCTTGTTTTCAGACAAGACATCCCCTACGAACTTCCGTACATCAGGAAGACAGCTGGGGTCACACGCTATGGTAATCTTGTCACTCAAGATATTTTCGTCAATGCTTCTTCTTTGTCCTTTGCAATAGTTAGTAGCTCATGTAATCCTAACAGGCTAAATATTTGATGAACCGATTCGCTCATTCCATAAATAACCAATTGAATTTCCCGATTTTGAATTTCTTCCAAGTGAGATACGAAAACACCGAGTCCTGCGGATGAAATGTATTTCAACTTCGTAAGGTCAACCAGTACTTTATTCTCAGTTTCGAAAGTCATTTTGATGGCATTATCGAGTTGAATGGAAGAACTAGCGTCCACCTCCCCATCTACCTCAATCAAGAAGACTTCATTTTCTTTTTTCGTTGATATATCTACCATCTATTTAAACTTTACAATTACCAATGTATAATCATCATCTAATTTCACCTCACCCAGAAACTCCATTAGGTCACTAATGATTCCCTCTTTTATTTCAGGTGGTGAACTGTCGATGTATTTCTTTAAGGATTCTCTGAGCCGCTCAATGCCGAATTGCTGGTTCTTATTGTTCATCGCTTCAGTGATACCATCAGTATGAAGCAGAAGAATGTCGCCCGAGTTGTATGATAGAGTTTTACTGTGAACGTACTTCTCGTAATCCAGGTTTCTTAAAATTCCCAGCCCCATTCCACTCTCCTCAAGCAATTCGATCTTTCGATCTTTTGATGAATAAAGCAGTGAAGGAACATGCCCAGCTCTACAAAACTCAATCTCATTCCTTTTAGTGTTGATACGCTGGTAGGTGGCCGTGATGAATGATTTCTTCTCAAGGCAGGCACTCAGCGCTCGGTTGGCACTTTTCACTAAATCCGCGGCACTCACGTCCTTCTGAGCCAGACTGTGAAAAATGCCTTTCATCTGAGCCATATTAAATGCGGCGGATGTCCCTTTTCCAGAAACATCTCCAACGATAAGCCCGAAATCGTCAGGGGCTAGTTCTATTAAATCGTAATAATCACCCCCGACCTCTTCAGCTGCTTGAGAGAAGGCACAAATTTCAAATGCATCTGTTGGTACCAGTTCCTCCGGCAAAAGACTCTTTTGAACCTGCTGGGCAATTTTGAGCTGCTCTTTGTATCGCTCGTTTTCCAAAGCATCAGAGATGAGAAGGAAATTCTCTATTGAAATGCTCGCTTGATTAACGAATGTTACGATGATGTCGATGAGATCGCGGTTAAACGCGTCGGACATTTCGCGAAGCAGAACCAACGTGCCTAATTGCTCACCTTTCACCATCACTGGCAAGGCGATGATGGAGGCGAAATCCATCTTTTTAAGATCGCCTACCAGCTTATTGGAGCTGATCAGTCGGCTGGCTTTGAACTCGATGATATCCTTGATCGCGCCCGGCTCTATGTGCTCCTTGATCTGAGCAATTTGCGAATGTGCTACATCCCTTAGATAGAACACGCCATTCGGGTGTTCGGGCGTACGGATTTCCAACCATGCCGCATCAGCGAACACTGCGCTCATCGAGCTTTCGAGAAGGATGTCGTAGGTCTGTTCCTCTGTTTGTCCTCGCGGAATCGCCTGACTTAATTTTTGAAAATCTACGGCTTCCTTGAGTTTTCTTTCGAAAACAGACGAGGTTGGCAAATTGAAAAGAGTGACCAACAAGGAGATGCCTGTATACAGAAATGCAAAAATGAAAAGCGCAATGACGAATACATTATTGTACAAATCGAAAATCAGAATTTTAGATTCTTGAAAATCAATAAGCACAGTAATGAAATGATAGAGATAAATGCCCGACAGTAGAATGAAGAGCATACTCTTCAGTTTTTGCTTGAAATTGAGATAGGCGATCCATTTCAGATTTAGCGAAAGTATGAGCGAAAACCCGGTGACGAAGATCAGCGCGTACATGTACATCTGACTCCTGAATTCATTCCCTAGAAGATCAAATGCCAGGACGAGGATCAGTGAGTATTCAAAGAAATTCCAGAGCTGCTGTAGGTTCTTAGATTTTTGATAGAGAATCAAACGCTTCCACACGACCATGGAGCTGATCAGGTAAATAACCACCAACCCTGAGAGGAGATGATAAAGTATGTTGATCATCATTGCATTTTGTCCAAGGGACGTGGCACTGAATGCATAAATGAAGAAGCGAATTATTAGTGCTCCCACTGTGGTGACGAGCCCTGTTATAAAAATTTTCCAGAGCAGGTCTATGAAATTGACGCTATCGGCCTTGGTGACTTTTACCCGATAAAAGAGAAAAGTGGAAACGATGAAAAGCATAAAAAAGACCCGAGGTAGAATTGGGGTCAGATTCACGTTCATGTCATGCTTCTGAATGAACAGGAAATAGAGATCGAATACCGAAAACAGGAGCCAAAAGAGGATCCCGCCAAGGAAGCTTAGCCTTGTTATCAGTTTGTTCGACATGGTGTAAAGATAGTGGCCTTTGAAATGTTAAAATCTCCGGTTGGTGGAATTAGGAAACTTTAACGACTACCTGCGACTATAGTTCGGTGCTTCTCGTGTGATGTGCACATCGTGTGGATGGCTCTCGGCCATGCCAGCATTCGATATTTTCACGAAGCGTGCCTTTTGAAGGTCTGGAATAGTGGGTGCGCCGCAATATCCCATTCCTGCTTGCAAGCCTCCTGTAAGCTGATAAAGCACCTCGCCAACTAGACCTTTGTAAGGCACTCTTCCAACGATTCCTTCAGGAACCAATTTCTTAATGTCGTCCTCGGCATCCTGAAAATACCGATCCTTAGAGCCGTCTTCCATAGCCTCCAAAGAGCCCATGCCTCTGTACGTTTTGAATTTCCTGCCTTCATAAAGGATAACTTCTCCCGGAGCTTCTTCTGTACCCGCAAGCAATGAACCAATCATGACAGTACTTGCGCCACCCGCTATTGCTTTGACTAGATCACCAGAAAATCGAATGCCCCCATCTGCGACTATTGGCACCCCTGTGCCTTTTGCTGCTTTGGCTCCTTCGTAAACTGCCGATAGCTGTGGCATGCCAACTCCCGCAATTACTCGGGTCGTACATATACTTCCCGGACCAACTCCCACTTTCACTGCATCTGCACCAGCATCGATGAGTGCCTTGGTTGCTTCAGCGGTGGCCACATTTCCTACGATCATCTCAAGATCAGGGAAGGCTTTCTTAACGTTTTTGGCAGATTCAATAACGCCACGAGAATGCCCATGTGCTGTGTCAATGCTTACGACATCTACCCCGGCATTAATGAGTGCCTTGATCCGATCGTTGATATCTGCTGTCACCCCAACGGCTGCCCCCACTCTCAATCGGCCAAACTCATCCTTGCAGGCATTTGGTCTATCTCTATTCTTTAGAATGTCTTTGTAAGTAATCAGGCCAGTCAGCTTTCCATTTTTATCGATGATAGGAAGCTTTTCAATCTTGTGTTGTTGCAGAATTTGCTCAGCCTCTTTGAGGCCTACTTCAGCATTTGCCGTGATCAAATTCTCCTTGGTCATGATCTCGGTGACGGGCTTTCGAGGATTTTTTTCAAACCTCAAATCTCTATTCGTTACTATACCAATCAGTTTACCTTCTCCATCAATCACAGGAATACCCCCTATTTTATTCTCTTTCATGATGGCCTCAGCGTCACCGGCGGTTCCATCGCCTTTGAGTGTGATGGGGTCCAAGATCATTCCACTTTGCGAGCGCTTCACTTTTCTTACTTGAATAGCTTGCTGCTCAATGGTCATGTTTTTATGAATGATGCCAATGCCTCCTTCAAGGGCCATTGAAATGGCCAGTTTGGCTTCTGTCACCGTGTCCATGGCAGCAGAAACCAGGGGAATATTCAGGCGAATGTTTCGGGTCAGCTGAGTGCTGGTGTCCGTGTCGCGCGGAAGGATTTCAGAATAATCGGGGAGTAAAAGCACGTCATCGTAGGTCAGTGCTTCAAATAAAATCTTGGAATCTTGGTCGTTCATGGCAAATAATAAGGAGGGGTATTATTTGCGATGCAAAATTAGGCGGTGAGGTTTAGATTACCGCTCTTCCCCTGAAATATTTTAATATCGCTGCATGGAATGGTGGACGAATTTTCTGGAGCAGCTTTTAAACACCTCCTGGCTTGAGGCAATTGCGGTGATTACCGGCATTGGATCGGTTTGGTTTAGCAGGCAGGAGAGTATTTTGGTGTACCCTGTGGGCATTGTGAGTGTGCTCATTTACGTTTACCTGGCCTGGAGGTATCAACTCTATGCGGACTCAGGTGTCAATTTCTACTACTTTGTGATGAGCGTGTATGGTTGGTGGAATTGGAAGCACACAAATGATGAGGCCAATCAAATCCCAATAACAAAAAGCAACTCCAGAGAGCATTTGATCAATGGATTTGTGTTCGTGGCGTCCTTTACTTTGCTTGGGTTTGTACTCACAAAGTTTACAGACAGTGATGTGCCGATGTGGGACGCTTTTACCACGGCCGCAGCAATAACAGCTATGTGGCTAATGGCACAAAAGAAAATTGAGCACTGGATTTTCTGGCTGATTTGCAATCTGAGTTCCATTCCACTTTACACTTATAAGGGGCTCCCTTTTACGAGTTTCCAATTTTTGATTTTCACCATTCTATCTGTAATGGGGTGGATTTCGTGGAGACGAAAACTGAAGGAAATGAAAACCGTTTAGTTTTTGACATGCTTAGAAAGGGACTCGTTTTGCTAATCCTTACCGGACTCATTCATTACGGCATTGCTCAGGATGTTCAAATTCAGCGGATACACGATTTGGTCACAGAAATTGACCAAAAGGTTTTCAATCAGGAGTTTGTAGGGGCGAGCTTTCAGGACGATTATGGAAATGAAACCATGGTCAGAGTGTTTATGCAAACTGACCACTTGCTGAAACTGGAGGCTATTTCAAGTAACCTCGGTGGGAGCATCCAGAAGACTTATTACTTTTCAAGCTCCAAGTTGATAATGGTTGATGTTGTGGAATTGGATCATCCGGGACTTCCAAACTGGGAGGAAGCGAAATCGGATGAGTTGGGTGCGGAGGAGCTTCGAAGGGTTCAGACGGTTATAAAGAATGAATCACGGTTTTACCTTCAAGAAGGCGTGGTGTTTAAGTCGCTATCCGAGTCCGATCTGGATGGTGCGCAGCAGGGACAAATTCTAATGATGGAAGTGGACGCATTACTTCGTCAGCTAGATTGACTTCAATTATCTTTAAGTCATGAACATCGTAAAGGCAGCATCTGGATTTATTTTGGCCATTGGCATAGTGATCATTTTAATCTATGGCCAAAACCTGATGATTCCCTTTGTTTTTGCCTTGCTTATTTGGTTTTTGGTGATGAAGGTGAAATCACTCCTAGACCTAATTCCGGTAATAAAAAAGCACCTTCCAAATTGGCTAAAGCTGCTAGTTACCTCAGTGGTTATGTTTTCTCTGCTCGGATTTGTCGTTACTATTTTGACAGCCAGCATAAATTCTCTGGCAAAATCCTACAGCAAGTATGAAGGCAATGTTCAGACCATGACAGATAAGATCAATGAGACATTTCAAATTGATCTGGGCACCATGCTCAGCAAGTTTATGGCAGATTTTGAATTTGGGTCTATCCTCGAATCCATCTTTTCTTCCTTGACGGGGTTGGTGGGAAATGCCTTTATGATCGTGGTTTACTTGTTGTTCGTATTCTTGGAGGCGACCTCTTTTCAAGACAAGATCAGAGCGGTTTGCAAGTCAGATGAGCAGTACGATGATGTGAGGAAAATCCTCAAAAAGCTTGAGCGGTCTATCACCAACTACATTGGAGTGAAGACTCTGGTGAGTGTGATTACCGGAGCACTCAGCTATGTAGTGTTGCTGATCATTGGGGTGCAGTCGCCGGTATTCTGGGCGTTCTTAATCTTCCTGCTGAATTACATCCCGAATATTGGCTCTCTTGTAGGCACGGTCTTCCCTGCTATTTTTTCGCTGCTACAATTCGGGGAATTTCAGCCGTTTTTCATGATACTCATTTTTGTCGGGGCGATACAACTCGTAGTAGGAAACTACCTTGAACCACGAATCATGGGTAACTCGCTAAATATTAGCGCACTGGTCACGATCCTCGCTCTTTCGTTTTGGGGGGCTATTTGGGGCATCACGGGGATGTTCCTGAGTGTACCAATTACAGTCATGCTGGTGATCGTGTTTTCACAATTCCCAAGCACACGACCGATTGCGATCATGTTGAGTGAAAAGGGGAAGGTATGAGAAGTCTAATTTCAATACTGTTTCTTATCTTCTTAAGTGTAGATTCTTTTGCCTGCACTTGCGACTTTGGAGACCGGACCTATGATGAAATATTCGAAATGAATTATGAGGATTCTGATTTCATATTCATTGGAAGGCCTGTTAGACCTACTCACTCAGATTTTCGATTGGAAATCATAGAGATCTTTAAGGGAAAATTTGACGAGCAATTCATTAACGGAAGCGGGGGATCAAGTTGTGAAGAAGTACCAACATCGGAGACATGGATTGTCTACACAAAGATTTCAGAAACTGGATTAATTAGCATCTTCACTTGCACATTGTCTCGACCATTAGATTCTTCATTATACATCAAAGGATTTGTGCCAAACTATCCAAAGGATGGCATTGAACCTGACAAAAGTATAGAGGAGTTAAAACTAGGAACTTTAGCTAGGTATAAGTCCATACTCCAATTACAAAAAGAAATTGCCGAACTTCGAAGAAGAAGGGATAATTAAACCCCTCCTAAAATTCCATTGAGCGTGGCACTTGGTCGCATGGCGGCAGAAACTTTGGATTCATCCGCCCAATAGTAGCCATCAAGATCCACGGGTGAGCCTTGGGCTGCCAGAAGTTCCGCATTGATTTTGGCTTCATTGGCTTTTAGCTCATTGGCCATCACGCCGAATTTGGCTTTCAGTTCAGCATCCTTGTCCTGATTGGCCAGGGCCTCTGCCCAGTACATCGCCAGATAGAAGTGACTACCTCTGTTGTCAATCTCATTCACTTTTCGAGAAGGTGATTTGTTCTCCGCTAGAAATTTACTCGTGGCAGTATCCAATGCATCGGCCAGAATTTGCGCCCTTGGATTGTTGTCCGCTTGGCTCAGGTGCTCAAGGGAAGGGACTAACGCCATGAATTCGCCAAGCGAGTCCCAGCGAAGGTGACCTTCCTCTACGAACTGCTCCACGTGCTTTGGAGCAGAGCCTCCTGCGCCTGTTTCGAACAATCCACCTCCGTTCATCAGCGGAACGATCGAAAGCATTTTTGCACTGGTGCCCACTTCCAAGATTGGGAAGAGATCGGTCAGGTAATCACGCAGTACGTTTCCAGTTACCGAGATTGTTTCCAGTCCTTTTCGGATTCTTTCTACGGAATACTTAGTTGCTTCGATGGGAGACAAAATTTTAATTTCCAAACCTGACGTGTCATGGTCGGGAAGGTATTGATTCACTTTTTTGATGAGGTCCCTGTCATGCGCTCTGTTTTCGTCCAGCCAGAAAACGGCTGGCGAACCTGTTGCTCTTGCACGAGAAACGGCAAGTTTTACCCAGTCTTGAATGGGCGCATCTTTCACCTGACACATTCTGAAAAGGTCACCTTTCTCCACCGACTGTTCCATCAAAACATCTCCATTTGCGGCAACTACTCGTACTGTTCCCGCAGCATCCAATTGGAAGGTCTTGTCATGCGAGCCGTACTCTTCGGCTTTTTGGGCCATCAATCCCACATTCGGGACAGTGCCCATTGTAGATGGATCGTAGGCGCCATTTTTCTTACAGTCATCAATCACCGCCTGATAAACTCCGGCATAAGATCGGTCTGGAATCACGGCCTTTGTGTCTTGTTGTTTTCCGGCAGCATTCCACATTTGCCCCGAAGTTCGGATCATAGCTGGCATGGACGCATCAATGATCACATCACTTGGCACATGCAGATTGGTAATTCCTTTGTCAGAATTGACCATGGCCAAATCTGGTTGAGCGTCGTATGCGGCTTGGATCGCCCCTTCAATTTCACTTTTGGTGGCTGCATCCAATGACTGAATTTTGGAGAAGACATCACCCAGGCCGTTGCTGGCGTCCACGCCAAGGGTCTCAAAAACGGAAGCGTATTTCTCAAAAACATCTTTGAAGAAAACTTCAACGATAGCTCCGAAAATGATGGGGTCAGACACCTTCATCATGGTCGCCTTCATGTGAAGGGAGAAAAGAATGTTTTGTGCTTTTGCATCAGCGATTTCTTTCGCCACAAATGACTTCAATTTTGAGAGACTCATGACAGAAGCATCGATGATCTCGCCATCAAGAAGTGGGATTCCTTGCTTGAGAGTTTTGGCCGATCCTTCTGTACCAACGAACTCAATGTTCGCAGAAGTGGCCTGAGGTATTACGACGGATTTTTCACTTCCGTAAAAATCTCCCTCAGGCATGCTGGCTACATGTGTTTTGGAATCTGCCGACCAAGCGCCCATTGAGTGAGGATTGTTTCGGGCATATTCCTTCACGGCTTTTGGTGCGCGTCTATCGGAGTTACCTTCTCTCAAAACAGGGTTCACAGCACTGCCTTTTATTTTGTCGTAGCGCGCTTTTATCAAGTCCTCATCGGCGTTTTTAGGCTCGTCGGGGTAGTCAGGGAGTTTGTATCCTTTTCGTTGAAGTTCTTTGATGGCCTCAATGAGCTGAGGAATCGATGCACTGATATTCGGCAACTTGATAATGTTTGCTTCCGGGCTTTTGGCTAGTTCGCCAAGCTCAGCGAGAGCGTCATCCATTTTTTGGTCATCAGTCAGGAAATCCGGGAAGTTGGCAATAATTCTTCCTGCCAGGGAAATGTCCCTTGTTTCAACGGCAACACCTGCAGAGGAGGTGAACGCTTGAATAATGGGTAGGAGGGAGGCGGTTGCCAATGCAGGAGCTTCGTCGGTTTTCGTGTAAATAATTCTTGATGCCATCTGTTTCTAAAAGGTCTGATTTTGATTAATAACTTTCTTTTTCATTTGGGAAGTGCCCGCCCTTGACGTCACTGGTGTAGTTGCTCACCGCTTGGTGGATTGTTTCGTTGAGGCTTGCATACTGACGTAAAAATCTCGGCTTGAAATCCTGTGTGATGCCAAGCATGTCATGAACCACCAAAACTTGTCCATCCACATCTTGCCCGGCTCCAATTCCGATCGTAGGAATTTGGATTGACGCTGAGACTTGCTTGGCTAGTTTGGCAGGGATTTTTTCCAGGACAATTCCGAAGCAACCTATTTCCTCTAGCAATTTCGCATCGGAGAGTAATTTATTGGCTTCCTCTTCCTCTTTAGCCCGAACGGTGTACGTGCCGAATTTGTAGATGGACTGAGGAGTGAGGCCAAGATGACCCATTACAGGGATTCCCGCTGAGAGCACTCGCTGCACACTTTCTTTTATTTCTATTCCACCTTCCATTTTCACAGCATGTGCACCTGATTCTTTCATGATTCGGATGCTGGAACGTAGCGCCTCTGAGGAATTTCCCTGATAGCTGCCGAAAGGAACATCCACGACAACCAACGCACGGTTCACAGCCTTTACCACGGAGGTGGCATGCCAAATCATGTGATCTAAGGTGATCGGAAGGGTGGTATCATTTCCGGCCATCACATTAGAGGCAGAGTCGCCCACCAGAATAATGTCAACCCCGGCACCATCTATGATTTTGGCCATGGAATAGTCATAGGCCGTGAGCATGGCAATTTTCTCGCCGTTTGCTTTCATTTCCTGAAGCTTATGGGTGGTGACCTTCTTGATTTCTTTTTTAGCTGCGCTCATACGTTGAAAATGACTCGCAATTTACCTAAAACGAGCCGATACTTAGTCCCGGGGCTTTTCTATTTCCACTTAATGTTGCAACCCATACTCGGTTTCTGATCTTCATACACGGGCTCACCAGTGAGTAACTGGTCCATCGCTTCTCTAAGATCTTCGCCCGTTACCGGTTCTTCATTGCCCGGTGTGGAGCCATCGAATCGTCCGCGATAGACGCATTTGAGGTCGGCATCAAACAGATAAAAATCGGGCGTGCAAGCGGCTTGGTAGGCTTTTGCTACTTCTTGGGTCTCGTCGTAGAGGTAGGGAAATTCAAAATCAATTTCCTCCGCCTGAATTTTCAAATTTTCTAACGAATCTCCAGGGTGGCTTACTATATCATTTGAGCTAATGGCCACAAAACCGATTCCTTTCTTTTCATATTTCTCTGCAACGAATGCAATCTCTTCTTCCAAATGCTTGACGTACGGACAATGCGCGCAAATAAACATGACTACCAAACCTTCTTTTCCACGAACGTCGGCTAGTGTTTTCATTTCGTCGGTCAGCACATCTACTAGTTCGAAATCGGGAGCTTTAGTGCCAAGAGGGAGCATAGTTGAGGGCGTAACTGCCATAGGTTGTGTAGTTTTATTGCTTCTCAAAAATAACCCAGTAATCATGAAAAACGTTATTGCCGCCATTTTCCTGCTCAGCATCCATGTAGCCCTGTCTCAAGTGACCGATGCACCCGATCGATCGGAAGGAGAGGGGCCGTTTAATCAGCTGATCATCAGGGGAGCTACTCTGATCAATGGAAATGGTGCACCGCCGATGGGGCCGGTGGATATTGTGATTGAGCAAAACAAAATTGTGTCTATCAGAAATGTAGGCTACCCGGGTGTCCCGATCAAGGATGAAGATCGGCCAAAGCTGAAGGAGGGAGGTAAAGAAATTGAAGCTGAAGGAATGTACGTTCTGCCCGGATTTGTGGACATGCACGGTCACATCGGTGGTAAATCTCAGGGAACGCCAGCTGAGTATGTATTCAAACTCTGGCTGGCGCACGGTATAACAACTGTGAGGGATCCTTCAGCCGGCAATGGACTTGGTTGGGTTTTGGATCACAAAGAAAAAAGTGCGAATAATACGATCACTGCGCCGAGGATTTTGGCCTACACGTCCTTTGGACAAAACTTGTCCGATCTGAAGGCGGTGAAAAATGTGGAGGGAGACAAGGGTACAATCTTCGAGCATCTAAACGGAACCATCTCAGACGCTTCGCAAGCCAAGTCTTGGGTACAGGCAAATTACAGACGCGGGGCGGATGGCATAAAATTTTTTGGGGCAGCACCGGAGGTGATGCAAGCGGCCATCGCCGAAAACAAAAGATTGGGTCTTCGGTCCGCCTGTCATCATGCTCAGCTAAATGTAGGTTGGTGGAACGTCTTGAATTCCGCAGAGGCGGGGCTGACGACCATGGAGCATTGGTACGGGCTGCCGGAGGCACTGTTCACAGACAGAGTCGTACAGAACTACCCGGTGGACTACAATTATCAAAACGAGCAAGATCGCTTTGGAGAGGCAGGGCGCCTTTGGAAGCAAGCTGCAGCACCTTACTCTGAGAAGTGGAATCAGGTAATGAACCGATTGCTGGAATTGGATTTTACGCTTGATCCAACCTTCAATATATACGAAGCAAGCCGTGACCTGATGCGAGCAAGAAGGGCAGAGTGGCATGAGGATTATACCCTGCCAAGTTTGTGGGAATTTTATGCGCCCAGCAAAGTTTCCCATGGGTCGTACTGGCATTTTTGGGGAACCGAGGAGGAGGTGGCCTGGAAGGAGAACTATCGGCTTTGGATGACTTTTGTGAATGAATACAAGAACCGAGGAGGCCGTGTAACCACTGGTTCGGATTCTGGTTTTATCTATCAACTATATGGATTTGCATACATCCGAGAGCTTGAATTGTTGCGAGAGGCGGGCTTTCATCCGCTTGAAGTTATTCGCTCAGCCACCTTGATGGGTGCACAGGCATTGGGTATGGAAAAGCAGATCGGCACGGTGGAGCCGGGTAAGCTGGCCGACTTGGTGATCGTGGATAGTAATCCCCTTGAGAACCTTAAAGTGCTCTACGGCACGGGTGCCATCAAACTAACCGAGGACAATGTAATCACACGAGCGGGTGGAGTGAATTTTACCATCAAGGATGGAATCATCTATGACGCCAAGGCTCTGCTGAGAGACGTGCGGGAGATGGTGAAGGAAGCCAAGAATGGCGAAGAGCTGAAGCAGTCAGGATATCCTAATTGGGAGGATTAAGGCAGCAAACAAAAAGCCCGATCAATTTGATCGGGCTTTTCTAATCTTTTTATGAAGAACTATCTATCCTCCGAAATCATCGAATCGGATGTGCTCATCGGGGATTCCGAAATCTTCGCCCATCTTCTGCACGGCCTGATTCATCAATGGAGGGCCGCAGAAATACAATTCTATTTCCTCAGGAGCATCGTGCTTGCTCAGGTATTGATCTATCACCGCCTGGTGAACGAACCCCAAGAAACCATCTCCGGGAGCTTCCATGTTTTCCTTTACTTTCCAGTTATCCTCTTCCATAGGCTCGGAGAGCACTATGTAGAATTTGAAATTAGGGAATTTGGATTCTAGTTCTTTGAAGTGATCGAGGTAGAAAAGTTCACGCTTAGAACGCCCTCCGTACCAGTAAGTCACTTTTCTTCCAGTCTGCAAAGTTTTGAAGAGATGATACAAGTGAGATCGCATGGGAGCCATGCCTGCACCACCACCTACGTAGAGCATTTCGGCTTCAGATTCGTTGATGAAGAATTCTCCGTAAGGGCCGGAAATTGTCACTTTATCTCCAGGCTTTAAGCCAAAAATGTATGAAGAAGCGATACCCGGATTCACGTTCATCCAGCCATTCTTCGATCGATCCCATGGTGGGGTAGCGATCCGTACATTCAGCATAATTTCCCTTCCTTCGGCAGGATAAGAAGCCATGGAGTATGCTCGCTCGATGGTCTCAGTGTTTTTCATTTTCAAATCCCAAAGACCAAATTTGTCCCACTCTAGCTGGAATTTATCCGGCTGATCGTGTTCCTCAGGGTGGGCGGTGATGTCCATGTCTTTGAAATCAACCTCACATTTCGGCACTTCAATTTGGATGTAACCACCCGCCTTGTAGTCCATGTCTTCAGGAATTTCTACTACAAATTCTTTGATGAAAGAAGCCACGTTGTAGTTTCTTACCACTGTTGCTTCCCACTTTTTGATGCCGAAAATTTCTTCAGGAATGTGAATTTCCATGTCATTCTTCACCTTTACCTGACATGAAAGTCGAACGTTGGCCTTCTGCTCAGCACGGCTCAAGTGTCCAACCTCGGTAGGAAGTACGTCTCCTCCGCCTTCTTCCACTGTACACTTACACATGGCACATGTACCCCCACCTCCGCATGCAGAAGGAAGGAAAACTTTCTGAGAAGAAAGTGTAGATAAAAGCGTAGAACCTGCCGTGGTGACTATTGGATTCTCCCTATCGCCATTAACAATTATGCTCACAGGCCCTGACTGCACAAGTTTTGATTGTGCAAAAAGCAAGATGAAAACGAGCAATAGGATGATCACCGTGAAGGCGATGATGGAAATTATAACAATTGTAGACATAGTTTATTTGTCTGTTTGTTGGTCAACAAGTGGACGGCAAATATAGTTTATAGAATGCATGCAATGAATCCATTACTGAAGCATTTTAAGCAGGGTAGTAAGCTTTGCTTTGAGTTGTCTTCGGTCAACAATAAAATCGAGGAATCCATGCTCCAGCACAAACTCTGAACTTTGGAATCCTTTTGGTAAATCTTTTCCGATTGTTTCTCGAATTACCCGAGGGCCTGCGAAACCGATCAAGGCACCAGGTTCTGAAATATTAAAGTCTCCGAGCATGGCATATGAGGCTGTTACTCCTCCTGTAGTTGGATCCGTCAGTAGCGAAATGTAGGGAACCTTCGCTTCAGATAGTAAGGCGAGTTTAGCTGAGGTTTTGGCCATTTGCATCAAAGAAAAACCAGCTTCCATCATTCGAGCACCACCCGATTTTGAGATCATCAGGAACGGGATTTTTTTCTTCAATGAGTGATCGATAGCTCTGGCTATTTTTTCCCCCACCACAGAACCCATGGATCCGCCAATGAAAGAAAAATCCATGCAGCACACCACTAGATCGAGTCCGTTCATCTTCCCGACTGCAGATCGGCAGGCGTCTTTCAGGCCTGTTTTTTTCTGCATCGCTACCACTCTTTCAGGATATTTTTTTGTATCCACAAATTTCAATGGGTCGGCGGATTGTAAGTCTTTATCGAGCTCTTCGAATTTATTGTTGTCAAATAAAATCTCGAAGTATTCGCGAGAACCAATTCGCACGTGATGATCATCTTCCGGACTCACGTACGCATTGTTCTTAAGCTCACGCATGTGTACAATGTTCCCCTGAGGAGTTTTGTACCAGAGGCCGTCAGGAGCTTCTCGTTTCTCCGCGGTTTTAGTTTGGATGCCTTTGTCTTGTCGCTTAAACCAAGCCATAGTTGATAGTTGGGCAACAAAAGTAAGTCTAATGTTTTAAAACTAGTTTGTGAAACCACTATGATATTTAAATTGAAAAGGTTAATTTCCACTTGAGCCTTTAAGACGATTACATGCGAGTATTTCTACTACAGTTTGCGCTCATGACCTCAACAGCTCTGTTTGGCCAAACAGAAAAGCTGGATAGCTTGAAAAGTGTTTTGGAGTCTGATTTAAGCGCTGATGAGCTAATCGATACAAATGTGGAGATCATGAAGTATTATCAGAATCCCAATGAAAAACTGATATACGCTAAAAGAGCATATACTGCCGCTTCTGATGCCTCAATGGAGGGGAAAATGATGGCCGCAACCAAAATGGGTGTTTGCTATGGAATGTTGGGGGTGCTGGACTCATCCGAGGTGTTTTTTCGTGAAACACTTGATTTGGGGTTAGAGGCTAGTGATAGTTCCTATGTTTCTCGGGGCTACAATGGCCTTGGGAATATTTACCGAATAAAAGGGGAACTCGAGCAGGCACTAGGATTCTTGCTCAGAGCCATAGAATACGGAGAGGGCGTGCCGGTGAGAAACTGGAATGCAGATATTATAGCAAACGTCAGCGGCGTTTACTACGATCTCCGGGACTATGAATCGGCACTAGAAAAAGCAAATGAGGCAAGGGCCCTTTATATGGAACTCGGGGACTCGGCGAATATTTCCTACTCTGCAAATATCCTTGCCATTGTACATCGAGCCCTTGGCAATTTGGACGAAGCTCTGAGATACAACCGTGAAGCTTTACGCATTCTAATCGAGAGTAAGGATACCGTTCAGATTGTCTACAACTACAACACAAATGTGGAGATATTAATGGAGCAGGGAAGGCTGGATGAAGCGGCAGAATATGCCAATAGAACTGTAGAAATGTCGCAGAAGTTTGGAGAGAGGGATCCATACATTTCGGCTCTTACTACCCTCGCGTCTATCTATTACCGTCAAGACAAAATTGATCAGGCTGAAGAGGCGTTAGAGCGTGCGTTGAAGGAGGCTCGAGAATACAGCTTTAAAACTCAAATCCCGAATATCTATTTAATGAAGGCGCTGATTGCAGCTTCCAATGGACAAAATACTGAAGCCTTTGATTTGATGGAGCAACGGACGCAAATCAATGACTCGATCAGGAGTAGTGAGGTGTCTGATCGAATGGCGGAGTTGAACATGAAGTATGAGACTGAGAAGAAAGAAGCCGAAATAGAGCGTCTGAATGCAAAACAGGAACAGTCAAGAAGGGTGAACTATATCATTCTCTCAGGTACGGCGTTCATCCTGATCGCTCTAATTGTTATTTGGTACTCCTACAGGCAAAGAATGAAAATTAGCGCTGAGTTACAGCGAGCGAATGACGCAAAAGATCGACTTCTCTCGGTTGTTGCCCATGACATTAAAAATCCTTTGAGCGCTATGAAGGGGATTTCTGGCTTGTTGAATGAAGAATACCAAAGTCTTGCTGAGGATCAGAAAAGGGAAATGATCGCTGCGATTGATAGTTCATCAGATAAACTTTATGAGCTACTTCAAAACCTTTTGGACTGGTCCATTTCGGAGACAGGAGGATTGAGTTTTAATCCAGAAAAGCAATCATTGAAGCAAATTGCCGAGGAGGCTATTAGTTTATTCCAACCTGCCATTGCAGCGAAAGAATTAACGGTGCATAATAATATTTCTAAGAATGTATTTGTCAGAGCTGATTATAAAATGATTTTCTCAGTATTCAGAAATCTATTAGCCAATGCGATAATTTTTACGCCTAACCAGAAGGATGTTTTTCTAGAAGCTGTTTTTGGAGAAGGCGAGGTTAAGATTTGTGTGAGAGATACTGGAAAGGGAATAGAGGCTGAGCAACAGGAGGATTTATTTACAAAAAGAGAGAGTTCATCCAAAAGCGGTACTGGTCTGGGCCTTATTCTCTGCAAAGAATTTGTAGAAAGGCATGATGGAAAAATTTGGGTTGAGAGCACCGAAGGAGAGGGTGCTTCATTTTATTTCACAATTCCTGCAGCCTAATCATTTTATTTCTTCAAAGTCCACGTATTCGCCTCCTTCAAAAGATTTCTTATTTTCCTTTGGATTAGTATCTACGTGCACGTTTCCGTCTTTTGGTCTTCTGCTATCTTGAGAGTTTGTAGCCCCCAGACTCAGGATTTTTAATAAAAACCCACCCACCCTGTACAGAGCATAAAAGAAAAGGACGGCAAAGAGAATAATCTTGATCATAAAAAAATCTTGTTTTCAAGTATTAACCTACTTGCTGAGGTACAAGTTTCGCTCAGAATATATTTTCATGAAATAATCATCCATGAGATCATCGATGAAGTAAATGGCTTCACCAGTTGATTTCATTTCAGGTCCGAGCTCCTTGTTTACATTCGGGAATTTGTGGAATGAGAAGACCGGCTCTTTGATGGCATATCCTTTTTTGTAAGGCTTGAAATCAAAGTCTTTGACTTTCTTTTCCCCCAGCATCACCTTGGTGGCGTAGTTCACATAGGGTTCGCGATAGGCTTTGCAAATGAACGGAACCGTGCGAGATGCTCTTGGGTTCGCTTCGATGATGTACACTTTGTCATCTTTGATGGCGAACTGAATGTTGATCAACCCGACGGTTTTCAATGCGATGGCAATCTTCTTTGTGTAGTCTTCGATTTGTCGAATGACGAAATCTCCGAGGTTGTAGGGGGGCAGCACCGCGTAAGAGTCGCCAGAATGAATGCCCGCCGGTTCGATGTGCTGCATGATGCCAATGATGTACACATCTTCTCCATCGCAGATGGCGTCCGCCTCCGCTTCGATTGCCCCTTCAAGAAAATGATCCAGTAGAATCTCACCGTCCAGCTTGTCCTTGAGAATGTCGACCACATGCTGCTCCAACTCGGTCTCGTTGATCACGATCTTCATCGACTGCCCGCCGAGCACGTAACTTGGACGAACCAATAGCGGAAAGCCAAGCTCTTTGGAGAGTTCTACTGCTTCGTCAGCGTCTGCAATGGTCCCGTATTTTGGGTAAGGGATGTCATTTTCTTTGAGCAAATCGGAGAATCTTCCACGTTCTTCCGCCAAGTCCAACGCTTCGTAACTTGTGCCAATGATTTTGATGCCGTATCGCTCCAGCTTTTCGGCGAGTTTCAGTGCGGTTTGTCCCCCGAGCTGCACGATGACTCCTTCGGGTTTTTCATGAAGAATGATGTCGTAAATGTGCTCCCAGAAAACAGGCTCGAAGTATAGTTTGTCCGCAATATCAAAGTCAGTTGAAACTGTCTCTGGATTGCAATTGATCATGATGGTTTCGTATCCGCACTCTTTGGCTGCAAGCACTCCATGTACACACGAATAATCAAATTCTATTCCTTGCCCTATCCTGTTGGGCCCAGAGCCTAATACAACGATTTTCTTCCTGTCCGAAACACCTGATTCATTTTCTTCCTCAAAAGTGGAGTAGTAATAGGGGGTCTGCGCTTCGAACTCTGCGGCGCAAGTGTCCACAAGTTTGTAGACACGCTTAATACCAAGGTCATTTCTTTTTGAAAAGACCTTACTTTCCAGGCAACCGAGTAAGTGAGCTATTTGCCGATCAGCATACCCTTTCTTTTTGGCTTCCATTAATAGAGGCCTATCAATGGAATCGATGGTTTGATCAGCAATCTTTTCCTCCAGTTGAATCAGCTCTTCGATTTGATTCAAAAACCAAGGGTCTATTTTGGTGAGTTTGCTGATGGTCTTGAACGAAATGCCAATTTTAAAAGCATCGTATATGTGGAAGAGTCTATTCCAGCTCGGATGCTCCAGACTTTCTAATATGGTGGCCTGATCTTTAAGCTCTCGTCCGTCTGCGCCAAGGCCATTCCTTTTTATTTCTAAAGATTGACAAGCTTTTTGAAGGGCTTCCTGAAAATTCCTTCCAATTCCCATTGCCTCACCCACCGATTTCATTTGCAGGCCTAGTCTACGATCAGAGCCTTTGAACTTGTCGAAGTTCCAACGAGGCACTTTTACAATGACATAATCGATCGAAGGTTCGAAGTAGGCCGAAGTGTCACCAGTGATCTGGTTTTTTAGTTCGTCAAGATTGTAACCAATAGCGAGTTTGGCTGCCACTTTAGCTATAGGGTAACCGGTTGCTTTAGATGCCAGCGCTGAAGATCGGGAAACTCGAGGGTTAATCTCAATCCCGATGATGTCTTCAGTGTCTGGATTTACTGAGAATTGGACATTACATCCTCCAGCAAAGTGACCGATTCCGTTCATCATCTTCTTGGCCAGGTCACGCATGTTCTGATACACCGTGTCAGAGAGCGTCATAGCCGGTGCTACCGTGATTGAGTCGCCTGTGTGGACGCCCATTGGGTCGAAATTCTCGATGGAGCAGATGATGATGATATTGCCAAGGTTGTCTCGGAGAAGCTCAAGCTCGTATTCCTTCCAGCCCATTATACTTTGCTCCACGAGCACTTCATGAATGGGCGAAGCTTGCAGTCCTGCATTGAGCGCTTCGTCAAATTCATCGGCTGTGTTCACGAACCCTCCACCGTATCCACCAAGGGTGTAGGAAGGACGAATAACTAATGGGAAGCCGATTTCCTGGGCAATTTCTTTTCCCTTAAGAAAAGAGGTCGCAGTTTCTCCTCTACAAACACCGACATTCAATTCGATCATTTTGTGTCGGAATTTCTCTCTGTCCTCTGTGGTCTCGATCGCATCGATGTTTACACCAATCATCCTTACTCCATACTTTTTCCAAATTCCGGCTTTCTCACAATCAATCGCCAGATTCAAAGCAGTTTGGCCTCCCATGGTGGGTAGCACCGCATCGATTTTATGAATTTCAAGAATTTCACGAATCGATTGTTTGGTCAGGGGTTTGAGGTAAATATTATCCGCGGTGACCGGGTCGGTCATGATCGTGGCGGGATTGGAATTGATGAGTGTGACTTCAATTCCTTCCTCTCTTAATGAACGAGAAGCTTGGGTTCCTGAGTAATCGAATTCGCATGCTTGGCCAATAATGATCGGGCCACTACCAATTATTAGAACGGATTTAATACTGGTGTCTCTTGGCATGTGATAAAGGATTGGTGGTTAGCATAAATTCCCGCAAAACTAATATACGATCCCTTGTCGGGGGTAAGGAATCGGGAACTTGTTTGTGTTTCGTGGTGGAAAATGGCAGAGTGACAAAATTGAGATTAGATTAGCGATGATGAATGTGAGAATTCCTGATAACATTGGAGCGATCAAAAGTTATGATCCGGGTAAGACCATTGCTCAACTCAAAGAGGAATTTGGGTGGGAGAGGACGGCTATCCTTTGGAATAATGAAAACACACTTGGTGTTTCGAAAAAAGCCATGGCGGCCGTAACGGAGGTTTGCGAGGGTGTAAACTATTACCCAGACCCAACGGGATTCAGTCTAAGGAGAAGGCTTGCTCTTAAGTTTGGCAGGAAGCCTGAGGAGGTTATTTTGGGAAATGGATCTGAATCAATTCTTATGCTCGCCATTCGGGCTATGTGCTCTGGCGAAGATGAATTGCTCACATCAGAGGGCAGCTTTGTGATTATCTATAATTGGGCTCGGATCAATAACATTCGCTGCGTCTCCATGCCTATGGCGGATAATTATGGTTTTGATCTTGACGCTATCAAGTCAAGGATCAACATCAACACGAAGGTGATTTATTTGGCGAATGCCAATAACCCTACGGGCACCATGATCTCAAAGACTGATTTGCAAGAGTTTATCAAATCCATCCCTGATCATATTTTGGTCATAGTGGATGAGGCTTATTTTGAGTTTTCAGTGGGGCTTAGTGCCGATTTCCCGAATTCACTAGAATTTGATTTCGCCAATGTGTTGACACTTCGAACTTTCAGCAAGGCGTATGGAATTGCTGGCGTGAGGATTGGATACGGAGTTGGTCATCCTAAGGTGATTGAGGCAATGAACAAAGCAAAGCTGACATTCGAGCCGGGAACGCTGGCTCAGGCGGCAGGTGTCGGAGCGTTGCAAGATGAGGAGTTTGTGGAGAGAACGGTTCAAAACAATACTGAAGGCATGCAGTACTACTATAGGAATTTTGATGAATTAGGAATTAAGTATGTTCCTTCCTACGCCAATTTTGTCATGACCATTTGGGAGTCTTCGGAAAGGGTGAAACAGGTTTATGAAGCCTTGATGAAAAATGGCGTGCTTGTGAGACCGTTGGGAGGGAAGTTGGATAACTGCATAAGAATAACCGTGGGGCGACCGGACGAAAACGAGCTGCTGATAGAAAAGCTGAGAGCGCTATAACGATTGTTTCTTAGGCAGCTTGACATTGAAGGTCGATCCAACGTTTGGTTCGCTTTCTAAACTGATAGTGCCATCAAGTTTTTCTACGGCGCGATTCAGGATATATAACCCAAGGCCGCTTCCCTGAATATCTTTTTCTGCTCGATAAAACATTTCGAATATCTTTTCTCCTGTGTCTTTGCGCATCCCGACTCCATTGTCTTGAACCACAATTTCTATGTGATCGAGGTTATCGATAACCTTGATTTTTACGAAACTTTCTTCTTGATCCAGTCGAGCGTATTTAATTCCGTTCTCTAGCAGATTTTGAACAATGGTGTTGACAAGTGCCCAAGGCGCATGAAAATCCAAATCTGATGCTACGCTTTTCTCAATGCGTACTTTCTCGAAATTGGGCAGGGAGCCGAATGACATAAGGCATTGACTAATCAATTTATCGAAATCAATGGCTTCATGCGCGTCGGTGGAGTGTGTGACTCTTGTCAGCTTAATGAGCTCATCAAGAATCAAATTTATTCGAGTCGTTTGTGTTCTGGCCAGGTCAAGGAAATGGTGAACTTTTCCATCCTTGATCTCACTCCTGGCCACATAATCAATACTTACAAGGGAAGCAATCGGCCCTTTTAAATCATGAGAAACACGATGGAAGAAAAGATCCAGTTCTTGGTTTTTCTTTTCAATAATTTCCGCTTTTTCTCTTTGAGATTCTGCCTCAATCTCCAAGGTATTTATACGATTGGTTATTTCATAGCTCTTAATCATCTTATGATGTCGCTCACTGATGATTCTTTCCTTTTCGCGTGTGTAGGCTTCCAAATAGTTAAGTGCATTTTCCAAGTCATTTTCGATTTTGGAAATCTGATACAGAAGGTAGTATGTGTCTGATTTTATCAGCGCAATATTATTTTCGCCCGAAGATTGAAGACATAGGTTGGCTGTTTCCTTGGCTCGTTCTAACAGACCCATTTGAAAATAAAGGGCTGCCATTTTTCTTTGCACCATTGTGGCACCAAGCTTTTCTCCGGATTCAATGTGAATGCGTAATGCCTCGTTGTAATCTGCTTCTGCTTTTTCGAACTGCTCCAAGCGAGCGTGGATTTTCCCTCTACCATAAATGGCAAAGGCCAACCCTCTTATATCGCCAGTTTCTTTTTTAATACTGATCGATTTTTCGATCATTTCAATCGCTTCATCCTTCTTGCCTGATTTCATAAGGATGCCTGAAAGTGGGTTGTATGCGTTGGAAACTAGGTCTTGGTTTTTGCATTTCAACCCCGCCTGAACAGAACTTTCATAGGCCATGGTGGCGCTGCGTGTATCTCCGAAGTACTCATATATGGTCCCCATTGATTTCTGAGCACGAGCCTGACTGTAGTAATCTTTGTGCTTTCTATAGATGATCAGACACTCTTCAAGCTCCTGAAGGCCCAAATGAAACTGATCAGTTTTGTAGTAGGTGCCGGCAATGTTGTATTTCGCATCTGCAATTCCTTTTTCATCTTTAAGCTCAGTAAAAATTTCAATTGCTTTCCTAGCGGAATTTATTGCCTCTTCATTACGTCCAGTGATCATGTAGAACAGCGAAAGTTTACACAGACTTTCTGCAATGTATTTTGGAATGGCTGCTTGCTGACTTAACTCTAAGGCTTTTTGGGCCAAATCAATGCTCTTCTGTAAATCTGAGACGCGTGTTTCATATGCCTGATCGAGCAGTGAGGCTATTTTTTTCTGGTCAACTTGTATGTATGCGGTCTCCAACTGATTTAGGAATCCGCACAATTTAACCAAATGAAGCGAGCATTATCAAATGATAACTGCTAGATTTTGTTAATCGTCAAGGCTCGGCAAAGTGAAATTATCAAAGAGACTGGGTTGAGCCATAAGAGCTTCGATTTCCTCGCTGGTTCTTGGTGCCAAATCCGATAACAACTCAAAGCCATCTTTTGTGATCAGTACATCGTCTTCAATCCTTACAGCGATTCCCCACCATTTTTTATCGCATGGGGAGTCATTTGGAATGTAGATTCCCGGCTCTATGGTAATCGCCATACCTTCTTCCAACTCCTGATAATTTCCTTTGTCATGAACATCCAGGCCAATGTGATGACCAAGGCCATGCGGATAATACAAGTGTCTTTCATCCACGGTCTTGATAATTCCTAATTCTACAAGTCCTTCATTGATAATTTTTCGAGCAATATCACGATCCAGATCACGGCCAATATTCACGCCTGGCTTGCATGCCTGAATGGCGGCTTCTTGAGCTTTGTACACCAAATCATAAATGGCTTTTTCTTCAGGAGAGAATTTTCCATCTATAGGAATTGTACGTGTGACGTCTGCTGTGTATCCGTGATATTCAGCGCCCAAGTCCATCAGGATCATTTCATTACTTTCGATGGATGGTTTGTAATTCTCTATGTAGTGCAGAATGCAGCCATTGTGCCCTGCTCCCACAATTGAAGGGTATCCTTCATATTCTGACTGATATTTTTTGAAAATGAATTCATGTAATCCCTGGACTTCCATTTCTGACATGCCAGGGCGCATAGCTTTCATTACTTCTACTTGGGCAATGCAAGAGATGTCCACAGCTTTTCTCAGCAGCACCATTTCTTCCTCTGTTTTGATGCCTCTCAAGTCCTTCATGATTTGATCGAGCGTTTTCATGTCCAGATTGTTGGCTTGCGCCTCCATAGAAATATTCTCTCCTTGAGCATAGCCGACCTTTTCTTTGAAGGAGGCTATCAAATCAAATAGATCACCTTCTGTATTTGTGTCTCGCACATCATTGAAGAAATCATAGAAAAGCACTTTGCCGAATTTCGAAAAGTCAATGTTGTAGTTGGCAAACTCTGTATTGTTGAAAACTTGATTCAGAGCGAGTTTGTCCTTAACTCCGTTTACGCCCATTCTGCGACCAGTCCACATTTCCGCCATTGCGTTTCTTGGCTGAATGAAGATGATTTCGTTGTATTTGCCATCCGGGCCTTCTTGATCCGCTTTGAAGATGAGTAATACGGCATGAGGTTCTTTGTAACCTGTCAGATAGTAGAAATTAGGATCTTGATGGTACACATAGTCCACGTCATTTGCTCTGTTTCTCACGGGGTTAGCAAAGAAGACGGCAACAGAATTATCCGGCATTTTGTCTCGAACCAGCGTTCGTCGTTCGGTGTGGAATTCGCTAGAAAGGAAATCTGAAGGTAAATCCTGCGCTGCAGTGGTTGTCACTAAAAGAAGTCCGAGGAGGGATAACAACAAGTTTTTCATTGGGGCAATTTTTAAAGGACTCGAATATAATGACAATGGTGGTGAGTGACAGAAAAGATTCTGATGAATGGCAAACAAAAAAAGCCCTCCGACTGGTCGGAGGGCTTTAAATAAATGTTTTTGATTTATTAGAAAGAAGTGGTGCCTTGTTCTCTGGCTTTCTTCAACACTTTTGAGATACCATTCTTATTGATGGTTCTTAGCGTAGAAGTGGCAACTTTCACTGTGATCCACTTGTCCTCTTCAGGAATGTAGAATCTCTTCTTTTGAAGATTAGGATTGAATCTTCTTTTGGTTTTATTATTCGAGTGAGAAACGTTGTTTCCTACCTGTGGTCGCTTCCCTGAAATTTCACAAACTTTTGACATCTTTTCCGCCGTTTTCAAAAATGGAGTGCAAATATCGGGATTTGAATCTAATAATCAAATGAAAGCCTATGTTTTTGGTTTGTAATTAGAAAGGCTTGAAAGTGATGGCTGGTTCTTGCGGCTTTCCTGGCTCTTTTAATTTTAACGTCGTGGCTGAAATTGCAAGAATTTGAAGCGTAGTTGATTCGTCTTTCCCGTCCATGCTCGTGGTAATTAATTTTTTGTCATCACTCAGCTCCCACTTGCCAGTCTCCAATCCGTCAGGATCTGAAGATTTCATGGTGCCGTCTGGATAGAACTCAACCCAGATCACTTCCATCTTCTTGAAACTTTCTTCCATCATCGCCTTTTGATCTGGAGGCAGCATTTCCATCATTGTCTTCATCTCATCGGGAAGATCATTCATAAATGCTTCTATATCTATTTTCCATTTCTTGCAGAGATCATTTTTGTTGCCTGGCACAGGCTGAAGCTGAGCGAATGCGTTGAGAGAAAACAGACTAAACAAAAGAAGGGCAGCTACGGTCGTTAATTTTTTCATTGTATCTAATTTAGAATGCCAAGTTAATATTTCTTTCTTTTCGAGGTGATCTTAACATCATCACTCCACCACTTCTATCCACTTGCCCTCGGTTTTTCCTGAAGTAGCTGCATCGTACATTGCTTCGGCTACCACACCCGGTAAGTAATACTTTCCAGCATACGTTGCGGTCAGTTTTACTTTGAAGGTTTTCGCTTCTCCACGATTCAGGTCGAAATAGGTGTAAATCCTATCATCTCGGATGTCCTGATAATCAAAATCTTTCGAGGTGAATTCATCCTCATTCAATCGTTCGTTCTCTATTTCCCATCCACTTGGAAAAATATGGCTCAAGGCCACATCCTTGATTCTGCCTGTTGGACTTTGATTAGTGACTTTCACGGTCGCTTCGAAGCTTTCGCCTTGTTTCATCGAGGCAACATCTACAGAAGAACCGTTTTGGTTTCGGTAGGCAATGTCCACTTTTATGCCTGAACTCTCGGCGGCTTCATCGCCAGGGAATGGCGTGCCTTTGGAAGTCATGGTGACGAAAAGTGTACCTGTGCCCTTGTTGGTGATTGAAACGGCCTTGCTGGCTGCTGCGGTATTGAGAGATTCTTTCATGATGGGCAAATCTGATTGCCAGGTTTTGGTGCTTCCATCAAATTTCACATCAGCGTTCATTTTATTGGACTGAGCTTGTGCGCTCAGGAATTTGCCAGCGGCTAGTAACGTGTAGGCCGTAGTTTGGGTGCTGTACCAGCTTTGGGAGGCCATTTGCTTCGCCAAATCCTTGAAAACTTTAAAGCCCGAATTGAAGTCGCCTAATGACACATAGGTCTCCAGTAGCATGGCCTGATCGCGGGTTGCAGAGCCATAGCTGTAGCTGTAATCGTAGCGCGAACCTGTGGTTCCAGCTTTGGCTAGGAGGTCTTTCGCTACGTCAGTTTGTCCCTGCAAGGCATAGGCTGCTGCCAATTTCCAATTGGATTGAACGGACGTGCTCTTCATGTTAATCATTCGATTCATGCTACTCAATGCTGGATCTCCAGCAAGTGAGAGCGTGAATAATCGATACGCTTGAATCAAATCATCATTGTAATTGTCCGCACCTTTTGTCCAGGATTTGGCGCGGCTGTTCTGGTATTTTTTGACTTTTCTCATCAGATCGCTTGGGACTGAATACCCTCTCTTTTCTGCCTCGACTAAAAAGTGGAAGGCGTAGTTGGTGCCCCAATCGTTGGGGTCGCTATTGCCCGGCCAGTAGGCAAAACCACCACTGTGCGTTTGAAAAGTAGAAAGTCGTTTGATTCCTGATTTGATATTTTCTTCAATTTGAATTTTCTGTTTGTTAGTGAGTTGTACCACTTTGTCCAAATACAGCTGAGGAAATACCGAAGAAGTTGTTTGTTCGATGCATCCGTGTGGGTATCGAATCAAATAGCCTAGTCTTTCTTCGAGGTTTAAATGCGGGACAGTAGCAATTTCAAGTACGGCATCATTGGTGCCTGGCATGCCGAAAACATCCACATTTCCATTGTAGGTTTTGCCCGGAGCAATGGTGGTGATGAAAGATCGAGTTTGTGGGGGGTTCGGCGACCTGCTTTCAATATTGATCTCATGGGTCGAGGTGTACTTGCCGGATTTTGCCGTGATGGTTACTTTTCCTTTGCCCAACGTTTTGTCCACCTCCAGATCAAAAAATTCGGTCGTGGTAGCATTGGCCAAAGAGACTTGCTTGGATTTTCCTCCGGTTAGTTTGATCACCCCACTCGTCTCCACGGTCACATTCGCGTCGTTAATTCCATCACGGTATTTGAACAAGTTGACGGGCAGTTTAATTTTTTCGCCAGGCCCGGTTACTCTTGGAAGCGTGCCCAAAACCATAAGCGGCTGAACCACGGGAGTTGCTGCATCTGTATTTCCGTAAGCGCCATTTCGACCAGCAACGATCATTGTTTTCACTGACCCGATGTACTGTGGCATGGTGAACGAATGCGTTCGCGTTTCTCCGGCTTTCAGATAAAAGGGCCCCATGAATTGAACAACCGGCTTGAATCGGTTGTCGCTTTTCTTGTCTTCATCTTCGAATTCTTCGTCACCCCCGCCAATTGCGAGGAGTCGCTCCAGTCTGCCGCCATAGGCACCAATTACTTCATCGTAGATGTCCCAGGTTTTTACGCCGATTGCCTCGCGTTTGTAGAAATGGTTCCATGGGTCGGGCGTCTCAAAGTTGGTGATGTCCAGAAGCCCTTCATCAACAACCGCCACGGTGTAGGCCATTGCTTTTCCATCCTTCTCTGACACTTTCAATTCCACTTTTTTACCTGGCGCTAGCTCGCTGGCCATTTGAAGTTCGGGGTTAAGTAATGTGCCTGGATCATAGACCTTCAAGGGCACGATTCCATAAAGACGAATTGGGAGGTCATTGTCAGTTTGGGCGTGGGGCTGAATGAGTGTGACATTCAGGTAAATATTTGGAGCCATTTCGGCCGTGGCTTTAAAGCTGAAATTCGTTTTCCCTTCTTGTGTTTGGATCCAGAAATTGTCAACCACTTTTGATCCGCTCTCTACGGTAACTAGTGCTTTTCCTTTGGCACTTCCGGGGATGGTGACCTTGATGTCGTCACCGACTTTGAATTCTTCTTTGTCCGTATTGACTTGGAGAAAGGAGGCACCAAAACCTTCGGCTGACTGGCCGTACCAACTCATGTAGAAGGTTTGGCTACTAGTGTGTCCGGAAACTGGATCTTTGATTACGGCGATGTATCGTCCCCAATTATCAATATTGAAGGACACTTTTCCTTTGCCTCCTGATGCATTGAAGCGCTGATTTATGATCGGGGTTTTGTTCCCTGAAGTGATGTAATTAAGGCTGTAATCTTCGGACTGATCCCACCACCAGCGCCAGTTTGTTTTGTAAATGGTGAGCTGGAGATTGTCTCTTGAGATCGGCCGTCCCTCACTGTCGAGAACCACCACATTGATCTCATGATTTTCGTTTCGCTTGTATCCTCCATATTCAGAATCGGGTAAGCGCATTCCCACGAAAGATTGAAACGGCAAGTACAGCACAGACTTGGTGTTGATACTGAAATCTCCACCCGGTTCGAATGCCTTCGTTTTGAAGGTGGCCTTCAATGCACCTCCGGCAGAAGCCACGGTTGGTAGTTGATAGCTGAATTTCGCATTCCCTTCTGTATCTGTTTGACCAGAATAAATGGTGCCTTTATCCGCTTCGTATCGCTTTGTTAAGTCATCAAATTCGTAGTTGTTGTAGCCATCAAATGTGGTGTTGACCGAAGATAAAACCAGATCGGTTTCTGTTTTCAGGTTCACACCTTTTATTCCGGTAAGCCAATTCACGGACATGTTGGAGTTAATGGATCGGTCATTATAGGAAATGGTTTCGTCTCCAAGGTCTAAGTTGATTTTTAGACGATTTGGTTTGATGGTTTCCACCTTGATGGTTTTGGTGAAAACTGAATTTCCTACCGCAATTTTCGCAGACCAATTTCCTGTCATCGCTTCAGGCTCAGTTTTCAATTTGAAGGCATACAAACCTTCTGTGCCCGTCGTACTGACTTGCCGATCCACGATGTTGCTCATCGGATCTCTGAATTCTAGAACGACGGGGTGATCAGCCGGGATTTTGTCGGTCTCATCTTCGAGCATGAAACTCAGGAATATATCATCGCCCGGTCGCCAGACGCCACGTTCTCCGTAAATGAATCCTTTGATTCCGCCACGGATACGCTGACCTGATACATCGAAGTTGCTCATAGAAAGTGCCGATCCATCGTCAAGCTTTAGATAGGATTTTTGTCCCTCTGCTGTGGCCACTACTAGGAAAGGTCGCCTTTCAGGATTGAAGCTGGCCACTCCTTGATCATCCGTGATTTTTGTTTCCAGCTTCTGCAATTGATAATCGAGTAGCTCGATGTTGGCAATGACTGGCTCGGCAGTGACCATGTTCGTGGTGAATATCTTCATCGAGTTATCACCACCAATTTTTGCGATCAATCCAATGTCAGAAGCGATCAGGTTTCTTTGAGAAAATCGTCCGGGGTTGTAGTAGGAGGGGGTGCATGGATTGTCTCGATCCGACCAGTTGTAGTTGTTTGGGTATCGCATGTAGTAGTTGCCCCAGCTGTCAAAATCGTCTCCGTCGTAGATGCTCCAGCTGTCTTTTCCAGAAGTATTACTTTCAGGCTCAAAAGCTTCATCGCACGGAAAAATGGAATCCTCTGGGCGGAATGAAAACTGAATCTGGTAAAGCGCGCCTGTCTCGGCTTTCATTAAGGAAGCGAGGTTCAGGGTATATCTGTTCCAGATAGAAAGGTCAGATCCCTTTTGCGAAAGGTCCACGGTTGTTGTCATCACTTTTCTGCCCACCCTTTTCATTTGCTCATTACCGCTGAGATTATTCACCTGTAGGAATTGAGGTACGTTTTGATCTTTCACTTTGATCACATCGACTCTGATAGCACGAAGGTTTACTGCCTCGAATGGAATGACCATTCCGTCGGTGCTAGGAAGGATGGTTCCTTTCCCAACCAATCTGAATTGAGGGTCTTCTGGGTCGAAGGAAACGAGCCGATCCGTTTTGTAACCGAAATCATAACCGAATGAATTTTTGATTCCCTCGAAGACGGTGAGGGTCTTGGTTCCGGCGTGCATCGAACTCAGGTACATCTGCACTTCATTGCCTTTGATGACGAAGCGAGCACCCGATTCCCCCTCTAATTCCAAAAGCCCATCAAGGTTCTGATTTTTTTGAATAGGGTCTGAAAAGAAGATGGAGACGTATTTATCTCCGGTCAAATTCACACTTGCTGAGAGTACTCGAAAGTCTTTTAGTGAGGGGACTTCCACCACCTTAGTTTCCGTTTTTTCAATATTCAGGGGAGAGCCATTAGCCGCCAAATTCATGGAATACGCTTCTTCCCCCCGTTTGATGTTTAGCACTTTGAAGCTGTGCGTGTTGCCGGCATGATCCCACTGAACCTCCTGCCCTTCCGCTTGGATCATTTTCTCAATCGCCTCATCATCAGCAAAATCAGCAGTTGATACTTCTCCATTCAGTTCCAAAATCTCAGGGCGAGAAATATCCGATGTTCTCAATTCTTCGATTAAGAGATCAAAATCTTGATCTATTGTTTTCACCGAGAATTTGAAAATTTTCATATCCTCAGGCACTTCGATCAGCTTGTTCAGAGACAATTCCAAAATGTATTGTTGGCCGGACTCCAACGGAGCTTTCGGGCTGAAGACGAGGGTTTGACCATTTGCCACAAGGGAACCCTCTACTGTGGGGGAGACTTTCAGTAAATCTTCTGGAAGAGTGCTCGGGAGCGATACATCCGATGATAGCTCAACAGAGATGTTGTCTTTTTTGGAAATGATGCCTGAAGTGAAGCCACTCACATACTCGGCGTAGCGATTGTCAAACGAGACTTCAACTTCTTTGGAGGATTGGCAGGCGGAGAGAACTAGAATAAGTCCAGCCAGAAGTGCAAATTTCTTCATGTTCAGGTGGTTTTTAAACTGATAATTTTTCAGGTACCTGAAATTAGGAATTATCTAGGGGGTGGTCAAGAAAACTTCAATTTAAAAAGTGATCAGTTGGAATTGCTATCTAGAATTTCTTTCTTCAGTCTTTCGTATTCTTCATCCGATAGCACTCCCTCATCATACAAATCTTTCAATTTTCTCAGTTTATCCAACGTAGTTCCGGTATCGGAAGAAGTGGTTGTTTGGGAATCCACAGTTTGTGTTGGTACAGCTTCTTTTTCTTCTACATCATAGATAATCACCCCGTCATCTTTGCAGGAGGCGCAGTACTTCACGATGAATCGCCCGTTTTGACTCCAGTCATAGTGGAAGTATTCTTTTGAGTCCTGAAGATCACTGGGAAAGGAGAGGATTTTGGTGAGGGTTTGTGTCTTGTAGACATCCAAACTAACAATTTCTTGATCGTTTTCCTCCTGTCTTCCTGCTACAAGAAAGAATTTTTCATCTGGACTAAAAAGCAACTTATCCTCATAGGATTGACCGTAGGTTGTAGCGATCTTCATATTCGTTTGATCTAGAAGCATTGCGTCATCGCTGTTGTAAATGACTAACTCATCGTCGTTTATCACCATTAGTTTTTTCCCGTTTTCAATGAATTCTACCGGAATTCCGATGTACTTTTTGAATCCCATTTTTTTGTTTTTTTGATACCGTAGGATTTCATCTTCTTTTTCAATGTCCCATAAAAACGTACTTTTTTGAGTATGCGCAACGATGTTGCCATCGGGGGATAGCATCCAAGAGCGCAAGTCCTGACCATCTCCTACTTCCATTATTAAAGTGGTGGAGGTCATGAACATGGCTGCTTTTCCGATCGTACTGCCGGTCTTAAGTTTGGTTTCGGCGAGTTTTTCACCAGTTTGAAAATTATAAACCTCATAGGTCTTTGGCGGTGTGTAAATAACAACCTGATCTTGATTAACTGGACTAAAATTGAAACTAGATGCGGTTTTTTCAGCTTTTGAGCTTGACCCATCTCTCTCAATTGAACTTATTTTTTCAAAATCCTCAAAGCGATATATTTCCAAAAATTCAGAGGTGGCAATGCCCAAATACTGGCCATCAGAGCTAAATTTCAAATCCATAACTCCGTCTTCGTACGATAGCTTCTTAGTTATTTCACCTGTCAGGATATCTCTAAAAAGCACCGAACCGTCATCGCTACCAGTAAGTATCGTACGTGAATCAGGGCTGATTTTTATTCTATTGATCTTATCCGAGTGGCCATTGAATCGGAAATGTACTAAGCTCGAATTTGCATTTTCAATTTGTTCTCTAATTTGTCCCCTCACTTCAGCGCGCTCCTCAAAATGATTGAAAATAGTGATAACCGCATCTCCACCCATTTGGCCTAGCAATTCGTTTTTGGTTTGTTTGGTAAGTTCACTCTTAACATAATTCTTCAATTCTTTCTTGCCGGCTTCATAGGCTTTCTTTTTCATGTCGTCCGTGACGACTTGAGAGTAGGTAGAAAAGGAAAATATCAAGAAGGAGGCTAAGAGGAGATAGGATAGTTTATTCATAGGCAATGACTTTTGACTCTGGTTGAGAAAAAAAATCAATTTAATAGAGGGTGTTTAAACAGGCTCGGTATTTCTCAGAAAATGGACAAATTCCAACCGTATTTCACTGCTAGCGACCGAAGGATGATTATTACCCCAATAGTCGAAATGATATTGACCCTGATTGGGACACCTAAATACTCGAGAAGGATAAAAACGAATCCACCAAAGAGGCAGGCGAGCGCATAGATTTCTTTTCTGAAAATCAGAGGGATCTCGTTGCAAATGATGTCGCGAGTTACTCCACCGAAAACAGCCGAGACCATACCCATCATCACAGCGATGATTGGATGCAAACCAAGAAGGAGCGCTTTCTGCAACCCCAAAACGGTAAAAACAGCAATGCCAATGGTGTCAAAAAAGAAGAAAGTTCGTCTGAGTTTCCTGAAGCGCTTCCCCAGCAGAAACGAAAGGATAAGTCCTGTTGCGACCATGATCAAGTAGGTAAGGTCGTTCATCCAGCCAACCGGTGTGCTACCAGTAAGAACGTCTCGTAATGTGCCACCACCTAGAGCAGTGATAAATGCCACCGCCGCAATGCCGAACACATCCAGACTTTTGTCGCGAGCGGTGAGTGCGCCACTGATGGCAAACACCATGGTTCCGATGAGGTCTATATGATAGAGGATAAGCACGACGCGAAGTTATTCTGACTCCCTGATGAATCTGATATTTCTTTTCAATCCTTCAAACTTTGTTCGTTTCACGGCGGATTTTTTAAACACTTTTTTGAATACGTCTTCCGTCATTTCTTCCCAATCATTCTTACTAAAGTCTTCCCAGCCTTGAGGCTTGAATTTCGGTTCCTCGTGTTTCTTAGAGAAACGATTCCAAGGGCACACATCCTGACAAATGTCGCAACCGAAAGCCCAGTCCTCCATTTTGCCTTTGAATTCTGAAGGAATTTCATCGTTGAGCTCGATGGTGAGGTAGGAAATACAACGACTTCCATCCACAACATAAGGCTCAGGAATGGCATCCGTGGGACAAGCATCCTGGCAGGCAGTGCAAGTACCACAATAATCTTTTATCGGACCGTCTGGCTGCAACTCAAGATCGATGATCAATTCGGCAAGGAAGAAAAAACTACCCATCTCGCGGTTGAGCAGGAGCGAGTTCTTGCCTACCCAACCGAGACCACCTTTTGTGGCCCACGCGCGTTCGTGCACAGGGGCCGAGTCAACAAATACACGACCTTCTACACTCCCAATTTCTTCATGAATTCGAGCCATGAATTCTTTGAGTTTGTTTTTGATCACAAAATGGTAGTCGTGCCCATAAGCGTACTTGGCGATTTTTGGAGCATTGGAGTTTTCCTGAATTTTCTCTGGAAAGTAATTGTAAATCAATGAGACAACTGATTTGGCTCCTGGCACCAAGAGCGTTGGGTCGAGTCTTTTATCGAAATGATTTTCGAGATAGCCCATCTTTCCTTGATAGCCTCGGCTGAGCCACTCCTCAAGTTTTGGTGCCTCTTCTTCTAGGAATTCTGCCTTTGAAATTCCGCAAAACGAGAACCCTAAATCTGCCGATATGGATTTAACAAGTGCGCTATGCGAGGCGTGGCTGTTCAATTTATTAGTGGATTTGGTGATCAGGACTTAATTTACCTGAGGTAAACCAAACTAACATATCATGCTTAAAGAATTTAAGAGTTTCATCATGAAGGGCAATCTGCTGGACCTGGCAGTGGCGGTAATTATTGGCGCAGCATTCAAGACCATTGTTACGTCATTGGTCAATGATGTTTTGATGCCTCCGATCGGAATGGCACTAGGAGGAGTAGATTTTTCAGACCTGAAATATACGATTCAGGAAGCGTCGGGCGAGGCGGCAGCTATCACTATTAATTATGGAGCGTTCACTCAGACCATTATTGATTTTGTGATCATCGCATTTGTGATTTTCATGGTGATCAAAGGGTACAATTCAATGCAGAAGAAAAAGGAAGAAGCTCCAGAAGAGCCGCCAGCACCTTCGAATGAGGAAGTATTGCTTGCCGAAATAAGGGACTTATTAAAGAAAGACTAAATATTAAAAAGGGCTTGCATTGCAAGCCCTCTTATTTGCCTGCTTGTTGAATAGTGCCTGCGGCAATTTTAGGATTAGCGTGCAGTATTTTATCAACCCTACCATTTGTGCAGCTAGCTGAGAAAAACTCTGCGTTTTCATGGAAGAAAATTACTGTGCCCAATACATCAGTTTCCTTGTTGGTATTCAGACTCCACAGATCAGTACTCAATTTGAAATAGCCTTCTCCGTTTTCATCAATTTCAATGTTGCCAATATCCCCAGCAAAGGGCTTGTTCCATTTGGCTCCCTGACTCAGTTCATTACAAAAGGAATCCGTTCCGCCTTGATTCCAATGATGAGTAGGAGTTTCTAATGAACCCATGTGCAGGTGCATAGCATGAGAAGAATTGGGAGTCATCCCAGAAACTGTGATTTCAAGCGTGGTAAAATTGTAATTGTACATCAAGGTTGCAGACCCAATGGTTTCGCCAGCCGTGAAGGTTATTTGATCAGCAGATGAGACCGAATAAATTACCGCTTCAGCCCTAACTATTTTTATGGTGTTGGTGTCGCCACAACCTGCCAATAAAAGGAGGAGTAAAGGGAAAATTGCCTTATTCATGCGCTTGTAACAATTGTAAAATTGACTTCCATTAAAACAGAGAACCAGTCTGGCTTGGTGGAATTTCCCCTAAATGTTTATAAGCCAATGCTGTAGCCTCACGACCTCTTGAAGTCCTCTTGATGTAGCCTTCCTGTATCAGGAATGGTTCGTAAACCTCTTCAATGGTTTCTGCCTCTTCGCCGCAGGCAGTGGCGATGGTGGACAAGCCGACTGGTCCGCCTTTGAACTTGTGAATGATTGTAGATAAAATCCTATTGTCCATGTCGTCCAACCCATGATCATCTACGTCCAAGGCTTTTAGAGCTATTTTGGAAATATCGAGAGTGATGGATCCATCGCCCTTGATTTGAGCGAAATCTCTGGTTCGTCTCAGTAATGTGTTCGCAATTCGGGGGGTGCCTCTACTTCTCCTAGCGATTTCGTAGGCCGCTTCCTGATCAATGACAGAGTTCAGAATGTCAGCCGACCGGCCAACAATATTGGTCAACAACTTACTGTCATAGTACTCCAGCCGAGAATTGATGCCAAAGCGTGCCCTTAGCGGAGAAGTAAGTAAACCAGATCTTGTAGTAGCACCTATCAGCGTGAACGGATTGAGTTCGATTTGTACGGACCGGGCGTTAGGTCCCGAATCGAGCATAATGTCGATTCGGTAATCTTCCATAGCCGAGTAGAGATATTCCTCCACTACGGGACTTAGACGATGTATTTCGTCAATAAAAAGTACGTCGTGTGGTTCGAGGTTGGTAAGTAAGCCCGCTAGTTCACTTGGTTTGTCTAAGACCGGGCCTGAGCTAACCTTCATGCTTGAGCCAAGTTCGTTCGCTATAATGTACGAAAGGGTGGTTTTTCCAAGACCGGGAGGGCCATGTAAGAGTACATGATCCAAAGGTTCGGAACGTTGCTTTGCGGCCTGAACAAAGATTTTAAGATTTTCAACAACCTTGTGCTGACCTGTGAAATCCTCAAAGGAAATCGGCCTTAATGCTCTTTCAATGTCTTTTTCAGTCTGACTTAGGCCATCGGCATCTCCGTTCAGGTAATCCTCCCTCATACAATCGATTTTGAAGAGTTAAAGGTAGGTAACTCCACCAGATTGATTGTAAGCCCAATCAGTAGAATTAAAGACTGCTGGTTGACTTCCCATTCGATTGGACCCTTTGAAACAAATCCACTAGTCGGCTAACGTAATTTTGGAAATTATACTGTTTCATAACCTTTGCATAAGCTCGCTTAGCTACGTTTTTTCGGAAATTATCCTTCATCGCGAGGTTTACAATTTCAGTAGCGGCTTGTTCCGTATCCCCATAGGGTACCACAAGGCCGCTTCCATCGGAAAAAACTTCGGCGTGACCTCCACTCTTGTCGAAGCAAACGACAGGAAGTCTTGCGGCCATAGCTTCATGCATTACGCAGGGAAAAGGATCTCTTCTGGAAGAAAGAAGCATTATATCTGATCCCATAAAATAATTAGTGGTGTCAGGAATTTCTCCTATGAATAAAACCCTCTCATCAAGCCCCATCAGTTCGACATCCTTCAGAATCCATTCAAAATACTTTTTCTGAGCAGCTTGCCGGGCATGAACACCACCAACCCAAACGAAGTATAAAGGCAGCTGAGTTGACTTGATAGCCTTGCTTGCGGTGGCTAAGAAGAGGTCGACTCCTTTGCGTTTTTCTATCGTTCCGCACCCTAAGACGACAATTGCACTGTCTGGAATTTCAAGGGCTGCTTTTAATTTTTTCTGATATTTCTCCTTATCCAGATTGAGCAGTTTTTCGTTCAACAGGCCTTGCCCTTGAACTTTAATTTTATTAGGAGCAAATGGCGTGTTTCGATGAGCAAAATCGGCAATAATGTCGCAGGGAGCTATGACTTTCTTTGCGTATTTGCTGATGTCAGCGAATGCATTATCCGGGTACATGTCTCCGAATTCATGTATCAAAAAGAATATTTTTGGGTGTACTTCTTTGATAGATCGAATAAGCAATCCTGACTCGGCGGAATTCATAAATGACCCTTCAAATGAAAACTGGGACAAGGCAGTGGCAACAATTTCGGCCTCACTCAGAGTTCTATTTTTAATGGCGGTGTTCCAATGCGAGAAGTTGTAGGTCGGGCCGATCAATCGAAACTGTTTTAGTAATGGGCCACCCGATCCTACAATTATTACTGGCTGCAGGTCGTGAAACTCTTTTAGAAATTTTGCTAATTTTAGAATTATCAGAGGTGCGCCGGTCTGTGTCGCCTCATGCGAAACAATCAGTATCTTTTTAATATCCTTTGGACATCTTTTTATCTGATGGAGAAACTGCGGTAGATGCGAGTAAGAATTGAATAGGGAACCCGTACATTTTCTTTCCAGCACTGTTGTTTCTGTTCGGTGACTATCTGCATCTGAGCGTGGTATTTCTTGTGGGAAAAAGAATTCTGACGGGCTATACCAAAGCTTTTCACCAGTTTTTAAATAATGGATTAGCGGATTGAGCTTTTTAGCCTTTATGTAAGGGTAGGCTTTTCGATAAAAAAGAAAATCAAAATCTTTGCAAGGCGAAAATGAGAATTGGCTGCCATTTAATGTGAAAAATTCCAATAGACTTTGGGCCCCCGTGTCTATGCCGTGATCATCGAGTTTAGCTCTGTAGAAATTGGAGTCGAAAAGAGGGTGGGGCTGAACGTCAAGCTTAGATTCCAAGTAATGAACTAAAGGCTCTTGATTCTGAGTGAGACTATATTTCTCCCTGTAGTAAGTAGGATTGAAAAGTGGATGCGGATACCCACCTTCCTTAGATCCAATTTGTAAATAATGATCAAGTGCATTTGAGGATTTTCTAGCCTCTGAATTATGCTTCAAGTAATAATGTTCATCAAATAGCTTTGAGGCTAATGCCCTCCTAACTTCATACTCAGCTTTTTTAAGCAGAGGGTTTAAACCAAGTGAACCGAGCATGTCCTCTTGTTCTAAAGCAAAGTATTCGAGCTTTGTGAGCGCATCGTATGCAAAAGGAGACCAAGATTGTGGCTTAAGAGGTTTTTGATATTCTTTTGGATCAAAGGAAGCAAAGGGCAATAATCCTGATTTCTCACCAACGCGCAAATAATGGAGAAGGGCCGGTTCATCTTCTCTGATATCAATTGGATTTTGACTTTTGTAAAAAATCGGGTCAAAATATTTCGTCGGTGATATGTTATCTTCAAATGGCTGCTTTAGGAATTCTTCAAGAGGTGTGACCTCACTAAATCCAGAGCTGCGAGTTGACAAAAAATGAGAGACGTCAAATAGTATATGAGGGGCATTATGTCCATCGGAAGATAGATAGTGACTGGCAGGCTCTTCAGAAATATCGCTTAGATATTGTTTTCGGTAAAAGCTAGGATTGAAAAGACGATTGGGACAAACTCCTAAAAACGAATGGTGACGTACGTATTGTCTTATGCCACCATTGTGTTTGCCACCCAGCTGACTTCCGTAAAAAGCGGAATCAAATATTCTGTCGACGATAAGAATTCCATCCTGAATGACTTTTTCGTTCTTTTCCTGATAAGAAACAATCATTCCAAATCAATTTCGAATTTTCGCCTTATCCAATCCATTCCTTCATGGGTTTCTTCATTGACCCATTGGAGTTGATCGGGCGTGAAATAATTCTTCCATCCGCCTGTTTCTCCTTTTCGATTATGAGCATTCACATCTGGATTTTTCACTCCAGGTTCGTTCTTCTCATCCAAAGGCATGGCATCAAAAGGATTGACACCCAGAAACCGATAAATATCATCCCTAATTTTCTCAGTACCCACATGAAGCTGTTCATAAAGAACAGGGAAAATGTCAATTTCAGAGTTTTTACTTTCTATAAATTCAGCATCACTTAGGATGTGGTTATTCCAGAGTTTGGCCCAGTTTCTTGTCACCTCCTCACAATCCAAAAGTTCAGATTTATGGGTTTCAAAATAAGTTGAATCATTCAAAAAGAGTTTCCTTTTTTTCTCTACATCCGGGTGGACGTCAAGTTCGGTATGAAGGAAGTTATGGTAATGCAGACTAACCAATACATCTCGCACATCTCTGAAGATTACGATGTAATTATGCTTGGGAATGTAGCAATCCTTAATTGGAATAGGCGTCCTGTCACCGTATTTAGGAGCGCCTTGGCAGTGAAATTTTATGAGACCGTCAACAAATGCTTCGAAATGAGAATCAAGTATGTCCCCTTGATTTAGGAGCCCGTAGGGTTTGGCTTTAGTTGCCTCAACGCCCTTAGCTATTTCCTCCAAATGGAATTCACCGCGACAAAATACATCAGGATGAAGATTTACAAGGTTACAGAGCCAGTTGGTTCCTGACCTTGCAAATCCACGAAGGAAAAAAGCACCATTATCCATTCCTCAGCAAGACTCTATAAGGTGCGAATTTTTTAACGTAGCTTATCAGTCTTCAGAAGAAAATAGAACGCGACAAAAGGTGTGGTGAGGATTGACAAAAAGAAATACTCGATCATGTCGTAAGTCTTCAAATAAGCCATGAAGGCCACACCAAGAGAAAGTAAAAGATAGACGAAGAGTAAGAATATCATAGGTTCTGATTTTTTCGGTGATCAAATATAACACGAAGGTTGTAATGCAAGCCAATTCGAATGGAGAGATCAAAGAATCGTCTTAATTTAGCGGTCAATCTGACGCCAGCTTTGAACAAAAAAAGAATTTCTTACATCTTCTCGGCGGTTTTGCTCATTGTCACCATTTACACGCTGATTCCTAAGGAAAAGAGCAAGGAACTGAGTCATTTCACTGGGCTTACAATGGGCTCAATTAGCTACAGCGTGAAAGTTGTGGGCAAGTATGAATTTCAAAAATCCATTGACTCGATTTTATTTGCCTTTAACCAATCCCTTTCCACCTACATTCCGGATTCTGAAATCTCCGGTTTCAATAGAGAGGGAGTTAATGCAAAGCCGTCTGAGTTATTCAAGGAGGTTTTGAAAGCGAGCTTCGAAATTTATGAAAAGACAGGTGGAGCATTTGACCCTACAGTGGGGCCACTTGTCAATGCTTGGGGATTTGGGCCTGACAAAACAATTGTTGCACCGGATAGTAGTAAGGTGGACTCGCTGCTTTTGTTAATTGGCCTGGAAAAGGTTGATTTGCTTGAAAAAAGCATTACCAAGGATGCGGGCGTTTACCTTGACTTTAGTGCGATTGCCAAGGGACAAGCCGTGGATGAGGTGGGCAAATGGCTGGAAGCGAGGAAGGTTGAAAACTACATGGTGGAAATAGGAGGGGAGGTTCGATGCAGGGGCCTCAATCAAAAAGATCAAGTGTGGCGAATAGGCATTCAGGATCCGAGATCACCTAGCTATGATGCACAAATGGCCATCGTGCAGATGAAAGATAGATCACTGGCTACATCCGGGAACTACAGGAATTTCTACGAAAAGGAGGGAAAAATTTTCGCTCATATTGTGGATCCCAGAACAGGGTACACCGCCTACCACAACCTGCTAAGCACTTCAGTTTTTGCACCAGACTGCATGACAGCAGATGCGTATGCCACGGCCTTTATGGTGCTTGGTTTGGAGCAGTCCATTAAGATCGTGGAGGCCGATCCAAACTTGGAGGCCGTTTTCATTTTTCAAACGGATGATGAATTGGATATTTACGAATCCACGGGTATTTCTGAATACCTTCAAGTTTTGAAAGAACAATGATCCTTACTCTTGCCATTTTGATTTTAAGCGTGATTGCAGGCGGACTGGTCGTCCCCCTCATTAATAGGCGAAAAATTGACATTCAATTAATGTTAGTTTTTGCAGGCTCGTTTCTATTTGCCGTCACGATCATTCACATCATTCCTGAACTTTATTCGCTCAGTGAGAACCCAAAACGTATTGGTCTGTGGGTGCTCTTAGGCTTCTTCCTTCAGCGAGTGCTTGAGTATTTTTCACGGGGCGTGGAGCACGGGCATACCCACTCTCACGGAATAGAATCCATAGGCACGAAAGTTTCTATTCTAACTGCCCTTATCATCCATTCAATTTTGGAAGGGACGCTCCTGACGCATGAGTCTCCATTTCATGGACAGCATGAGTCGTATTCATTGCTCTTCGGAATAGTCCTTCATAAGCTTCCGGCAGCCTTTGCCCTGATGGTCATATTGTGGGAGAGTAAGGCCAAATGGCTACTGCTAATTCTTTTCAGCATTGCTTCTCCGATTGGGCTCGTGCTGAGTACTTCTCTGGTTTTCTCAGAAGGAACAGTGCTCACTTTATTTGCGATTGTTTGCGGTAGTTTCTTGCACATTTCTACCACCATCTTCGTTGAGACCAGCCCTGAGCATAGTTTTGGATTAAACAAAACAATCGTGAGTTTGGTAGGGGCAGGTCTGGCAATAGCTGCCGAATACCTGATCTAGACGGCTGCTCGTTTTCGGAAGAACTTTGCAAATGATTCTCGCGTGCTTGGTTCCTCTCTCAAATAATCATTAATGGCTTGTCGCAATTCCTGAGAAGAAAGATTGCTAGAGATTTCACCATTTTGCGCCGTGCTGATTTGCCCAGTTTCTTCCGATACCACTATCAAAAGTGTGTCAGTGATCTCACTCATGCCAATGGCCGCTCTGTGTCTAAGTCCATAATTTGCTGGGAGATCATCTTTGTCCGTGACCGGTAGTATACATCTGGCAGCCAGAATTTTTCCATTATAGACAATGACTGCACCGTCGTGCATAGGGCTGTCTTTGTTGAAAATTGAAATGAGCAATCGCTTGGATAGAATCGCCTCGATTCTATCCCCGGACTCCACGTAAAACTTCAATTCTGAGTCCTTCGAGAGAACGATCAGAGCTCCAGTACTTGAAGCACCCAAGGTCTTTGCGGCATCCACGATGGGAGTGGCATCTATCTGCTTGGTGGAGGAGGCATTGATAATGGATTTCATATTTTTCATGAATCTACCATCCTGAAAAGAGGTGGTTCTGCCTACAAGCAAAAGAAATTTTCTGATTTCCTGCTGAAATAAAATGATCACGGCTATGACTCCAACACCCATGAACTGGCCTAGAATATTGGAGAGCAGCTCCATCTCTGCGGCCCGCACGACTAGGTAGATCAGGTATAGAGAAAGGAATCCGAGGAAAACCCTGATGGCCATGCTTCCACGCATGAGCTTGTATACCTGAGAAAGCAATATTGCAACTAGGAAAATGTCGATGACATCCACCCATCCGATTTCCAAAAATCCAATTTTAAATCCAAGGATCATCTCAGCTTACCAATCAATTTTGTTAGTTCTACAGCTTCTTTCACGTCGTGTACCCGCAAAATGCTTGCCCCTTTCAGCAAAGCTATCGCATTCAAGCCGGAAGTTCCGTTCAGTGCATCCTTTGGTTCAATGTTCAAAGTCTTAAAGATCATTGACTTGCGCGAAAGCCCAACCAAGATAGGACAATCAATGTGTGAGAGGTAGTCAAGATGCTTTAAGAGGTCAAAATTTTGTTCGATTGTCTTAGCGAACCCAAATCCCGGATCGATTATCAGGTCATGAATGCCATGCTCGAGACAAGAAGCTTGCATCTCAGAAAAATAATGCCCCATTTCGATTAAGAGGTCATCATAGTCCGTGAGCGCTTTCATGGTCTGAGGGGTTCCTCTCATGTGCATCCCGATGTACGGAATCTGTAACTCACCCGCCATTGGCAGCATTAGCTGATCCAAATGTCCACCGGAGATGTCATTGATGATAGTTGCCCCGGCATCACATGCCGCTTTTGCAACCTCAGACCTGAAGCTATCTATGGAAATGCGGCATTCAGGAAATTCTTTAATGATCGCATTAATTGGTGCGATCACACGGTTCATCTCCTCTTGAACTGAAACGTCTGCTGACCCTGGTCTTGAAGAATATCCTCCCACGTCGAGAAAGATTGCCCCTTCTGAAAGCATTCGCTCTGCTGACTTTAACACCTCATTAACAGTCGACTTTCTGCTTCCCTCGTAAAATGAATCCGGCGTGACATTTAGAATCCCCATGACTTTTGGTTCGCTCAAGTCGAGTAACTGTCCGTTTATTTTTAAGGTTTTTTTAGGAGCCAAAATTGATAGTTTTGCAGGGGTTGCCTGAGGCCTACAAAGATTGCATGAATGAATGAACTAACCGCTAAACAATACCGAGAGATCATCTCTGATTGTCGTGACGTATTCGAAAAAAAGACTAACGATTATGGGACTGCCTGGAGAATCTTACGATTGTCTTCTATCACAGATCAGATTTTTATTAAGGCCCAGCGAATTCGTTCTATTCAGGATAAAGGCGCACAAAGAGTTGATGAGGGGATCAGTTCGGAGTTTTTAGGAATCGTGAATTATTGCATTATCGCGTTGATTCAGATGAAATTGGATGGAGAAAAGGAAATGGAAATTTCATTCGACAAACTTGGTCCAATGTACGATGAGGTGGTGTCGGACACGATGAAACTTCTGGAAAACAAGAACCATGACTATGGGGAGGCTTGGAGGGACATGCGGGTGAGTTCCATTACCGACATTATTCTGATGAAACTCCTTAGAGTAAAGCAGATTGAGGACAATTCGGGCAAGACTTTAATTTCTGAGGGAGTAGATGCCAATTATCAGGATATGATCAACTACGCCATTTTTGCATTGATATTATTACAAGAAAAAACGAAATGAAAATCATTCGAGAATTCGCGCGTTTTGCCGTTGCAGGACTGTTCATTTTTTCAGGATTAATAAAGCTGAATGATCCCATCGGGACAGCCATTAAACTGGAGGAGTACTTTCAGGTTTTTGCTCAGGACTTTGCTCCATTCTTTGAGAGTTTTGTGCCTGCGGCCTTGTTCCTTGCGGTTTTCTTAAGTGTGTTGGAGGTGGTATTGGGGATTGCCCTCATCATTGCCTATCGCATGCCGATCACTTCTATCACATTGATAGTACTTATTCTCTTTTTCACGGCACTCACTTTTTACTCCGCATACTTCAACAAGGTGACAGATTGCGGTTGCTTCGGTGACGCCATCAAACTCACGCCATGGGAAAGCTTCTATAAGGATGTCATTCTTGTCGTTCTGATTTTCGTGATCTTCTTCAATTTCCACAACTACAAGGAGTATCTCTCGGTAAAAGCACAAAACATAATCATGTCAGCCGCTACTCTTGTTTGCACTGGGATTGCTCTGATGGCCATTTGGTTCTTGCCATTTATTGACTTCAGGGCATATGCTGTCGGCAAAAGTATCCCAGAGCAAATGGTGCCTGAGGAAGGAGCTAAATACGAATATGTAATGGAAAGGGATGGCAGGGAGTATCGATTTGATAGCTATCCAACTGAGCCAGGATATGAAATGAAGGCGGCCAATCTTCTGAATCCCGATGAAGCTACCCCGAAAATTAGCGACTTCAGTGTATGGAACGATGATGGAGAATACACCGAAGAAATTTTGATTGGTACGAAAATGATTTTCGTTTTTCACGATGTGTCCAAATCTTCAACTAAGAATGTTTCTGAAATGAAAGAGCTTGCAGAGGCATCTGAAGTTGAGACATGGATTTTGACCTCTTCGGGATATGATCTGTTCGAAACGTTCAGGCATGAGAATCAAATTGCTTTACCCTTCTTTTATGCAGACGCCACAGTCCTTAAGGCAATGATTCGTTCGAATCCAGGAGTTCTTATTTTTCAAGATGGTGTAGTCAAAGGAAAGTGGCATTACAATGCGCTACCTTCTAGCAAAGAAATATCAAAATTGGTTCAATGAATTTTCCTTCAAGACTTTTCTTAATTGGCTTGCCAGGATCGGGTAAGACGACCATGGGAAAGGAGCTTGCAAAGGAATTGGCATATACATTCATTGACCTTGATGATCGGATAGTATTCTCTGCAGGAAAGTCCATTCCGGAGATTTTTACTCAGGATGGCGAAGAGCGATTCAGGGAAATAGAGCGAGACGAATTGAGGAAAATCGTTGGCGAGCGTTGCGTGATTGCTACTGGAGGAGGGGCTCCCTGTTTTCATCACAACATGGATTGGATGCAGGAAAATGGCTTCACTGTTTACTTGAATCCTCCATTGGAAATAGTCGCGGAGCGGGTGGCGTCTGACACCAATCGCCCGCTCATTTCAGGAGAGCCATTAGAGACGCTACAGCACCTTTTGGAGAAAAGGAAGCCTTTTTATCAACAAGCAGGGATGGAGTCCGACCATTTAGAACCATGCGAATTATTGGTCGAACTCCGCAATTTCTTCACCAGCTCATAGTGAGTTAGAAATTAAACCCTGCCGTTATCGCTATTGTTGTATTCTTAATTTTTGATCTAACCAAAGGGTTTTTAAAACCATTGTCTTGAGCTTCTTGACTCAGCTCATAAGGTGAGTAGTTTGGCTTTGACTTAGCATTCACCACCGCTAAATCCAAGAAGAAGTCTGATGTTTTATAGCCGACTCCAAAAGTGGTGAATTTGCGATTATTTCTCCCACCAATTCTTGGATCAGGATTGAATGAATAACCACCTCTGAATCGAATGTTGTCCAACCGGTATTCACCTCCAATTCGATAATTAATTATTGATCGAAAATTGTCAAAAATTTCCTGATTGGCCGTAAGGGGCGAAAAGTCATTCGATTGAAGTTCAGCATTGGCATAATCTACCACTTCCAAATCGGCTGATAAAAAGCCATTCTTGCCAACAAAGACGGAAGCACCTAAATTCACCTTGGCAGGTGTTTTTAATTTGTATTTGGTCAAAATGACAGGACTCAAGTAAGGATCTAGGTCAAGTAAATCATATGTGTTTCCTTCAAAATCTTCATAGAAGTAGTCTCCCCAGCTTGCGGCTAAGTCTTGCGTGCTTTCTTGATTAATGGTCAAGTATGTAGGTGATTCGTATGAAACACCTGCGGTAATAAAATCTATTGGCCTAACGATAAGACCGAATGTGGTGTTAATACCAGCTCCTCTAGAAACTATTTCTTCATTCAAGGTGATTGAATTAATCCAAGGATCGATTTCATCACCAAATAGAAATTCACTTTCTATGTACTCACGCTCTATTCGATTATATAGAGTTTGGATTCCTAAACCTGCTCCGAAGTATATTTTGTCGTCGTAGTTACCACCCCATGAAAAACTGATTTCATTTTGCGAGCCCGTTTCTACAATGTTTTCTTGTTGGTAAGGAATGGAGCCACCCGTACGACCAAATGGAGTAGAAAAACCCTCAAGTGTTCCATCGGAATCTTGAGGTACAATGACGGCTTGTCCACCTTGATCCTCTTCAATGTAATCTGGGAATTGATCATAATCAGCCAAATCAATTAAGAATTGATGATATGCTCCGGCAAGAAGAAATTCATTATTATCTTCATATGCCTGTACACTTGGGTTTAGTACAGAGGAACTATTGGCCCGTTCGACTAAGTAATCCACAATGGAGGTTCCACTTTCGCCTTCATAGCGGTATTGCCTATTGAAGTCATTGACTCGCGCAATTGAAATGCCTAAAGATCCACCCTTGAATTTGTCTTCCGTATACCGCCCCTTATTAAAATTCATCACAACACCAGCATTACTAATATTGAAGGTGTTATTAAAATTTGGTGTTGTTAAACCTGTAAAGGAATCGTCGGAGTTTTGAAACCCTAATCCCATGGTAAGTCCTGCGGCATTTCTATTGTAAAAGCCTAATCCAGCCGGATTTGAGTGAATGGAACTGATATCTCCACCTAACGAATTTTGCGTTCCTGCTAGCCCTTGCATTCTTGCAGTGCTGCCAACCAACCAATTAGTTTGACTGTATTTGAGTGCATCTTGATAATACCCGAACTGTCCGTTTGCCTGAAATGCGCAGACCCCAATCAGGCTAACCATTATTAGCTTCAATTTTCCCATTTTGAGTTTGTTTTAAGTGGAAACTAGTTTCCTTTTGATCGGTTGGATGAGCCTTTAGAACTGGAACCTCTACTGCTAGATGAACTGGAACTTCGTCCTGAAGAAGATGATCTTGAGCTACTGCTACTAGATCGCACGGCAGATCTTGACGAACTACCGCTTGATCTATTCACACTCGAACTTCTGCTATTGCTCGATCTATTAATGTTCGTACTACTACTTCCAGCACGATTCAGGGTTGAAGTTCCTCCAGCGGGGTTTCCGCGAAAGATGATCGAACCTCGATTCGTGGGATTCAGCAATCCTGATCTTCTAGTAGTACCTGTGGTAGTCCCTCTAGATTGTTGGGTAGCTGTTCCGGATGAATAGCTCGATCTACTTGGAGCAGAATAATTGCTATTCCCTCCTCTTGTGTTTGTTGAAGGAGTACTCAAGTTAGGTCGAGTTGTAGACCTCATACTGGTTGTGCCACTTGACCGAGTTGAAGTTCTTGATCTATTGTAGTAAGTCTCTTGAGCTCTAGAATAATCTCTTGAATTGGATGAGGAAGCCGTTGTGGTTCCTCTGCTGGGTCTGTTTGTTCCATTCGAGCCAATGACCGTGCCTCCTCGATCTGATCTCGCACCTCTTGTGACCCCCCTGATATCTCTTTTCGAAGGTGTATTCTTTACAATGTAGTAACCACCATAGTCATAGGGTGAGTAGAACCAAGTTCTTCTCCAAGGATTCCTCCATGCATATCCGCCATAAAATCCACCACCAAAACCCCAAGGATTATAGAAGGCTGTATTGTAATACCAAGGATCCCAGAAAGGATCACACCAGTAAGAATTCCATCCGCCACCCCAGCCTAAAGAGAAGGACCAGCCATTTCCCCAGCCGTAATATGGATTGTAGAATGAATTATATCCAAAATTCCCATTCCAATTTGGTTGGTTATTGCCATAGTAGTTATTGATAATGGTTGTACCTGGTTCTACATAATTATCATCGTAGTAATAGTCATCAGTATACTGAGTATACTGAAAGCTCAAGGGCTCCTCACCGAAATTTGCATTGCCTTGATTGACCATGCTGTTGGTAGAGTTGTACTGCGATTGATACTGTAATCTTGCTTCCTCTGCCTGTCGATCGTATTTATCTATCGATGCTGGATCGACATAGTTTGTTGAGTAGTCGTCTTCGAAATAGTAGTCTTCTGAATCGTTAAAAGCCAGTTCAGCCTCCAACTCTTTTTCCCTTTCCTGTTTTGCTTTCTTACGATCGTTGGAATTGAAATACATATCATCGTATTCCTGAGCCGCTCCGACCATTCCAAAACCAAATATTAATGCGAATATGATGCTTGACTTTCTCATAACTTTCAACGTTTAAGTGTTATACGTTCCTACCCCCCTATTATGTTCCGATAGCGCCTTTATATTTGCGCTCCCAGTGAGACTCGCTGGTAAATTTGCAATTACTATACCAATATAGTTAAAGACTAATGAGTAAGGCCATTCCCCCAAGATCAGAAGATTATTCACTGTGGTACAACGAGATCATTAAAAAAGCTGGGCTGGCTGAAAATTCGCCCGTAAGAGGCTGTATGGTCATAAAACCGTACGGCTTTGCCATTTGGGAAAAGATGCAACAGACCTTGGATAAAATGTTTAAGGAAACGGGGCATCAGAACGCCTATTTCCCGCTTTTCATTCCAAAGTCATATCTGAGCAAGGAAGCTGCACATGTGGAGGGTTTTGCAAAAGAATGTGCAGTGGTTACTCATTATAGACTGAAAAATGCTGAAGATGGATCGGGTGTGATCGTAGATCCGGATGCCAAATTGGAAGAGGAATTGATCGTGAGGCCAACGTCTGAAACTGTCATTTGGGATGCTTATAAAAACTGGATTCAATCCTACCGAGATCTTCCACTTTTAATAAATCAGTGGGCGAATGTCGTGAGATGGGAGATGCGCACGAGGTTGTTTCTTCGGACCGCTGAATTTCTTTGGCAAGAGGGACACACGGCTCATGCTACCGCTGAGGAGGCTGTAGGTGAGACGGTTCAAATGCTTAATGTCTATGCAACTTTTGCCGAGGAGTATATGGCTATGCCTGTGATCAAGGGAGTGAAGACTGAGAGTGAGCGATTTGCCGGGGCTGTGGATACCTATTGCATCGAGGCGATGATGCAGGATGGCAAGGCTCTACAGGCAGGAACTTCGCATTTCTTAGGTCAAAATTTTGCGAAAGCTTTTGATGTGAAGTTTGCAGGGAAGGATGGCAAGGAACAATATGTTTGGGGAACCTCCTGGGGAGTGAGTACTCGGTTGATGGGGGCTTTAATAATGGCACACTCTGATGATGATGGGCTGGTATTGCCTCCAGCACTTGCACCAGATCAGGTGGTAATTGTTCCAATTTACAAGCACCAAGAGGAGCTTGATCTCATTTCGGAACTAGCAGAGAGACTCACCAAGGAACTCCGAGCAAAAGGCATTTCAGTGAAGTTTGACAATCGTGACACCCATAAACCGGGTTGGAAATTCGCAGAATATGAAATGAAAGGAGTGCCGGTCAGAATTGCCATTGGGCCAAGAGATATGGAGAATGGTACGTTAGAAGTGGCGAGAAGAGATACCAAGGAAAAACAAGTCATAAAGGCAGATGAGGCCGTCGCATTTGTTGAAAATTTGCTCGGTGAAATTCAGAAAAACATCTACGGTAAGGCGCTAAAATTCAGAGAAGAACATACTCAGCAAGCGGATACTTGGGATGAATTTTTGAAGAAAATTGAGGAAGGATTTGTCTATGCGCACTGGGACGGCACAGGGGAAACTGAGGCTAAAATACAGGAACAAACAAAGGCGACTATCCGATGTATTCCCCTGGACGGTAAAATGGAGGATGGAAAATGTATCTTTACTGGGGAGCCCTCAAAACAGCGCGTGCTCTTCTCTAAAGCTTATTAATTATGGAGTGGTTACCGATTGCCATTTTCGTTTTACTGGGTCTTGTTCTTATCATAGTGGAGATCATTTTTGTGCCTGGCACCACGGTTGTTGGAATCGCGGGTTTCCTAAGTATGGGTTTTGGGATTTACAAAGCCTATGAAGTTTTTGGGAACACAGTCGGGACGCTCACCCTCATTGGTAGCTTAATTGTTAGTGCTCTCTTTATATACATTTCCTTTAGAAACCGATCATGGGAACGGTTTTCATTAAAGTCCACAATGGAAGGCCGAGTGAATGACGGCATGTTTGTGGTTTCGGTAGGAGACAAAGGGAAAAGTGTTTCTTCGCTGAAACCAATTGGAAAGGCACTCTTTGAAGATCATGAATTAGAAGTTCGATCAAACGGTGGATTTGTAGAAGAAAATGTTGAAATTGAGGTGCTTCGCGTAGAAGGAAATAAAATTTTTGTCAAACCTGTTTAATCACATTTTGAGATGGATCAATTGACCCTCATCTTAGTAGTTGTCGGCGGTATTATCGCCTTTTTCACTTTTCTGTATTTTGTCCCAGTCAATCTCTGGATTACGGCCATTTTCTCTGGAGTGAGAGTAGGCCTGTTGGAGCTGGTCTTTATGCGAATCAGGAAAGTGCCTCCATCAATTGTGGTGAATTCTTTGATTACCGCTACCAAGGCGGGACTCACTCTCATGGAGGGAGATGATGCCTCGGTGAGAAGAAAATTAAAATCATCGGATTTGGAGACGCATTATTTGGCAGGTGGCAATGTGCCATTGGTTATAAAGGCGTTGATCTCTGCTGATAAAGCGAATATTAATTTGACCTTTAAACAAGCTACGGCCATTGACTTGGCAGGACGAGATGTTTTTGAGGCGGTGCAGATATCTGTGAATCCAAAAGTGATTAACACTCCGTCTGTTGCTGCAGTTGCAGCTGATGGAATTCAGCTCATTGCGAAAGCACGTGTGACTATTCGCGCAAATATCCAACAGCTGGTTGGAGGAGCAGGAGAGGAGACCATTTTGGCAAGAGTGGGAGAGGGTATTGTAACCTCGGTTGGTTCTGCGGCTACTCACAAGCAGGTACTTGAAAACCCGGATAAAATTTCGAAACTTGTCCTTCAAAGAGGACTTGACGCAGGTACGGCGTTCGAGATTCTTTCTATTGATATTGCGGATGTGGATGTGGGAGCCAATATTGGAGCGAAGCTTCAAACTGATCAAGCCTCCGCTGACTTGAAAGTGGCAGAAGCAAAGGCCGAGGAGAGAAGAGCAATGGCCGTAGCAGAAGAGCAAGAGATGGTTGCCAAGGCTCAGGAAGCGAGAGCCAAAGTGATTGAGGCTGAAGCTGAGGTGCCGAAAGCATTGGCGGAAGCGTTCAGAAGTGGAAACCTTGGTATTATGGACTATTACAAGTTCAAGAATATTGAAGCGGATACGGAAATGAGAGAATCAATTGCCGGAAGTGGTAAGAAGAAGAAGGAGTAAAGATTATGTAGTTAACCTAAGCTTTAAGCCATCCAAAATTTGGGTGGCTTTTTTTATGCCACTTGTTCGAGTTTCACTTGATCGGCATAAAATTTCATGCGTGTGCAAGTGTGGTCCAGCGTTCTGATTTTGACTATCTGATCTTTTTTGTGATGGTAGAATACTTCAATGTAGAAGTTCTTGACCTGATAGAGATTGATTTTGTACTCATAGTACCGAATATCCATGACGAATTCTCCTTCGAAGTAAATCCATTGGAGTCTCGCCTCGACGGGTAGGTCATCAAAATCGCTGGCTGTCATGATCGAAATATCGAAAAAATTCTAATCATCGCAAAAAAGTCGCTCATAGTCTTCTGCTCGATACGCCTGAGAATAAATACGTCTACCCCTGAAATCAAAATAGGAGAGGACTCGGTACCCTGCTTGAGGCAAGGCCTGCTCGCCAATAAGAACCCCTTTTTCGGTAGTACCCAACATTCTGATTTCAGAAAAAGTGGGCTCAAGAATCAAACCCAATTCACTATTTCTGAGACCGAAACCTCGGGTATCATAGAATTTAACAGTCTCACCAATTTCAGATGGGAAATCGGACAGTAGCGTCACTTCCATTTCGACTTCCAAATTTGTAAGATTGACTAATTGAAATTTGTCATCTTGTTTTGCCCAAACAAGCGAATCAGTCCAATACTTAAGTTCGTCGTATTGGAAAGGAAGTATTTCATTTTCATCTGAGTCCAGTAGCCCAAACTTTGTTGAAATTGACGTCTGATGGTACGTCCCAAATGGAAGAAATTTGGATTCGTATTTTGGCTCAATCAACGTGTTTGTCCTCAAGTCAAACATCCCGATTTTATTTTTTTTCAGTGTTGTGATGATGCTTCCTGTTAGACTGATAAAGTCATATTCAATTGGGAGAATTTGATTGCCGGATGAGGTGATTACTCCAAACTTCTTTCTAAATGAAACCGAAAAGAGGGTGTCAGACAGCAACTTTATTTGGTCAAAATTGCCACTGAAAATCCGCTCACCCTTTTCGCTGATTACTGCAGAAACATCATCTTTCACGAGAATATAGGGGTGACTAGGCGACAAAGTAAAAACCTGCTGTTCGGCTGTGAGTTTGAGTTGATTCTGATTGGTAAAGAATAGGATTCTCTCGTCCCCCATAAGTAATGCACAGGAGTTGTTTATCAAGCGAAGACTGTCTCTAAGGGGTAGCATCCAATTCTGTTCATTGGCAAATAGTGACCACTGATCTGAGCTTATTTTGCGCATGGTAAATCCTGCATTGGCCTCTACATATTCGAAGTGCTCGGGATTATCAAAGAAAGCATACCCCCGAGCGTCCTTTACGTATTCCTTATAGTCTCCAGGAAAAATTTGGTGAATGCCCCAGGGAACAATGAAGGAGCCGTCGCTTTTAATCATGCATTCGCGATCGTCCCGAAACCCTATGAGTTTGTCTTCATTGACTACCTCAAAATCCTCAAACTTAAATTCCAGAAATAGTCCTTCAGGGTAGGTGTTTGTAATGTCGCTTTGGCTAGTAATAGCAAACAGGTCGTCTTTTTTGAAGAACCAAAAATTGCCTTGCAGAAAAATATCGTCGAAACGGTGATCGGCTACCTGTAGGCCCAAAAGAGAATAAAGTCCCCATTCTAATTTTTTCACTTTTAGAAATGAGCCATTCAGTATCTCAGCGTCTTCTATGTTTTCCAGAATGGTCAACCCTGATTTGTGCACCAATGATTTCTGGCCAACTTTCTCAATCAACAAGAACCCAAAACCAAGTTCCTTGATCAGTTTTCCTTTGAAAAGCCTTTTTCCTTCGAGGTTAACGATTATTGGGTCTTCGCCTGACCGGCCAGAAACAATATCCGACTGAATGCCCTCACAAATCAGGTCTTGATCCAGCTCAGTGAGTCCTGTTTCGACGGACCTACCGGATTGTGACACGAGTTGAAAGGTCTTCTCGAAAACCGGAAAGAAGAATGAATTTTTATTCTCTATTTCATTTCTCAGGCTGTCACTTTTCGGATGAAAGTCTAGGTAGCGATTCTTGAAAGAAAAGTTTTGCTCCGCGTCTAGATGAAAAAGCATGGCGAGCGCCTTTCGAGCTGTTTTAGTTTTAGGGTAGGCTTTAATGAATTCAAGAAAGTATGACCGATCCCCGGAGAGAGTCATCAGTGGAAGAAGGTTGTCTCGTGCCTCTGAGGCATACTCGCTTGTGGGATTTTCCTGAAGGAAGCGAACAAGGTCTTGCTGAGATTGTGAGGAGCTGTGCTTCCTCACAAGCATACTATCGAGCTTATTCTTTGCGCTCTCCATGAAGATGGAGGAAGGATAACTTTCTATAAAATCCCTCGCTGCAGAAATGGAGAGGGCGTTCAGGAGCTGATCATAAACTAGCTCGTCACGGCTATCAATAGCGTGATTTAAGTTTTCAAAATCCGGATACTGATTGAGAAAGGCATTCCAATCTTCAATGGTATTTCTTCTTTGGGCTCTTTCAAAGCAGAGTTTGGAAATGGAAGCATGAAGTTCGATAAGATCACTTTCAGTGATACCCTCATCTGCCAGTTCTTCCAGCATATCCTCTGACGCACTTTGATAATCGGAAACTGCTTCAAAAATGAAAATTCTAGCTGAATCAAGATTTGTTCTGGCAAACGCTGATTCCAAGAAAAGTCTTGAGTAGTAGTACTTCGCCCCTGGATTTACTGATTCATCCTCGATCGATTTTTTGATGAGTTCTTCTGTTTTATCCCAGTCCTTATTTTCGAATTTTTTTTGGATGCGGCGTAGATCGCCTGCGAATAAACTTATCGAAGTTATGAGTAGAACAAGAACGCAGATCGATTTTTTGTTCATCTGGTCAAAGGTACTGGATGCGCAATGACTAGACGTCTCCAGTGGCTAGTGCAGCACCGATGATTCCTGCATCGTTTTGAAACCGAGCCACTGAGACAGGGGCTTCTACTGTGAGATGTTCTTTGAACTTGTCGAATTTCTTACTCATGCCGCCACCGATAATTATGTGATCAGGTGAAATAATGGAGTCAATATGATTCAAAAAATAGTTGAAACGAGCACTCCATTTTTTCATAGACAAATCTTCTCTCTTTTTTGCGCTTCTTGAGGCGTACAATTCCATTGCATCTCCTTTGAATGAATTGATTCGACCGAACTCGGTATTCGAAACTAACTGGCCGTTTAGGAACAGCGCTGACCCTATCCCAGTCCCGATGGTGAGCACAAGAACCTTTCCGCCCAATCCTTTCCCCACGCCGAATTTCATGACCGCCAGACCGGCCGCATCAGCATCATTTAGAATTGTAAAAGGGCAGGATGACTTTTTTTCGAATAGTTCCTTAATATTCATTTCCAGCCAACTTTTATGAAGGTTGCTGTGAGTTTTAGCAATGCCAGATTTCACCACTGCCGGGAAGCCGCAACCCACCGCCCCCTTCCATTTGAAGTGATGGATAAGTTCGAGAATTATCTCAGTCATGTCGGCAGGTTTACCCGATTTTGGCGTATCAATTCTCAGACGCTCTGCCAGTAATTCCCCTGTTGCGATATTTACGGGAGCTGCTTTCATTCCCGTGCCTCCAATGTCGATTCCTAGTGCTTCCAATGTTAGGTTTTAGCAAATGTAAAAAAGCCACCCGAAGGTGGCGTTAGGAGCTGTCGGGATGACTGGATTTGAACCAGCGGCCCCCACTACCCTAAAGTGGTGCGCTAACCGAGCTGCGCCACATCCCGAATAAAGAATTCATTGAATTCTCGCTTTATAAAATCTTTGTTTCTGGTTTTTTTGAGATAAACTTCAAATTTAAGCGCATCAGACTTAGAATCAAATGATCTCTTAAAGATCAATTCCCAAGGAATTTTTCTTTTGGTAAAAGTAGATTGTCCAGCGTTGTGAAATACCAATCGAACTTCGGGATTTTCAGAGAATCCATAGTACCACGAGTTGTCTTTAATGGATTGGATGATATAAACGAAATACATTGTGCGCTAATCCTCCCGATTGATCGGGATCGGGACGCCACATCCCGAATGAAAAACAAATATAAGTTTTGGTTATTTCTTAGCGTCTCTTTTGAAGGCGAGTTTGTTGTCGGTCGATTCACTTTGATCGAAGTAATATCCTCCATAGTCAAATGCCCGAAGGTCATTTGGATCTGTAATTTTATTTTCGATCATAAATCTTGACATCAGCCCTCTAGCTTTCTTAGCATAGAATGAGATGATCTTGTATTTGTCTTTTTTGAAATCCTTGAATTCTACGTCAAGCACTCTGGCCGAAATCCCCTTTCTATCAATTGATTTGAAATATTCGTTTGAGGCTAAGTTGAGAATAATATCATCACCCTGTTCTTTTAAATCCTTTAGAAGCAAGTCGAGAATGGTGTTGTCCCAATATTCATAGAGCGTTTTAAAATCATCAAACGCCAGTTTTGTACCCATTTCCAAACGATATGGCTGAATCAAATCGAGTGGTCTAAGAAGCCCATACAATCCGGATAATATTCGCAGGTGCTTCTGTGCAAACTCTAGCTTGGCTTCATCGAAGGTTTCTGCTTGCAATCCTTGATAGACATCTCCATTGAACGCAAAAACGGAAGGCCTTGAGTTTTCGAGGTTATGGACGGAGCTGTATTCTTTGTATCTGTGCACATTAAGACCCGCTAGCTGTTTGCTAATACTCATCAGGTCTTTCACTTCATCTACGGACTTTTTCCGCATCACGTCTATGAGCTCATTAGTGCAATCGAGCAATCTTGGCTGTGTTGCGCTCACATTGTGCTCAGTTTTAAAATCGAGATTTTTGGCGGGTGAAACTACTGCGATCATGACTACTCTTCTTCCTGCTTCTTATTCTTAATTTCTTCTAAATCGTCTCTATCTCGGAGCTTTTTATCGTCCACCGTCTTGTTCAAAAACTGATTGATTTTGTCAATGTTCAGGCTGGATTTCAGTTCGCCGAATGAATCAATGCTCACATCAAATCCTTCAAGCTCCTTACTCACTTTTGGTTTTTTGTCTTTTGCCATCAGTTTAGTGTTTCAATTTGTCAAGGGAAGACTGAATCCGTTCAGCAGTTCTTTTAGGTCCCATCAGGGATATTATTTCCATCAAATCCGGCCCGCCCGGCTGTCCTGAAATCACCACTCTCAATACCTGCATCACGGCTCCTGGGTTTATTTCAGCGCCATTAAGTGTGTCCGAATATAACAATTTAGCTTCTTCCCCGGTTATTGTCTCTTGTTCTAACAATGCGTCTGAAAAAAGGTTCAGCCCTCTAATCGCCTGTTCGTTCAACTTTTTTTGGATCACTTTTTCATCAAACTGATTGGGTGCTTCGAAAAGAAACAAGGAGGCTGGAATCATTTCTTGCGGAAAAGTAACTCTCTCCTTAAACAAGTTGACAATTATCTGTGCGTGCTCTAGAGAGCAATCATGTCCTTGTGCTTTTATTCCCAAAAGGAAGTTCTCTGCGAGCTGGTTGACATCCGCATTTTTTAAATATTGTTGATTGAACCATTTGATTTTTTCGACATCAAACTTAGTTCCTGCCTTATTGACTTTCTCAAGGGAGAATTCCTCGCCCAGTTCTTGGAGGGAGAAAATTTCTTGATCTGTTCCTGGATTCCAACCAAGAAATGCAAGAAAATTCACCAGAGCTTCAGGGATGTATCCTTGTTCTCTAAATCCTACCGCCAATTCTCCTGTTTCGGGATCTTCCCAGTTCAAAGGAAAAATAGGGAAGCCTGCCTTATCTGCTGCCCTTTTGCTCAGCTTACCATTGCCGTCCGGCTTAAGAATGAGAGGCAAATGAGCGAATTGAGGCATCTGAGTTTCCCAACCAATAAATTTGTACAACAAAACATGAGTGGGGGCAGAAGGAAGCCATTCTTCACCTCTAATCACATGCGTGATTTTCATTAGGTAATCGTCTACCACATTGGCGAGATGATAGGTAGGCAGACCATCCGATTTCATAATGACCTTGTCGTCCAGAGTTGAGGTATGAACTTTCACCCAACCTCTTACCAAGTCATTTAATCTTACTTCCTCCTTTGGATCAATTTTCAAACGAATGACATAAGGTTCGCCGGAGGATATCCGCGATTGCACTTCTTCTTCGCTCAGTGTAAGCGAATTTTTCATGGTCAAACGTGTCACCGAATTGTACTGCTGATTGATTGCCTTGGTCTCTTTCAGCTTCTCACGCATTTCATCTAATTCCTCTGGCGTATCAAAGGCATAATATGCATGCCCATCGTTGATTAGCTTTTCGGCATATTGAAAATAGATGTCTTTGCGTTCGGATTGTCTGTATGGGGCATAGTCTCCGCCAGTCCAAGGGCTTTCATCCAATTCAAGTCCACACCATTCCAAAGACTCTTTTATGTATTCCTCTGCTCCTTCGACGAAGCGTGATTGGTCGGTATCCTCGATTCGTAGAATGAATTTTCCGTTGTTCTTTTTGGCAAATAGATAGTTGAAAAGAGCGGTTCGCACTCCACCAATATGTAGCGCCCCTGTAGGACTTGGAGCAAATCTTACACGTACATTTTCCATTAGAAATGGTTCGGGATTAGGATTGATTCAAAATTAGTCAACAAGAGCGATGCAGGAAATTTCCACATTCACGCCCTTTGGTAACTCACTGACTTGCACAGTTTCTCTTGCTGGAGGATTTTCATCGAATCGAGTACCATACACGGCATTGATCTTAGCGAAATCTCCCATGTCTTTAATGAAAATGGAACACTTCACGACATTTTTGAAGTTGCTCCCAGCTTCTCTCAGGATGAAATCTAAATTTTTCATAACCTGCTCTGTTTCGGCTTCAATACTTCCTGAGATCAATTCTCCAGTAGATTGGTCTATTGGAATTTGACCTGAAACGTACAAAACACCATTTGCCAAAACCGCTTGGCTATAAGGACCAATGGGCGCAGGAGCTTGGGATGATTCAATGATTTTTTTCATGGTTACTCAACAGTCACAGATTTAGCCAAGTTCCTTGGTTGATCCACGTTGCATCCACGCATGACGGCAATGTGGTAAGAAAGCAGCTGCAATGGAACGACAGAAACCAATGGCATCAACGCTTCGTGTGTAGCAGGAACTTCAATGGTGAAATCAGCCATTTTTGGTATGAGCACATCACCTTCTGAGACTACCGCAATAACAATTCCGGCTCTTGCTTTTACCTCTTGAATATTCGAAACTATCTTGTCGTAGGAGCTGTCTCGTGTGGCGATTACCACCACAGGCATCTTCTCATCAATTAGCGCAATGGGACCATGCTTCATTTCCGCCGCAGGATAACCTTCGGCATGGATGTAAGAAATTTCTTTGAGCTTGAGTGCGCCTTCCAGTGCAACTGGGAAATTGTATCCTCTGCCTAGGTAAAGGAAATTCTGTGCGTCCTTGAATAGCTCAGAAATGGATTCGACTTTGTCATTTGTTTTGAGCGCAGTTTGAATCTTCGCTGGAATTCCGGCTAATTCTGTGAGCAATTCTCTGAATTTACTTTCTGAGATTGTGCCTTTTTTTAGAGCTAACCTCAAAGCAATCATGGAAAGCACTGTAAGTTGAGCGGTAAATGCCTTAGTGGAAGCTACTCCAATCTCTGGTCCAGCATGGAGATAAGCACCTTCGTGCGATATTCTCGCAATGGATGAACCCACCGTGTTGACTACACCTAGAACAATTGCACCCTTGCTTTTGGCTAATTCAATAGCTGCTAAGGTGTCAGCTGTTTCCCCTGATTGAGAAATAGCAATCACGATATCCCCCTCTCTAATTACAGGGTTTCTGTATCGGAATTCTGATGCGTATTCTACTTCTACTGGGATTCGGCACAAATCTTCGAATAGGTACTCGGCTACTAATCCGGCATGCCAGGAGGTGCCGCAAGCAATCATTATGATGCGGTTGGCATTGATGAGTGCGTTAGAGTATTCCCTAATCCCTCCAAGTACTAATTCGCCCGTTTCACTATTCAGCCTCCCTCTCATGCAATCTCTTATAGAGTTGGGTTGCTCAAAAATTTCTTTCAGCATGAAATGCTCGTATCCCCCTTTTTCCAGAGCCTCCAACTCTAGATCTAATGTCTGCACGTAGGCAGTTTGAGGCGCGTCTTTAAGATCTTTTATTTCATATCCATCATCAGTGAGAATCAGGATTTCTAAGTCATTTAGATAGACCACTTCGTTGGTGTACTCAATGATTGGAGTGGCATCAGAGGCTAGGAAGTATTCATCTTTTCCAAGGCCTAGCACCATTGGGCTACCTTTTCTTGCCGCGATTAACTTTCTTGGCTCGTCAACAGACATGACCACCACTGCATAAGCCCCAACAACTTTGGTTAGTGCAATACGGAATGCCTCTTCCAACGAGAGGTTTCCACCTTTTTTTATATCTTCAATAAACGTGATGAAAACTTCCGTGTCCGTATCACTTTTAAATGAATAGCCTTTATTCAGAAGGTCTTGTTTTAAGCTGCCATAGTTCTCAATAATGCCATTGTGAATCATTACTAGCGAACCATCTGAAGATAAGTGGGGATGTGCGTTGGTATCATTTGGCGGACCATGTGTTGCCCACCGAGTATGTCCTATGCCTATGGTAGCACTAGGGGTTTCGCTGAAACTGTCCTCTAAATTCTTGACCTTCCCGGCCTTCTTGGTAAGTTCAATTTTACCATTACCCAATAAAGCAATACCTGCACTGTCATACCCTCGGTATTCTAACCGGTGCAAACCCTTTAAAAGAATAGGATATGCTTCTTTTTGTCCTATATAAGCGACAATGCCACACATTAATCTTTCAATTGGGTGTAGAATACCTTCAGTTTAATCGATTCCTTGTTGATAGAGTTTCTGCCAAGCGGTAAGCTTTGACCAGGAATCATAACTAAGTTGTCGACACCAGTAAGATATGCTCGTCTAAATGGTCTTTGGTCAACTTCAACTCCATCTAAGTCATCCTGTATATTGTCAAACATATGCTGCCAAAAAATTACGAAATTGCTAAAGTAACTCTTGGTAATATCAGTTCCTGTATCAATGGTGCTCAGTCGGACTACTGCATTTGCGGGTGTCTGAATGTATCCGGCATCTGTTAAAAACGTGGTTCCAAAACTTCCCGGAGAAGTCAATGTGGCGGGCCAATTAATATTGTATTCAGCGCCATTTATCCTTGAAAAATAAAAATTAGTGTAAGTGTTATCAGGAACGTAATCCGGATTTACTTGAACCGGTATTTCAAGGGTAACAAGATTGAAAAGAACCCCTTGATTATTTGTGGAGAATTCGATCAGTGGATCGAGACTAATTTTCGGAAAAATTCCAGCTAGGCTATTAAAATACACAAAATCGCCCACAGGTTCAATTTCCATTTTATCAGCGGCCGAAGCAAATAGGGAAGTTGATCGGTCTCTGTCTATTTTAGTGAAATAATTGCTTGCGGAACTACTTAAGGTAAAGGTGACGGCCGTGAAGAGGGTATCTTTCTTATACACACCTAGGGTATCAATAAGCCTTCCTCGCATGAGCAATCCTATCTCAGTTGATGGGTTTGTCATGTCAATGGATAGAAGACCTGACCCAGAAGTTGGCTCAATGACAAATCCCAATGGACGCATGGCTGCACTATCCTCTTCGAAAGTACTGAGGATGTAATTACTATATTCGGTGGACAAGTCAATTGTAACCAAATGCTCAGCTTGATTTGTGAAGTCCACGGTATCTATTTCGTCGAAGTTGACTGTGGACGACTGTATTAGTTCATTTTTTGGAATTTCGCTATCACGTAAGTAGAGCCCTTCTGCGAATATTGAGTCAGCCAGAGTGCTAATTTCAACCTGGAGAGCTATTGAGTTGGTACTGCTCAGGGCATCTGTAATATCAAGGAACAACTGTGCCTTTTCAAAAGTTATGTCTTCAATTGTTTCATTAAAGTCACCTTTGTCTACAGTCATTTCATCTACTATGTCTCCACTTTTGAAGCGATACTCTGTAAATACTTTCGAAGAAATAGTGCCATATACATCATCAGAATATTCACCCAAAAAGGCAACACCGCGACTGTCAGTTCTTAAGCTATCAAAATATACATTAGTCACAGGAAGTGTGAACTCAGCATATTTTACTTCAGTGCGTTGAACATCGGGTGGGAGTTCTATTCCAACATCCTCTTTACATCCCCAAAACAAAATTGAGGCCGATAAAACCAGCCATTTTGCTCTCTTAGCCAATAAGTTCATTATATAAATTGAAGTATGATTCCTCTAAATTTTCGTCTTTCTCTATTGTCTCTATTTTCTTTCCACCCACTACATCGGCCATCAATTTCTCGAAACTGTCAGTAGATTTTTGGTTGGCATAAATAATAGCGTCAGAGTATTGGGCACCTAACTTGATAAAGCCCTCATAATTGGCGGTAGTTAGTGGGTGTAGCATGCTATCATCAATGTCAATCATTTTCACTTTCTCAATCAAATCAGCACCGAATTTGTGTGTGAAATTATTGTCATAGATTGTGAAAACAGTCTTTGATTCTTTGAAGATCGGATCATTCTTGTAGGTAGTTTTCACATACAAAGGAATAAGGCTTGTCATCCAATCATTGCAATGGATAATATCTGGAGCCCATCCTAATTTTTTCACTGTTTCAATAACGCCTTTGCAAAAGAATATTGCTCTTTCGTCATTGTCTTCAAAGAATTTTTCTTTCTTGTCGAAGAATACGGACTTTCTGTGGAAGTAGTCCTCATTATCAATAAAGTAAACCTGAAGTTTTGCATTTGGTATGGAGGCAACTTTGATAATGAGAGGTTTTTCTTCATCTCCGACTGAAATATTTATGCCTGATAACCTTACTACCTCATGTAACCGGTTTTTTCTTTCATTGATCAAACCAAAACGTGGAACTAAAATCCTAATTTCCATCCCTTTTTCCTGCATGGCTTGGGGCAGCCGTCTTACGAACTCAGCAACGTCTGAGGTCTTCAGAAACGGATTAATCTCACTTGCCACGTAAAGGATCTTGATATTCGACATACTTATGGAATTTTGCTTGTTGCTTGTTGAGAAAACGAGCACAAAAATACCATATTTTTGGTTTACCATCAACATTATCAGTAAGATAGGAATCTGACTTTAATGCTATATTTTGTTAAAATTACTGAGCTAAGAGCTCACTTGGCCATACTTAGAAAGGAAAACAAATCCATCGGTTTGGTCCCCACAATGGGAGCCCTACATGAGGGACACCTGGCTCTTACTAAGGCCGCATCTGAATGCGATGTGGTGGTTGTGTCCATTTTTGTGAACCCGCTCCAATTCAATAATTCAAATGATTTGGCTAGCTATCCAAGGCAGTTAGAGGCAGATAGGGAACGATTGGGACAAAGCTGTGACATTCTCTTTGCACCCAGCTCTGAAGAGTTTTATGCAGAAAACACCCAGCTAAAAATTCAATTTGATCTTGATCAAAAATTGGAGGGTAAATTCCGCCCCGGGCATTTCAACGGGGTTGGAATCGTGGTTGCGAAACTATTGAATGTTGTGCAGCCTGATAAGGCCTATTTTGGAAGAAAGGACCTGCAGCAATTAATTCTTGTGAAAACTCTCGTTCGTGACTTGTCTATCCAAACGGAGATTGTAGGGTGCCCAACTGTGCGCGAAGAGTCTGGTTTGGCTATGAGTTCGCGCAATGGACGTTTGAGTGACTCAGGTTTAGTGGTTGCTGCCAATATTTATAAGGGACTTCAGCTCTTTGAGGATTCAGTTAGGAAAAAAGAATCGGTGGATGTGGCTAGGCAAAAAGCCAATACTTTCTATGCCAAAATAGAAGGGCTAGAAATAGAATATTTTGAGTGCGTGGATGATTCCTTTGATGTCATAAAGTCGGTAGAGGAGAACTCACCGATGGCTGCCTGCGTTGCAGCTTATGTGGAGGGCGTGAGATTAATTGATAACATATATTTGCGGTCTGAAAAATGAGCTGATGCGGATTGAGGTCTTAAAATCGAAAATTCATAGGGTAAAAATTACCCAAGCAGAATTACATTATGTGGGGTCTATAACCATAGACGAAGACTTAATGGATGCTGCGAATATCATCGAAAATGAAAAGGTGCAGATCGTGAATATTCACAATGGCGAACGGCTAGAAACGTACGTAATTAAAGGAGAGAGAGGTTCAGGACAGGTTTGTCTAAATGGCCCTGCTGCACGTAAGGCACAAGTGGGAGATATAGTCATTGTTATCTCCTATGCCTCCATGGATTTTGAAGAGGCCAAGAAGCATAAGCCCACACTAATTTTCCCAACTGAGAACAATCGGTTGGCTTAAGCCATGTCTCCAAATCTGAAAACCTTCTTGAAGGTGCTGCTCAGCGTATTGTTGGCGGTGGTCATTCTCTATTTTGTTTTCAAAAAAGTTGATCTTGAGGAATTCGTAGCTCAAGCAAAAACAGTGAATTACTCATGGGTTCTGCTATCAATGGGCATCTCCTTTTTTAGCTATTTCCTTCGGGCGTACAGGTGGCGCTTACAATTGGAGCCATTGGGATATGCACCCTCAACGTACAGAATGTTTTTGGCAGTCATGTCTGGTTATTTGGCAAATCTTGTGATTCCCAGATTGGGCGAAGTGACTCGATGTGGTGTTTTGCTCAAAAGCAACAATGTGCCTGTTTCCACAAGTTTTGGAACAGTGATCACAGAGCGAATTGTGGATATGCTTGCACTTGCTGTGATCTTCCTAATCACACTTTTCCTTCAATCCGATCAGTTGGTTCAGTTTATTGACCAAACGGTGGATTTGAATCTGAATTGGTACTTGATTGCTGGAATAGGCCTTGGGGTAGCAGGGCTTGGTTCATTTATTTTCTTCAAATTCATATACCCAAGTGAGACGAAAATTGGAGCGTTCAGCCGCAATCTTGTCGAAGGGCTTATTTCATTGCGGAATGTTAAAATCACAAGATTCACCGTGATTACAATTCTGATATGGGTCATCTATTACTTCACGTCTTATGTCGTAATTTTCGCGATGAAGGAAACTTCACATTTGGGCTGGGAAGTTGGATTTTCCATCCTCACAGCTGGAGTGGTTGCGTTCGTTCTGCCGGTTCAATCAGGGTTTGGGACCTTTCATGCTTTGGTTTCAACGATGCTCATCTTGTATGGTGTGGATCAGACAGCAGGCCTATTTTATGCGACCTTACTTCATACGTCGCAATTAATCGCCATCATAATTTTTGGATCCGTTGCGGTTATTCTTTCCATTTTTGTAAAAACAAATGCAGAGCAAAGAGAAAGTACTGACTAGAGAAAAAGCCCTTCAAGTAATTTCTGATTGGAAGGATGCGGGGGAGGAAGTGGTGTTCACCAATGGATGCTTCGATATTGTGCACTTGGGACACGTTGATTATTTGGAGAAGGCAAGGAATCTTGGTGATCGATTAATTGTTGCTGTGAATGAGGATCAATCAGTAAAGAAACTGAAGGGAGAAAATCGTCCGATAAACGATGAAAATGCAAGGGCAAGAGTCATTGCTTCTTTCGGATTTGTAGATGCGGTTGTTCTTTTCGGAGAGGAAACTCCCAAGGAGATTATTGACTTACTTCTTCCGGACATTTTGGTCAAAGGAAAAGACTATGAAGTGAGCAACATTGTTGGGGCAGATGTCGTAATCGAACATGGTGGAAAAGTGGAGACAATCGATTTGGTTGATGGATACTCCACCACTAAAATTGTAGAAAAAATTAAGAAATAAGAAATGGGAATTTTTGTAATAATGGGTGTCTTTATGATCGCGAGTTTGATCGTGAGCACCCGCTTAAAAAACAAGTTTAAGAAGTATTCCAAGGTCGGCTTATCCTCTGGCTTATCTGGTCGAGAAATTGCTCAGTTAATGCTAAAGGACAATGGTATATATGATGTTGAGGTCATCAGTGTTCAGGGACAATTGACGGATCATTACAATCCAGCCAACAAAACTGTAAATCTTAGCCCCGACGTTTACAATGGCCGTTCTGCTGCGGCAGCAGCGGTTGCAGCTCATGAGTGTGGTCATGCCGTTCAGCATGCCACGGCCTACAAATTTTTAGAATTTCGGTCAGCTATGGTGCCAATTCAGAACGTAAGTGCACGTGTGATGAACTTCATCTTTATGGCGATGCTCTTTGGTGGATTCCTTCTCGGAGGGGCCCTTCCGTGGGACTTGGCAATATTGATCATCATCGGATGCTACTCTATTTTCACCTTGTTCGCCTTTGTAACCTTGCCAGTGGAATATGACGCAAGTAATCGCGCTCTGGCTTGGATCAAGGATAGGAACATTGTAACCCCAGATGAGCACCTTATGGCAAAGGATGCTTTGAACGCTGCTGCTTCTACGTATTTGGTTGCGGCACTTAGTGCGTTGGCAACTCTGCTCTACTATGTAGCAATGTATCTTGGAGCACGAGACTGATTTTTTTTGAAAAACATTTTGAAAAGGACTCGACAAGCATCGAGTCCTTTTATTTTTGCGCCTGCGAACATTAACCCATACCCATGAATTTTAATTTTACTGAAGAACAACTTGCCGTTAGAGATGCGGCCAGAGAATTTGCTCAAAAAGAACTCTTGCCTGGAGTTATTGATAGGGATAACAAGCAGGAATTTCCAACCGAGCAAGTCAAAATGATGGGGGAGCTGGGTTTCATGGGAATGATGGTGGACCCCAAGTACAACGGTGGTGGCATGGATACGGTATCCTATGTGCTTGCCATGGAGGAAATTTCCAAAATCGATGCGTCTGCTTCAGTAGTGATGTCAGTGAATAATTCATTGGTGGCATGGGGCTTGGAAAAATATGGAACCGAGGAGCAAAAGCAGAAGTACTTGACCAAGCTGACTACTGCTGAGAAAATTGGGGCGTTCTGTTTGTCCGAGCCAGAGGCTGGGTCGGACGCCACATCACAGAGAACCACGGCTGTGGATATGGGTGATCATTACCTACTGAACGGAACGAAAAACTGGATCACCAATGGTAACTCGGCGGGTATTTACATAGTAATGGCTCAAACGGACCCAGATAAGAAACATAAAGGAATCAATGCACTCCTTGTGGAGAGAGAGATGGAGGGGTTCGTTGTTGGAAAAAAGGAAGATAAACTTGGAATCAGAGGGTCTGACACGCATTCGCTCATGTTTCAGGACGTGAAGGTTCCAAAGGAAAATCGAATAGGAGAGGATGGTTTCGGCTTCACTTTCGCAATGAATACGTTGAACGGTGGACGAATTGGTATTGCATCACAAGCGCTCGGAATTGCGTCTGGAGCGTTGGAATTATCAATAAAGTATGCCAAAGAGAGAAAGGCATTCGGTCAGGAAATCGCGAAGCATCAGGCCATTCAATTCAAACTTGCTGACATGGCTACAAAAATAGATGCCGCCAGACTGCTTTGCTTGCAAGCCGCCCAATTGAAAGATGAGGGAAAGGACTTCTCACAAGCCAGTGCCATGGCAAAATTATTTGCATCTGAGGTGGCGATGAATGCGGCCGTTGAGGCCGTTCAGATTCATGGAGGGTATGGATTTGTCAAGGAATTTCATGTAGAACGACTCATGAGAGATGCCAAGATTACTCAGATTTATGAAGGCACTTCGGAGATTCAAAAGATCGTGATTTCTAGAGGATTATTGAAATAACACAAATCAATATTCTAGACCAATTATTGTGATTAAATAATTTCCTATTAGATTTATACAATATTGCCGCCTCAACCAGCGACAAATATCAAGTTCGGCATTCTAAAAGTATAAATGGAAGATTATAATCAGATCATCGAATCTCTCTCGATTCGTTTCATCAAAGCACGAAATATTAATATTTTGAAGCCGGTGACAATTGAGAACAGCTACGAGGTGGAGAATACATTACTGATCGTAAATAGAGGATTGGTTTTGTTCGGAAAAGATCGAGAAGAAGCAAGAACCGGTGATGTGTTGTTTGTGCCCGGAGGTAAAATGGTCTCCATGACCTATGGCAGTGGTACACCGGATGTGACGAATAAGGAGGCCTTCCTTAACGACAAGCAAAATTACTTTCAGACTGTTTCATCCATTGACCGATCAGGGTCATCAGAATCTTTCAGCTATGTGTCTTTTGAAGCTAAAGCATTCGATTCTGTGAATTTTTTCGGGTCGTTGGACATTCCGGCATTTAAGATCAGCGACAATGAAAGATTGATTGAACTGATCAAGGAAATTAATTCAGAAAGCAAGGATGATCTGCCTGGTAAAGACCGAATGGTAAAAATTCGCTCTGAAGAAATGGTCGTAGAGCTGATCCGTCATATTCTCAAAAAAGGACTTTTTGTAGAGCAGCTTGCCACCAATAGTACTTATTTCAAGGATCCGAGATTGATAGACTTATTCGGGTTTATCAAAGAGAACCTGGGTAGTGATCTTTCCAACAAGGTGTTGGCTAATGTTGCCAATGTTTCGGAAGATTACGTCGGGCAGTATTTCAAAATGCTAACAGGCATTAACCCACAGGACTATATCGAATATCAGCGAATGGAAATGGCAGTGAACATGCTGCGTACTTCAAAGAAGAGCATTCGTGAAATTGGCAAGGACGTGGGGTACAAGGATACCGCCTATTTCTGCCGTCGGTTCAAGATGATGTTTGGAATTCCTGCAGGTAAGATGCGGAGGAGAGAGTCCCTGATCAGCGCTTAAATTCCCTCAAAATCCAATTTCCAATTTTTGGCCCTATTTGCTCAATTGCTGAGTCAATAAACTCATTGTTCTTGGGAGGTGATTTGTCCTTCTTTTTGGATTTTTTCTTTTTGGATTCTGGCGCAAAGGATCGGTAGACACCATAGATAATCAATACAACTAGTCCAGCGCCAAGTGACCAAAGTGCTATTTTCTTGATCTTGGATCCTTTTTCGTCAAGATCACCGAGAAGGATTTTTTCCTTATCCGAGAGCTCTTTTTTTCTTCGGCTTATTGCGCTTTGCTTACTCATCTTCGTCCTCCTCTATTTGGTCACTCACTTTTAATATTAATTGCTCAAGCCAACCTTGAACACGTCCTGTTTTTGATAGCAGAGCAAGGATAAGAATTAGCAGGAAGTAAACTCCGGCAATCGTCAAGTGTCCGAGATAGCTGCTTGCGAACACTTCATTGAGTAATGATCCCATGGCAAAGCTGACAAAAAAGACGAGGAATAAGCCAAGGAACGCAAGCAGTGAGAACACGATGACATGGCTTAGTAGTTTGGCCACATGACTAATCACTTGCAGCTTGATCTGCTCGGCTTTGATCTTCAAATACTCCGTAAGTCGGTTAATGAGTGCGGTTAGCATTGCTTGACTTTTGGGCAAAGTAACTAATTACTTAGGTATCCGCTTCTTTTTTAACCTCGGTTTTCGGAGGCTCCACGGGTGTTTCTTCTTTGCTGAAATAAATCAAGCCGAAAGGGATCACGAAAAAGGCCAAGGTGATATAAGCGAAGGCAGATGCTCGATACCTGTACATCATGTAACCAAGCCGCTCAGCCAGATACAGCGGCAATTTGCCAATGATCGGAATAGCAAAGAAAATTAGAACTGCAATAGCATTAAAGAGAAAGTGTGCAATGGCAAGACTCATGGCAGCTTCCGACCGAAAGAGAGCAGCAAGAATGGCGGTAATAGTAGTTCCAATGTTCGCTCCCATAATAAAATGAAACGCCCTTTTCAGTTGAACTTTTCCAGTCGCTACCAACGGCACTATCAAGGAAGATGTCAAGGAACTGGACTGAACTATACCAGTCAATAGCATTCCCCAGCCTAAGGCGCGCGTTTTATTCTTGAAGACCGCATTTTGAAATTGCTGCCTTCTTTCTCCTACTAATTGTCCATAGACTTGAGTAGATAAGAGTTTGATGCTACCAAAAAGTAAGAGAACCGAAAGAATGATAAGCATCAAAGGGCCGCTCAGTGAGACTACTGAGTTTCCAATGAAATCGAATAATTGACCTAACCAAAAGGTGGAAGAACCAGTACCAGATCCTGTTGGCATGATGACCGCAAGACTTGAGCTAAATTCTTGAAGAAAGTGATATTTCAATTCTAGCGGAAACAAAATGACCACCCCCAGAATATTGAACATGTCATGAGCCATAGCAGCCGAAACGGCTTTTCTGAATTCATTTCCCTTAGTGATGTAGCCAAAAGCAACTATTGTGCTGGTGATCGTCGTGCCAATATTTGCCCCTAGAATAATAGGAAGTGCACCCGACAATGAGATGGAACCAGATGCTACGGCCGCAACTGCAATGGAAGTGGTAGTTGAGCTGCTCTGTAAAATGGCGGTCATTAGCAAGCCAATGAAAAGCCCAACAAAGGGATTGGAAGTGGCTTCAATAATTGGAGCCACTTTATCACCGGCTAAGAGATTTAAGCCCAAACCAAGCATATCAATGGACAATAGAAATCCACCGATGGCTAAAACGGCCAATGCAATGTTTCTATACGTATGGCTATTAACCTTTTCCAAGTTCACTACTTGTCTTTTAATGAGCTCTACAGATTTCATTTTTCTTCTTTGCCAGAAGATTTTACTCCTGATTCGCTAGAGTAGGTTTCCGAGACGGCAATTATATAGTCACCAAGTTTCTCACATTGATGAAACAGGTCCTTATACCAACCGTCACGCTTCGGCTCATATTTCTCCTTTTCAATGTCCTTTACCTGCTCTTTTCGAAGCAAATCTCTAAATGAATTAATTTCTACTTCTTTTTCTCTGGCAGTTTCCATTTCAATATCCGAGGCGTCAGATTGAAGGTTAGCAACCATGATTTCTAGTGATTCATCCACTAGGTCAAGCATTTTCTCTAGGTTTTTGATCTGCTTGGATTTGAATTGAACTTCTGCGCTATTTGCTCTGTCAATGTCTTTTGCCATATGGTAAAATATATCACCGATACGCTCAAGATCACTGTTAATACTAAGAAGGGACGTAATCCTATTGGTTCCAGCAGAGCTTAGGCTCCCTGAAGCTGATACCTGCAATAAATACTCTGAAATCTCCAACTCTAGTCGGTCTGTATTTTCTTCCAGTGTGTAAATCTTCTTAATGAGCTTTTTTTGTTTTTTTGGCTTGCTCTCTGTCAAAAGACTCCTAAATAGACCAGACATCTTTTTTGCTATTTCTCCAAATACTGCCGTTTCTTTTCGCGCTTCCTCTATTGATAACTCAGCGGTATTAAGCAGTCCTGTGTTGATAAACTCGAGTTTGAATTCATCATCACCTGTCGACTTAATGGTTTTGGTTACGATTTTGGCAATGAAGCCCACAAATCCTACAAGAAGGAGCGTGTTAATAATATTGAATACGCTATGGAAAATGGAGAGACCAATTGGGATGCTAGCTGCGGTTTCAAATGGTGATCCCTGTCCTGAATCGACCATGTAAAGGTTAATCACATACAGGAACGGACTCATCAAAAGGATGATCCAAATAACCCCGAAAACGTTGAAAATGAAATGTGCAAATGCGGCTCTTTTGGCGTGTACATTCGCAACTAATGCGGCAAGGTTTGCGGTAATAGTCGTGCCTATATTTTCACCAAGCACCATTGCCGCTGCACATTCAAATGGAATCCAGCCATTATTAGCCATGACCAATGTCAAAGCCATTGCAGCACTAGATGACTGAACGACCACCGTGACGAGCGTACCAATTGCTACAAAAATCAATATGGAGACAAAACCTAGATCGGACCATTCGGCCACAAAAGCCAAAATTTCAGGGTTTGATTTTATGTCTGGTACAGAATCCTTCAAAAAGGACAGCCCCATGAAAAGTAGAGCAAATCCAACCAGAACCTCTCCCCAGTATTTGAGTTTTTCTCTGTTGAAAAACATTAATGGAAAACCGAGAGCTATAATTGGCAAGGCGTATAGCGAGATTTTCACTTTGAACCCCACAATTGATATCAGCCATGCTGTAATAGTGGTTCCAATATTGGCGCCCATAATTACACCGATAGATTCGGTCAAGGAAAGTAAACCTGCATTTACAAAACTGACAACCAATACTGTAGTAGCGGAAGACGACTGAACTAAAGAGGTGATGGTAAACCCGGTGAATACGCCCTTAATTCGATTGGAGGTCATGGAGCGGAGAATGTTTCTCATTTTCGCTCCTGCGACTTTTTGAATTCCCTCACTCATTACTTTCATCCCATAGATGAAGAATCCGAGCGAGCCGATAAGGGTAAGAAAATCAAATAGTCCGTATTCCATAGGTTAGGTCATTCCAGAATGGATTCGGCAAAAATACTCGCTAGGAGTTCTTTCACAGCCTTATAGGAATTTATTAACACTAGCATGAAGTAGAATTAACCTATAGACTAAGTTCTTTAATGGCTAACCATGCCATCAGTCCCATACCGATCTTAAGTGCGTCTGGATCAATATCAAAAGTGGAGGTATGAACATTGGAAGTGATTCCCTTTTCTTCGTTGCGGATGCCAAGTCTATAGAAACAAGCCGTGGTTTGCTGAGAGTAGAAGGCGAAATCCTCTGCGGCCATCCATAGATCCAATTCCTCCACATTTGCTTCGCCGAGATATTCTATGGCTCCAAGCCGATTTCGTTCGGTGTATTCTGGATCGTTCACAAGAAAAGGATAGCCGTCCACAATGGTGAAGTCACAGGTTGCTCCCATTGCTTCGGCTATGCCTACGGCCATTTTCTTCATCTTGATTTTTGCTTCCGCTCTCCATTTTTCATCAAAAGTCCTGAAGGTTCCATCCACTTTTACCTCATCTGGGATTACGTTGTTCGCGCCATTGGCTTGCACCTTACCAAATGTCAAAACGCTAGGCATTTTAGGACTGGCAATGCGGCTAACAATTTGCTGAAGAGCGATGATGATATGGCTCGTAATTACCACGGGATCTATCGCATGTTCTGGCATGGCACCATGCCCACCTTTGCCTTTCACGGTGAAATAGATTTCGTCTGCACTAGCCATGTATTTACCAGGACGGAACCCCACTTTCCCTGCGGGAATGAGTGGCATCACATGCTGGCCTAGGATGGTGTCTGGCGCTGGATTTTCTAAAATGCCTTCTTTTATCAGAAGAGAGGCACCACCGGGAGCGGACTCCTCACCGGGTTGGAAAATGAACTTCACAGTCCCTGACCAGTGATCCTTCAGCTCTTTCAAAATTTTGACAGCCCCAAGCATCGAAGATGTGTGTACATCATGACCGCATGCATGCATCACGCCTTCATTCTTGGATTTGTAGCTGACATTACTTTGTTCAAAAATCGGAAGGGCATCAATGTCGGCTCGCAGGGCGATTGTCTTTCCGGGGGATTTCCCATCCATGGTAAATGTGATTCCCGTTTTGGCCTTTCGCTCGAAGTTGGTGATCCCAAATTCCGTGAGCTTGGCTTCTATGAAGTCGGCAGTTTTGAATTCTTCAAATGAGAGTTCAGGATTGGCGTGGAGGTGCTCCCGTATCGATTGAATTTCTCTGTGATATCGCTCAGAAAGCTGCTTGATTTCTCCTATTAGATCAATCATAAGCGACCTTAATTTTCTCTGGAATCAAAAGCGCTTCTCGAAACTCTTTCTTCACCTGCTGGAATTTTTCATATGCCAAAACACGATTGAGAAACTGTCCGGATTTCACCCGAAAGTCAGGCTGAAAATACGTAATGTTAGATTCAAGTTCGGGAAAGGAAACCCTCATCCTGCCCAATGCTTTTGTGGCTTCTTCGCGACTGGAGCCATTATACACTTGGATCGTGAACCCTTGCTCTACCCGTGGCTTGGCATTCACGCGAATCATCATGTTGGTGATGCTGTCTAGCTCCATTTTGATGTGACCAGTGGGTATTACGGATTTCTCCGTTACGATCGCTGTGTCCATTTTTTTCACCTGCGGTCTCAAGTGACTCAGGTCTTCCTTATATGCACTAATGGGAGCCTGCACAGATTTCGTGGTTTGAGTGGTTTTGCACCCAATCACAGTCGCAAGCAAAATCAATATGATTATTCGATCAAGACGCATTTGTTGCTTTTAATGTCTTCTTCTACAGTCTTGAATTTAACATCTTTCTTGATACTGCCATCAGCATACTGCACATTCACGCGCTGATTTCTACTCGCAATCTTCATGGACTTGACAGGCTCATGCTTGTCAACCGGTGGTCGATTCTGAGGTGCTCCACCTCCAGAAAGAGCCGAGCGGCTTTCTTCTTTGGACTCCTTGTAGTTTCTGGCAGATCGCTGAGAGGTCGCTTCCTGGACCTGCGTGTCTTCCTGAATTGGAATCTCAGCTTTCATTAGAAAGGACATGGTTTCTTGATTGACCCTGCCAATAAAGCTCTTGAACATTTCGAACCCTTCGAATTTGTAGATCAAAAGCGGGTCTTTTTGTTCGTATTGGGCGTTTCGGACAGATTGGCGAAGGTCATCCATGTCTCGAAGGTGCTCTTTCCAAGTTTGGTCAATCATGGCAAGAGAAACCAGTTTTTCCATTTCCTTGATCACCTCTTTTCCCTCATTGTTCATGGCGTTTTGCAACGAAACCGCAGCACCAACTTGTTTGGAGCCATCTGTAAATGGAATGCCAATTTTTTCTACTGTTGCCCCCCTTGTTAAATTGATTCGCCTAAGGATCGGCATAATTGAGCTAACCTGTCGCTCATTTTTTTGATTGTAATTGGCTAGAGCATCCTCATATAATTTTTGAGTCAACACATTTTGATCGGTCTTCCCAAGTTCTTCGGCATTTATCTGGAAATCCAGGCCAAGCATGCTGATCGCATTGAGTTTAAGGCTGTCTAGGTTGTTGTCTGCCTTAGCGCCTATTGCGATTTCTTCGCACGTGTCATAAAGCATGTTTAGAATGTCTAATTCCAGACGATCACCATAAAGGGCATTTTTCCTTCGCTTGTAAATGACCTCACGTTGTGAGTTCATGACGTTATCATATTCGAGCAATTGCTTTCTGATGGCGAAGTTGTTTTCCTCTACTTTTCGCTGAGCTCTCTCAATTGATTTGGTAATCATGGAGTGCTGGATCACTTCTCCTTCTTGCAGGCCAAGTCTATCCATCACCTTCGCCACACGACCTGACATAAAGAGACGCATCAAATTGTCTTCCAAGGAAACGTAGAACTGTGACGATCCAGGGTCTCCTTGTCGACCAGAGCGACCTCTAAGCTGCCTATCCACACGTCGAGATTCGTGGCGTTCAGTACCGATGATCGCCAATCCTCCCGCAGCTTTTGCCTCAGGGGTCAGCTTAATGTCCGTACCTCTACCAGCCATGTTCGTGGCAATGGTTACTGTACCTGGTTTCCCAGCTTCAGCAACGACATCCGCTTCCTTGGCATGTTGCTTTGCATTCAAAACCTGATGCTTGATGTTTTTCATCTGAAGCATTCGACTAAGAATTTCGGAGATTTCCACTGATGTGGTACCTACCAAAACCGGCCGACCTGCTTGTGTAAGCTGAACGATTTCTTCGGTGACAGCATTGAATTTTTCCCTGACTGATTTGTAAACCTTATCGTTATCATCCTTTCTGGCGATGGGTCTATTAGTTGGGATAACAACTACATCGAGCTTATAGATGTCCCAGAATTCTCCCGCTTCAGTTTCTGCCGTTCCGGTCATACCAGCCAGCTTATGGTACATTCGGAAGTAGTTCTGCAGCGTAATGGTCGCGTAGGTTTGAGTGGCATCTTCCACCTTCACATTCTCCTTTGCTTCTATCGCTTGGTGCAGACCGTCAGAGTAACGGCGGCCTTCCATGATACGGCCAGTTTGCTCATCTACGATTTTCACTTTGTCGTCCATCACCACATACTCTGTGTCTTTTTCGTAAAGACAGTATGCCTTTAAGAGTTGATTAACTGAGTGAATTCGCTGACTCTTCTGATTGTAATCGCGGATGATATCTTCTTTTTTGGCAAGCCGCTCGCTCTCAGGAATGGAGTGATCATTTTCTGCGGCATTGAGCGCTACAGAAATATCCGGAAGGATAAAGAAATTTGGATCTTCACCTGATCCTGTAATCAAATCAAGACCTTTATCCGTCAGGTCAATGCTATTCAGCTTCTCATCAATGGTGAAAAAAAGTGGAGCATCTGCTTCCGGCATCAATTTTTGATTGTCAGCCAGATAGATGTTTTCTGTCTTTTGAAGAATTTGCTTGACCCCTGTTTCACTCAAAAATTTGATAAGTGCTTTGTGTTTCGGCAAACCCCTAAAGGCTCTGAAAAGCGCAAGCCCGCCTTCCGTTTCGTTCCCTGCTGCGAGCGCTTTTTTGGCTTCATTGAAATATTCTGAAACCAATTTTCTTTGAGCTTCTACAAGCTTGTTGATTCTTGGTTTGAGATCATAGAATTCGTGCTCATCCCCTCTAGGGATTGGGCCGGAAATAATCAAAGGCGTCCGGGCATCATCAATAAGTACTGAATCGACCTCATCGACCATGGCATAGTGATGCTTCTTCTGCACTAATTCGTCCGGACTTTTGGCCATGTTATCTCGGAGGTAATCAAAGCCAAACTCGTTGTTGGTGCCGTAAATAATATCTGAGGCATAGGCTTCTTTCCTTCCTGTGGAATTAGGGCCATGTCGATCGATACAATCGACCTTCAGTCCATGAAATTCGAAAATTGGCGCATTCCACTCTGAATCCCTTTTAGCCAGATAGTCATTTACCGTGACGATATGAACGCCACGACCAGCGAGTGCATTCAGGTAGGCTGGGAGGGTAGCCACCAGGGTCTTTCCTTCACCTGTGGCCATTTCGGCAATTTTTCCCTGATGAAGCACGACTCCACCAATCAACTGCACATCGTAGTGCACCATGTTCCATTCTACTTCGGTACCGGCGGCCAGCCATTTGTTGTGCCAGGTGGCAGTCTCACCTGAGATTTCGACATGAGGTTTACTTGCTGCAAATTGCTTGTCAAGAAGAGTGGCTTGGACGACCAATTTTTTGTTTTCACTCAGTCTCCTTGCTGTCTCCTTTACCACAGCAAAACCTTCTGGGAGAATTTCCAACAAGATTTTCTCAAGTTCCTCATCTCGGTTTTCCTCCAACTTGTCAATCTGATCGAAGATGTCTTCCTTTTGGTTGACGTCTAACTCCGGTGATTCTACATCCTTTGAAAGTTGAGCTATCTGGTCATCAATGGATTTGAGATGATCGGCAATCCGACCTCTAAATTCACTTGTTTTATTTCTTAGCTCATCATCTGAGATGTTTCTTAGTTTGTCAAATTCCGCGTTGATTAAACCAACATACGGTTCCAACAATTTGATGTCTTTATCTGATTTCGTTCCGAAGATTTTCGCAACGCCTCGCCCTATCGAATCAAGCATGCCTTATTTTGAATTAAGGGGTTAAAGTTAAATAAAAGGAGTTCGGAGAACACACAAAATCACAACTCGATGCTGCCTGAAAAAACAAAAGTGGCAGCTCCTGTGAGCCAGATATTCTTGAAACCTTTTGCTGTCTTTTCATAATCTACTTTCAATGTGCCGCCTCTTGTCTCAATAACGACCGGAGATGGGTAGTTGAGTTGTGCTGCAACCAATCCCACGGCTGTTACTCCGGTTCCACAGGAAAGGGTCTCATTTTCTACTCCTCTTTCGTACGTTCGTACTGCGACCCGGTCGTGCAATAGTTGTGCGAAGTTTACATTCGTGCCATTTTGTCCGAGGTAGGCCTCCGAGTATCTAATTTCACGTCCTTCAGCCATCACATCCACGGCTTCAATGTCATCTACCATTTTGACATAATGTGGGGAGCCAGTGTTGACATAGAAATCGCTTTGGACTTTTGTTAAATGATCGACATCAAAGAGACTGAAACTGATCGCTTCACCTTTGATAATGGCGGAATGAACTCCATCTGTGGTTTCGAAGGTGGCTTTGTCTTCTACAATTCCTAATGACCGTGCAAATTGAAACCCACATCTCGAACCATTGCCGCAAAGGCTCTCTGACCCATCGGGATTATAAAAAACCATTTTATAGTCTAGTTCTTGATGATTTTCAATCAAGATCAATCCATCGGACCCAATACCAAATTTCCTATCACATAGAAATTGAATGTGCTTGGTGTCTTTGGAGAAAATATCATTTCGATTATCAATCAAAATGAAGTCGTTTCCTGTGCCCTGGTATTTAGAAAAGTTGATTTTCATCTAACAAAAAAAGCCACCCCAAAATGGGATGGCTAATATCGGGTAAATCTTATGATTATATTTTTTCTTTGATACGAGCGGCTTTCCCTTTTCTACCTCTTAGGTAGAACAATCTTGCTCGTCTTACCTTACCTCTTCTCAACACTTCGATTTTGTCGATGTTTGGAGTAAGGAAAGGAAAAATTCTTTCTACGGCGATTCCGCCAGATACTTTACGTACTGTGAAGGTTTCTCCGTTAGTGCTTTTGTTTTTCACTTGGATCACAGTTCCTTGGAACTGCTGGATACGCTCTTTGCTACCTTCTTTAATTTTGTAGTGCACATTGATTGTGTCACCTGAGTTGAAGTCCGGATAGCTTGCTCTAAGGTCCTTGTATTCGCCTCTTACTAATTCTGCAATGTCTTGTCTCATTTCTTTTACTCCTCCGAGTGATTTTGAAAAAGGTGTGCAAATGTAAGGATTATCAGGTTAAACTAATAACCTCTTTCAAGGAAAAAATCATTCGCCTTCAAGAAGGTCAGGTCTTCGCTCTTCGGTTCGCTTTAAAGACTGTTCATGACGCCATTTTTCTATATTGGCTTCATGTCCTGAAAGAAGGATTTCAGGGACTTTCAGGCCTTTGTACTCGGCAGGTCTGGAGTACACGGGCGGAGCTAATAAATTATCCTGAAAGGAGTCGGTCAATGCGGAAGTTTCATCATTCAATACGCCAGGAATAAGGCGGATAAGGGCATCCGCCAATACCATGGCCGCTAATTCGCCACCAGATAATACATAATCGCCTATGCTGATTTCTCGTGTTACCAAGTGATCGCGCACCCTTTGATCTACGCCTTTATAATGCCCGCACAGAAGAATAAGATTCTCACAGGTAGAAAGACCATTTGCAATTTTCTGATTCAGCGTTTCTCCATCAGGAGTTAGGAAAATTACTTCATCGTAGGATCGCTCAGCTTTCAGCTTGGAGATGCAGGCATCAATTGGCTCGATGGTTAGTACCATCCCAGCGCCCCCCCCAAAAGCATAATCATCAACGTTTTTGTGCTTGTTGGTGCTGTAGTCCCTGAGGTTATGAATGTGGATATCTACAAGGTCTTTGTCCTGAGATCGCTTCACGATACTCTGATTCATTGGCCCCTCGAAAAGGTTTGGCAAGCACGTGATAATGTCCAGCCTCATGTTTCTGTATAAATCTCCAAATAACCCTGCGGCAAGGTAATATGGATTTCTTTGGTCTTTTTGTTCACTGAGGTTACGAATTGATCCTGAATCGGCACCAGTACTTCGTTCCCTAGGTGATCGTACCCGAACATTGGGTTTTTATCCTGTGGGTAAATGTCGGTGACATGGCCCACAGTTTTCCCTTCGAGGACTACTGTATAGTCTATGAGCTCATGGAAGTAGTACGAATCATCACCCAGATCTGGTAAGAAATCAAGTGGCAGGTAGGCCGTATCGCCTACTATTTCTTTTGCCGCATCCACCCCGTCTATATCTTCAAATTTCAGCCGTGCGGTTTCACCTTGAATCTGGCAAGAGGAAATAAAAAAAGGAACCAGCTTTCCGGATTGCTCCAAAAAAACTGATTCCAAATTTGTATAAGCCTGAGGGTCGTCTACATCTAAGTGTAGAATTACCTCCCCTTTGAGGCCATGTGTTTTAACAACTTCGCCTAGTTGATAGCAATTATCAACCTTCATGACGAATTACTCTGCTTTTTTCTCTTCTTCAGTAGGAGCTTCCTCGGCTTTTGCTTCCTCAGCAGGAGCTTCAGCTTTAGGCTCTTCTTCTGTCACTTCTGCGGCAGGAGCTTCTTCCACTTTTTCTTCAACTACCTCAGCAGGGGCTTCCGCTTCTGGAGTCGCTTCAGCTTGCGCTTCCTCTACTGCAGCTGCATCCTCTTCCAATGACTCGTCTCCGGCTTCACTTGCTTCTCTTACTTCCTCGACCAGAGTAGCCTCAGCTTCTTGCTTTTTCTTCTGAAGAGCCTCAAGTCTAGCTGCGTTCACTTTGGCTTCTGCCTCAAGTGCTGCTTTTTTCTTGTCTGCTTTAGACTTCTCTAGGCCTTCAACCTTGCCTTGGATTTTGGCTTCCTTATCTTTCTTCCACTCTTCGAATTTCTTGTCAGCAGCTTCTTGAGTAATTGCGCCTTTGTTCACACCAAGTTGAAGGTGTTTCTTTAGCATAATGCCTTTATAAGAAAGCATTGCTCTTACAGAGTCAGTAGGCTGAGCGCCTTTCATAACCCAATCAAAAGCTTTCTCTTCGTTGATCTCTATTGTCGCCGGATTTGTATTTGGATTGTACAATCCAATTTTCTCAATGAATTTTCCGTCTCTTGGTGATCTCGCGTCAGCGATAACAACATCGTATCTAGCCAACTTCTTTCGACCTCTTCGGGTCAGTCTGATTTTTACTGCCATGGTTTGCTTTGTTTATGGAACTCGTCCATCAAAATTTTAAATGGAGCGCAAAGATAGAATTATTGATGAAAAAAAACAGGGGAGAAACAATTCTTTCAAAGAACCCCCAATTCTTTCCCAACCTCAGTAAACGCCGCAATGGCTTTGTCCAAGTGCGAGCGGTCATGCACTGCCGACATTTGCACTCTGATTCTGGCTTGTCCTTTTGGCACAACAGGGAAGTAAAATCCAATAACGTAAATACCTTTTTCCAAGAGCTTAGCTGCCATTTGCTGTGACAAAACAGCATCATAAAGCATGATCGGCACGATTGGGTGGTCGCCTGGTTTGATGTCAAAGCCGGCTTTGGTCATTTCAGAACGAAAGTATTTTGTGTTGTCCTCTAGTTTGTCTCTAAGCTCTGTGGTTTCGCTCAAAAGATCGAGAACGGCAATGGACGCACCTACAATAGAAGGAGCCACGGTATTTGAAAATAAATAAGGCCGTGATCTCTGGCGCAGAATTTCAATGATTTCTTTCTTGCCTGAGGTGAATCCGCCGGAAGCTCCACCGAGGGCTTTGCCCAGCGTGCCTGTTATGATGTCCACCCGATCCATGCAGTTTCTGTATTCGTGCGTACCTCGTCCTGTTTTCCCAAGGAATCCTGTAGCATGGCATTCGTCGGTCATTACCACCGCATCGTATTTGTCAGCCAAGTCACAGATTTCATCGAGTTTGGCAATGGTGCCGTCCATGGAGAATGCCCCATCCGTCACAATGATTTTGCATTTTGCACCAGAAGCTTCTTGGAGTTTGGCTTCCAAATCTTCCATGTTATTGTTCTCGTAACGATAGCGTTGCGCCTTGCATAATCTGACACCATCAATAATAGAGGCATGATTCAGTGCATCAGAAATGATCGCATCTTCAGGGCCGAAGAGTGGTTCGAATATGCCACCGTTCGCGTCGAATGCGGCCGCATAAAGTATGGTGTCTTCGGTTCCGAGGAATTCAGAGATTTTCGCCTCCAGTTCTTTATGGATATCCTGCGTGCCACAGATGAATCGGACGGATGACATGCCATATCCATGAGAGTCAATCGCTTTCTTAGCAGCTTCAATAACCTTAGGATGGGACGACAACCCCAAATAATTGTTTGCGCAGAAGTTGATCACTTCTTGTCCGCCTGCGATTCTGATGTCGGCACTTTGCGGAGAGGTGATGACACGCTCTTGCTTGTAAAGCCCCGCGTCTTTGATCTCCTGAATTTCGTTGTTGAGTTTTTGTTGTAATGTTGGGTACATATCAAATGTTGGGTTTGGCGTCCCGATAGCTATCGGGATTGGGTCTCAGGGGTTTCGGTTTGGCCTTGATGGCTTCTTCCTCACCTTTCCAAGGGTATTTTCTCCGGAGTGGATTGATCAGAAAAAGTTTTTGCTGAGTGAAATTATCTGGGTGCATTTGGTCAAAAATAGACTTGAGCTCCCTGAACTTTTTTTCCTCCAATTTTTCAAATGAGGCAGGGTTGATTCTTTTCAATCTCAGGTATTCTGAAAAATCCATTGGCCAAATTTAACATCTTACTCTTGGCTTCAATTCATTACGCCCTAATTTTGCGCCAACAACATTGCCCCATGGAAAAAATACTCATCATTGGTGCCGGTGGTCAGCTCGGTACAGAACTCGTTATTCAGCTTCGCAAAAAATTTGGAACGGAGCAGGTGATTGCCTCCGATATACGGGAACTGACTGGCGAATTGGCAGAAGGCCCCTGTGAGATTCTGAATATCATGGAGGCCGAAGAGTATAAGGTCCTCTTGAAAAAACATCAAATCACGCAGGTTTATCATTTGGCGGCTGTCCTTTCGGCCAAAGGAGAAAGTGATCCTATGTTCGCTTGGAAGCTGAATATGGAGAGTCTTCTGACAGTGCTCGAATCCGGACGCGAGCAGGTGAAGAAAATATACTGGCCAAGTTCTATCGCTGTTTTTGGGCCTGATACGCCAATGGACAATACCCCGCAAGACACGATCATGAATCCAAGTACAGTTTATGGAATCAGTAAATTGGCGGGTGAGCGTTGGTGCGAGTATTATTTTCAGAAGTATGGCGTGGACGTGCGAAGTATCCGCTATCCCGGCTTGATCGGCTACAAAGCGAAACCGGGAGGAGGGACAACAGATTATGCAGTAGATGTTTTTTGGCAGGCTGTTGAGGGGAATGATTTCGAATGTTTTCTGGAGAAAGACACGAAACTCCCCATGATGTACATGGAAGATGCCATTCGTGGCACGATTGAATTGATGGAGGCGGATGCTGAAAAAGTGAAAGTACGATCGAGCTATAATTTCTCTGGAATCAGTTTTTCACCTGAGGAATTGTTCAAAGAAGTCTCTGCGCATTTCCCCGAAATGAAGTTTTCTTACAAGCCTGATTTCAGGCAAAAGATAGCCGATAGCTGGCCGAATAGCATTGATGACAGTCGGGCGCAAAAGGACTGGGGCTGGAAGATTGAGTATGATTTGAAGCGTATGACCGACGTGATGGTTCGTGGATTAAAGTCTCGACTTGTTGCCCAATAGATTTTCACATTGATTTACTTTGACCCGGACAACCGGGAGTAATCCTACCAAATTATGGCAGATTTCAACAACCTACTTTTATCTAGTGACGAAGGGATTCTGACGATCACGATCAATCGTGAGTCCAAGCTCAATGCCCTAAACCGAGAGACCATTTTGGAAATAGGCAAGGCCATTCAGCAGGTGATGGACGACAGGTCTATTCGAGGTGTAATACTTACTGGTGCCGGAGAGAAGGCATTTGTGGCTGGGGCGGATATTTCAGAATTCACAGGAGTGACTGAAATGCACGCGCGAAAATTCGCTGAAGAGGGTCAGGAAGTTTTTCAGATGATTGAAGATTGTCACACTCCGGTCATTGCCGTGGTGAATGGCTTTGCCTTGGGCGGGGGCTGTGAGCTGGCAATGGCGTGCCACATGCGGGTGGCCTCTGCTACTGCGAAGTTTGGTCAACCAGAGGTGAATCTTGGATTGATACCAGGCTATGGAGGGACGCAGCGTCTGACCCAGCTTATCGGAAAGGGAAGGGCTTTTGAATACATGATGACGGCCGACATGATCGACGCGCCGACGGCTGCCTCATGGGGCTTGGTCAATCATGTGGCGGAAGACAAAGAATCGGCTCTGGTCAAGGCCAATGAAATGCTACGAAAGATTGGCACGAAAGCGCCAATCGCCATCGGTGAGGTCGTGGATTGTATTAATAGCGTGTTCACCACCGACAATGGCTATCATGTGGAGGCCAATGCATTTGCCAACTGCTTCAACACCGAGGATTTCAAGGAAGGTGTTGACGCCTTTTTGAACAAGCGGCAACCCAATTTTAAAGGAGAGTAGAGGGATTTAGGATTTTAGATGGATTCGATTTAAAACACGAGTAAAGGGAAGGCTTTTTTAAAGGCTTTTTAGCAGTTTTTTTAGTTCTTTCTCCGTTAGTGAGTCCTTTTCAGATTTGGCATAAATGCTCAGAAGGTAAAGAAATTCATCTGCTACTTTCAAGTAGGTAATTACTCGGGCTCCTCCAGATTTTCCTTTACTTGTAGATGTTATCGCCAAGCGAATTTTATAGCAGTCCTGACCAATGGGAGTTCCTTGGGACGGATCATTTTCCAAGGAGGTAACAAGAAGCTGTAAGTCAGCTTTCAGAGATTTATGTTTTTTGAAGAGCCTTTTGAATTCACGTTGGAATTCGGTGGTGGTAAAGACTTTAAAGCTCATTTAGGAATTCCTGAGCCGTTTGAAGTTTCAGCTTTCCTTTTTTGTGCAGTTGAGCTTCCTTCATACCACGTTCAATGCTTGCCATTATTTCCTCATTAGACGGCTCATCTTCCTCCGTTTTGATCTGAATGAAGTCAAGGCTTTTCACAAAATTGAGAAATGCGGCGGCCTTGTTTTCCTTTATATCCAGTGTTACTTTCATTCCTGAGAAATTTGTCAAAGATACGAAATATGCCAAAAGTGGGGTTCAGCAAAGCAGGGGGAAATCAATCAGTGACAAAGTTAAAGATATATGTAGCCTATCTTTGCGTCCCACAATCCAGCCCATTTGTCAACCCTTCGCAAACTCTTTGGTGAAACGGCCATTTACGGTGCGAGCAGCATCTTCGGTCGAGCTATCAATTTTCTTCTTGTACCTCTTTACACCGCAGTTTTCTCCCCAGATGAGTACGGGGTAGTCACGGAACTTTATGCGTATGTCGCCTTTCTCATGGTGATTTATCTATTTGGGATAGAGACCACCTTCTTTCGATTCGCAACCAAATATGAGGACGGAAAAAAGTTCTATGATCTAAGCATCACCAATGCAATAGGAACTACGATCCTGATATCAGGTGTACTCATTCTTCTTGCCACTCCCATTGCCAGTTTTCTGGAGTACGAGGATGCTGAAAAATACGTCATCTGGCTTGCGCTGATTCTCGGGCTGGACACGCTGGTGGCAGTGCCCTTTGCAAAACTGCGATTGGAGAGGAGGGCAAAAAAGTTCGCTATTTTCAAAATCAGCAATATCCTGATCAATATTGGATTGAATCTGTTTTTTCTGCTCTTGAGTCCAAGCCTGGGTTTGGGACTTCCCGACTTGGGAGTAGGATATGTATTTCTATCCAACCTAGTTGCATCTGCATTCACCATGCTTTTGTTCCTCCCCGATTGGGCCAAGTACCGCCCCACCTTCGATGCTATAAAGTGGAAGGAAATGATGACCTATGCCACACCTCTGGTGATTATCGGCCTGGCGGGTGTGACCAATGAGATGCTTTCCAGAGCCTTATTGAAGCACTGGTTGCCTGAAGGATTTTATCCCGGTTTTTCTAATGTAGCCGTGCTGGGAATTTTCGGTGCATGTTACAAATTGAGCATGCTCATGAACCTATCAGTGCAGTCCTTTCGCTATGCCTACGAGCCTTTTTTCTTTTCAAAATCTACGGACAAAGATTCTCCAGAGCTTTTTGCCAAGGTGATGAATGCGTTCATTATATATGGCTGTGTGGCTTTTATGGGTCTTTCCATCATTCTACCCGAAGTAGCTCCACTGATTCTAAGACGCACGGATTACTTAGAGGCTCTGCACGTGGTGCCGATGTTGTTGTTTGGGGGATTGTTGCTTGGCGTTTTTTATAACCTATCTGTTTGGTACAAGCTGACGGACAAAACCAAATCCGGAGCGGTGATCACGGTGATAGGAGCGGTCGTCACGATCGTCTTGAACTGGCTGTTGATTCCAAGACTTGGGTATGAAGGAAGTGCCGTTACGACCCTGCTTGTTTACCTACTGATGGTCATCATTAGCTTCGTCTGGGGGCAGAAACATTATTATGTGCCCTATCGAGTAGTGAAAGGAATCGGTTACATGATGTATTCCTCCCTTTTCGTTTGGCTCATCTATTATTTTTCCATGCCATTAATCACAAAATACGCTGTGTCCTGCGGCGCGTTGGTATTCTTCGTAATTTTGGCGTTGATTTTAGAAAAGCCGCGAAAGACCGCAGAATGAACTTAATTATCCCAATGGCCGGAATGGGCAAACGCCTGAGGCCGCACACGCTCACCACTCCTAAACCTCTGATCCCTATCGCTGGCAAACCCATCGTACAACGATTGGTAGAAGACATAGCCAAGGTGACGCCTGATAAAATCGAAAAAATTGGTTTCGTAATCGGTGATTTTGGAAAAGTGGTGGAGGAGCAATTGATCCAGATCGCGGCGAGTGTGGGGGCAGAGGGAAAAATATTTTATCAGGAGGAGGCGCTCGGAACGGCCCATGCGGTGGATTGCGCCAAGGAATTGCTTCATGGAAAAGTTTCTGTAGCTTTTGCCGATACGCTCTTTAGAGCTGAATTCACTTTGGATACAGCGCAAGACGGGATCATTTGGGTAAAAGAAATTGAAGATCCGTCGGCATTTGGTGTGGTGAAGGAAGACGCTTCGGGCATCATCACGGAATTTATCGAAAAGCCAAAAGAGCCAGTTTCCAATAAGGCCATTATCGGCATTTACTATTTCAAAGATGGAGAGATGCTTGCCGATGAACTGAGGCATTTGATCGAAAATGACATCCGAGGAGGCGGAGAATTCCAACTAACAATGGCTCTGGAAAATCTGAAACAAAAGGGCACGAAGTTTAAATCGGGCGTGGTAGATGAATGGCTGGATTGTGGAAATAAGAATGTAACAGTAGAATCCAACGCTCGCTATCTGGGGTTCATCAAAGACGAAGAATTGATTCAGTCCAAAAATCTTGAGAATTGTCAGATCATAGAACCCGTTTTTATTGGCCCGAATTCGGTGATCAAAAACTCGACCATCGGTCCGGGAGTTTCCATCGGGGCAAATGCCCGGATTGAAAGCGCGAAAATTGAGCATTCGTTAATTCAGGCAGATTGTGAGTTAGTCGATGTATCGCTTTCCAACTCTATGCTCGGTAATTCCGTAAAGGTCAGCACGTTTGCCGGTGAGCTGAGCCTCGGCGACTTCTCTGAAATATCACATTGAAATACCTTCTGACCATATTGTCTTTTGTTTTCGTCTTTGAGGCTATGTCTCAACGAAAGGGCGATCCTGAGCCACTAAACGAGGAGGCTAGGATGAAAGCAGAGATGGCATTGATTGATGGGGAGAAGCACCTCATTCTCGAGAATTATGCCAAGGCATTGGAGCTGTTCGAAACGGCCAAGGACATAAACCCAGAAGATGGAGCCATCCATTTTAAAATCGCTGAGGTGCTCTACAAAAATGAATCCTATGATAAAGCCATACGATCTGCTGAACGGGCGCTTGAATTAAGTCCTAACAATAAGTTTTACTATGTGTTGACCGCCGATATTCAGATGGGGCGCTCTGATTTACTTTCCGCACAGAAAACTTACGAAAGACTAATCCTACTGCCAGACACGCAGGAATATCTTGGCGATTTGGCGTTGATTTATGAATACCAAGGTAAATACAAATTGGCTCTGGAAACGTACGCCAAGGTGCAAGATCATTTTGGAACCAATGAAGCCATCCTTGAACAAAAGAAAAGAATCTACGAGCAAATCGGACAACCGGAAATGGTCGTGAAGGAATGGGAACGACTTGTCAAGGAAAATCCGTCTGAGGAGACTTTTGTTTATTCTTTCGCCAACCAATTGATAAACTACAACCAAGTAGCGAGAGCCGAGCAAGTGCTGATGGACCAAATGAATAGGCGCGCCGATGATGACAGAGCAAGTCTGATGTTGGCCGAAGTGATGAAACGTCAAGGCAAGATGGAGCAAGCTATGAAGTATGCACGTGCCTCCCTATTGGCTCCCGACGTGCCTTTTGACCTTAAAGGGAATATTCTGAACGACCTGCTGAAAAGCACAAATGAAAAAAGCACTGAGGAGATGAAGCAATTGGTGATGGATGTGGCGTCTGTTCATCCAAAAGAGCATACTGCTCAGGCATTTGCTGGTGATGTACTGTTTCAGTTGAATGACAAACGTAGTGCGTTGGATTACTATATTTCATCGACCAAGATATCCCCCGACAATTTTTCTGTTTGGCAGAATATCCTCAGCCTAGAATCTGAGTTTGAGCTTTGGGACGATTTGATAAAGCACTCCGATCAGGCAATTGAGTACTTCCCAAATCAGGCGGCTTTCTATTACTTCGGAGGCACGGCCTATCTCAAGAAAGAAAACTACAATCGCGCCGTTAGTTTGCTGGAGCTAGGAAAAAGATACGCCATTAATAAGGAGTTGAGAGAGGCTTTTGAAATTCAAATTTCTAGTGCCAATAATCCTGTTGAAAAAATTGATTACTTGGCCATGGCGAGAGAGGAAATGAAGAAAGGAAATAAGTTAGAAGCAAGGAACCTTGCCTTGAAAGTATTGGATAGTGACCCATCCAAGAAGGAAGCGTACGTATTGATTGGAGATTTATACATGAGTTCTTTTGATGATTGCGCAACGCGAGAGGATATTATACGAGACCGGGCAATTTTCATTGCTGCGTATAACATGTACGAAAAGGCAGGATATTCAATTGGAATGAGCAACGCTGAGGTTCAATTTCCGTCGAAAGAGGAGATTTTTTCACAACCTGTTCAAGGTCAAAAAATTAAAATTGATTGTTGGATTGATACGGAGGTCATACTTCAGACAAGAGTTAAATGAGAAAAATCACCTTACTTTTTCTTGGAGCCACGCTTCTGCTTTCCAGCTGCAAAAAGGAACTTTCCACTCTCGGAACAGGCGATGAAAAGTTTGGAATTGAGAATCTCGATTTTAAATACGTAGAAGCAAAAGCGAAACTGAAATACAATAGCGGCAAGCAGAAAATAGGAGCAACGGCAAGCTTTCGAATTAAGAAGGACAGCATCATTTGGGTGTCTGTTTCACCAGGCTTGGGATTGGAAGTTGCTCGTTTGCTTGTGGACAAAAAGGGTATTCAGGTCCTCGATAAACTTAAGCGCGAGTACTACGATTTGAAGTACGATTACTTGAGTGAGCTTTATGGATTTGAGGTGAATTTTTCACTGATCGAAGCAGTGGTCATTGGGAATACCTTATTCGAACCAACCAAAAGAAAGCAAGTGAAAGACGATGGAAGATTTTATAATTTCTCCAAAGAGGAAGGCCAGTATGGGGTGAGGCAATACATTGGCAAGCGATCCAAGAAACTGGAGAGATTGGAGGCCTATCAAACCACGGGGGGGAATTCAGTGTTGGTGAATTATGGGGGGTTTCAAAATTTCGACCTTCAGCGGGCACCTCAAAAAATTCGTGCAAAAATTGATTTGATCGACACAAAAGATCAGGCTATTATAGATATTGAATACAGCAAAATGGATCTTCTAAATGAACCTTTGGAATTTCCATTTAGCGTCAGCTCAAAATACACTAAGAAGTAGCCGTGCGATCATTCCTCATTTTTATTTTACTACTTTTTTCGGTTGCGGCATTTGCTCAAAAATCCAGGCAGCAACTCGAGAAAGAAAAGAAGGATAATCTAAGCCGAATAGCCGAAGCAGAGAAGATTCTGGTAGAAACAGAAGAGGAGAAAAAGGCGACTCTTGGGCAACTTCAAGCCCTTCAAAATCAAATACGAGCCAGAACTTCCCTTATTCGCTCTATGGAGTCGGAGATCGATCTTCTGGGCTCGGAGATCAATGACTTGAATAGCGTGATTACAGCCCTTGAGAATGACCTCAAAAACTTAAAGGAAGAATATGCGGCCATGATCTACTCCGCGTACAAGGCGAATCAAGGCTACAGCATGCTTACCTTCTTGTTTTCATCGAGTACGTTCAACGAACTCTTTATGCGGTTGAGATATTTGGATCAGTACGCAGAGGCACGGCGTACCCAAGCCGAGCAAATAGAAAAAGTTGCCGAAGAGCTGGGCATTCAAAAAAGTGAGGTACAAACAAGGCGTGACGAACAGGCGTTGATTCTTGATCAACAATTAGCGGAGAATCAAAAACTGCTGGGCTTGAAAAGTAAGCAGAGCAGTCTTGTGACTGAATTGGGAAAGAAAGAGAGTGAATTGAGAGCAGAAGTAGACAAACGCAAGAAGTCCATTGCGAACTTAGATAAATTGATTGCTGACATCATCGAGCGAGAAGCTCGAAGTGCAAATGTGGCCGACGTGGCAGACAATGCTTCGTTCGAATCGATGCAAGGCAAGCTCACTTGGCCGGTGAATTCCGGGTTTTATTCTGCTAAGTTCGGTCGGCAGCCGCACCCTGTTTTGGAAAACATTTACATAGAAAATAGTGGAGTGGGCATCCAAACGAATAAGGGAGAGGCCATTAAGGCAGTATCCACCGGCACGGTCACTCTGGTGGCAGATTCTCCAGGTATGCAGCGAGTGGTTATGATCAGGCATGGGCAGTATCTCACAGTCTACGCCCGCTTGAAAGAAGTGAAAGTGAGCAAAGGTCAGACTGTAACCAGAGGTGATGTGATCGGTACTATTTATACGGATAATGAAGGACTTTCTCAGTTGGAATTTCAGGTATGGAAAGGAAGTAAAAAGCTTGATCCTGAAACCTGGCTTGCTAAAAAGTAGTATACTTAATTTCTCATATTGTAAAGTCTACCTTCTATCTTTGAACTATTAAACACAACAATCATGGAAACTGTTTTATTGATCGGAATGCCGGGACCTATGGAGCTCTTTATTATTGCAATGATTGTTCTCGTATTTTTTGGCGCCAAGAAAATCCCTGAAATCGCAAGAGGAATGGGAAAAGGAATTCGCGAATTCAAGGATGCGACCAAAGAGGTCAAGAAAGAGATCAACGAAGGCATCAAAGACGAGGAGAAGGCCTAACTCTACACGGCCCACATTGCTAAATGAGGTGCTTATTTTCAATATTCTTTGCTGGAATTTCATTTCTCCTGATCGCTCAGAACTCTGATCAGGAGTATTTTTATGAATACATCCCAGATGTTCCTGATTCTGTCATTGAGGCAAGACTAAAAGCCATTGACTCAGAAATTCCCCTTCATTTCACCGAGGCTGTAAAAAGTCACATCCAGTTTTATACTATTACGCGCCGGGACTATGCCCGGAAAATGCTCAATCGATCTTCGAAGTATTTCCCCATTTTCGAGGAGTACTTAGCAGCTCACGATATGCCGGATGAATTAAAATACCTATCGGTAGTTGAGTCGGGACTTCATCCAAATGCCGTGTCGCATGCTGCTGCCGTTGGTCTTTGGCAGTTTATTTATTTCACCGGAAAAACCTACGGGCTCAATTCTGACTGGTACATCGACGATCGCATGGATCCTGAGAAATCCACCGAGGCGGCATGCAGATTCTTGAGTTATTTATACAATTACTTTGGAGATTGGGAGCTCGCTCTTGCCGGGTACAATTCAGGCCCTGGACGAGTGAATCGCTCCATTCGCTACGCCGATGGTCAGCGAGATTTCAGAGCCATTTACAAGTATTTGCCCAATGAGACAAAGGCGTATGTGCCCAAGTTCGTGGCTGTCGCGTACGTTTTCAATTATGCCGAAGAGCACAACCTCTTTCCCGACGAATCGCTTTACTTGCCCGAGTACGACACGCTGGAAGTAAGCCAATTTATGAATGTGGAAACCTTCGCCAATTCCGCCGGCATTTGTCTGGAAGATCTCGAGTTATTAAACCCCCAAATAAAACATTCAGCCATACCGGCCACTGCCAAGAAGTACCCACTGAGAATCCCTGCTGATCTAAAGGACTCGCTTGCATCGAGGCGATTGGAATTGTTAGCGGCAGCTTCCGTAGGGAGAGAAGAAATAGAAAAGCTTGCCGCAAATGAAGTGGGTGCGGTGGCTGGTCGAGAGAGGGTTGTCTACAAAGTGAAAAGTGGTGATGTCCTCGGATCCATTGCGCTGCGGCATCACGTTCGAGTGTCTGATATCAAGAAATGGAATCGCTTGTCTAGCAATACCATCAAGATAGGTCAGACCCTAAAAATATGGGTTCTGCCAAAATATGCAGATGCAGCTTCCCAGCCTGTGGCCAAAGCACCATCTAAACCCGCCCCCGTACCGCGCCCGGATCAGCGGACGCACCTTGTGGCAAATGGCGATACTCTTTGGGATATTTCCGTCGCTCATAAAATCTCAATCGAGGACATCAAAAGTCTGAACAACCTGACAGGTAACAATATCAAGCCTGGACAGACGCTGATTGTTAGTCAGTAGGGTTTGGTTTGTAGAAATAGAAAACCTGATTTTTAGCGGTGGACATGTCCATTATGAACCCTTCATTTAGGAGGGCCTGTAGGATGGCGGAATATTCCCGATTGCTCATGTGATTTGGGTGGAGTTCAACTAACAGTTTGTTTATTCCATTCCAATTCATTGCCGGAATAAGGTCCTTTTCTCCCCCCTCGATATCCATGATAACAAAATTGGGCTTATACTTTTGAAGCGCGTCATTCACTGGATATTGCTCGACTGTAATTTTTCTTTCTGCCCCCTCGAAGGAGATTAACGAGGAACCAGTAAAAACCGGATTGAGATAAAAGTCCACTGTGCCACGTGTTAAGCCAAGTACTGCATTGATCATTTTCACTTGAACATTGTTTCTAAAATGGTTCTTTTGGGCATGTTCAAAAATCGTCGGATTCGCCTCGAAGCACACTAACGGAATTTCGCTAAACTTACTTTTAAGAAGTGATGACATGTAGCCAATGCCGGCACCCAATTCCAGCACGCTATCACTTGGCTCAATTTTTTCAAGACCAATTTTCGCTTCCTCACCTTCATAGTTTCCTGTGGTTAGCGCAAAGAGAGTTCGAGGCTGTATGATTTGCTTGTCAAACAAAATGACTACTCCCCGTATTTCTACTTCATTGGTTTGTAATGCCTTCAGATAATCATTGGCCCAATCCGGTGTAGCACGTTCATTTGCCTCAATGTTGAGAACAGCATTTTCTACGCCCTCATGTGAGTTGAGCATTCTATGTCTATGAAAATCAAGCACATGAACATCAAAATTATTAGGCCTTTCTTGAAGAAGTTCGTCCAGAAGTTCGGAGGCTGAGGCTAGATCTGTATTAAGCATGGCTCTTATACTTCGCAATTTTTTATTGAAAATTTGATTTAGCCGTTGTTGTTCTTTCATGTCACCTGTTTAAAAAATGCTATTTACTCCAAATCTTCAAACCTGATCTCGCAGCATAGATGCAGAATCCAATAATTACCCACATACCCAAGGCAGACGGAAGGTATTGGCTGTGTGGTTGATAATCTACCAATACCGTCCCCGCAAAAGCCGATAGCAAGGCCGAAAAGGCGCTTACCATTTTATATATGTGCTCGTATAGCCAGATTTTGTTGCTTTTGTAAAAGCCCTCCGGAATTAGGTATTTCAGAAAATCATAGAGGATGACAAGCATCAAAGCGCCGACTGTACTGTATATGACGATCGGCGACCAGATCATCCCGATAGATCGAAAGTAATACAAGAAATAGGCAAGAACCAGGAGTGCTAAGATGGCAATTGCAATGTCCACGGTTCTCGCCTTGTTGGTCTTTGTTTTTAGAATCTGAAAGCCTGAATAGGAAACATATCCACTAAGTACGGTGATCACCAGCAGGAAAGTATTCCTTCCAAAAATGAATACACCTACAAGTCCAGTGAGAATAACCACACCAATGAGCCACAGAAATATTCGGCCACTTTTGTTGTGAACCTTGCCGCCCTTCAGGCTAAGCAGGGCAATGAGCCCAATCAAAAGGGCACTAGTCCCTGTCGCAACGTGAGTATAAATATTTACTTGGTGCAACGTCTCCATCACCACTGCACGTTGTACTTCGCTTCGAATTGTGCAGGAATATCCTCCTTGTTTTCTCCTAAGTTCTGCCTAAGGTCGATTTCAATTCCTCGTGCAATGGTGGAAATAGGCACGTCATTGGACGTTCCCTCGAAGGGATTTTCTCCGGTTCGGCCAATGCGCTCCATGGTGTGAAATACCCAGCCAATGGCCGTGTAGATCGGCACAGTTGCCCAAATGAATACACTGCCAATGATGGGATAGTTTGTGGACATTTCTCTTCCCAAATCCGCAAACTGCGGAACAAGTGCTAATGGGAGTAAGAAAAGAAGAATCCACATGAACCAATGATTGAGCGTGGCGAACTGCCGTGGGTAAGGAAAGTTTTTGATGCGCTCCGTTTGTCCCTGTAGAGTGAACAACTCTTGCATCAATGCCTCCAATTCCAAAAAGGAAAATTCCCAAATGACACCACGCTCCTTCAATTTTCTAAGATGATGAGACTGCTGATAGAGCAAGGCGGTTTGCCGGTTGTCTTTGCTCAGAGCGTCTGACAAATCCTCATTTGATAAGTATGGTTTCATATCTGCCTCCACATTAGAGTCTCTCTCCGGCGGACGAATCTGCCACTCGGTGTTGGTCTTGGCGTCTGAGGTGGTTTCCCATTGTTTCTTGGCACGCATGGCGTGTCGAAGTGCCGTCATCCAGGCTATGTGCCGGTACGTAATGATTCTCACTTCCTGCCGGAGTGCTTCCTCCGATTGCTTCGTTTGGGCATGTTCATTCGTGATCATGTCCTGAAGAAACATACCTAGCGTTCGGGATGTATTGACAATCCCTCCCCAGATTTTGCGTGCTTCCCAGATACGATCATATGCTGCATTGTTTTGAAAACCAATGATAAATGCCACAGCCGTGCCGATCAGAGCCAATGGCGTCCACGGAATTCGTAACCAGTCCAGGTCAAGAAAATAGTAGGCCGAAACCCAAATAAGGATGATCACGAAAAATCGGAGGGTGTCAAAGCGTGTCCATATGGCTAGTTCTTTGGCACTGTAGGTTCGACGAGTGTACATAGGCTGATAATTATTGAGCTTGATCTAAAATTAGTCTTTACTGAATAAGTACAGCGGATATTTACAGGGATTGTCGTGAAATGACTTTTCAACCCCGGCTACTTTTTCTCCTTCTTATTCCAGCGAGTGTTTTTCCAAAGCTTTTGTTGCTCTTTGGTAAGGAAAGTCCAAGTGACAATCCGACTCGTTTTGTTGCCTTGCCCCATCGGGATAGTGTGAACTTGAACTGCCTCGGCACTGCTCAAAGCCTGATATACATTCTTAAGGTTGTTCTGTTTGGAGACCAATGTAGAATACCAAAAGCAGCATTCACCAAATTTCTTGCTCTGACGGACATACTCACGTATGAATTTCTGTTCCCCACCATCGGCCCAAAGTTCATTGGGCTGCCCAGCAAAATTCAGCTTTACGTTTTTAACTTTTTTCCCTGACAAATTGGTGACTTTTCGCCTTGAGCCTTGTTGTGCTTCCTCAGCAGAGGAATGAAAAGGAGGATTGCAAATGGCCAGATCAATGCGTTCATTTTGTGTGATAATTCCATAAAGAATATCCTTCGGGTCTTTCTGTAATCTCAACTCCACCTTGCCTTTTAGGGACGAATTTTTCTCAATAATATGCTCGCTGGAAGCCAATGATATAGGATCAATGTCCGAACCGATGAACTGCCAGTCGTATTCCGAAATGCCGATGATCGGGTAAATCAAACTTGAACCTACCCCGATATCCAAACAAGTGACTTTCGACCCTGTTGGAATGCGGCCGAAATTGTGCACCTGCAGCCAATCCGCCATATGATGAATATAGTCGGCTCTACCTGGGATGGGGGGACACAAATAACCTTCTGGGATTTCCCAATTACTTACCCCGTACTGGAGTTTTAGCAAGGCCCTATTAAGTGCTTTTACGCTAACAGGATCAGCAAAGTCTATGGAATCGTCACCGTGAAGATTTGGCCTGACGACTGACTTGAGCTCAGAATCACAGGTAATCAATGCTTCAAAATCATACCTTCCCTTGTGCTTGTTGCGAGGATGGAGGTTAGGAATTTTCTTGATTTGCTTTTTTGGCATTGTTGGAATGCAGTCTTAGTCTTTTTTGAGTGAATGAATCTCATCATCCCTCAGCACGCCCGAGCATTCATCCAAATCGAAATCTTCTCGATTAAGCCAATAATCTGATGAGATAAGTTGGTACGTGTTTTCTCTTATGGACTTCAATTCCCAAACGATGTGTTCAGCGTCCTTCAACTCATGTTCAGAATCTAGCTGATCATCGAAGAGGCGTTTCAGTAAACTTTTTCCTGAGAGCAAATCGCTCATCGTTCTAAGCACTACTTCTTTGGTTACCTCTATTTTTCCCTTGAATGAAAGCTCAAAATCAATAACGGAAGCGAGCGTTCTAGGAAACTTCCCGTTGTAGCAGTCGTGCAGCAGTTGGTTGATATTGAAGAAGGCATAATGAAAGGAAATGTCAGAGTATTCTTCCGCTATTTTGTCTTCCAACATCTCGTGCGAGAGGTTTTTTATCTGGCCATCCTTTAGCCTATCGGACAACTTATACCTCAGCACAATTTCTGCAGATTCCTCCGGCTCAAAATCTGACATAGCCATGGCTAGCATATCGAAAAGTTCAGCTTCCGGAATATCCTTGGCATCAGAAAAATCGAAAAGCTCAAGCAAGTTGATGTAGTCCTGAGAAGTCCAAGCTCCCTCGATCTTGTCGATGGGCTTGATTTTATGAATGCTGATATTGAAGTTCAAGTGTTCGTGCTGTCGTTAATGATGTGACTCAATGTAAGGATAAATTGGAGGATTGAAACGAAAACGGATTTAAGTGGTTGCTAATTATCGGAAGTCATTCCGAAGGAATCTTTGTCGTTTTAAGAAGCCTCTTTGGTAGAAAATGGAAGGAAAAATAAACTAAGCTATCGCATCTCAGGCTATCGTCACTTTTGCGATTGCTTCAAGTTCTCCTGTTTTGGTTTCAAGTTCTTCTTCTATATCAAAATCATCCTGAAGGCCTAGCCAGAATTTTGGAGTTGTTCCGAAATACTTGCTTAAGCGTAAAGCTGTATCTGCTGTGATCCTTCGGTTTTTCTTTAGAATTTCACTTATCCGTGTTTGAGGAATAAACAAATCTTTGGCAAGCCTGTAGGCAGTAATTCCCATTGGTTTTAAAAACTCCTCGGATAAAACCTCTCCTGGATGTACGTTTGGCAGCTTTTCCATTTCATTTAATTTTAGTGATAATCAATGATTTCAACTTCGCTAGCGTTTCCTTCTTCCCATCTGAAAATGATTCGCCATTGATTGTTAATTCTGACGCTATAAAAGCCTTTTAAAGTCCCAACTAATTTTTCCAGCCGATTGGATGGTGGAATTGTCAAGTCAGCTAAGTTTTGAGAGTTGTTCAGCATTCTTAACTTCCTACGCCCGATTGTTTGAATGTCAACAGGCCATTTTTTGACTCGTTCCCCTTGCCATACTTTTTCAGTTTCCTTGGATCCAAAGGATAAAATCATACTAACGTTCAGGATTACTAACGTCAAAGGTAAGTAAAAGTTGATTTCACAACCACGCTTTAAAGAGCATGCGGATATTCGCCTTGAGTCATTCCGCAGGAATCTTGGTCTCAGGTCTGATTTAGGCTACAGATTAATCTTTCCATCCCGTCACTCTGAGCCTGCCTCAGGTAGGCAAGTGTAAAGAAGAGTCTTTTTCTGGTTCTTGAGGACACAAACCTAGGCGGAGAGTTCTGATCACAAGTGATTGTGCCTGTTAGGTAATTTTTAGTGCCATTTATGGCAATTAATTGGGCTTGGGGGGTGGAGTGATGGTGTTTACTGCCTCATACTTGTGGTGGACTTTCCAATCCCCACGACAATTTCCTGACCGATGAACCCCCATTCATTCATAGCACATATTATGGGGATTTTTTGAAAGTTGAGTTGATCAATTCCAAAGTACTCTCAATTTCATTCGCCATTTGTTTAGGCTTAATTTTTACTTGCGTATTGCTTGAACAGTAAGCCCAATTGGCTTTTATGTCTCCAAGAGCTAAGCCTTCTGAAAAAAGTATAGGTGTTGATTTGATTAGCTTTTGATATTCGCTGTATGCCGAACTATTGTCGAATTCTTTACAAGGCTTTCTAATTTGTTTGGTTTTTCTACCTTGTCTTTTATCGAACATTTTTTGTCTCCACTCAGTGTTAAAATGAACGAATGAAATTGAGGGTTGAATACAAGGGTCAAAAACACATTTGGGATTCATCTGTATTATCTTATCAAGAGAATCGAGTTTAATTATTGAGTGGAGAAGTCGGGTGGTATCCGTGATGTCAAATTTCGTGAGCTTTAATTTTGGAATAGTGGTGTGAACAGAATCGCTAGAGGGTTGATATTGTTGACCATCTGAATAATAAGTCACTTGAACCACATCCATTGATTCAAAAAGGATGTAGGATTCTGTTTCTTTAACCTTCCAGTTTGCTGGCAGTTTATCAACAACAGTCAGTAACAATGGGTCAGTTATATCAATAGAAGGCTGATTGTCGTCTATTGGAAACCATTCTTCCATTTCGTTAATGTTAAAGTAGGATGTTCCGACACTAGTCGAGGAAACAAAACATGAACTCAAAAACAGCAATGATAATATTGATAGAAGTATACGCATTCTGATATTCCCCATAACATTTATGTAACCTCCACTAATCTATACAATACTTCCAATTAACGACATGATGGTCTGTGGTTCCTTCTAGATCATATTCCTTACTTTCTCATCCCTTCTTTTAGGTTTCAGAACTAGGTTTGCCGAGTGAATCTCGAAGGACTAAAATCTAAGCTAAAGGGTGAGCTTTTCACCGATGAGCATGTGAAGCGTATCTACGCCACGGATGCTTCTGCGTACCGTGAGGTGCCGCTTGCCGTGGCTGTCCCCAAGGATTCCGAAGACATCCAAACGCTCATTCGTTTTGCTACTGATCACGAGACTTCACTCATTCCTCGCACGGCCGGAACCTCCCTTGCCGGGCAGGTAGTTGGTGGGGGCATAGTGGTAGATGTCTCCAAACACTTTACCGAGATCATTGAAATCAATGCCGAGGAAGGCTGGGCGTGGGTGCAGCCAGGAATCGTACGAGATGACCTGAACAGAACACTTGCATCGCATGGCTATTTCTTTGCGCCAGAAACATCCACTGCCAACCGAGCCATGATCGGCGGCATGATCGGCAACAATTCTTGTGGCTCCAACTCCGTCGTTTTCGGTAGTACCCGCGAGCATCTCCTGGAAGTAAAGGCTCTGCTGTCAAACGGTGAGGAGGCTCATTTCAAAGAAACTAATTTTGAAACTTCTTCGGATTTTGAAAAGTCATTGTATCAAAACATTGAAGAAATCCTCGGTGATGAGGCGAATCGAAAAAGAATAGAGGAGGAGTTTCCCAAGCCGAACATCCCAAGACGAAACACTGGCTATGCCTTGGATTTACTTGCGCGCATGCATCCCTTCCAAGCGGAAGGAGCACCATTTAATTTTTGTTCGCTGATCGCAGGATCGGAGGGGACACTCGCTTTCGTGACTGCCGCCAAAATCAAACTCACGCCTTTGCCTTCTAAGCATAAGCGGGTGGTGGCCATTCATTGCGCTTCCATCGATGAGTCGCTTCGAGCCAATCTTGTGGCACTTGAGCATCGGCCGTCTGCCTCCGAGCTGATGGATCACTACGTGCTGGAAGCCACTGAGCGTAACACCGAGCAAAAGCAAAACCGATTCTTTTTGGAAGGTGAGCCGAAAGCTATTTTGGCCGTGGAACTAACAAGAGAAACCGAGGAGCAAGTAGACAAAGCCGTGCTGGCCATGCTCGCCGACCTGACGGCTAAGAAATTGGGCCATGCGTTTCCTGTGTTATCAGGGGACGACATCAGCCGAATTTGGTCTTTGCGCAAAGCAGGACTTGGTCTTTTGTCTAACATTCCCGGTGACGAAAAACCTGCGCCTGTCATCGAGGACACAGCCGTTGATGTGCAGGAATTGCCTGAGTACATCGCGGAATTCAATGCGATACTTGATAAGCACGGATTGTACAGCGTCCACTACGCCCATGCTGGGTCAGGAGAGTTGCACTTGCGCCCCATCATTAACTTGAAAACGAAGGAGGGCATAGCGCAATACCGAATGATCGCTGAGGAAATTGCCGCTTTGGTGAAGAAATACAAAGGCTCTCTATCAGGCGAACATGGAGACGGTCGCTTGCGTGGGGAGTTCATTCCACAGATGATCGGGAAGGAAAACTATGAGTTGCTGAAGCGAGTGAAAATGGCGTGGGACCCGAATAATATTTTCAATCCTGGGAAAATTGTGGACACGCCACCGATGGACACTTCGCTTCGCTACGAACCTGATCAGGGCACGAGGGAATTTGATACCATGCTCGATTTTTCAAGAGATCAGGGCATACTGCGGTCTGCCGAGTTGTGCAACGGCAGTGGCGATTGTCGAAAGTCAGAACTGACCGGAGGAACGATGTGCCCGAGCTACATGGCCACTCGAGATGAGAAGGACACCACCAGAGCTAGAGCCAATATTCTTCGAGAATTTTTGACCCGATCAAATCAGGAGAATCCATTCGCGCACAAGGAAATCAAGGAAGTGATGGACTTGTGCCTTTCTTGCAAGGGCTGCAAAAGTGAGTGCCCATCCAACGTGGACATGGGCAAGCTGAAGGCCGAGTGGCAGTTTCAGTACCACAAAGAAAAGGGCGTGCCCTTCCGCACGAAACTCATCGCCAACTACTCCAAATCCATGCGCATGATGGAGAAAGTGCCTTGGCTGTACAACGCTACGAGAAATCTGGCTAAGCCGGTTCTTGGTTTCGCCAAGGATCGATCTATCCCCAAAATGGCGAATCAGTCGTTAAGGAGCTGGTTTAAGCATTCCTTTCGACCGATGAGCAAGAAGCCGAAAAGTCAGGTCTATTTCTTCTTTGACGAGTTCACGAATTATCTGGATGTGGAGGTAGGGAAGGCAGCTATCAAACTGCTGGATCGTTTGGGTTATGAAGTTTTGGAAGTAGCACACAAGGAGAGCGGACGGGCGTATTTGTCCAAAGGTTTTTTGAAGGAAGCGAAGGAACTCGCACAAGCGAACACTAACACTTTTCATAACCTTCTAAACATTAACACTTCCCTTGTTGGCGTAGAGCCGAGCGCCTTGCTCACCTTCCGTGACGAATACATTGATCTGCTGAGAGGAGAAGAAAAGGAAAAGGCGAAGCAGGTGGCCGAGCGAGCATTTACCATTGAAGAATTTTTGGTACAGGAGCTAGATGCCGGTCGCATCCAATCCACGGATTTCCCTCATGACCATAAGAAAATCCTTGTACACGGACACTGTCATCAGAAGGGCATGTCGGCTTTGACCCCAACCAAAAAGTTGCTTTCTGCTCCCGAGAACTATGAGGTGAAAATGATTCCGAGTGGCTGCTGCGGCATGGCCGGGTCGTTTGGGTATGAAAAAGAACACTTCGAAGTTTCGATGAAAGTGGGCGAACTGGTTCTTTTTCCTAAAGTGCGTGAGGCCGATGAAGACACGATCATCGTAGCGGCTGGTACCTCTTGCCGTCACCAAATTTGGGATGGGACGGGACGTATAGCTAAGCACATTGTGGAGGTGCTTTGATGAACTTTTCCGTTGGAAGAATTGTATTCAGTGCCAATGACAAAAAAGATAATAGCTTTCGGAGCAAGCAATAGTAGCACTTCGATCAACAAACAATTAGCAACTTGGGTGGCCAGCCAGATCCCCGACGCTGGAGTGACGATTCTTGACTTGAATGATTATGAAATGCCCATCTATAGCAAGGATCGAGAGAGCGAATCCGGCATCCCTGAGTTGGCACAGAACTTTAAAAACCAATTGAAGTCAGCGGATGGAATCATCATTTCGTTTGCAGAGTACAACGGCAGTTACACCTCAGCATTCAAAAACATCCACGATTGGATTTCTCGTTTTGGTAAACCGATCTGGCCAGATGTGCCGATGTTCCTGTTGGCTACTTCGCCCGGAGGCAGGGGAGCTCAGCTGGCACTGAAAAATGCAACCACTTCTTTCCCACATCAGGGTGCGAATGTCGTTGCTAGCTTTTCATTGCCCTCATTCGGAACCACCTTCAAGGAAGGAAAGGGGATAGTAGAGGAGGAAGTGAAAACTGCTTTTGAAGCGCAATTGGCACAGTTCGTTTCCTCTCTATAGTTCATCTCTTACTACTCGCTCGGGCACTGATGCCATTCAAGTAGTAGAATAGAATTAGTTTTGATTTCGATGAGCAAAGTATTCGGAATCGGCTTTCACAAAACGGGGACTACCACACTGGACACTGTTTTTCAGATGCTAGGCTACAGGGCCTGTCCGGTAAGGACTGATCTTGCAAAAAGCCTGATTAAGGGGGACATGAAACCAACCATGGAGGTCGTACGTGAGTTTGATGCTTTTCAGGACAATCCATGGCCGATTCTCTACAGAGAACTTGACGAGGCGTTTGCAGGTAGCAAATTCATTCTCACTTACCGAGCCGATGAAAAATGGTTGAGGAGTGCTGTGAACGGATTTGGCAAGCGAAAGTCGGATATGCGAAAATGGATTTATGGAGACGATTTTGGCGCTCCCTTGGGAAATGAAGGGATCTATCTGACCCGATATCAAAAGCACAATCAGGAAGTTCGAGACTACTTCAAGGATCGCCCAAATGATTTTATTGACATCTCATGGGAGAAGGGCGAGGGATGGGAGAAAATCTGTCCATTTCTGGGTGTAGATATTCCTAATGAACCATTTCCACACTCGAATAAAGGAGATTATACTGAAAAGAAAGGGCTAATTAATTTCCTCAAGTGAATATCTCAGCCGTCATAATCACCTTCAATGAAGAGCGAAACATAGACAGATGTTTGAGTTCTTTGAATGGAATCGCTGATGAAATTGTAGTCGTTGATTCTTTTTCGACAGATGCTACCAAAGACATTTGCACTGCTCACAATGTCCGATTCGAGGAGCACAAATTTGAGGGCCATATCGAGCAAAAAAACTATGCGATTTCTTTGGCAAAATACGATTGGATGCTCAGCTTGGACGCGGATGAGGAAATCACCGAAGAGTTGAAAGTAAGTATTCTTGAAGCGAAGAATCTGCAAGGATTTGGTGCCTTTGAACTGAAGAGGCTCACCAATTTTTGCGGCAAATGGGTACGGCACTGTGGCTGGTATCCTGACAAGAAGATCAGGCTATGGAACAGAACCATGGGCCAGTGGGGTGGTCAAAATCCTCATGACAAGGTGGTGATGCAGTCAGGGGTAAAAATCGGGCAATTGAGAGGCGATTTACTTCATTATTCGTTTTATGAGCTTTCAGAGCATATCGCCCAGATTCAGAAATTTTCTTCTATCGCCGCAGAGGCCGCCTTCAGAAATGGCAAGAGAGCGAATATGATGACCAACATCATCATCGGCCCTTTTTACACATTTATAAAAAAGTTCGTCCTTCAGGCCGGCTTTCTGGATGGCTACACCGGCTTCATTATTTCGATGAATACTGCTTACAGTAAATTTTTGAAGTACATCAAACTCAGGGAAATACAACAGCGAAATGGGTGAGCAAATCAAGGTTTTACATCTAAGTTCCGAATCGACCTGGCGAGGAGGAGAGCAGCAAATTATTTACTTGGTGGAGGAAACCCGAAAGCTGGGTATAGATGCGATTGTGGGTTGCAAGGCCGGTTCTGAGGTGGAGAATTATTGCAGGGAGAATGACCTGCCGTATTACTCGCTGGCTTTCAAATCGGCCTATGATTTTTCCACGGCACGGGAGATCAATAAGATCGTGGAAATCGAAGGAATAGACCTGGTGCAAACGCACACCTCCAAGTCGCACACCATGTCGGTGATTGCGGGGCTCATTGGGTTGGACGTGCCACAGATTATGACTAGGCGTGTGGATTTTCCGGTAAAGGATAATTGGTTCAGCAGGTTCAAATACAATTACTCCAAAATCGCACGAATCATTTGTATCTCTGCAACGATCAGGCGTATTACCGAGCCGGATATCAAAGACAAATCAAAACTCGTCACTATTCATAGTGGGGTCGATCGGGATCGTTTTTTACCATTCAAGGATTCTCAATGGCTCAGAGAAAATTATAAAATTCCTTCAGATACGATCATCATTGGGAATACTTCTGCCATTTCTGACCAAAAGGATTATCCGACTTTTGTGGCCACAGCGGAAACTATTTTGAAGCATCGGAACGATGTGCATTTTTTCATTGTGGGGGATGGGCCGGATAAGGAGCGAATTGTTGAGTTGATTAAGAAGAAGGGGCTTGAAGAGAAGATTACATTGACAGGCTTTAAGAAGAACATCAAGGAAATTCTGCCCTCACTGGATATTTTTCTATTCACTTCTCAAACGGAGGGCCTGGGCACGAGCGTTTTGGATGCCATGGCAGCCGGTGTGCCAATAGTGGCCACTGCAGCGGGAGGCGTTTCTGAGATGGTACGAAATGAGGAAAACGGATTTTTGGTGAAAGTGAAAGACGTCAAGGCCCTTGCGAGGAATGTGACTCGGCTCATTGATGATCCGGCTTTGGGTGAGAAGTTCACTCAGGGAGCCCAACAAACGGTTGCAAATTTTTCCAAGGAAAAAACAGCTGCAAGAACGGTTGATCTTTACAAAGAGATTCTCAAAGAAAAAGGCCACTCGTTTGAGTAGCCTTTTAGTATTACATTCTCCGTCGATTAATTAATATCTATAATACTCAGGCTTGAACGGCCCTTTTTGATCCACGCCGATGTAGGCAGCTTGCTCTGCAGACAATTCTTCCAAATCCACGCCGATTTTTGCGAGGTGCAGCTGAGCTACTTTCTCATCCAAATGCTTGGGTAGCATATACACTTGATTCTCGTAAGCATCTGTGTTTGTCCAAAGCTCCAATTGTGCAAGTGTCTGATTCGTGAATGAATTCGACATCACGAAAGATGGGTGACCTGTAGCGCAACCCAGATTCACCAAACGTCCTTCTGCCAGCACGATAATGTCATTGCCTTTCACATTGTAAAGATCCACCTGAGGTTTGATTTCTACTTTCGTGTTGCCGTGATTCTTGTTCAGCCATGCCATATCAATTTCATTGTCGAAGTGGCCGATGTTACACACGATCGTCTTGTCGTGCATTAATTCAAAATGCTTTCCTGTGATAATGTCCTTGTTGCCTGTTGCTGTGACGACAATATCGGCTCTTGGAATGGCGTCCACCATCTTGCGTACTTCAAAACCATCCATGGCCGCTTGAAGCGCACATATCGGATCGATTTCAGTTACAATTACTCTCACGCCTGCACCTCTAAGTGAAGCAGCAGATCCTTTCCCTACGTCACCATATCCACCTACCACGGCTACTTTCCCAGCAAGCATAATGTCCGTCGCTCTTCTGATAGCGTCCACTAAAGACTCTTTGCAACCGTATTTGTTATCGAATTTCGATTTCGTCACAGAATCATTGATGTTGATGGCAGGCATTGGAAGTGTGCTATTTTTCATCCTTTCGTACAGCCTATGAACTCCTGTAGTCGTTTCTTCAGAAAGCCCCTTGATGCCAGCGGCAAGCTCAGGATATCTGTCCAAAACCATGTTTGTTAAATCTCCTCCGTCATCAAGAATCATGTTTAAAGGTTCACCACCCTCAAAACCAAACAAGGTTTGCTCTATGCACCAATCAAATTCTTCTTCGTTCATGCCTTTCCATGCATAAACTGGCACCCCCGACGCTGCTATTGCTGCTGCAGCATGATCCTGAGTTGAGAAGATGTTGCATGAAGACCAAGTGACTTCTGCACCAAGCTCCGTCAAAGTTTCAATAAGCACTGCAGTTTGAATGGTCATGTGAAGACAACCTGCTATGCGGGCGCCAGCAAGAGGCTTGGCCGCACCGTATTCTTCTCTAAGCGCCATAAGTCCTGGCATTTCGGCTTCAGCCAATCGAATTTCTTTTCTTCCCCAGTCTGCGAGGGAAATATCTTTTACTTTAAAACCTACTTTTTCTTCAATCATTACTTTTTGTTTTGGGAGTGCAAATTTAACCAAAAATCTCTGTGGCTTCTATTCAATAAATACAATCTCTTTTACATCAAAAGACCTCCGATTGTTCCCCATTTTCACAATAAGTTTCCCCGTGGAACCAATCCCTATTATAGTGCCCACTTGCTCTTGGCCTTCAATCTGGAAAATGTGTGGTTCATCTTTCCAGCGAAGTTTATGTAGATATTTCTCAGCAGTAGGTTGTGAATACCGATTAATGCCTTCCAGATACTTTTCTATGTGCATTAGGATGCTTTCCAGAACTTCCTCCCGGTTCATTGATTCGCCTGATTCAGAGAGGATGGATGTAGCATTTGGCAAGCTGAAGTGAGATTGGTTTACATTCAGACCAATTCCGCAGTAAACAAATTCAATCTTTCCGGCATTAATTGTTGTTTCAACGAGAATTCCCGCGATCTTCTTGTCATCACAGTAGATATCGTTTGGCCATTTGATTTCAACCTTGTGGTTTGGTAAAAGAGCCTCAAGTGATTCACATAAAGCCAATGACAGAACGATGTTTAATTTGAATTGATCCGTAGGAGCTAGCTTTTCTGGCTTCAAAAAAATGGTGAAAAGCAGGTTTTTCCCCGCCTCACTAATCCAGACATTCCCGTGCTGTCCTCGTCCCTTTTCTTGATAGTCGGCCCATATGACAGACCCTTCAGGAAAATGCTCTGACTTACTAAACCTCTTGGCTTCCTCGTTCGTCGAGTGACATTGTGGCAGAAATATGAGGTTTTTGCCGAGAAATAAGGTTTTGGCAAAGATTTTATGCAAGGTTAATTTCAGTACTTTTGAACAAATTTTAAAACAAACGCAGAGCGCATGCAAAAGACCACCGAGAAGGTGACTTCCACAAAACTAAGTGAATTGGTTGTGCAAGGAATGTTGGAGAAAAAGGCAGAGGATGTTGTCGTCATGGATTTGCGTGAAATTAAAAACTCTGTTGCCGATTATTTCGTGTTATGTTCCGGAAATTCGGATACCCAAATGGATGCAATATCGGATTCCGTTGAGGACGAAGTGCATAAGAATGTCAAGCAGAAACCATGGAAACGAGAGGGACGTGATGGTAAAGAGTGGATTTTGATTGATTATGTGGATGTGGTCGTTCATGTTTTCAATAAGGAAAAGAGAGCATTCTACGGATTGGAAGAATTGTGGGGAGATGCGAAAGTGCAAAGACTAAATGAAGTGAACTAAAAAATGGCTACAACGTTATCGGGTAGCACTTAATTATGGCAGAAAATAAAAATCAGAATAATCCAAAATTGCCCAACAAACCTAACAAACCAAACTATCAAGTATGGATAGTTGCGGCGGTAGTGGCAGTGGTGGTCGGAATCACTTTCTTTTCAAAATCTGGCTCAGCAGTTCCTATTTCCTACAATCGGTTCGAGCAGATGCTGCTTAGCAATGATGTAGAGAGAGTCGTCTTGATTAAGAATCGTGATGTAGTGGAAGTGACTTTGAAAAGCGAGGCATTGACCAATGCCAAATACGCGAAGGAGTTGGAGAACCGTGGGCCTTTGAGCTTTCCTGGTGGTCCGCACTACAAATTTAAAATCGCGAGCATTGACAAGTTTTTGGAAGATTTTGAAAGCGTGGTGGCTACAATGCCTCAGGAGAATAGAATTGGCTATGAGATAGAAGAGCAGTCAGATTTCACTTCACTTTTTTTCAATTTCGGTTTTATTGTACTCATGGTCTTCCTTTTCTGGATGCTCATGCGGAGAATGTCGGGCGGTGGGGGCCCTGGCGGACAGTTATTCAATATCGGAAAATCTAAAGCAGCTCTGTTCGATGCAGACAACAAAGTAAAAATCACTTTCTCTGATGTTGCTGGCTTAGAAGAAGCCAAGGAGGAGGTTAAGGAAATAGTTGAATTCCTTAAAACCCCTGAGAAATTCACCGAACTAGGTGGCAAAATACCTAAAGGTGCATTGCTTGTGGGACCTCCCGGCACAGGTAAGACACTCCTCGCCAAAGCGGTGGCCGGGGAAGCTGAGGTTCCTTTCTTCACACTTTCAGGTTCTGATTTTGTCGAAATGTTCGTTGGAGTCGGGGCGGCAAGGGTGCGTGATTTGTTCAAGCAGGCCAAAGAAAAAGCACCGTGTATTGTCTTTATCGATGAGATTGACGCTATAGGACGGTCAAGAGGAAAAGGCCAGATGCCGGGTTCCAATGATGAAAGAGAGAACACTTTGAATTCATTGTTAGTTGAAATGGATGGATTCTCTACCGATGTAGGGGTCATCATTTTGGCAGCAACCAACAGGCCTGATGTCTTAGATACGGCTCTTTTGAGACCTGGACGATTCGATCGTCAGATCAGCATCGACAAACCAGATTTGAATGGTAGAGAGGCTATTTTCAAAGTTCATTTGCAGCCGCTGAAAAAGGCGGAGGATGTAGATCCGAAGAAATTGTCAGCGCAAACTCCTGGTTTTGCGGGAGCCGAAATCGCCAATGTGTGTAACGAGGCAGCTCTAATTGCTGCTCGAAAGAACAAGAAGGCGGTGGATATGAAGGATTTTCAAGATGCGGTAGATAGAGTGATAGGAGGACTTGAAAAGAAGAACAAACTGATATCGCCGGATGAGAAAAAAATTGTGGCATTCCATGAAGCAGGTCATGCGGTAGCTGGTTGGTTTTTAGAGCATGCCGATCCTTTGGTGAAGGTGAGTATCGTGCCTAGGGGAGTAGCCGCATTGGGCTATGCGCAGTATCTACCAAAAGAACAATTCCTTTACCAGACTGAGCAGCTACTTGATGAGATGTGCATGGCACTTGGTGGAAGAGCTGCAGAGGATATTGTTTTTGGAAAAATATCTACTGGTGCGCTTAGCGACTTGGAGCGGATCACGAAGCTTGCATACAGCATAGTGACCATCTATGGTATGAATGATAAGATTGGAAACGTGTCGTTTTACGATTCGAAGCAATCCGATTACAATTTCACCAAACCATATTCTGATGCCACGGCACAGTTGATTGACCAAGAAGTGAAAGCGCTGATCGATGGTGCTTACAAGCGTACCAAGGACTTGTTACTGTCAAAACGCGAGGAGCTTAATATTCTCGCCAACGAGTTGTTGGACAAAGAAATAATCTTCCAGCAAGACCTTGAAAGATTGATTGGGAAGCGACCTTTTGATGAACCCACTGCTTACGAAGCAGCAACGAACGGTAACGGTCAGGCTAAGAAGGAAGAAAAAACGGAAGAGGAGACTAAGGGAGATGATCCTATTGAGGAAATCAAGAGTGCGGTGAAAACTGAGGTGGAAGAAGAGGATAAAACGATAGAAAAAGAAGCTTAGAAATGGCTTTAGAGCCTCAAGTCATTTTGACGTTCAAGCATCTTGAAAAGGGCAAGCACTTGTATTTTGCGAGTGATTTTCACTTAGGTGCACCAACAGCCGAATCAAGTAATCTGCGTGAGAAAAAGATTATTGAGTGGTTTGATCAAGTCCGATCCGATGCAGCCGCCATTTTCCTTGTTGGAGATATTTTTGATTTCTGGTTCGAGTACAGAAAGGTAGTGCCGAAAGGGTTTATCCGATTTCAATCCAAACTTTTGGAACTGAGAGATGAAGGCATTCCGATCTATTTTTTCACAGGGAATCACGATGCTTGGTTCTTTGATTACTTCCCAAAGGAATTTGACATTCCGGTTTTCAAAAAGCCAATTGTATTGGAAGTAGGTGAGCAACGACTTTATGTGGGGCATGGGGATGGCTTAGGTCCTGGTGATGGGTTCTACAAAATCCTCAAGAAAATTTTCAATGGGAAATTCCCCCAGTTTCTCTTCAAATGGATTCATCCTGATATTGGAGTGGCCTTGGCACACCGTTGGTCTAACAATAGCCGGCTTGCTGGCTCAGCTGACGATTTTGGCTTCCAATCCAAGGAGAAGGAATGGCTTTGGCAGTTTTCACGGGAGGTGGAGTCCAGACAGCACCATGATTTCTATATTTTCGGACACAGGCATATTCCCCTTGAACTTAAGGTGTCGGACGACTCCACATACGTAAATTTGGGAGAGTGGGTAACCAACTACACGTACGCCAAATATGACGGTCAGAAAACTCAGCTTCTTACTTTTAATCCTTAGTCTACAGACAACTGGTCAGAGCTGGAAGTTTATTTCCAGAGTTGACTTGGGGCAAGAGGTAACGGCGGCAGATGTTGGCACTCTTGGTAAAGTTTACTTAGGGACGGAGAGAGGAAATATTTTCAGTTTGCTGTCGGATGGATCAAATGACAGTGAGTACTCATCTTCAATTTTTCAGCCCGTTACTAGTCTCGACGCTTCTAATTCCTTGCGAGTTTTTGTTTTTTATAAGGACGTATCACAGTTTGAATTTCTGGAAAGATTTAGTGCATTTCCAAGGAGATATCATCTGACTGATTTCGGGTTGGATAGAGCAGATGGGGCCACTCTTGGCTCTAATAACACAATATGGCTTCTGGATGGGACTGAATTGACACAAGTCAATCCCATTGATCATTCGATACTTTTTAGATACAGTCTGGATGGTGGTGGGCTCGATGCGATGGGACGTGATAGAGTCAAGATAGAGCAAATGATCCTTACCACTTCAGAAATTCCTTTGAAAACGGCTGGGTTTGAGAATCAAGAAAAATTCGTACCTGAACTGACCTATTTGAAAGTGGAAAATGAGGATGGGACAACCAACAGGTTGGAGTGGCCGCAATCAAATATTTCGTTTGTCCTTTTCAGTCAAAATTTCTTTCACCTCGTTTCGGGAGAGATCGTAATGACCTATCAATTGGCGGAATAAAAAAAGGTCCAAGCCGGACAGACTTGAACCCTATGATCAAAAACTCAAAATAAAGGACTAATGGCAACAAGGATAATAACTTTCCAACTGATTTCAAAAATATCGGAAGGTATATTTACTGCTTAGTCGGCTAATTTCTATGCGATTTTTATTCATTGTGCAGGGTGAGGGCAGAGGTCATATGACACAGGCAATAGCCTTGTCGTCCTTGCTGAGGAACCATGGCCATGAAGTAACACGAGTTATCGTCGGTCGGAGTGAACGCCGAATCATCCCGGATTATTTTAAGGAACAAATAGAAGCGGAAATTGAAGAAGTGGATAGCCCAAATTTTGTGACCGACCGAAACAGTAAGTCTGTACGCATTTTCAAATCCCTATTCCACGCTATGACTCGATTGGGCACGTATAAAAGTAGCATCGGTACGATAGATAAAATCGTGAAGGCGGACGATCCCGACGTAATCATCAACTTCTATGATTTCATAGGTGGGCTCTATAATAAGCTGAAATCACCACGAGCAAAATTTTTCTGTATTGCCCATCAATACCTCTCCAAGCATTCGGCTTTCGAATTTCCAGCAGGACGGCTTCTGGATAAGCAAAGCTTGATTCTAGCCAATTGGATAACCTCTCTTGGAGCGGATACCCGGCTGGCTTTGTCTTTTTATGAGCTACAAGATGAGCCGGGAATTGCTGTAGTTCCTCCTTTGCTAAGGGCTGAGATCAAACACATGCGCCCGACGAACAAAGGACACATTTTAGTCTACATGCTCAATCACGGGTATGCGGAAGCGGTTAATGACTTTCATGCAAATAGCCCAGAGGTCAAGCTCCATTGTTTTTGGGACAAACCGGATGCGCCCATTGAAATGAAAGTGGATGAAAATTTGACGTATCATCAGCTGGATGGGCAACTATTCTTAGAAAAGATGGCTAGCTGCAAGGGCTACCTTACTACGGCTGGTTTTGAGTCTGTTTGTGAGGCCATGTATTTTGGCAAACCCGTGATGATGATGCCGGTTCAGGGCCATTATGAGCAAGCCTGCAATGCGCTGGATGCAGAAAAGGCTGGTGCAGGTGTCGCCAGTGATAGTTTTGATCTAGATATTTTAATGGACTACATCCCTATGCACACATCTGTTCACAGTAAATTCAAAGCGTGGACTGAGAAGACGGAAGTTCGATTCTTGAAGATTTTAACAGCATAGAGATGGCGATAATCAGTAAGAAAAAGGATATATACAAAGTGAGTGACGCACTTCGCTCGTATCTCACCAAGTATGAGCGTGTCATCAAGTCACCTCTTACATACGAATCACTGACACGCTACGACAACTCCATTCCTCTGTATGACAAGGATGGGAATGACACGCTGTGGGAAACCGTGTTTTTTCATCATGCCGAGATGGGGGAAATCTACCATTCCTTGAAAGTACTCTACTCCCTAATGAAGACAAGTGGCGCGATGGATGTAGTTGAACATTTGGTCATTGACCGAATAGACCTTTGTTCCTTTGGAAATACCCAGCCATTCAGGGTTAGGGTAGTGAATCAGATCAATGATAACTTTGATTATTTCTACATCAAAAAGGCGGACGCCTCCAGAATCTATGGGTTGGAATTGGAACACCTATTGTCGCCAAATGAGATCAATTATGTCGTTGACAAGGACACCTTAATTGAACATCACATAATTGGGATACCCGCGGAGCAATTCATCAAGACAAGACTGAAAGACCGCCATCTTAACGCCACCCGCCTGGCCAAAGAGTTTGTGAAATTCAACGAGCGATGCTTCGTTCGATTACTTGGCGACATGCATAGCAGCAATTTTGTGGTGGATATAACGCCGGATTTTGAGGAAGTTGAGTACAGATTGCGAGCTATTGATTTCGATCAGCAGTCCTATGAAGGAAGGCGAGCGATTTACCTTCCGCAGTATTACAAGCAGAATAATCCAATAATAGAATTGGGGTTTAAGAACATGACTCCCCAGACGGTAAAACAATACCAACGAGAGGAACGAACCTTGATTGCCAACCGAGTGAAAGTACAGAGCGAGCGGATAAAGGATTTGCTAAATGCGATGAAAACGGAAAGGCTCTCTAAGCCTGAATACGTCAGAGCATTGAAGAAGGATCTCTCCATTTTCTATGAAGAACCTGAGTTTTTGGAATGCAAGAATATGGGCGCTATTGTAGAGCTCAGCTTGGAGATGCTCACACGAAAACCCGATCTATATAAGGATTATTAATACAAGTGAACGACTGGCCTTTTGCCTAGCTTCACTTCAATGTGCTCCTCCAGAGTAGTGGATAGCTGTATGCCAGAATAGGAAGCAGAGACAGGATACAATCTGTGTCCACGATCCACCAAGACAGCAATTTCAACTTTGGAAACCTTTTCGTCCAACAAAGACATCAGGCTGTAGGCAATGGTCTTTCCGGTGTTAAGTACATCATCTACTAATACCACCACTCTGCCTTCCAAGTCACCACCCTGGCTATTCAACCTGACTGTCTCTTTGGGGTTTTCCTTATCCATTTTTATTTGATAAGAACTGACCTTAAGCTTCGGGTCGATTTCCTTTAGTTCTGACATGATCAGGTTGGCAAGTTCCAAGCCCTGCTTCTCAATGCCAACCATTGAAATCAGCCTCTCATCAATGTTATTCTCATAAATCTGATAAGCTATACGCCTCACGATTTGCTCGATTGAGCGTTGATCCAAAATAAGCTTCTTGTCCATCAATGAGGCAATGGGAGTTCTTTGCTGTCCTTGAGAGTAGAGAGAATCACCATCGATTGCAGGTTGTCCACGACCTCTATTTCGCTGATGTGTTCAAGCATGAATTTCTGGTACGAACTGATATCTCTACTTATTATCTTAAGAATAAGGTCCGCCGAGCCTGTCACATGATGACACTCGATGACTTCAGGAATATCCCGAATGGCATCCATAAAGAGGTCAATATTTTGTTTGTTGTGGCCTTTGAGCATCACTTGAACAAACATTTGCACTCCCAGACCGAGCATTTCATTGTCTAGTTCGGCATGATAGCTTTTGATAAGACCTGACTGCTCCAGTTTTTTTACTCTTTCAAGAGTAGGAGCGGGAGAAAGCCCAATCTCTTGCGATAGCAGCGCATTCGTGATTTTGGCATTTTTCTGGAGAATAACTAGAATCCGTCTGTCTAGTTCATCCAATTTTAATTCTTTAGAGTTGAGCTTCATTAGGGTTGATGTTGTCGAAATAAAATTCGGTCACAAAGGTAATCACTATTGAAATAGTTTGTGATATTATTAATTTCTATTTGAATCAATAACAAAGTATTGTTCAAAACCCCTATCTGTGTATTCACCGATTATTAAATCGCTTTATCCATTCTTTGTTTTTTTAAGTTGTTGATATTTTGAATTTGAGGAATGTTCCTTGGTTTTTGTTGCATCTATTCCACCTAGTTTTGCGTTCCTTTTTTGGCTCCATGCGCAAATTCCTTTTTTGGCTTTCTGTTTTTGTTCCGGTGATAATTTTTGCCCAGCAGACTATCGTATCGGGCAAAGTCACGGAGGCAGCTACGGGTACACCTGTACCTTTCGCCACAGTCAGTTTTGTGGGCACTTCTGATGGGGCAATCACCGATTTTGATGGAAATTTTGTTGCCAAAACAACCAAATCCGTAGACTCGATATCGGTCACATACATTGGCTACCTGCGTAGAGTGAAGGCTTTGAATTTTGGAACAAGTCAAGTCATCAATTTCCAATTGGACGAAAGCTTGACTTCTTTGGATGAGGTGGTGGTGTATGCCGGGGAAAATCCGGCTTTTGAAATTCTCCGAAGAATTAATTCCAACAAGAAAAGGAATGACAAGAGAGAGCTTGATGCGTATGAGTATGAGAGCTATACGCGAACGGAATTTGACGTAAATGAAATGACCGATCACTTCAGAAAACGAAAGGTGATGTCGCAGATTCAAAGTGTCATGGACAGCATTGAGCAAATTGCTGGTGAGGATGGGAAACCTATTCTTCCCATTCTAATTTCTGAGGCGATTTCTAAGTTCCATTTTCGCAAGAGTCCTCAGGCCAAGCACGAGCAGATGATTCGGACGCGAGTAAGTGGAGTCGGAATCACCGATGGAACCTTAACCTCCCAAGTCATTGGCAGCTCTTTCCAGGAATATAACTTTTATCAGAATTGGCTGAACATTGTAGAAAAGGAATTTGCCAGCCCCATTGCCGATGGGGGTCGCTTAATTTATGAGTACGATTTAGTGGATAGTCTGGAAGTGGATGGGCGGTACTGTTATCAACTTGATTTCTTCCCTCGTCAAGAGCAGGATTTAGCTTTTCATGGCACCATGTGGATCACCAAGGAAGAGTATGCTTTGAAGCGTATCGACGCATACGTTTCGGACAAAGCCAATTTGAATTTTATTGGAAAGATCAAAATCCAACAAGATTTGGAGCCAACAGAAGCGGGCCCTTGGCTACCGAGTAAAACCCGTGTGGTCATACAGGTGAAGCCATTATCCCCGACTTCAGCAGGATTTCTTGGGAAATTCTATGTCTCTAATAAAGACTTTGTCATCAATGCTCCCAAAGAGAATGCTTTCTATCTGAGCCCTATCACGCTCGATCCTGATGTGCGAAAGTCTGATGAAGATTACTGGCGCCAAGCTCGCCATGATTCATTGACACGAACTGAAGAAAATGTATTTACAATGATCGATTCTTTGAAGAAAATACCTCAGATACGTCGAGCTACAGAGGCCACAAAATTTCTTGTGAACGGCTACATTAAAGCTGGAAAAATAGACATTGGTCCGTACACCACTTTCATAGGGAAAAATGATATTGAGGGTTGGCGCCTAGGATTTGGAGCTCGAACGAATCTTGACTTTAGTAACAAATGGGTACTAGGGGGGCACATAGGATACGGATTTGATGATCAGGAATTTAAATACTCGGCCTACACCTACACCATTCTGGATAGGACGCGGTGGACCACTTTAAAATATGAACAACAGAAGGAGGTGGAACAGATTTGGTTGCTCAACGAGAACATTGCCCCAAATAGCTTATTCTATTCCTTTAGCCGATTTGGTACGCTGACCCAGCCGTTTGACAAGCAGAAGTATAGACTGAGCATGACCAGGCAGGTGATCAAAGGCTTGAATATTGAATTGGCGGGTAGACATGAAGAACATAACCCACTTTTTGATTTCAATTACTTCACTGATGGCACTCAAAGCACACTAGCTTCAAGCTATCAAATCTCAGAAGTGTCCACTGAAATCAGCTACGCACGTGACGAAGTTTTTGTAATAAACGATAACGAACGCTTGAGCCTTGGTACAGTTCGGTCGCCAAAGTTTACATTGAACTATTTTCGAGGGTTTGATGGAGTTATTGGTAGTGATTTTTCTTATCACAAACTGAAAGGGTCTATCTCCAAAAAAATAAAAACGGGTGTTTTTGGCCGGTCTCAGGTTCAGCTTGGCGGTGGACGATTTTTCGGGAAAGCACCTTATTCAATGCTCTTTAACCCTATCGGAAATGAGACGCCTATTTACGTTGGTTTTGCTTACAACCTTATGAACTATTTTGAATTTAGCTCTGACAGATATGTGGAGCTAAAATACAATCACTCGTTTGAAGGATTCCTTTTGAATAGAGTTCCGTTGCTCCGAAAAATGAAGCTCAGAGCCGTGCTGAATGCGAATGCGCTTATGGGAGATCTGCAGGATAAGAACATTGCTGTTTCTCAGTTCGGCACTGACCTGTCCGGAAACCCAATTTATCCTTTTCGAAGGTGGGAGAATAAACCGTATGTGGAAGTTGGCTATGGGGTAACGAATATTTTTCGTGTTTTTTCAATCCAGGCCTTCCACAGGCTCACATATTTAGACCAAAACGTCAACAAGTTTGGGATAAAGTTTCGAGTGGATTTTCAGCTGTGATGCGAGCTAATTCAAAAAAACCTTCACGGCTTGGCCTTCATCCTCTATCACGATCAAATGACCATTTTTGATAAATAGGTTCTGAAAGTCCTTGGCATCTAAGAAAATGCCGATGATATCATTGTAGGTGCTTTCGCTGTAAAAGGTCTGAAGTCTCCAAGCTCCTGGCATGGGCAGACAACTTGTGCTATTTGCTCCAGCTCGCCATTTTTTCACCACACAGTCTCCTGCATCCATGTATTTCTTGTTAGGGACGAAAACATCTTTAGCCTCAAATTCTTGCAGATAGTTTGACATTCTTTGAAAATCAGCCTCACGCCTCAAATCCGTCTGTTCTTCCTTGAACCGATCGAAATAGGGCCCTTCATCCCAGATAAGTTGCTTGAACTTGCGAGGGTACATTCGAGCCAAGTTGTAATAGAAATAGAATTCTTTTTCGAATGGAGACAGGTAATTCAGATCGCGTCCAATGTCAGCAGCTGATCTTTCCTTTTCGGAAAATTGAGCAAGGAGTTCTTCGAATCTGTCCGCTCTAATTTGCAATAGCCTTGCTCGTTCAGCAGCCGCGGCTTCTTCAGCAATTCGTTTCTTTTCTGCTTCTGCTCTCAGGATGTCATTTTGGGTGGAGAAATTCTGAACGGCACACATTCTGTATCCAATGTGAGGTCGAATAGCTGTACCCATGCCCCTCCAGCTCGGACTAAGCATGTTGCTCCTATGTCCAAGGCTTTCAACCCCAAAATCAATTAATAATAGCATGACTATGGCTTTTCCAGTTTCGGGTCCATAGGCACAATTTTCTCCGCCGTATCCGCCAGTGCAGGTAATTCTTTTGTGTCCTAAAATTCCTTTTTCTCCCGACTCAATCGCCCAACATTCCGCAGACTCAAACATTTGTCTATCAGGAAGCAGTGGAGGAGAAGGCTGTCTGTTCAGTAAGTCTGTAGAGAGCGTGGTATAATAATGATTGGTCTTCAACAGATGTGTTTTGTTCGTCGCTTCGCAATACGCCTCATAGAATTTGTGAAATTTCTTTGGTTGCATGCGCGCTAGGTTATTGTAGAGAAAGATGTCTTTTTCTTCTGCTGTGAGATAGCTTACAGACTGAGCAGTATTTGCCTCAGCGATTTCTTGAGAACTGAAAAACGCAGAAGGCTCCTGAGCCGAGAGGCTACAGGTCAGATTGCCTAAAAGTAGGATTGTAAGTATTCTCATGTCACGCTCGGCTGATAGGATAACTCATGGGATACGAGTCTATTGTTTGCGAAGTTCACAACTAAAACCAATTTTTGCTCCATGAGCTACGTTAACCTGACCACCCAAGATGGCATTGGCACCATCGAATTCTTCACTGAGCAATCGAATTCCCTTCCGGGAAAAGTCCTAGCCGATTTGGCTGAAACTATTTCCAAAGCAGGGAATGATCCTGAAATCAAAGTGGTCATTCTCAAAAGTGGAGGAGAAAGGGCCTTTTGCGCAGGAGCGAGTTTCGATGAACTTTTGGCGATAGAAGATGCGGAAAATGGTCTCAAGTTTTTCATGGGTTTTGCCAATGTGATCAATGCCATGCGGAAGGCGCCTAAGTTTATCATTGGGCGAGTGCAAGGCAAGGCGGTAGGTGGTGGAATCGGCTTGGCAGCTTCCATGGATTATTGTTTTGCTACAAAATTCTCATCCATCAAGTTGAGTGAGTTGGCTCTGGGAATAGGGCCATTCGTGGTAGGGCCGGCGATCGAAAGAAAAGTTGGTCTTTCGGCCATGTCGGAGATGGGCATAAATCCAGACCTGTTCTTCGAGCCTGATTGGGCGCATCAGAAGGGACTTTTCAATAAAGTGTTTGATGACGTTGTGCACATGGATGTTGCGGTGCAAGAATTGGCTGCTAAACTAGCAGCCTACAATCCAGAGGCAATGGCAGAACTAAAAAGGACATTTTGGAGAGGAACGGAAGACTGGGATCAGTTGTTGGCTGAAAGAGCCCAAATCAGTGGCCATTTGGTGACCTCAGATTTTACCAAGACATTTATTCAGAAATTCAAGAAAAAGTAATGTTCCTACGCAAGCTCTTCTCTGGTGAAAATAAACTGACTTGGGTTTTTATTGACCTCATAATTGTGATTATCGGCGTGTACTGTGCCTTTCTCATTCAGAGTTCTGCCGAGGATCGCAAGATGGAGGTAGAGAAAGAGAAAATTATGTCCGCTTTGAAATTCGAACTAGAATTTTTCAGAATTGAAATGCCTGGACGTGGTGGATTCTCAGAAGGGCAAGCGAAAGAATGGAAATCAATCCTAGATTCGGGTAGCTATCAAGACCTAACCAGTTGGCGATTCATTGAACCCCAGTACAATTATCAGGTAATCGAACACGCCATCAATCACCAGAATTCAGAAATCATTGATTTTGATTTGTATGATGCACTTCAGAGGCTTTTTGTCGAGATCAAAAGAATAGAATATGCTGAGAGACTGATGACCCAAGTGGCGATGGAATTTCAAACAATCCCTTCAAACTTACCTAAAGGCTCGGCTGCTTATGGTGAAATGTGGGCGGGCAATTACGACTCTTTCAGGCGAATGATCCAATTCATGTTCGATAGGTCAGGGAATCAGGTAAGGTTGGGGGCGGAATCACAAGCGGCACTTGAGTTGGTGAATGATCGACTGAGTGTAGAGCGAAGAAAAGAGATTGAGCGCGAGATGATTGTCAACAACCTTCACCGTGCAAAAAGTGAGGAGCAGGCTGTCGGACTCGTAAAGCAGCTATTTCCGGATTTTGACGAGCAAGAAGTGCGAGAAATCTACAACACGTCTCAGGAAAAATAATCACTCAGACAAAATTCGGTACAACTCCAGATTGAGATAATAGTGGTGTCCTGATATCGTGCGCTTTTCCAGAATGCCGAGATTCACCAATTCATTGAGGTAATTTCTAGCCGTGGCTTCCGCATATATTTTTGCCTCTGTGAGGTGGCTCACTTTGGTCAACGGCTGAGTAAAAATCATTTGAACCAATTGCTCAGACTTGCGAATTTTAGTTTCGCTTTCGATGGATTGCATGATGCCCTCTTTAGCCGCAAGGATGTCGTTGATTTTATCGAAAGTGAGGTTGGCGGTTACTTCAACTGCTTTCAGCATAAACAAAATCCATTGCTCCCAGAGGGCTCGCTGAGTGACGCCTGCCAGCAAGGAGTAGTAATCGTTTTTGTGATCGATGATATAGCGGCTCAAAAACAGAATGGGTAAATCCAGCAATCCTTTTTGGGTCAGAATATTAATATTGAAAATTCTTCCGGCACGGCCATTTCCATCTCTGAATGGGTGAATCACCTCGAATTGATAATGCGCAATGGCCATTTTAATCATCGGGTCTATGGGATATTTCGTGTCGTCATTAACAAATTCTATAAGATTTTTGAGCTTTTCTTCAATGATACCCTTGCCTCTAGGTGGAGTATAAATGGCCGTTCCGGCGTTGGGTCCGGTTCCGCCCTGTTTTATGTAAATGTGAGCGCTGGGAGGCCGGAATCCGTCATTCGCTTGTTTGATTATTCGGTAGATATTGATGAAGTAAGCGAGATCAAAAGTGTCGTTTTTCTTTAGGTGTTCATGACCAGCCCAGAGCGCCTCGCGATAGCGAAGCACTTCTTTTGGTGGACCCTTCAAGCCAATGTCTTCTCCTGACTCGCTATAGGCTTGATACAATTCGTCATCCGTGGTGAAAATATTCTCAATTTCACTGGACGCCTTGGCCTCTTGCAAGCTGATACTGTTGATCAGAATACCCTGATTGGGAATGGCGATAGATCGGCCATGTAGCCTGCCAAGTGCGGATTTGGCACTCGCCAGTTGCTCCATCACTTCAACGGTGCGATAAAAGCTGGCATGAATTGGCAAATCAGGCAGTTCGTTCCATGGGGCATTCCTGTCTGGGTTGATACGAAAAAGTGGTTGTTCCATCTTTTGATGTCTACTTTCTAGTAAACACTAATTATTCGATAAATTAATGTTTACTCGAATGTACCCTTTAAAACTGATGCCGACAATTTAAGTAAACACTATTTTGCGAAAAAAATGATGTTTACTTACCTCTCGCCTGTTGAAACGAACAATCGTTAGTACCTTTGCCGTCCCCAAAAACGACATATGCCCACACTAAAGACTACACCCAAAAAACAAGAAAAATCGACAATTGATTGGAAGGCGATCGCCCTGAAGATGCTCACATCACGAGCCATGGACGATCTTGAGGAAAACACCCTCGTTCCAGAAAAGAAGGTTCTTTATCAATTCTCAGCGCGTGGACATGAGTTGGGTCAGTTGATCCTTGCAGATTTATTGGATCACAAAAAAGACGCGGCAAGTGCCTACTACCGCTCTCGTCCACTTATGCTAGGTCTGGGCCTTTCCGTGGAGGATGCTTTATCGGCTCCACTTACCAGATCGGGAGGATACAGCGATGGTCGTGATATCGGGGTAGTTTGTAACATGCCCAAATCGGATCGTGGTTGTGTGGTGATACCGATGGCCGGAGATGTGGGGTCTCAATATACACCGGGCATTGGCTGGGCGCAGAGCATTCAATACTATTCTGAGAGTCTGAAGGACAAGGACTACAAAAATTCAATGGTGGCCATTTTGGGAGGTGATGGCTCGGTAGCTACCAATGGATTTTGGTCCGCTTTGACAATTGCCACCACACAAAAACTACCCGTTTTGTTCTACATCGAGGACAATGGGTACGGCATTTCTGTTACTTCCGAATTTCAAACACCAGGCGCCAACATAGCGGATAATTTGGCCTCATTCAAGAACCTTGAAATTCTTCAAGGGAGTGGGACTAATCCTGAAGAGGCGCTAAAACAGATGAAAGCTGGAGTGAATCATGTACGCTCTGGAAAGGGGCCGGCAATGGTGCGATTGACCGTACCGCGTCTGAATGGTCACTCTTACCAAGACAATCAAGCCTATAAGCCCGAAGAATTGGTCAAGGAGGAGCAAGCCAACGATCCATTGGATTCGATGAAGAAGATGTTTTCCGATAAGGAGTGGAAAGCATTAGAGAAGGAAGCGCAAAAAATAGTTGATGATTCAGTGAAAGCGGCATTGGCTCGTCCTGCACCGGATACTTCCATCACACAAAAATTTGTCTTCTCAGAAGACGAGGTGCAGGATATTGGAGGGCTAAGGCCGTCTGGTCATAAGTTTCCAAAAAGCTCCGAAGAGCCAACTCCGGAGAAGCAGCGAATCAACATTGGCGAGGCGATCAATAGAGCGTTGGATTATGAGCTGGAGACCAATAAGAAACTGTTGGTTTTCGGAGAGGATGTGGGGATGAAAGGAGGCGTACACGCGGTGACCATGGGCTTGCAGACCATGCATGGCGAAGATCGTGTTTTTGACACGAGTTTGTCAGAGGAAGGAATCATCGGCCGAGCCGTGGGCATGGCCATGGCGGGCTTGATGCCGGTTGCGGAAATCCAATTTAGAAAGTACGCCGATCCGGCGATGGAGCAATTGAACAACTGCGGTACGACGCGATGGAGAACGGCCAACCGATTTGCCGCACCTATCGTGGTGCGAATGCCCGGAGGATTTGCGAAGGTGGGCGACCCGTGGCACTCAGTCACCAATGAAGTGATGTTTGCCCATGCCATTGGCTGGCAGGTGGCCTTCCCAAGCAATGCGCAAGATGCGGTGGGGTTGCTTCGGTCCGCCATGCGCTCAGATAATCCTACGATGTTTTTCGAGCACCGAAACTTAAATGATAACCGCTACGCTCGCCGACCTTATCCGGGAGATGAGTTTGTAGTGCCATTCGGGAAGGCAAATCTGCTAAAAGAGGGAGCGGACATCACTTTGGTCACGTGGGGCGCGATGTGTGAGCGTTGCGAAGCGGCAGTTGATGAGACCGGAATCTCAGCAGACGTTCTCGATCTTCGAACCATCATGCCATGGGACAAAGAGGCTGTTTTAAACTCCATCAAGAAAACCAATCGCTGCTTGATTGTGCATGAGGACGCCATGACGGCCGGGTTCGGAGCGGAGATTGCTGCAGTGCTGGCTTCAGAAGGTTTCAGCTTCTTAGATGCTCCAGTTGAGCGACTTGCCATGCCGGACATCCCTCTTCCGCACAATGTTCCACTGATGGAATCTGTGGTGCCGAGCGTGGAGAAGATTGCGGAGAAGATGAGGGGGATAGTTGGGTTTTAATCCAAGCTCTTAACTCCTGAAACATGTGAATTTATGGCCTTCCACTGATCATTAACCTTGATTAGTGAATTACTAGATTGATAAATTGTTTCAGAAGTATCAGTTAATATGTGACCAGTTCCGCAGATAATGGCCGTTCCATTTTTGAAAATATCCAGCCGCTTTATTTCATAATAAAATGAGTCAGGTGGGGTCGGGTTGGTTTTTAGATAGTCTATTTCGTCTTGCTTTTTGTACCAACCTCCAGACTGATCAATCAATCCAAACTCTTCGTGCAGAATGCTTTTTAGCAAAGAAGTATCTGCCGTGTGATAGGCTTTTGGCCAATAGTGTTCTTTGAGTTTGCGAAGGTCTAAGGTGTCTTGTCTTGTGATTTCAAAATGCGAGGATTGCGTGGCAGTTCCACAAGAGGTGATGACCAATGCTGTTAGGATCCATAGAATTTTCATTTCGTAATTTTTTGGTTGAAAAGTGCTAACGTTAACTTTTCAGTGATGGATGTTAACAAGGTGTTAATCCTGATGCCTAATTTCACGACATGAAAAAAGCCTACTATCTCGCCACCTGCGATACCTGCACCAGAATCATGAAAGACCTTGGCACTTTGCTCGATGATTTCGAAAAAAGAGAAATCAAATCTGAGGCAATCACGCTAGAGGAGGTAGATGAAATGAAGGGGCGATCGGGCACCTATGAATCGCTTTTTTCTCGTAGGGCACTGAAGTTTCGTTCCATGGGATTAGCGGATAAGGATCTCAGCGAGGAGGACTACCGAAAACTGATCAGTGAAGAGTATACCTTCTTGAAACGTCTGGTCTTTATAGTGGATGATCAGATTTTTGTCGGAAACAGTAAGAAGGTCATCGACACCCTCAAGGTGGCTCTGAGCTAATCTTTCTTTCTTCCTTTCACATTTTCATAGTCATACGGACAGTGCCTGCACTTACGTCCGCAGCAAAAGCCTCGGCGCTTATGATAGGCCTCAGTGAAAACAATCAGGCCATTCTCCATGTAGTAGAGTTCTTGGTCTTTTCCCTTGTCTTCATTGGTGCTCATCTTCTAAATCTTTAATCTTGTAGTTCAATCGATTTAAACGCAAACCTATGGAGGAAATGACAATGACTAGCACGGATTTAATGCAATTGGAGGACAAGCACGGGGCTCATAATTATCATCCGCTTCCTGTCGTTTTGGCGAAGGGTGAAGGAGTGCATGTTTGGGATGTGGAAGGAAAGCAATATTACGATTTCCTCTCGGCCTACTCAGCAGTAAATCAGGGGCATTGCCATCCTAAAATCGTTGAAGCATTGACTGATCAAGCCAAAACGTTGACCTTGACTTCTCGAGCATTTTACAACGCAGAGCTTGGTCTTTTTGAGAAATACATCACCGACTATTTCGGTTTCGACAAAGTGTTGCCAATGAACACAGGGGCTGAAGCAGTGGAAACGGCCATCAAGATTTGTCGAAAGTGGGCATACGACAAGAAAGGAATTGCCGAGGATCAAGCCAAAATCATAGTTTGCTCTAACAACTTTCATGGCCGTACAACGACCATCATTTCATTTTCCAACGACCCTGACAATAGCAACTTCGGACCCTACACGGATGGCTTTGTTAGCATCGAATACAGCGATATCGAGGCTTTGGAGAGGGCACTGGAAGACCCGAATGTAGCAGGATTCATGGTAGAGCCAATTCAAGGGGAGGCTGGTGTAGTGGTGCCTGAGGCGGGCTACATGAAAGCAGCGAAGGAAGCTTGTGCTAAGAAAAATGTGTTGTTCATCGCCGATGAAGTGCAAACGGGAATCGGCAGAACCGGAGCTTTGCTCAGATCGTGTGGAGATTGCTCCTGTGCAGGTCATTGTGAAAAACAGGCTACCTATGTGCAACCAGATATTTTGATTCTTGGAAAAGCGCTTTCGGGTGGGGCGTATCCGGTATCGGCGGTTTTGGCGGCCGACGAAATTATGGAGGTTATCAAGCCCGGTCAGCACGGAAGTACTTTCGGTGGAAATCCGGTGGCGGCTCGTGTAGCGATTGCGGCCTTGGATGTGATACGAGATGAAAAGCTGACTCAGAATGCCCGAAGACTGGGGGATATTTTCAGAGAGAGAATGAATGCCTTGATTGCCAAGACGGACATGGTGAAGTTGGTTCGAGGCAAAGGGTTGTTGAATGCCATTGTAATTAATGATTCACCAGACAGCAGCACGGCATGGGATCTTTGTGTGAAAATGAAGGAGAATGGACTGCTTGCGAAACCTACCCATGGAAATATCATTCGCTTCGCCCCTCCTTTGGTGATGACAGAAGAGCAACTTCACGAATGCTGCGACATCATCGAGAAGACGATTTTGGAGTTTTAAGTCGTAAGTCAAATAGGGTCTCGTTAGTATGAGTTAAAATTGGAATGATTTTTTCATGTTGGGTTTTTACTAACCGTCAGGCCTATGAGATCGATATACTTTATAAGTCTCCTCACGTTTTTCGTTCAAGTTGTATTTACTCAGAATAGTGATCCAAGAATATCCCAACTCCCAGAGATTAGAGGGGTTAGTTGTGATAGTGCTCTTGTTGTAGGAAAAAGTATTCAATTGGACAGTGCCTTGTTCACTCCCGTCCAGAATGCTCAACTAAACTTTGAGATGGGTGCAACCAACTACTGCGTTGGAGATTATGAAGCGTCCCTGAAATATTATCAGCGAGCCCTTGATTTCTTTGACTCGGAAAAGTCTTTCCAAAAGGCAGTAGAAATTCTGAATCTGATCGGGACTCTTCAAAAGAAACAGGGCAATATGGATATGGCGCTTGACTATTTCCAACAAGGTTTAGAAAAGGCAGAAATGGCGGATGACCTTATTGGACAAGGAAATAGCTTGAACAATATTGGGTTGGTTTATTTACAAACTGATCGACCGAACGAGGCGCTTGACTATTTTCTTAGCTCAACGGATTTCAAGAGTCAAGCGAATGACACAATCGGGTTAAGTTATAATTACGACAACCTTGGGATGGTGTCTACACAACTTGAAGATTTCGATGCTGCCGAAAGATATTTCCTTCAGGCAGGTGAGTACAAAAAACTAATCGGTGATGAAACTGGCTATGCCATTGTCCAAAACAACATAGGAGAAATGTTGATTCAAGCGGGCAAATCGAGTCAAGCTGAGCCTTATTTCTTGAAAGCCTTGGAAGTAGCTAATCGAACGAATTACCGAGATTTCAGACAATATGTCCTGAGTAAACTTGCTGAAGTTCAGGAAAATCAAGGCAATATTGATCAGGCGTATTCCTACTTTAAAAAGCACGTTGCGCTTCGAGATAGTCTGTTTAATGAACGAAAAAGTGAGCAAATCGCGAATCTTGAGCTAGGGTATCAGACAGAGAAAAAGGAAAGAGAAATTGCAGAGCAACAAGCAGAAATTGAGCAGAAAAACCTTCTTTTAATGGTTTCTGGCGGGATGCTTATTTTGCTTGTAATCATCGGATGGCAAGGCAGAAGCCGTCTTAAATGGAAAAATCGTCAGCTTTTGGAAGAGGAAAAGAGAAGAGCCAGAGAAGCTGAAATGAATGCCATTATTTCCTCTCAGGAAAAAGAAAGGAACCGGTTTGCACGCGACTTACACGACGGATTCGGGCAGCTGATCTCTACACTCAATCTCAACCTCAAGTCTATCTCCACAGGAAAAAGCAAGGAGGATAGGGAAAAAGTATTCAAGACCTCTTCAGAAGTTATTGAAGAGATGCATCGCGAGCTTCGAAATATCTGCTTCGATCTCATGCCGCAGACACTTATTAGACAAGGCCTGTCCTCCGCTTTGGCAGAGTTCGCATCTCGAATCAACGCCACTGGCGCCAAACGAGTGGAGGTCAACATCTTTGGATTAGACGAGCGATTGAGTGAATTGCAGGAGATTTCGCTCTATCGAATCTCACAGGAATGGGTGAATAACAATCTGAAGTATTCCGACGCAGAGAAAATCACCATTCAGATTACCAAAGATGAGGAGGAGATCACCCTGCTCATAGAAGATGACGGAGCAGGATTCGATCCGGAAATCCTAAAGCAAGGGAAAGGAAACGGCTGGAGAAACATGACTTCAAGGGCCAATTTGTTGAATGCTGAGATAGAAGTGGACTCCTCACAGGGCTTCAGAGGAAGTGCCTTAATTCTTAATATAGGACTGGATAATCAGGTGAATACGTCAAAAGAAGAAGCAGAAACTACTGCACTTCAAGATTCGTGATGTCGATGGAAAGTGGCCCGAAAGAGGGGTGAGTCACCGAGAACAGCGCACCCTCATACTCGGCCCAATCACTCCACTCAAACTTCATCCCTGGAATCGGAACATTGCTGGTCCAAATCCTCCAGTACTTCGGTCGAAAGTCATCACCCAGCACCCAGAGGTAGCTATCTCCCGGTGTGACTCCACCGGAAGTGTAGGTGACCAATAATCCTGGCCCATCGTCAGTTTCTACCAGTTTCCTGGTCACGCCTTTGTCACGAATTTTGAACGGAGCGACAAGCCAAAAGGAGTCATTGTAGAAATGTCCAATGGCTTGGGTGATGAGCTCGTCATTTGTGACTGTACCGGCCGTTTTAAGGACTTTATGCTCACCAGTTTTGAAATTCAGGAAGACCTCATTGCCATCAAAGCTTGATTTAACCGTCCTCTCAGTTTTGTCCCACTCATGGTGATTTACCCCACGAAATATCCAACTAATTTTTTCCAATTGTTTGTACTCCTCGTATCCTATGGCATCAAGCATTTTATCCGCCAGCACCTCAGCTTCTTTACCTGTTTTCCCAGCTGGCAAACTCATACTTACGGAGAAGTAAAAAATGGTCATTCCGGCAATGAACAGGAGAACCAAGGCGAGTATAATTTTTAAAATCTTTCTCATAATCTAAGCCACAATATACCATCTGTTTGGTATTGAGTTCATTTTGATCCTGACATTCCTTTGATGCAAAAATCTGACAAATGAATTTCGTATCTTTCTTCCGTACAAACACCGCCATTGATACAATGAGAATATTTCTTACGGACGACCATGAAATTCTATTAGACGGTCTCAAGAAAATAATCAATGACGAGGATGATCTGGAAGTGGCTGGTTCGGCATCCACAGTTCAGGGCACGCTCGACCAATTGACAAGGCTACATGTTGATCTGCTAATCACCGACTACAACCTTCCCGACGATGATGGTCTTGCGCTGGTGAGGATTGTGAAGAGGAAGTATCCGGAGCTAAAGATTATTGTCCTCAGCATGCATGACGAAGGGCATTTAGTCAAGGAAATCCTGAAGGAGGGCATCAATGGCTATGTCCTTAAGAAGGACTCTCACAATGAGCTCACCGATGCAATATATGCAGTCAAAAACGGCAAGGTCTATCTTAGTTCGGACGTGAACACTATTCTGATGAAAGGCCTGCACGGTGAGGGCGAGCAAAAATTACTCACTGATCGGGAGCGAGAAATTCTTAAGCTCATTTCCAAAGAATACACCAATCGGATGATAGCTGAGGAATTATTCATCAGTGAGCGAACGGTGGAAACGCACCGCAAGAACATCTTCAGAAAAACGGGCACCAACAACATGGTGGGACTTATTAAGTACGCATACGCCAACAATCTTATCTAGAAATCAGGGTTTCGTGGTACACCTTTTCGGTGAGCGCACGGAGTAAATCTCTGGACTTTGTTGTGAATATTTGGAGGATATCCAGAGGAGGTATCTCATTGAACTTATGAGAGAATGATTAACGGCACGTCATTCATGGTGACGGTTTGTGCTGTAACCCTCTTGCTTTGGCGAGGGGGTTTTTTATTCCCCCTCCCGATAGCTATCGGAATGGAGGGGGCTAGGAGGAGGATAATTTTCCTTCTCCCATGGAGAGGGTTAGGGAGAGGATATTTTCCTTCTCCCATGGAGAGGGTTAGGGAGAGGATATTTTCCCCCTCCCTTGGAGAGGGTTGGGGAGAGGACTAGCCAATCTAAAACAAAAAGCCCCGACTAATTTAGTCGGGGCTTTTTGTTTTTATCTCCACTCCTTCTGGAGAGGGCTAGGGAGAGGACTACTTCTTCTCTTCTTCCACTTCTTCAAACTCTACATCCGTAGCGTCATCTGATGAAGCTTCAGCTCCGGTATCTGCTTGCGGAGCACCTTCTGCGCCACCTTGAGCCGCTTGCTGAGCTGCGTAGATTTCCTGCGATGCAGCAGTCCAAACAGTGTTCAATTCTCCAAGTGCCGTTTCGATAGCAGCCACATCTTGAGACGTGTGAGCTTCTTTCAACTTGGCAAGCGCACCTTCGATAGCTGTTTTATTACCGTCAGAAAGCTTCTCACCAAATTCGCTAAGTTGCTTCTCCGTCTGGAAAATCATTGTGTCCGCCTCGTTGATTTTGTCCACTTTCTCTTTGGCTGCTTTATCTGCTTCCTCATTGGCCTTGGCCTCATTCTTCATCTTTTCGATTTCCTCATCGGTCA
>CAYGSD010000005.1:0-230147 GCA_964352625.1 uncultured Roseivirgaceae bacterium
CGACCCCCTCGGTGTAAACGAGGTGCTCTGAACCAACTGAGCTAAGCGCCCTTTTCTATTTCTGAGTGCTCTGAACCTCCCGATAACTATCGGGATGAGCTAAGCGCCCAAAATTTGGGAGTGCAAATGTATCATTTTTGGGATTTTATAAAACAGCTTTTACCAAAATTTATTTTGATCAAGGAATCCACTTGATGTCATCAAAATTTGGTTTCCTCTTTTCAAGAAAAGCATTTCGACCTTCTTTCGCTTCGTCGGTCATGTAGGCAAGTCGGGTGGCTTCTCCGGCAAACACCTGCTGCCCGACCATTCCATCGTCGGTGAGGTTGAAGGCAAATTTTAGCATCTTGATGGAAGTTGGAGACTTTTGGAGAATCTCCTGTGCCCAATTATATGCCTCTTGCTCCAAGTCCTCATGAGGGATCACCGCATTGACCATCCCCATCTCAAAAGCCTCCTGGGCGGAGTAATTTCTTCCAAGAAAGAAAATTTCTCTCGCTCGTTTTTGTCCGACCATCTTTGCCAGATACGCCGATCCATACCCGCCATCAAAGCTCGTAACGTCCGCATCAGTCTGTTTGAAAATCGCATGTTCTTTACTCGCAAGCGTGAGGTCACAAACCGTGTGAAGGCTATGTCCGCCACCAACCGCCCAGCCAGGCACAACAGCAATTACCACCTTGGGCATGAATCTAATGAGCCGCTGTACTTCCAAAATATTCAAGCGTGGCATGCCGTCATCGTCTACATACCCTTGATGGCCTCTCGCATTTTGATCGCCACCACTGCAAAATGCCCAACCACCATCTTTTGTAGAGGGCCCCTCACCAGAGAGCAGTACCACACCAATGTTCACATCTTCACGTGCATCATGAAATGCTCGATACAATTCACCGACCGTCTTAGGTCGAAAGGCGTTTCTGACATTTGGACGATTGAAGGCAATGCGAGCTACTTTACCCGATTTCTTGTAGGTAATGTCCTCAAATTCCTGAACGGTTTTCCAGTTGGGCTGAGACATGAGATTTTTTTTTGAAGGACGAAACTAAAATATCTTAACAAGAGTTAGACGATAGTGTTACTATCTTTGTTGGAAGTAATAATATTTACAATGTCAAGTATTAATATCGTTATTGATCAGAGGTACTACTCTAAGGATCCGGAATCCACAGATCTCGGCAGGCGGATAATCCACCAAGGTTTGAGCCTGATGAACGAACTGGGTTTCGAGCAATTCACTTTTAAGAAACTGGCTGAACGAATTGGTTCCACCGAGGCGTCCGTCTATCGCTATTTTGAAAACAAGCAAAAACTGTTGATTTACCTGAATGCGTGGTATTGGTCTTGGGTGGATTATCGAATCGATTTTGATACGCACAATTTGGCAGATCCATTGACGCGAATGACTCGTGCATGGGAAATTCTTTGTCATGTCAATGTGCAGGACGATGAAGTGGCCATGGACGTAGCTGCGTTGAGGAGAGCGGTCATAAGCGAATCGGATAAAACTTATCTGACCAAGGAAGTAGACCAGATCAATAAGGAAGGTCTTTTTGTGGATTATAAATCACTTTGTCATCGGTTAGCGCTTATGATCAAGGAGCTGCGAGATGATTACGCCTATTCGCATGCGATGGTAAGCACATTGCTGGAGGCATCTCATCAGCAGTATTTTTTCGCCAATCATTTGCCTGCTCTCACTGAAATTTCTAAAGGAGAAGAGCAGGAAGTAAACAAACAAGTTCATGGTTTCATCATGGACACCATGAATAAAATTTTAGCAACCAATACTGTCACCGTCTGATCGTACCATGGAAGATACTACTAAGCTAACGCCAGTAAACAGGTTCCTCAGAATGCTGAGCCTTGATAGGAAGGAGATATTCCTTGTATATGCCTATGCCATTTTTAGTGGCTTGATCAATCTTTCATTGCCACTTGGTGTACAAGCCATTATCGGTTTTGTGAATAGTGCGCGGTTTTCCACGTCATTATACCTGCTTATTGCGATCGTGGTAGTGGGCGTGGCAGCAGCCGGGATCATTCAGATTTTGCAGCTCACTATGACGGAGATATTGCAACGAAGAATTTTCGTCAGATCTGCGTTTGAATTTGCCTACAGGATTCCAAGATTCAAAATGGAAGCGGTTTCTAAATTTTATGCTCCTGAACTGATGAACAGATTCTTCGATACCCTAACCGTGCAGAAAGGGCTGGCAAAGATTCTTATTGATTTCTCTAGCTCTACACTTCAAATCATTTTCGGGCTCGTTTTGCTCTCCTTTTATCATCCCTTTTTTGTCTTTTTTGGCATCATTCTCATCACTATGATTGTCCTTATCATGTGGTTTACCGGGCCCAAAGGACTAAAGACAAGTCTCTATGAATCGAAATATAAGTACGAGGTGGCACATTGGCTGGAGGAGATGGCACGTGTCATGGGCACTTTTAAGTTGGCTGGCGAGACTGATCTTCCCATGAAGAAAACCAATCTGCACGTGGAGCATTATTTGAAATACCGCAAGCAACATTTCTCCGTGCTCATCACCCAGTTCGCCAACATCGTTGGTTTCAAAACAGTAATTACAGGAGGTCTGCTCATTCTGGGCAGTGTGTTGGTCGTGCAGCAAGAAATCAACCTTGGTCAGTTTGTGGCCAGTGAGATCATCATCCTTTTGGTCATGAACTCCGCGGAGAAACTTATCGTCACATTGGAGACTGTCTATGACGTACTCACTGGGATTGAGAAATTGGGTCAGGTGACTGATGTGCCTCTTGAGGACACTAAAGGGAGAAATTTGGCTGAAATAGTTGGTGAAAAGGGTCTTTCAGTTGAACTCAACAACCTCTCATATACCCATCCAAATTCGGACGATCAGGTCTTGAAAAACATAAGCTTCAAAATAGAAGCAGGAGAACGTGTCGCCATTGTGGGTGTGAATCAGTCTGGTAAATCGACATTACTCTCGATTATATCAGGACTACTTCATAATTATAGCGGGTCAGTATTGTTCAATGGCATCCCCCTTCGGGACATTGAGGTGACCTCACTCAGGTCGGTGATTGGAGACAATCTTGGAGAGCAGGATTTGTTCAACGGTACACTGGAGGAAAACATTTCAGTAGGCAAGGAGGACATTTCTTTGGACGATATGCTATGGGCCATCGAAATGGTGGGGCTCAACGAATTCTTCAAAAAACTCCCCAAGGGTCTTTCGACAGTCATTAACCCAGAAGGCCAAGGCTTATCGAGTAGCATCAAGCAAAAGATCATTCTGGCCAGAACCTTTGCTGAGCATCCCAAAATGGTGGTGATGGATAGCGTGATGAACGGGCTAGACCAGACAGATAAGAAGAGAATCTATGATCTCATTACGGCTCGCAAGAATAAGTGGACTCTCATAGTGGTGTCAGACGATGAGGACATGCTGAAGCAATGCGATAAGATCATATATCTGGACAATGGTGAAATAGTAGACGTGAAGCAAAACACCAAAAAGAAGTAACCACATGCTGAACATCACAAACAATACAATAAACAGAGAGAAGATTGAGCAAAGCTATTCTTCTTTTGAGCGCGTGGCTCAGCGAAAGGTGTTCAATCAAATAATCCGAGTAATGACCATTGCTTTTTTGATTGGATTTTTGGCATTGTTCCTTCCATGGACACAAAACGTACGGGCCAATGGCACCCTCACGTCATTGAATCCTGAAAGTCGTGAGCAAAACATCCACACGTTTATAGCTGGCCGAGTAGAAAAATGGTATGTGAGAGAAGGGCAGCTTGTGAGCAAAGGTGACACGATTGTCAGAATCTCCGAGATCAAAGCTGAGTACTTAGATTCGGAGCTGGTGGGTCGTTCTGGCCAGCAAACGGAAGCGAAGCAGGGCGCTCTGAAGGCGTACCAGAGTAAGGCAGTGGCTTTGTCGGCTCAGATAAATGCACTTCAAAAATCCCGAATAGTGAAGCTGGAGCAAGCCAGAAACTATGTCCTCCAGTCGAACCTGAAGGTAATCTCAGACAGCATAGAGTTGGAGACGGCAGTCATTAATTTGGACATTGCCGAAAAGCAGTTTGCCAGACAGCAAACCTTGTACGATCAAGGATTGAAGTCACTCACCGAGCTTGAATCCCGCAAACAGAAGCTTCAGGAAAGTGTGAACAAGAAGATGTCCGCCGAGAACAAATTCACTGCCAGCAAGGTTGAGTTTCTCAATGCAAAATTGACTCTGGAAAATCTGGAGAATGAATTTGATGAGAAAATATCGAAAGCTGAATCAGACCGCATGTCGGCACTTTCAAGTGGCTTTGAGGCCGAAGGTGAAGTGTCCAAACTGAAGATTCAGCAGGAGAACTACACGCAGAGATCCAGCTTCTACTACATCACCGCCCCTCAGGATGGATTCGTGACAAAGGCACTAGCGCTAGGTATTGGCGAGACTGTGAAGGAGGGAGAGCCTATGTTCACTTTCGTGCCGAGTAACTACGACCTGGCTGTGGAGATTTACATCGACCCGATCGACCTTCCGCTGATTCATGAGGGGAGCCCCATTCAGCTACAGTTCGACGGATGGCCTGCTTTAGTGTTTGGCGGATGGCCTGATTTATCGGTGGGTACGTTCACTGGCAGAGTGGCATCCTTCGACAAAGTAATGAGCCCCAATGGCAAATTTCGTGTGCTTATTCTACCTGATCCAGACAACCCTGCCTGGCCAGATGTGCTTCGTTTAGGGTCGGGTGTGTATGGAATTGCGCTACTACAAGACGTGCCCATTTGGTATGAGCTCTGGCGAAATCTCAATGGATTTCCTCCTGAGTTTTATTCCAAAGAAGAAAAAATGGCAAATGATAAGAAGAAGAAATGAAGCGATTAGTCACTCTGTTTTTTCTGGTGTTTTCCGTAGGTCTTACCGCCCAGGAGCCTCTCCCGTTTGACCAATTTCTTTCGCTTGTGTATGAAAACCATCCCGTAGCAAAGCAGGCGAAGCTGACGCTCGAAAGATCGGAATGGGAGATCGTAGGTGCCAAGGGTTTTCTCGATCCTAAGTTGGTTTCCAACTATGAGACCAAAGATTTTAAGGAAAAGGATTATTACGACCTGTGGAACAGCTACCTGGAGGTGCCTACTCCCATCAACATTGACCTGAAAGCAGGGTACGAGCGAAACTCCGGAGTGTTCCTGAATCCGCAGAATTCTCTCCCCTCCGAGGGTCTTTACTACGCCGGGGTGAGTGTTCCTCTGGGGCAGGGTCTATTCCTTAATGATCGTGTCTACCAACGACGGACGGGAATGCTGAAAGGCGAGCAGTTGAAGATCGAGTCGGAGTATATTCTGAATAATCTGCTTTTGGATGCCTCCTACGGCTATTGGCAATGGGTGGCCACACTGAGAAATGCAGAGGTCATTCGACAAGGATTGAGTCTTGCCGAAGAACGATTTTTGGCAGTGAAGCAGGCCGTAATAAATGGGGACAAGGCAGCAATAGATACCGTGGAGAGTTTGATTATGGTACAAAAGCTCAGGAATGACCTGAGCAAGCAATTGATGGATTCGCTGAATCAAACCTTGTCCATTAACAACCTTCTCTGGGAAGTGGAGGAGGGCACTTTCTACACGCCAAACTCACTCACCTCGTTTGGCCTTTCGGACCTTTCTGTCTATGAAGATTTTGCCATCCGTGAGCACCCGGAACTACGGGACATTCAGAATAAGGGGGAGCAACTGGATAACGACAGGAAGTACTATGCCGAGCAGATAAAGCCCGAGCTCGACGTGAATTACAACTTCCTTCTTCAGGAGGGCAATCCTGACAACCAAAATTTTGCCTTGAATAACTACAAAGCAGGGGTGTCTTTTTCTGTGCCGCTGTTTCTGCGCAAGGAGCGATCAAAGCTGCAAATGTCCAAAATTAAGCTCTCAGAAAATGACTTGAAAATGGATCAAAAGAGTCGAGAGATCATCAACAAAGTGCGGATGGCCTATAACCAAACGGTGGTCACCGATGATCTCGTGAGCCAGCAAAGACAAGTGGTGGACAATTATATGAGGATGCTTCAAGGCGAGCAGCAGAAATTTAACAATGGAGAAAGCTCCATTTTTCTCCTCAATAGTCGACAAAACAAGCTCTTGGAGGGTCAGCTAAAACTCATCGAACTGGAAATATCGTACCGGATGTATCTCGCCAAACTTTTTTGGCAGAGCGGATACTTCCCCACTCTGGTCAGATAGAAAAAAATTTGCACTAAACCCGTACCCTTAGCGCAGAGGGGAGGATTTCCATGGTATAGGGAGGGTTTCCCATAGGCTCGCCATCAATGTGAGCGAAAAGCTTAATTGGCGAGTCGATCTGTACGGATCTAGTCCTATAGAAATTAACAGCCGAGAGGCTTCCGTGACTTCCATTCGACAGCTTGCCAATATGCAGGAATCGCTTCCAGCCGGGGATGGCCCCAATCGTGCAAACTTCAAGAAGTCCATCTTGTATGTTGGCTTCTGGCATGAGGTTGAATCCGCCACCGAAAGTACTGCCGTTTCCGACCGTCATCAATATGAGGTCTTCTTGGTTATTTTCACCGTTTAAGATGAATTTGAAGGGTTTTTCTCTGTAAGAGGCCAGGATTTGAAGTACGTGAAAATAATACTTTGCATGACCTTTTAGCACGGGCACTTTCTTGTTGAGCATTTCTTCCACGATCTGTCCGTCAAAACCGATACCCACGCCATTCAAAAACTTGCGGCCATTGCATACGCCCAAGTCAATTCTCAACGTCTTGCCGGAGATCAGAATTTTGAATTGATCCTCGATGGTTTTTCGGGGTGGAAGAACCTTCAAAAAGTCATTACCAGTGCCAGCAGAAATGATACTCACAGGCACGTCAAATTTTAATCCATTGACGGCTTCATTGGCCGTGCCATCTCCTCCAATTATCACCAAATCGGTAAACGAATTCTCGAATCGAGAAAGTACGATGGATTTTGCATTCTCTTCTGTGGTTGTCTCAATGAGCTGGAATGGGAGATTATTGCTTTCGGCGAAAGATCGGAACTCCCTGACCGTTCTTTGGTTTTTGTTTCGACTTCCCGAAGTGGGATTGTTCACCACAAAGAGTTTGCGTTCCACTGCTAGAAAGGAAGATTATTAAGGTCCACGTTTCCGCCAGTGAGAATAATGCCCGTTCTCTTACCAGCGAAACGCTCTTTGTGCTTAAGAATAGAAGCGAAAGGCACGGCACATGAAGGCTCTATGAGGATTTTCATTCTCTCCCAAATAAGCTTCATCGCATCGATCATTTCTTCCTCCGTCACGGTGAGCACGTCCGTTACATTGTCCTTTATGATAGCGAAAGTCTTTTTGCCAACACACGTTCTTAACCCATCGGCAAGTGTGGGTTTAGGATGTCCGGGATCAATTTCTCCTGTTTGAAATGAAAGAAACGCGTCATTTACATTCTCAGGCTCTGAACCGATTACTTGGATGTTCTTCCCAAAATATTTTGCCGAAAGAGAAGTGCCAGCACACAACCCACCACCACCGATCGGGCAGGTCAGGAAGTCAAGATTCTCCACGTCTTCAATTAGTTCTTTTGAGGCTGTTGCCTGACCAGTAATGATTCGATAGTCATCAAAGGGGTGCACAAATTGAGCCCCCGTCCTTTCCACCACTTCATCGCAGGTGCTTTGCCTAGATGCGTCATTTGGCTCGCACAGAATCACCTCTGCTCCGTATCCCTTCACCGCATTGATTTTCACCTGATTGGAATTCTTGGGCATCACGATGTAGGCTGGCACTCCTGCCAACTGAGAAGCTCTCGCCACGGCCTGTCCATGGTTCCCAGAGCTATGACAGGCGAAACCTCGTGTTCGTTGGTCTTTTGGAGTTGAGAATACTGCATTGGCTGCACCTCTCATTTTGAATGCACCCACCTTTTGAAAATTCTCAGGCTTGAAAAATAACTCTGCTCCCACCATTGAATTCAGCGATTCGCAAGTGAGCACTGGCGTTCTATGAATGTAGGGTTGAATTCGTTCGTGCGCTTGCTCTATATCAGATTTGGTGGGGGTGGACATACCGCTAAGATAATCCAGAGTACTATTCGTTTGTCGATTTGGTTAGATTTGAAATAGCTAACCCCAAAAACAATGAAAATACAACATCTAACCATGGGCTTGCTCCTTTTAGCGGCCTGTGCAAATCCCGAAGAAAAAGACATAGTAGACAATCCTTTTTACAAGGAGTATGACACCCCTTACGGTGTTCCGCCTTTTGAGGAAATAAAGGATGAACATTACTTGCCAGCCTTTAAGGATGGTATGAAACAACAATTGAAAGAAGTGGATGCCATCGCCAACAATGATGAAGATCCTACTTTCGAGAATACAATTGTGGCGTATGAGAAGTCAGGCGAGTTGCTCGGCAAAGTGGCCAATGTTTTTTACACGCTCACAGGCGCAGACACGAATGATTCCATTCAGGCGATTCAGAAGGAAGTCAGCCCTTTGCTCTCAGCCCACAACGATAATATTTATTTGAATGAGGCCTTTTACAAGAGAGTCAAGACACTCTATGAAAATCAGGAAAGCCTTGGTTTGACGGGCGAACAATCCAAGCTTTTGGAGAATTATCAGAATCGATTTGTTCGGTCTGGAGCGGCCCTTAATCTGGAACAGAAAACAAGAATGCGTGAAATCAATGAGCGTGTTTCGAATCTTCAGGTGCAGTTCAGTGAGAACCTATTGAAGGAAACAAACAACTTCGAATTGCTTCTGGATGAAGATCAGCTTGACGGACTCCCTGAAAGCGTTCGAACGGCGGGTGCCGAAGCGGCGAAAGAGCGTGGTTATGATGGCAAATATCTTTTCACCCCTCACCGCCCGAGCCTTTACCCATTCATCACTTATTCGACCAATCGTGACCTGAGAGAGCAATTGAAGAAGGGTTACATCATGCGAGGTGACAATGGCGATGAGCTGGATAATAAGGAAGCCCTAAGAGAAATTGTGAATCTGCGACTAGAGAAAGCCAATCTTTTAGGCTTTGAAACTCATGCAGATTACGCCCTTCAGGATCGCATGCTGAATTCCTCCGATAAGGTGTATGACCTTCTTGGAAAAGTGTGGCCAGCGGCCATTCAGGCGGCAAAGAACGAAAGAGACTTGATGAAAAAAATGTCGGAAGCCGAAGGATTGGATATCGAAATCATGCCTTGGGATTGGTGGTACTATGCCGAGAAAATCAAGGTTAGAGATTACGCTCTGGATGAAGATGAAATTCGTCCTTACTTGAAGGTGGATAACGTCATCAATGGCTCCTTTATCCTCGCGAACAAATTATTCGGCCTCACATTCGAGGAGCAAAAAGACATACCAAAATACCATCAGGACGTTCGCACCTACACCGTCAAAAATGAGGCAGGAGAGCTGATAGGTATCTACTTGTCGGATTGGTTTTACAGGTCTAGCAAGCGAGGAGGAGCTTGGATGAGCAACATCCGCGAGCAAAGCATGATGGACGGAGACAAAGTGATTCCGATCATTTACAATGTGGGAAATTTCACAAAACCAACGGGGGATAAGCCGTCTTTGCTTTCTCAGGATGAGGCATCTACCTTGTTTCATGAATTTGGTCATGCCCTTCATGGGTTGCTTTCGGAGTGTACTTATCCATCCATATCAGGTACGGCTACTCCACGAGATTTCGTTGAATTCCCATCTCAAGTGATGGAGAACTGGGTGTTTGAGCCTGAGATGTTGGCGCTCTATGCCTTCCACTATGAAACAGGAGAGGTGATGCCCGATGAGTTGGTTCAGAAGATTAGAAAGGCAGGCACCTTCAACCAAGGGTTTGCTACTGTAGAATACATGGCCGCTTCGTATTTGGATATGGCTTATCACACGATCAAAGAACCTTTGACTGGGGACATGAATGAGTTCGAAAAGGCCGCTATGGATGAGATCGGATTGATTGACGCCATCGTACCGAGGTATCGAAGCACCTACTTCGGTCACATCACCGGAGGATACTCGGCGGGATACTACAGCTACTTGAACTCTGAAATCATGGATGCTGACGCTTTCTCTGCCTTCAAGGAAAATGGCCTTTTCGACAAAGCAACTGCGGATGCATTCCGTGAGCATATTCTATCCAAGGGAGGCACCAAGGACGCCATGGAAATGTACGTGAACTTCCGTGGAAGAGAGCCTAGCTACGAGGGATTGCTGGAGCGAAGGGGGTTTACAAAAAAATAGTGATAAGGCGATAATTTGAAATTGAAGCCGATCTCGTTTGAGGTCGGCTTTTTTTGTGATGGAATGGGGTTGGTTAGAAATGGAATTTGGGAAAAACCTGCTTTAGAATGAATAATGAAGCATAGATGAGATTTTATTGAAATAATCGATTTATATATGCGAAAAAGTAATCTGCTATGAATAGCCTTAAGAAGCTACTTATTTTAATAGTTCTACTCAGTGTTTTTAAGAGTCATTCTCAGCACATTGAGATTGTGCACCAAAGAGATAATTTCAAAGGGTTTCCCGAAGGATATTCATTTTATCCAACTCCGTCCATTCTTCCTCTCAAAAAGGGCTATTACTTCTTTCTTGCTGGCAACAAAGCATATTTGATTAACCCGACCAAGGACGATCCGGATTGGGTGACTACTGCAAAAGAAAAGGCGGATAAAGCGAAAGGAAAGACTAAGCTAACGTCGGCTGATCCTTACTGGGGAGGGAACCTTCCGGAAGACAGGTTTATACTTGGTATGCAGAGGCTATTTGTGGGGGATGCCTTGTGGATGAACAATCCCTTGGCGGGTAGCCTGAGAGTGGCTCAAGGATACAACAGCAATAGCAGCTCTTATAGCAACGAATTCTTTGGTGATTTTTTCACTTGGTACTTAATCAATGATAGCAAATGGGTAAAAACGAACTCACCAAAAGGGTTTTATGTAGATGCTTCATTTGATGAAATGAAACTTACGTCTTGGTTTTGGCCGGTACAAGGCCCTGTCTATTTAAACCGAGCCAAGCTGAGACTGGGTGAAACAAACTTTGCATCGAAAGTGGACGATGTTAGTTTTTCCTACAAATTGATTGTTTCTCATGATGGTGATAAAGTGGCTCTTTTGAGAGGCACTGATGATTTCTTGGAAGTGGCGGTGGCAATGGGGATTATACCAGGTAAGGGGCTTTCAAAGAGCAAGGAGAACATGGCTAAATACTATCTGCCAGGTAATTTTCTCGAAAAAAATTATGATGAGTCGTTCTTTGATGCGGAGGGCAATTTTTGGCTTGGCTTCAATGAAGGGGGACCAACTGAATCATTTGCCGTTTTTAACCCTACAATCAACCCGTATTTTTCTCTCAAAACCATTGGCAGGGGAGAGCCTGAGTTGCAAATCACTCGTGACAACTTAAAGGTGGCTGAAACAAATTGGTATGCCGGGCTGACAATTGATCAGAAATTTTTGCCAGATGTTGAAATAAAGGAAGTGATGGATGCAACTGGCAATCTTCAAATCTCCTTTATCAATCCGAAGACTGGAGAAATCCTCATTGAGGAAAAGTTAAATATGCCGTATGTGCACAAAAAATTAGAATATCAATTTCATCGGAATCCACTTTCAAATGAGTTCTACATAGTAGTGCCCAAGGAAGGGTATGTAGTAGCCAGCTATCAAAAAGCGTTTGAGAAAATCATATCAGAGCACCCCGAATTGGTCTTTGAATTTGATGCGTCCCTTGCTCCAAAGACAGAAAAGGACACAGTTTTTTTAAATGACGGTTCCGTGTTGTCAGGACATGTGAAGTACGGTTATAGGGATGGGGTTTGGAATTTGGTTAAACCCGATGGTAGTGGTGAGATATGGCTCTATGAATTGGGTTTTCGGGTGGATGATGAGTACGCTGAACTAATGAAGCCACTGAAGGAGAAATATGACATTCAAAGAAATGCACTGTTCGCTAGAAACCTGAAGGAGCTGTACGATGCTTATCAAGAGACTGTGAGAAATAAGGCTGCCTTCACTAAGGCATTTAACTATGCAGCAGGATCTTATTTAGGTAATGAGATTGGGACTAAATATCTAAATATGGATGCCACTACGGCCATGAGCTTTGGCAGAGCAGTGCTTAATGATCTAAGTACTGGTGAAGTAAATGACTTGACTAAGTTTATGAACTCATATGCACAGACAAGTTTTAGCACCAGCCAACAGTTAAATGTTGGATCACGTGCGAATAAAGCATTTGATAAAGGTCAACTCACGGGAAACTGGATTTCGGCTTCTCGCAATATTGAAGTAAGTTTTGAGTCAGGAGGTGGCGGAAGACTCATTTATAAAAATGTAGGATCGGCTTGCGGTGGCGATCAGGTAATAGAGTTTGGGTGGACTGCCAATAGCAATTCAATTACACTGGACTACTCTTCTATGACCATTTGTGGCGAGAAAGTAAACACACCGAAAAGCGATGGACCAAAATCCTATTCACTTGCCGGCAATTCTCTTTCTTGGGTGGGGACCACTTGGACGAGGAATTAAAAGGGGCAGTTTTATTTTTTGGAGAAATAAGTTTCTTCCTAATGCGCCTCTAACCAATTCTTCCCAACACCCATGCCCACTTCCATTGGAACATCCAGGGGGTGGGCATCTTTCATGAATTCTTCTACTTTGGATTGCATCAATTCCTGTTCGTCCTTGTGCATTTCAAAAACCAATTCATCATGCACCTGAATCAGCATTTTGGATTTGAGTTTTTCGGCCTTCATCCATCGATGGATGTCGATCATCGCAATCTTGATGATGTCTGCGGCACTCCCCTGAATCGGGGCATTCACTGCATTTCGCTCGTCGAATCCTCGCATGGTGAAGTTTCGGGAGTTGATGTTGCGGAGGTAGCGTCTTCTTCCTAGAATTGTTTCAACAAACCCATCCTTCTTGGCTTGTTCGACCATGCTGTCCATGTAGGTTTTCACGCCTGGGAATTCCTTAAAGTAAGACGCTATGATCTCGCCTGCCTCTGAGCGAGGGATGTCCAGGTTTTGCGACAGCCCAAAAGCTGAGATACCATAAATAATCCCAAAGTTGACCTCCTTGGCTTTTCGTCTCATGCCTGGCTCCACGGCCTCCAGGTCTACACCAAACACTTTGGCGGCAGTTGTCGCGTGGATGTCTCGGCCATCCTTGAAGGCTTGCATCATGGATTCGTCCTGTGAAAAGGCGGCCATAATCCGGAGCTCAATTTGCGAATAATCAGCTGAGAAAATCAGGTAGTCCTCCGACTGTGGGACAAATGCCTTTCTGATCTCACGCCCTTTTGCCGTTCGGATCGGGATGTTTTGCAGGTTTGGATTATTGGAGCTCAATCGACCGGTGGCAGCTACTGTCTGGCGGAAATCAGTATGCACGCGACCAGAAACGGGGCTGATCAATTTGGGAAGCGCATCTACATACGTAGACTTCAATTTTTGGTATTCTCTGAACTCCAGAATCTTCGCAGCAATCTCATGTTCGCCTGCCAGCTTGGATAAAATTTCTTCGCCCGTGGCATACTGTCCGGTCTTGGTTTTCTTAGGATTGTCCACGATTTTCATCCGCTCGAAGAGGATTTCTCCGAGCTGTTTCGGAGAGGCAATGTTGAATTCAGTGCCAGCAAGTTGGAAGATCTCATCTTGAGAAGTTCGGCTTGCATCGTCCAGCTCTATGGACATCTGCGCCAAAGCTTCCGTGTCAATTTTGACGCCTTCATATTCCATATCGGCCAAGACGAAAGAGAGCGGTTCTTCCACGTCATGAAGAAGCTTTTCCATTTTGTTTTCGCCAATCCATTTGCTCAATTTTTCTTTTAGTTGCAACGTGATGTCCGCATCCTCGCACGCATAGTCTTTGACTTTTTCAACTGGAATTTGATCGAGCGTTTTTTGCTTCTTCCCTTTCGGCCCTACAACACTTTCGAATGAAACCGTCTTGTAGCCGAGGTATTTATCGGCCATCATGTCCATGCTATTGGCAGCATCTGAGTCGAGCAGGAAATGCGCCAGCATGGTATCGAATAATTTGCCCTGGACCTGAATGTCGTAGTTCTTCAGAATCTGAATGTCGTACTTGAGGTTCTGGCCTATTTTTCGAATGTTCGGATTTTCAAGTACGTCTTTGAATTCACCAATGATGCTTTTGTTTAAGGTTTCGTCATTGGTCATCGGTACATAGAAAGCCTCTTTTGGCTCAAGAGAAAAGGAAATACCCACGAGTCGAGCCTCTCTGGTTTCAAGTCCGGTAGTCTCTGTATCGAAACAAAATTCATCCGCTGCGGTGAGACGATGGATTAGCTTCTTTCTCTGCTCAGGCCGATCGATCAGCGTGTAAGTGGGTTTTTCTGTTTCGATGGTTTTCTTGGGTTGCTCAAACTCATCGTCTCCCTCGGCACCCGTGTCGAAGAGTCCCAGCTGCGCTGTATCGGCTTTTTTGGTTCCACCACTTTTGATGAGATTTTCTTCTTGAAAAATGCGTCGTGCAATGGTTTTGAATTCCAATTCCTGAAGCACAGGCATGAGCTTTTCCTTGTCCGGCTCGGTGTATTCGTACGCCTCAGGTGTAAAGTCGATGGGTGACTCAACGTTGATGGTGGCCAGTTCCTTTGATAAAATGCCTAGCTCTCCGTTCGTTTCGAATTTGGTTTTGACAGCACCTTGAAGCTTCTCAACATTCGCAAGTATGTTCTCAACCGTGTCAAATTCCTTCAAAAGTTTGGATGCCGTCTTGTCTCCAATGCCCGCCACCCCAGGGATATTGTCTACCGAATCACCTTTGAGACCTAGCACGTCCCGCACCTGATCCACACGTTGGATGTCGAACTTTTCCAGGACTTCCGGAATGCCAAGAATTTCTACTCCATTTCCCATGCGGGCGGGTTTGTAGAGAAAGATTTTTTCTTCCACGAGTTGGGCAAAATCCTTGTCAGGGGTCATCATATACACGGTGAAGCCATCCTTAGCCGCGCGCTTGGCGATGGTGCCTATGAGGTCATCCGCTTCGTACCCATCCAGTTCCAAGATTGGAATATTAAGGCCCTCAAGAATCCGTTTGCAATAAGGAATGGCAATTCCAATTTCTTCGGGTTGTGCTTGTCGCGTGGCTTTATATTCTGCAAAATCTGTGTGTCGAAAGGTGGGTGCATGGGTGTCAAATGCCACGGCGATGTGACTGGGTTTTTCTTTGGTGATGATTTCCAGCACCGAGTTGGTAAAGCCAAGAATCGCCCCTGTGTTGATCCCGTTTGTGGTGAGTCGTGGGATTTTGCTCATGGCAAAATGAGAACGATAGATCAGTGCGAAAGCGTCGAGAAGGAAAAGGGTGTTTTTGGCCATTAGGCGAATTTGAAGATGAGTAAATTCTTAGATTTGAAAATGGCAACTCAATACTGAATTGCCATCCTCAAATTAACTCATTTTCAAGTTGATTTAATTACCCACCATCACGAAAGCTCCCCAGTAATAGGGAGACTTCCATTTTTCCTTCAATCTGAGTTGGGCAGATCGGAAAGCCAGATGCTTGTCGCCGGTTTTCAGCCAGTCTTCATAGAAAATGGTCATGAGCTCCTGAGTGGCGGCATCATCGACTGTCCACATGGACATGATAATGGCGTCTGCTCCGGCCACTTGAAATGCCCGCTGGAGACCGAAAACACCCTCGCCATTTTTCACCTCACCAAGCCCTGTTTCACAAGCTGATAAGACAACAATCTCCGTGTTATCCAGAGGTAGGTTCATGGCTTCATAAGCGGTCAAAATTCCATCATCGTCCAAGTCCAGGTTTTCACTGATCTGACCCGAGCGAATGAAACTATTTGCGCCGGCCAAAATTAATCCTGCTCTTAAAAGAGGGTTTTCAACATAGCCATCCGTGTTGCCAGCGGTCTCTCCTGTGTTTTCTAAGAAGAATCCATGCGTGGCTATGTGCAGGGCTTTGGGATTATCTAGCGATTTTATTTCCTCTTCTATGGCTTCATTGCTCAGGAAGACATCCCTTTCTATGGAAGCGTTTTCATAGAGAGAATCTATTAGTTCAATTTCTTTTTTGGTGCCGGGTAGAAGCACGAGCAGGCTGTTGGATCGCATGTAGCGAAGCATATTTCCTCTCAAACCTCTCGGAATCGAAACCTTGGTCAGGTCGAGTTCCTTTCCTTTACTTCCTCCTCTGCCACCTCTTTCAGCTGCTACGTCAGAACCTCCTTCCTTCATGCCTTCTTCCACAGACCCAAGGTTATAATTCGGATAACCGAAGAAGACCGACTTGCCAGTGGAGGTATTTTTGGATCCAAGTGTGAGCAAATCCCGAGTGTTGTTCATTTGCCAAATCTCAAATTCATCAAGGTTGAATTCCTTGCTTTCCGAATTATTGAGCGTGTTAATGCTGATTTGATTGTACACACCATCCGGAGAAAAATATACGCGTTTGATGCCCTCAAGCTTGTTGGCGATCGGCCTCCAGTATAGGTTGTATGAGCGGCTTTCTACGATCTTGTATTTTATGGAGTTTCTGTAATTGGCGAGGAATCGTGTTTCCATTTGTTGGCCATTTCTAATCAAGACCATATCAGGGTTTTCAGAATCGTGCTTGACAATCAAGGCAGCATAGTAGACTTCATCGGTGAAAATACCGGCAGAGTCTGTGGCGAAATCTCTGAACCTGACCATCTCGACAGCAGCCTCACCGATTTTCAGTTTTGATCGGATGTCTGTCCACGACGGTTGCTTGCTTTCGATGGTGCTGGCAAAGCCGGCGGAGAGCTTGCTTAGCTCTTTTTCAAGATTGGCAGAAGAGGTGGTAAGCGAATCGATTCGCTTGTTCCTCAGTGTTTCCTCCATTTCCGAATCGCTGAATAGCTGTGCAAGGTTCTCTTTTTGACCGAGCCAAGTCTCATACTTTCCAATAAGAACAGAGTCACCACTTGTCAGGATGGCTTGCTTAACCTTAGTTGTAGCCGAAAGAATAATTCCCTTGAGCGTGAGCTGATAGTCATACATTTTGCCCTGAAGTGATCTGTCATCAGGAGCGGCCTTCACCACAAAGGCATTGAATTGCTCCACTGTTGGTCGAAGCTTGTTGTAGTAGAATTTTGTTTTTTGCTCTTCGTTGAGGATCGGGAAGTAATTGTTGATCTGGAGATAGTAGTTGTCAAAAGTCTTTTGGAAATAATCAAGTGCGGCGCTGTTGTTTCCTTTTTTCCATTCAAGAATGGCTAGCTGCCGCGTACTTTCTGCGTAAAGTGGATGGCTTTTCCCTAAGGCTTTTTCTCTTATCGCAAGGGCTCTCAGGTGATGCTCAGTGGCCTTATCAAGATCATCCAGTGCCATATGTGCATTGCCAATATTGAAATGGGGATAGGCAGTTTCGAAATGATCCTCGCCGAAAACCTTGGGATACATTTTGAAGGCTTGCTCGCCGAATTCCAGCGCCCGGTCAGGATCGCCAAGGCCAATATTCAGCCGAATTTGAAGGTTGAGCAAGTAAGCAATTTCTGGGCTGTTTTCTTCCAGCGCTTTACTAAAAACAGTATTGGCCAAATCGAAGTACTTCCTAGCATCAGAATACTTCTGAGCATATAATTGGTTCTTGCCGAGGTTGTAGGCGGTATATCCATAATTCGCACTTTCTTCACCGTAGTATTCAAGATCATCGGCGAGAAGCTTGGTATATGTTTTTTCAGCTTCGTCGTAGTTTCCAAGCTCGAAATAGACCTGCGCTATATTGCTAGACAAACTTGCTTGCACATCTTCCGTGTCCTGTAGACGATTAGCGATTTCTTGCGCCTTTTGAAACAGCTCATCGGCCTGTGGTAGTTTGCCAGTATTTAAGTAAAGAATGGCCAGGGCGTTTGTCGCCCCAATGTATTCATCAGAGGCTATCATATCCAGTTCTTCCAATAGACTGATTGATTGCCGGTAGCTACGTTCTGCTTTGGTATAATAGCCCAGCATTTCGTTGTAATCCCCCTCTGATTTGATTCGGATGGCGTTTTCGGCCGAGTTTCTATCGAAGACTTTTCTTAGTCTTTTGCTGGTTTCAAGCCCTTTATTTGGCTGTTGGGCGAACGAATAAAAATCCAACAATGAGACTTCAGAATCCCAGTACTTGGGATCGTCTTTTCCGTATTTCTCCAGATCCAATTGTACCAGCTCCAGATACAGCGCTTCGGCCTCCTTTGTGCGACCTAGTTCGTAAGACAAGGAAGCAATGTTGAAAACCAAATCACCGCTGGATTGATCGGGAGTGAGCCTTCTGCGAATGGCCAATTCCTTGGAATAAAAGTCAAGCGCTTTCTCTAAATCCCCCATTTCGTACTCATACGACTCACCGAGAAATGTGTAGACGCGTGCGGTGAGGGTGTCATTCTTCGGGATGAAAAGTTCGTTTATAGCAGCCTCATTATCCAGGATGGTTGCATAGTCATAATCAAAGTAGGCTTGATCGAGCTTGTTGTAAAGTTTTTCTGCTTTCTTATCTGCAAATTGGTACTGGGCCTGTGCAAGAAACGAGACGACCAAAAGGGCCGAGGTGAGGAGGGTGGATTTCATAGCGAATGATTTTAGACTTATAAAAATAAGCAATTCGCGAGCACGTCAGCAAATACCGTACTAACTCTCTATAAACTTCAGCAATTGATCCAGATACTCCCTGTCATTCGCTAACCGCGGCACCTTGTTTTGACCACCCAATTTCCCTCTTTGCTTCATCCATCGGTAGAAAGTGTCCTTTTGGGCTACATGGATTATCGGGGCTTTGAGTGCTATGTCCTTTTGCCTTTTGGCATCATAGTCTGAGTTGATCTCCCGCAATTTTTCGTCCAGAATCTGTTTGAAACGATCCACGTCATCGGGATCATTCACAAACTCTATGATCCATTCGTGAGCGCCTTGTTTTCCCTCGGTAAGGAAAAGTGGGCCGGCAGTAAAATTGTCAATCGAGGCTTGGGTTTTTCTGCAGGCTTCCGCAATGGCTTCTTCGGCATTTTCAATGATTAGTTCTTCACCAAATGCATTGATAAAGTGCTTGGTTCTGCCAGATATTTTTATGCGAAAGGGGGACGTGGAGGTAAACTTGATGGTGTCTCCGATTTTGTATCTCCACAGGCCTGCGTTGGTGGTGATGACCAGTGCGTAGTTCTGGCCGACTTCCACTTCATCCAGTTCGAGGGTTTTTGGGTTGTCACTATCCCACTGATCCATCGGTATGAATTCGTAGAAAATGCCATAATCCATCATCAGAAGAAACTCATCGTCATTGGAGGTGTCCTGAATCCCAAAAAATCCTTCAGACGCATTGTAAGTCTCCATGTAGATCATGGAATCAGAGGGGATCAGCTTTTTGAATAAGTCTCTATAGGGTGTGAATGAAACAGCCCCATGAAAAAACGCCTCCAAATTTGGCCAAACCTCCAGGATGTTTTTCGCTCCAGTTTCCTCAAGTATGCGCTCCATCAATACAAATGTCCAAGTGGGAACGCCAGAAATATTGGTGACATTTTCGTTTTTCGTCACTTCTATCATCTTCTCGATTTTGGGTTCCCAATCTTCCATTAGGGCAATGTCGAGGCTTGGGGTTTTGGCCATCTGTGCCCACCAGGGCATGTTTTTGAGAAGTACGGCGGATACGTCCCCATAGTATGATTGAGAGCTTTTGTCGAATTGGTTGAGTTGCTGACTTCCGCCAATGACCAGCCCTTTGCCATCAAACATCTGGGCTTTTGGGTGATTGTTGAAGTAAATAGAAAGGAGGTCTTTCCCACCTTTGAAGTGACAATCTTCGATGGCTTCCTGAGAGACAGGAATAAACTTGCTTCTGGAGTTGGTCGTGCCGGAGGATTTGGCAAACCACTTTATTTCTGAGGGCCATAAGATTCCTTGCTCGCCTTTCAGCAATCTGTCGATATAAGGGAACAATTCTTCGTAAGCTACAATTGGAACATTCTCCTTGTATTGCCTGTAGTTTGAGATGTTTTTAAAGCCAAATTTCTTACCATATTCCGTATCGCGTCCTTGGGAAAGAAGATTCTCCAGCCATTCATTCTGTACCTCATGCGGGTACTTCATAAATAACTCTATTTGATGAATACGCTTCTTCATCACCCAAGACATTATGGAATTGAAGAGCGCCATAGCTATATTTTGCGTTTGAGTTCGAAATGTTTACCTAGGTATACCCGCCGAACTTGTTCATCATTGGCAAGTTCTTCTGCTGTCCCGGCTTTTAGCAATTTGCCCTCAAACATCAGGTAGGCACGATCGGTAATAGAAAGGGTTTCGTTCACGTTGTGATCGGTGATCAGAATGCCGATGTTTTTCTCTTTAAGTTTTGCCACGATTCCCTGAATTTCTTCTACGGCAATTGGGTCCACACCCGCAAAAGGTTCGTCAAGTAAAACGAAGTTTGGGCTCACCGCAAGTGCTCGGGCAATTTCTGTTCTTCGTCTTTCGCCACCCGAAAGCACCATCCCCAAGTTTTTTCTGACATGTGTCAAGCTAAATTCTTCGAGCAATTCTTCCGCTTTCTCTTTTTGCTCCACCTTCGAGAGTTTGGTCAATTCCAGCACCGCTTTAAGGTTATCCTCAACTGATAGTTTTCTGAAAACGGAGGCTTCCTGCGCTAGATAGCCGATTCCTCGCTGCGCCCTTTTGTACATGGCCAAGTCAGTGATCTCATCATTGTCTAGGTAGATTTCACCTTCATTTGGCTTGATGAGACCGACAATCATGTAGAAGGTGGTTGTTTTACCGGCACCATTTGGTCCAAGTAATCCAACGATTTCGCCTTGATTCACTTCTAATGACACCCGATTCGCCACAATTCTGCGACCATATTTCTTCAAGAGTGATTCTGCGCGTAGCTTCATTCTGCAAGTTTAATATCCTTCAAATTGAGTTGTAGGGATTTGTTACCCTGATATTCGTTTTCTTCAACGTGATATAGGATTTGAAAGGGTTCATTTACACCTATTTTTTCTGCCCACTCGGCCATTCCAAATCCAATGGTATCAAAGCCCGGTGATTGGGCATCTTGATAAAGAGTCATTTTGAGATGGGCGTCTTTCAAAATTCGTGGAGGGTTTTTGAAGAACACATTTTTTGACCAAAAGGTTGGTTCAAGGTTTTGAGGACCAAAGGGAGCCATTTGTTTGATGATGCCCAGTGTTTTGAAATTGATGAAGTCGAAGGTGATTTCTTGATCTACTTCAATTTTCGGAATAAGCTGATCGGGTAGAATTGATGAGGCAACCACCCGCTCGAACTCCTCTCTGAAAGCCGCCACCTTGTCAAGCGATAGACTTAAACCAGCAGCGTGCATGTGTCCCCCGTATTGATCAAGTAGATGATCACACTTTCCAATAGCCTCATGAATATCAAAACCATCGACCGATCTGGCCGAGCCGGTGGCCTTGCCTTCTGATTCTGTCAGGATGATCGTAGGACGGTAGAAATTTTCTGTGCATCGTGAAGCAACGATTCCGACAACTCCCTTGTGCCAATCTTTTTTGAAGAGCACTGTGCTCTTTGCATCAGGAAATTCCTCTTCGATCATTTCCAATGCTTCCGTAGTTATTGCTTTATCAAAATCCTTCCTCGCGGCATTTCGATCATTCAAGGCACTTGCCAGCTCTTTGAGTTCGTCATCGATTTGTCCAATGAGAAGATTAACGGATTCTTTGGCATGGGTGAGCCTGCCAGCGGCGTTGATTCTTGGCCCTATATAGAAGACCACATCAGAGATGGTCATCTCTTTTTTCATTCCGCTGATTTCCTTGAGGGCCTCTAGTCCAAGAGAGGGTTGCTGATTCAATTTCTTAAGTCCGTAATGAGCGAGAATCCTATTTTCTCCAACAATGGGAACTATGTCTGAACCGATGCTTAGGGCCACAAAATCAAGATATTCGAAGAGCTCATCCAGATCCACGGTGTTCTGCAAGCAGAATCCGTGAAGTAATTTGAAGCCAACTCCGCATCCACAGAGTTCTTTGAAGGGGTATTGGCACCCATTCTGTTTAGGGTCCAGTACTGCGACAGCTTTAGGAATTTCATCACCAGGCAGGTGATGATCGCAAATGATGACATTCACACCAAGTTCATTTGCAAGGTCTACTTTGTCGATTGCGCGAATTCCGCAATCAAGGCAGATCATTAACTTGAAATCATGTTCAGCGGCCCACCTAACCCCCTTTTCTGATACACCGTACCCTTCGGTATATCTGTCGGGAATATAGTAGTCGATCTTTTCAGTAAATTTTTTGAGGAAGGAAAAAACGGTCGCGACGGCCGTAGTGCCATCCACATCATAGTCACCATAAACAAGGATTTTCTCACCATTAAATACTGCATCACAGAGTCGATTCACGGCCTTATCCATGTCTTTCATCAAAAACGGGTCATGGAGTTCGTTCAAGGACGGACGGAAGAATTTTTTTGCTTCATTATAGTTGGATATCCCTCTCTGAACCAGAATGGATGCCAGAGTTGGGCTCACATTGAGATCCATGGCTAGCGCCTCGACACTATCCGGGTTCCCTTCGTTTTTAAGCATCCACCTTTTTTCCATTGTGTTAAAAATAGCGGTTAAATATGATGGAGAAAGACTTTTCAATTCAAAAGACACGACAAAATCTTATATTCGTCGGAATAGAGCGTTATGAGGATTCCCCTACAAGAAATATGGAATTTTATTGAACTGATTGATGCCGACGAGCGGGGTTGGGATTTCACATTGGAGGCAGGGCATTACGAAATTGCAGGAATTAATAGCACTGCCCTGAAGTCGTTGAAAGAGGATGAGAGTTATGACACAGAGTTGTTGCCCAGCTTATTTACTTTCAGAGAAATTCTTTGGCAACCTGATGTGTTCACAGATGCAAACATGAGTCTTGCACCTCTAAGAGTACTGAAGGCTTTTTGTGATGAGACAATAGAGCAGCTTGACGGACAGGACGAGGTTCAAAGAATATATCAGGAGTTGCTCAAGGGCATGGCCAGCTGTTGTGAAAAAGCTGAAAATGAAATTACGGAAGGTAAGTCCAAAGTCACTGATACACTTGGCCAGTTTAGAACTTGCACATTTCCAATTATCAAGTTCTTCATTTATCACCCAAAGAATCGTCGTGATTACTACCAGGATGCTATCAATCGGCTGAACTACGCGGTGAAAATAATGCTAACTCAGTTTTATGGTCAGTATTCGGAACTGACGGAACCAAATTGGTTAGTTGGGTATTCTAAGTCGGAGAAAAAGGATAAGAAAAGTGACGATAACAAAGACTGATAGAACACGCTTCTTTTTGAAGAACCTGCTGCGTGGGTTTCTTTTCTTGACGGTCATTATCGTAGGATATATCCTGGCTAAGAAGTACCTCGGTATTGATCTCAAAATTTTGATGGGGCCACTTTATGAAAACCCAAAAATGGTTTTCTCCATTTTTTTTGTGTCGGAGGTAGTCTTCGGGATTATTCCACCGGAGTTTTTCATGATCTGGTCACAACGACACAATGACCTTGACCTTTTCGTTTTAAACGTGGCTACCCTCGCAGGTATTTCTTACGCGGCTGGGGTCATCGGTTTTTGGTTTGGAGCTTATATGAACAGCTCTCATGTTTTCACTTTTTTCAAGAACAAAATATTCGGAAAATTTGAAGAGCAATTCAATAAATTCGGAGGCTTTTTGGTCATAGTAGCGGCGCTCACACCACTTCCATTTTCGGGGATTTGTATGCTTGTGGGCTCTACCAGATACCCTTTTAAGAGATTCCTACTTTTCTCGCTCGCTAGGGTAGTTCGATTCACAGTTTACGCATACATCATTTGGCAGGCTCATGTCGTGTAAACTTAGAATTTGTCTGATTGGTTAGTAAGTGATTCAGACCTGATTAATTTCGCCACCCTATGAAAGGAGTATTACTTGTCAACCTCGGCACCCCGGATTCCACCTCTGTACCTGACGTTAGAAAATACCTGCGTGAGTTCTTGATGGACAAGCGTGTTATCGATATTTCATTTCTGGGGAGATGGCTTCTGGTGAATTTGATTATAGCGCCATTTCGCGCTCCTAAATCAGCGGCAGAATACCGAAAATTATTTGATGAGAAGGGCTCGCCTTTAAAATACCATGGGTTTGCTGTTCGGGATCTTTTACGCGAGAAATTGGGTGCGGAGTATAAGGTAGAGCTTGGCATGCGCTATCAGAGTCCTTCAATAAAATCGGCGCTGGCAGAACTCAAGCACTGTGAGTCGATCAAGGTGATTCCGCTTTTTCCGCAGTATGCTTCCGCATCTACAGGGTCGGTTCATGATAAAGTGATGGAAATCGTGAAGGATTGGCAAATCATTCCGGACATGAGTTTTGTGTCAAAGTTTTTCGAGGAGGATTTGTATTTGGACACGATTTGGAGACGTGCCCAAAAACTTCAAGAAGAGGAAAAATACGAACATTTCGTGTTCAGCTACCATGGCTTGCCAGAGCGGCAAATCACGAAGGGATCGGTCGGTAAACATTGTCAACTAGGTGGCTGCTGCAATTCATATCACGAAAAAAATCAGTATTGCTACCGCGCGCAGTGTTTTCACAACAGTCGATTATTGGCCGAAAAAATGGGACTGAACAAAGATCAATATACAGTTTGTTTCCAATCGAGGCTGGGCAAAACGCCTTGGATTCAGCCATACACGGATAATGTGCTCGTGGACCTGGCCAAGAGAGGCGTCAAAAAAGTACTGGCGTTCTCACCTGCTTTTGTGGCTGATTGTCTGGAAACAACAGTGGAAGTCGGCGAGACATTCGCTGAAGATTTTATAAAACACGGAGGTGAAAAATGGACGCTGGTTCCTAGCCTGAATGATGAAGAATCGTGGGTGGAGTGTTTGGAGAAACTGGTAATAGAATGAGCGGAGGGTGACATATGGCGGACATGAACGCCAAGGTGAGGTATAATCTTGGCTTACTAAAAAGGAGATCCATTTTTGAGAGAGAAGAATTTTTCAGGAAGACGGGGAGAAATCGAATCATAGATTCCAAGACAAAGCTTTCAGATGAAGAGAAAGAAAAATTAAAAGAAAAGTTTGTAGAATACTACGTCCGTAAAAAGCGAAAACAAGTGAAAATTTTTGTTTTCAGTGTCATGCTATCTTGTTTGATTTTATGGGGCGCATTGCTGCTGATTAAATCGGCTGGACTTTACTAGTCCAAATCAACTTCATCCTTTGGTCGTAAGCCGTCAAAATCAATTTTGCGTTTTTTCCTTTTGTACCAATTCCAATGGACGACTGTCCAAAGTGAACATACGATTACGATGATGCTATAAATAAATAGTTGGCCGCCATCACCATTCACTTCAATTCCGAGCCTCATGAAGTGGAAGAAATTAGCAGTAGTGATAAAGCTCAAAGCAATGATGGCCCCCACGATATAGTAGCGAGAAAGAAGAAAAATCACCGCGGCTAACTCAAAAGAGCCTACAAGGTAGCGCCCCCAAGGCTCCATATTAATCGCCTGAAATATTTCCTTGCTTTCTTCTGCTCCCAAGAATTTGAAAGGAAGCGTCTGTGCCAAAATGATAGCGACAATTAGCCGAGGAATCACATGGATCAAGTCGGATCGCTCAAGTGTCTGGCCCAGTAGTTTCATAAAGCGGCAATTTCGGGGTTGTAAATCTTAGCCAATTGTTCAGCAGCATAATCAACGTCCTTAAAAGTATTGTTTTTGCTGAATGAAAACCGAATGGCTGCTCGATTCTGATCCCTATTTAGCTCCGCCAAGACATGTGAGCCTACATTTGATCCACTGGTACACGCGCTTCCTCCCGAACATGAAACACCTGCAATGTCTAGATTAAAGAGCAGCATATCATTGTCATCGGTCGGGGGCAAACACACATTTAACACCGTGTAAAGTGAATTTTTTGAGTCCTCAGGATTACCATTGAACGCCACATCCGGAATGGTTTCTTTCAAAATTCCAATCATTCGATCCTTCAAACCCTGACAATGTTGGTGATGCTCCTCCATATGGGCGTAAGCCAATTCCAGGGCCTTTCCGATTCCAACTATACCGGGAACATTCTCAGTGCCGCCTCGCATGTTTCTTTCCTGCGACCCGCCATAGATGAATGGGTTGATTCTGGTTTCATGATTGATATACAAGAATCCTATTCCTTTTGGCCCGTGAAATTTGTGGGCAGAGCCTACGGCAAAATCGACCTTCAATTGGTCGAAATCGTGCACGTAGTGCCCCATAGTTTGGACAGTGTCTGAATGAAACAGGGCACCATATTCAGTGCAGAGCTCCCCAGTTTTTGTCAAATCCTGAAGATTGCCGATTTCGTTGTTGGCATGCATCAATGAAACCAATGTGGGTGTTTGTTGCTTCAGCAATTCCTCCAATTCCTCATAGCTGAAATTACCATCGTCATTGAGCTTAAGGTGTACAATTTCCAGTCCCTGCTTACCAAGCAGGTCAGTTGTATGAAGCACAGCATGATGCTCAATCTTGGTCGAGATGATTCGCCTGATGCCGTGTGCTTCCACAGTGCAACGTAGCGCAGTGTTATCAGCTTCAGTGCCTGTGGACGTAAAGAACAATTCTGAAGGGCTGATGTTGAGCAAATCAGCAATTTTTTTTCTGGACTTTTCGATAGCCGCGCGCACTTCACGACCATGTGCATGAATGGAGGATGGGTTTCCAAATTGTCCTTTGAAAAAAGGCATCATTGCCTCCAGAACGATGGGGTCTAGCGCTGTGGTGGCAGCATTGTCAAGGTAAACACGCATTTCATTTCGGGTTAATTCGAAATAACCTCCTTGATGTCCATCATTATCTTTTGAGCCAAATGATCGGCTGTGGAGAGGCTATCCGATTCCGCAAAAATACGAATTATTGGCTCAGTATTAGATTTTCTCAGATGCACCCATTCATTTTCAAATTCGATTTTAACACCGTCAATTGTTGAGATAGGGTTAGCAGAATATTTCTCCTGAATCTTTGCGAGGACACCATTCAGATCAAGATCTGGGGTGAGTTCAATTTTGTTTTTTGAAATATGATAGCTCGGGTAGGTGGCCCTGAGCCTGGAAACAGTCAGGTCGGACTTTGCTAAGTGAGATAAAAACAGGGCAATTCCTATCAACGCATCACGGCCATAGTGCAGGTCGGGCACTATGATGCCGCCATTCCCTTCTCCGCCAATCACGGCATTTTCTGCTTTCATAGTGGTGACCACATGGACTTCTCCTACTGCAGAAGCAAAATATTTGCCACCGTGTTTTTCAGTAACGTCTCTCAAAGCTCTTGTAGAGGAAAGATTTGATACGGTGTTTCCTTTCTTGTTTTGGAGCATGTAATCAGCAACAGCCACCAAGGTATACTCCTCACCGAATGGCTCGCCATTTTCGCATATGAGTGCTAGCCTGTCTACATCTGGATCTACCACGATCCCAAGATCGAATTTCCCCGACTCCATTTCTCCACAAATCGACCGGAGGTTTTCAGGAAGGGGTTCTGGATTGTGGGGGAATTTGCCATTTGGCTCGCAAAAGAGCGGCTTGTATTGAACTCCTAATCGCTCGAGCAGTTTTGGGATGGCAATGCCGCCAGTACTATTCACCGCATCTATCACCACATTGAAGCCTTTGTCCCGGATGGCCTTCACATCAACAAGCGGGTAGTTGAGCACTTGCTCTATGTGCCAATCGATGTAGGTGGATTTTTCTGTTGTGGAGGCATATTTTTTGGCCTCTGCAAAAATGAAATCTTCACTATCGGCCAATTCAAGAATCTTCTCGCCTTCCTCTGCAGAGATGAATTCACCTTTATGGTTCAGAAGTTTAAGGGCGTTCCATCCAGCAGGATTGTGGCTTGCCGTGAGAATGATTCCGCCCTGGGCCTTTTCAGCAACCACGGCCATCTCTACAGTGGGCGTGGTAGAAAGCCCCAGATCAACCACCTCTATTCCCAGTGTATTCAGAGTGTTGGAGACGAACTTGGAGAACATTTCTCCAGATGGCCGGGCATCTCTGCCAATGACCACTTTGGCCTGCTCATTGGATTCAAGAATCCAGGCGCCATATGCGGCACTAAACTTTACTACATCAAGAGGGGAAAGGGTTACACCCGCTTTTCCTCCCACCGTGCCTCTCAGGCCAGAGATTGATTTTATTAATGTCAAGTCTAATGATTTAATTCAAGTTTAGGATTGGTTGGGTTTTCTGATAAACCGACCAGTGATCTTCTTTGCTGGTATTATAAAATTTCTTATTGTTTCTAAAGAATCGTGCCAAACGAATTATTTCAATTTTTAAACCATTTAGATCGAGAGAATAATCTTCTTTATTTAAATCCTGATTTTTCGAAACAATTTGTTGCATAGTGCTTAGTCCTTCTTGTTTCATAATTGGGTCAGGTTGGTAATCGCTCATTTCGATTAATTCATTTATGACGCATCTGACCCCTGTTTCCCGAAAGCATTCGTGTTTAGCATTGTGATCAATTTCAAGCTCGGCTTTGATTCTGGCCAAGTTCTGCTTTTGTTTCTCAAGAATATTCTTAAAAAATGCATTTCCTGCAGAGCGCGCCCACATGTTGCTGTTCCTAATAATTTGCGGATTCTGGTCAACTTGTGGGTGTCTCTCTAGGACAATGTCCTTATCAGAAATTAGAGTTGTAAGTTCAGAGTAAGCTGATCTTTTTTTAATAAACCAATTCGCGTCATGATAAAATCCTCCGTGACGATAAAGGAGGAAGATTCTGCCAATATTTGACAGGACATTAGCGAAAAGCGGATTTATGAGGCTAAAATAGGCTCCTAATTCAGAATCATATTCTTTGATTTCACTAAGTAGTGATTGGTAACCATGTATCTTGACTGTTGCATCTCCTTGATGAACCTCTTGATATTTTTCTAATAGCTTTTCTAGCTCAATTGGAATTGATTCATCAAACTTATCATGCTTATTAATGTAGATGTAATGAATTTTCATGCAGCAATACTGAATTTATTTTTCAGTCTGACTTGCTCTAACTTCCATGTCCCGATCAAAGAGGTAAAGGCCTCCTTTGTCATTTCCAATCATATTGAGCTTATCCATGATGGTTCGAGCAAGCCCTTCTTCTTCTATTTGCTCAGAGACGTACCATTGCATGAAGTTGTGAGTGGTGTAGTCTTTTTCCTGAAGACAAATGTGCACGACTTCATTAATAGACTGTGTGACTGCCACTTCATGATCCAAAAGATTCTGGAAGATTTGCTGAATGGATTCGAAGGTAATCGGGGGTTGTTTCAGGGCAGGAACTATAGCATGACCACCTCGTTCGTTGATAAACTTCACCAACTTGAGCATGTGAAATCGCTCTTCGTCAGAGTGTTCATAAAGAAATGCAGCTGTGCCGTTTAGACCCTCAGTTTCGGCCCAAGAGGCCATAGCTAAGTAGAATTGTGAAGATTCGGCTTCTATTTGGATTTGATTATTGAGGGCTTCCTCAACTTTTTTATTTAGCATGTCTTTTAATTTTAAGTTAGACGAATCAGTCGAATTTGGCGAGCACCTTGTTCACCTCAGAATCCGGATTGGCGCACTGGTCTCCGGCGTTAAGTGTTTTACCACAATAACCGCAGGTAGCTCCCTCCTTCACGAGGTAGGGATTTTGGGAAGCACACGTTCCTTTGAATTCTCCGTTTTTCAGGAAAATCAACCGAACCGACATCAGGATGAAAAAGATGCCTATAAATCCAATTCCGAGTAATACTGTAGTCATTCTGTTATTTGGGTCAAAATTAGCGAATATTTGCCTGCTTATTCAACAAACGAGGACGATCAATGATTCCAAAGCGCAGGCCTGAAACACAACCCGACCCCAAACGACAGGAGAAACTCGAGGCTTTCGATCGATTGCTGACGATAATGGATGAGCTAAGGGAGAATTGCCCTTGGGACAAAAAGCAGACACTCGATTCTTTGCGATATTTAACCATTGAAGAGACCTACGAATTATCAGATGCGATCATCGAGGGTGATTTGGATGAAATAAAGAAGGAACTGGGGGACTTAATGTTGCACTTGGCGTTTTATTCAAGAATTGGTTCTGAGAAGGCAGTGTTCCATATTGGAGATGTGATCAATGGGGTTTGCGATAAATTAATCGTGAGACATCCTCACATATATGATGATGTAGAGGCCAACGATGAGAAGACTGTGAAGGAGAATTGGGAGAAGATAAAGTTGAAGGAAAAAGGAAATACCTCAGTTTTGGGAGGTGTGCCGAAATCATTGCCAGCCTTGGTTAAGTCAATGAGAATACAAGAGAAGGCGCGAGGTGCTGGGTTCGATTGGGACCATAAAGATCAGGTATGGGAAAAGGTGCAGGAGGAGCTGGAGGAATTCAAGGAGGCAAGCACTGAAGATAGGCGAGAGGATGAGTTTGGCGACTTACTTTTCTCGTTGATTAATTACGCTAGGTTCGTAGACATCAATCCGGAGGATGCGCTGGAGCGCACCAACAAAAAATTCATTAAGCGATTTCAATACATGGAAGAGGCAAGCAAAAGGGATGGGAAGTCTTTATCAGAAATGAGCTTGGGTGAAATGGATGAGTATTGGGAGAGGGGTAAGCGGCTGGTTGATTAAGGTTTTCAAATAAGAATCTAACTTAGAGTTATGCAGGTATTTGTAGTAGGTATGCACCGCTCGGGCACATCGGTGATCTCCAGAATTTTAAATTTGATGGGGCTGTATTTTGGCTCGGAGGATGCGATCATGAAGATCAGCGATGACAACCCCAAAGGGTTTTGGGAAAGGCGAGACGTGATGGAATTAAACGACCGCTTGCTGGATTCGATAGATTGTAAGTGGTATAAAGTGTCTTCGCTCAGCGGTAAGGTTGAATTCAAGGAAGAGGCCATAAAGGAAATCAAGGAGGAAGCGAAGAATTTGATTCTGGGTATGGACTCATTCCGCCCCTGGTTTATAAAGGACCCAAGAGTGTGTATCACACTTTCGTTTTGGCTGGAACTGGTGGAGCTACCCGTGGTGGTGTTTGTTTCTCGAAATGGTGAGGCAGTTGCTGATTCTTTGAAGACCAGAAACCATTTCCCACATGCTTTCGGTAAAGCCCTTTGGGAACAGTACAATTTTCTGGCCCTTCAAAACATGGGCAATTTGCCTCATTACCATTTGGACTATGACCTCTTTATGAGCGACCCGATAAAGGAAAGTGGGAAGCTTTACAATTATCTCGCAGAGCAGGGTGTCACTGATCTCAAAATGCCTTCGGATAAATCAATAAATTCATTCTTGATCAAAAAGGAGAAGGTTTTTGTTGGGAGAACAACAGAAACCATTGGGAGTAAGCCATCCAAATCTTCGATTACGGTGCTTTCCGAAAGTGAAAAGGTGATAGGCGATTCCCTGCTCCTAAGCAGGATGCAGCGAGAAGAGGTTGCAGGTCGGCAAGGAGTGTCCAAAATGAATTTTGAGGGACTGACTCAGAAGCAAAATCGCCAAGAAACAGAAATCACGGCTCTTAGAAAGGAGATTGAATCCTTGAAGGGAATTTTAAGTACTCAGCAGATGCTCAAAAAAGAGATTGAATCCTTGAAGGGAAGTTTAAGTGCTCAGCAGGTGCTCAAGGAAGAGCTCCTACAAAAGAAAGAAGAATTGAAACAAGCAGCGAAAGAGCATTCAAGGGTGAGTATGCTGGAAAAGGTGCTCACTAAGAGGGAAGTGGAGATACTCTCACTGAAGCGGAATGAGGATGAACTGAAACGGTTTGTTCATTTGAAGTCCAAGGACTTGGAGGGGAGGATTAAGAGTCTTGAGTCGCTATCAAGGAAAGTGGAGCGCTTGAAAGAAAGAGTTCAAAAAATAAACAAGCGACGACTGATTTCGCGTATTAGAAGCTTATTCAATTCGAATTGAACCCTTCGGCTGGATTCTCCCATTTGCCTTCACGATTAAGGGCTGGATGAGAGCATTAACTTCTTTTGGTGTGACTTTTACCTTCGGATAATGGAGGGTAGTACCATAATCAAACACTTCTGAAACAGCAAAATATTTTGGAGCCCAATAGGACTGAAGTTTTTGGAATCGACTGATCAAAGGCGCAAGTAGCCTGTCGTTTAATAGAGCTTTGCCACTCGTGGTATCAGCAAGGGCTGCTTCTTGGAAATAGGAATACACCAAATGTCGAAGTTCCTGAGAATATTCGTAGTTGTCGTTTAGATGAAACTTTGCCTTCAGGGTGGCATTGGTAAGGCTTGGATTCCCATCCTCTACTAAGAAATCAAAGCCTTCAGAATCCAAGCCTAGGAATTCGTGTAGAAAGTCTTCAATAATATCTGCCTTGTACAAGGCATTCTTAGCGAAGATTCTTGGTCTGATTTTTCCATCAAAGGCCCTACTCCATCCATCCAAAAATTGACCATAATTTATTTCGGATCGGCTAACATACTCTTCCGCAGTTTCGGCGCTCGTGGTAGCGTGAATTCTTTGAGCGTAAGATGACGTGATGAATTCTATTTCATTCCTTAAGTACGCCACCACCATCACATCAAAATCCTGAAATAATTCTCGGATAAGATAGGGATTACAATTCTGAAAACTCTCTGAGCTGACAATGCTCGTCGGATGCATCTTTATTTCATCTATCAAAGGGCGATAGGTTTCTTTCAAGGAGGAAAGCACATCTCGAGCATCTATTTGGTTAATGGCACTGTTCTGCGCTGCTTCTGCTAAAAAGTGATGCGCAGGCGTTCCACCTATATTCGAGACTGGATAATAGAAGCCAGCATCGAGTAACAAGTCTCGGTTATGAAGTAGAAATTTTTGCAAAGAGGAGGTCCCCGTCTTTTGCATACCTATGTGAAGCAGTATTTTCTTCAAGGTCTAAAATTTATATCCAAATCTCGTGAAGTCTTCAGAGAATTTCTTTTGAATTATTTTTTTGGTTAACGGATCATCAATTATTTCGTTCCAGTCAGCCTCACCGGACGAAACATTAATAGATTCCAAAACCTTCTCAGGGTTCACCTGAGGGAGTCCAATCAGTTTTATAAGCTGTGATAAATCCCCTTCGAGGGTTTCCAATCGTCCATTAAAAATGGAAATTGAGAATGCTGATTTTGAAGGAGGAAGCCAATAAGATTGCGGGTTGAAAATTCTATCTGGGCCGCTACTTTGAAAAAAATCAGATTGAATGAATTCCTCAAATGTTTCGAAAGTGTCCATTATTTCTGAATTTGTCCATTTCCTGTATTTCGTCTTTAAAAATTTGTAAATCGAGTACGCTCTGGAGTAAGGATTCCTGATAATTACAAATTTGAAATACTGAGCAAATACACGTTCTCCAAGGTAATTCTGAATTTCAGTGCAAGTAGAATGCTTGTTCAGTCCGAGACCTCTGACTCTGTTCAATGTTTCATTTCCTCTTTGAGTTACGCCTATCACCAAGTCCTTTTCGCCTTGGTAAGCTGCTAAATACTTGGTTACTGAGCTTCCCGCTGTTTTTGGAATATGAACGAAAATAAAGCCGTACGTATGATTAATGATGGCCATATGCCCTAGGTCTTTTGATGGATGTATTCAACCAGTGCGTTTACATTAACATGAAAGGAGGCAGCATTTTTTTCTAGATGTGTGTTAGGTGTCTCTCCGAGTGTGGAGCACCTGAAGTAATGATAATCCAGTTCTTTAGCTCGAGCAAGATTGAAATAACCCGGCATTATGTGCTGCGAGAAGAGTTCGATAATTCGGGTACCTGGTTGGCACCAAAGCAGGTTGGTCAAACTGGCGCCATGGGGAGAAATGATAAAGTCACATTCTTGGAAAAGGTCAACCTGTTCTCCAAGAGTCATCCCGGTTAAGACCACCTTTTCGAACCCCTCTTTTTCCAATGAGGTCACGATCTCCGTTTCATTTGTAACATTCCTTCTATCAGAATCTTCCCTGCTGATATATATGCGTCGCGTAGGTTTTTTTGGTGTTGGAAGAGGCATTAACTCAGCCCAAATCTTCATGACTTCTGTCATCCTGAAAGTGCCACTGAAATTGCATGTATGAAGGTGCTCAAAACTACCTTCCGATATAGTTTTGGCTGTTTCAATTTGATTTGGATTTATGCCTAGCAGTTCGAGAGTCTCCTTTTGGAATCCCTTATCCCTTCTATTCACTATAATTCTGTCAAAAGAATCTAAGCCTCCAAAGTGTTTTTTTACGATGTGAATTTTCGGGATCAAGTCGACCATCCAGTGGTAATAAATGGCGTTTGCTCCAGGCGACACCACAGAAAGTGTACTACCTCCATATTGTTCTAAATGAAGAGGTGGCACAAACGATTCAGCGTTTTTCGATCCGAAAGGGTTGTCTGCTTGATCAAGGAAAGAGGTTTTCTTGCCAGTTATACGCCCAAAAGCTGGCGATGCTTCAAATAGCGATGTTGCGGGAGACTTTTGGATAGGTGCAAGTTCACTTGGGTATTCACCGAAACCCACGGCTTTATCCAACTGGTGGATAGCCTTCGGAAATACTTCTATTTGAGAATAGCTCGATGGATTTTTTGGCTTGGCAGGTTTTGAATGGATTGCTTTCAACCTATTCTCATAGTCTTTCGCCTGTGCTTTGGGCGATGGTACCCTTCTAACCCTTGATGATAAGATACGATCTGCTTTTTTGAATATTTTGATGTCAAACTTATTCTTATCAAGAATGAGTTTTTTAAGCCTCTTGTCCCCGATTCTTTTATATACCTCATTGATCTTCTCTTTCAGTGAGCTTTCCACGTTCTTATCGGTGATGTTCTTTCTGATATAGGCTAGATCAATTCCCGGAAATGCCTTTTTAAGTTTAGACTCGAAGTAGATCATGCTTTCATCATACCGATGGGTGATTCCCACAAGGGAGTTCCGCATATTGGCCATGGCCAGCTTGAATTTCTCATCAACACGATCCGCGCCAGGGCCTTCTCCTGAAAGAAAAATGGTTTGACAATTGCGGATGGTGGCGGGCACGTCATCTGACATTCTCCACTGAACGTATTCATCGAATTGAAGCTCTTTGGCCTTTCTGGCACCAAGATTTTCTGTATTCTGGCGTTTTTCAAAATCATAAACAGATCTCATTCGCTCGATAGGATGTCTTAGTATGTAAATGCAGAAGTACTTATATCGGTCGTTGTTTTCTGGGATGAAGTGAATGGAGTGGGATGAGACGGCTTTGACATATGGGTTTTCATCCAAGAACTCTTCGAGATAATCTTGCTTGCCCTTAAGCATTTTATCGTCCTCACGATGATCAACAAAACCATCACCGAAGCTTCTTCTCAGCGAAAAATCAAAAGTGGTTCCGGCATTCTTAAAAATATGCGCGTGGAGAATTATTTTGCGCTTTTTCATCTAAAATCAACGTGTGGTGATAGTGCCCTCTTTGCCGCCATGGATGAGAAGTGCTCACGACAATATTCCTGACCTGCAGAAGCCATCCTAGAAAGTTCCTGTTCATTCTTATACAGGTCGACTACTTTTTGCGCAAAATCAGTTGAATCATTTGCTACGGCAAGGCAAGAATCAATGCCTACTAAACCTTCAGCACCTATTGGGGTAGTTACGATTGGCACGTTTTGATGCAGCGCCTCTACTATTTTACCCTTGATGCCTGCACCGAATCTTAGCGGAGCAATTGTCATTTTTATATCTCTATAATACTTTCTCAACTCATCGTCTGTGACGAAACCCGTCACTATGACATTTTCACCTGCCAGTTCAAGAATTTCCTGTGGTGGATGTGATCCTACGATATAGAATTTGATTTCGGGCAGTTCTCCAAGTATTATAGGCCAGATTTCTTTCATGAACCAAAGCACAGCATCTGCATTGGGGGGGTGTTTGAAACCGCCTAGAAACATGATGTCCTTAGTCTCTGTGACTCTGGGGGGAGTAAGGAAATCGTCAAAAATGTAAACTGGGATTTGGCCTACGGCTATCTCCGATCCTTTGGACTTGACCACTTCGATCTCGACCGAAGACGGGAAAAAGGAGACATCCACTTTGTCCATAATTTCGAATTCGAGTTTCTCCCATTGTTTGGAAGATTCGAGTTTCTCCTTGTTGTTGGTTGTTTTAAGCTCCCTTTGTTCCCTTAGAAAATGAAGATCATGTCCGTAGTAGAGGATTTTAGCATCGGAGGCATCTCTGAGCAGGTCAATGTATTTTATGCTGATATGAGGTCTGTTCAAAAACACATAGTCAAAGTATTTTCCATTCGCTAATAGCCAAGCTTGGATGCGCTCTTTTAGCGAAAGTCCATAAAGCACCTCCACCCCCATTTGCTGCAAAATGGGAGCATACTCAGGGTCGTTATAAAAGTTGTCTCCCAGAAATTTAACGTTAAAGCCCTCTTGAACAAACAGTTTGATATAACTGAATGTCGATCTGGATCCAGCATCTTGATCGAATTTGGGCACATAGTGATCAATGAACAGAATGGACTTTTTGAACTGCGCTCGATCTCTGGCAAGGAAAACATTTTGTGCATTTTGAAAATGCTTCTGCAATTCCACCTCCCATTTTTGTATGAATTTTTCACGATTCTTTTTTTGATACTCTTTGATGCCAGAACCCTCATCTGTTCCGTGAGAGATGCCTTCAAAATGCACCACCCACGATAGAGGCTGATACTTCACTTTAAAGCCGCGCTTCCTGACTTCAAAAGCAAGGTCAGTGTCCTCGAAGTACGCCGGAATGTAGCGTTCATCGAATCCTCCAATTTCTTCCCACAGTGTTTTTCGAATCATGGCGGAAGCGCCGGAGATGTAGTCAACTTCCTTGACATAGTTGAACTCTGAAAGTTTGGGATCTTGATTTTTCCCGTAATTCCAACCTGAGCCATCATTCCAAATTATACCTCCTGCCTCTTGCTGGATGCCATTTGGATAAACCAACCTCGACCCCACCATTCCAGTTTTTGGTTCATTCACTAAGATATCAACTAACGGGCTGAGCCAATTTGGCTGAACGTTAGTATCGTTATTAAGAAATAAAATGAATTTGCCTTTTGCTTTTTTTGCGGCCTTATTGCAGTTCAATAAGAAACCCAAATTCTTATCATTTTGGACATAAACCAGGTTTTCGATGCGAGAACTCAGAACTCTTGCCTCTTCATCGGATGAGCAGTCATCAATAAGAATTACTTCATAAGGAATTTCCTTCTCAGTGTGCCTGGCAATAGAAAGTATACTGGCGAATGTAAATTTTGCCTGATTGTAGGCAGGTATAATTATGCTCACCAAGGGCTCTTCGTATCTGGCCAAGACAATCTTTTCTGAATTGTTTAAGTCAGTGAATTCAGGGTGAATAATCTGGAGGTTTCGGAAATTGGCAAGAGAGGTTAGCTTTTTACTGATATACTCAAACTCGTCCTGAAGGGCTCTGAGATCTTGATTGACTTTAGATATAAGGCGGCTAAGGGATTTAACCTTTTTTGTTGCTTGGGTATTGAGTTTGAGTGGAAATAAGACCGATCCTATGAAGCGAGCCAACTTCCATGAGGTAGAACTCAGAAGAACTTTTTTTGCGGCACGCAGTTGCTTAAAGGTTGACCTTACTTTTTGAATCTTATCCGCCTGAAGCATAACCCGCGACTGGAGTTCCTGCAACTTTATTTTATTGTTGTTCAGATTGCGCTGAGCAGGATGTAATCCATCCTGATTCTGATAATTCTGAGTGTCAAGTTCCTTTCTCAATGTAGTGGAATGCCTAAACGTTAAACGACAAAGATAAACAGCTCATAATCGTTCCTTTGCGGAGTAAGAGGTTTCTATTTCGGTTAATATTTTCGTGATCCACGAAAAATCTGTCGATGAATTCCCGAGTTGTTCAATTTGATTTGAACCCGCCTTAAAACTGAAGCTTGAGTTAAAATAGTCTGATCGTATTTTTTTTGCATGATCTCTGTGTGCGTCTATCTTCTTAAAAAGTTGATCAATAGTTTCAGCGAGTTTTTTTGGGTCAGTCAATGAAATAACCATGTCTTCGTTAGCGTAGTGCTCCAGTGGCCCAATGGGTCTTACTAGCACCGGAATTTCCATTGCGATGGCATCAATTAACTTGGCAGGTAATTGATATTCACTGACCAAACTTTTCTCATCTTGGAGCAAACAAATCATGTCAGCAATGCACAGTTTCTCTGGCAGATCTCTAAAATCAGAGTCAGTGAAAACTTGAGCCAAATGTCCATATTTCTTGAGGAAACGAGTCCGCAAGGCATCATTTCTTATTTTGCCAATAAGACAAAACTTATAGTTAGGATTTCCGATTTTCTTTAGAGCTCTTGGGATTTCTTCAAAACCCTTGTGCTCCCGAGGGGTGCCAAGAAAAAGGATCACCTTATCGGATGGCGAGTAACCATGCTTCTTTCTGATCCAAGAACGATTATAAAATTGTGGATCAAAAATTCGCTCATTGCGAACGTGAGGAATGATGGTGCCGCCGAATTTTTCCTGGAGTTTATGATTTGATACAATTCTATAAGGAAAGAGGTGAATCCACGACTGACAAATTCTTGTCCAAGTTTCATGGTATGGGCAGGATAAGTCCAAACCATCTTCAATCGCATCCTCAAGCAGCAAGGGTTCCTGATTTTCGAAGAAAGCCAGCTCATAGTCGTCTATATCCAAGATCACTTTGGCATTATTCTTTTGAGCAATTAGAAGACCAATAAATATTGATGGTAGCCTCGGCTTACAAATTATGACAATATCTACCTTAGGCTGGCTTTTCGCGAACTCTGTCGCTTGATCCAGAAATTCAGGAAAATTGGAAGCAGTGAAAGTGTCAGTGCCTCTTAGGTACTTCCTCAACGGAAACCATATCTTCTTACTGAACTTCGGAAAAATGGGGCCTACAATCTTGGTGTGATAATTTCTTCTAAGGAAATCAGCGAAGAGGAAAGCGCGACCGAGCGGATTGTGAGACATGTTCCAACAAACCACCAGCACAGATCCTTTTTTCTTGAAGAAAAATCTATCTCTCATTTTTTCTAGAAAGAACCTGGTTCGAGAGGAGATCATAGCGGCAAGGATAGACAAAACCAATAAAAAATGCCGTCCCTTGCAAGACGGCATTTCTCTGAAATATCAAGTTTCCCTTAAGATTGCTTCCATTTTATGGTACAACCAATAGCTCTTTTTTCTTTTACTTCCGGCGACTTCCCGACAAGTAGCGCGTCTACCGCGTCACCCACATATTGCTCATCCACATGATCCGGATCGTTCGGGTTGTCATCAATAGCTCCAATGTACTCAACCTTAAAAATGCCCCCGTTGTTGCTGAGCACATATACATGAGGAGTTTTGGCCGCTCCAAAAGCCTTGGCGACTTCTTGCGAATCATCCCTTAAATAAGGGAAGGTGTACCCTTTCTCGCCCGATCGTTTCTTCATGGCTTCCATGGAATCTTCAGGAACCCTTTCCATATCATTTGGATTGATCGCAATAACAGGAAATCCCTTGGAAGCGTACTTCTTGTCTAAATCCATAATCCTCGTTTCATAGCCATTGGCGTATGGACAAGTGTTGCAAGTGAAGGTTACGATGAATCCTTTTGCATTTTTATAGTCTGACAATGATACCATCTTGCCATCTACATTTCTGAGACTAAAATCCTTAACGGTATCACCCACCCCATAGCCGTCAGCGCTTGTTCTAGCAGCGTTCATGAAAAGTGCCCCGATGACCACTAAAACTCCTAAGATCACGATGAATGTCTTTTTCATTTCTTGTTTAGTTAATTCAAGTATTGTTTAATCGCTTTGTCTAGTCCTTCTTTTGAAAACTCACTTTCATGAAAGTGGGTAGTTCCCCACTCATCGATGAAGAGAGTAGCCGGGATAGCTCCTGACCATTCCTTACTCACCTTATCCATGTACGAATCATAGTCGGTTTCGTTGAGTAAAAACACTTCTGATTTTATTCCTTTCGATTCTACAAATTTCTTAACTCGATCCAATTGATCGATAAAATCCAGACTGACCAAATATACTTTGACATTTTCATCATTTGCGTAGGCTTCAAAATGCGGCATTTCTTTCACGCAGGGACCGCACCAGGTAGCCCAAAAATTGAAAATCGTAAGAGGCGCATCAGCAGAAATCATTTTCTGATGAAGTTCAGGAAACTTAATGACCTCCACATTCTGGCTTTGGGAAGCAACTGCGGTTAGAAGAATTATTAGGCAAAGTACTTTTCTCATTGTTCCGACAAACGTCTACGCAATTATAAGGTTTTATTGGGTTCGGATAATTGTATTATTCTAACATATGGCAATGGTGCAGCAGAGACGTGTCATCAAGTCAATTTCTGAACGGACCTGATTATCAGAATCTTATTGGAAGATTTAAGCTACTAGAAAGATGGATACGTATAGTCAATGGACTCATTGCTGTAAGACGTAGAGACCAGTAGAATTGGACAATTTCAATGTTATCCACAAAACGTCTAACTTATCCACAAGGAACTAAAAAAACACATAATGACCTGAAATACTATTAGTTATGAGTATTTAATTGAAGGCATTATTTGTGGACAACTTTAAGAATGCTTCAAGAACTAACTTATTGAAAGTCAGTTCTTTGACTTAACTAATGTCTGCTTTGCCTTTTAAGGTTGGTCCGATATGCGTTAAAAATTCGTGACTTGCTAATGAAGCCGTAGTACTTACCGTCTTTCAGTACAGGTAGGTTCCACGCTTGTGTCAATTCGAATTTATTCATGACAGATTGCATTTTTTCCTGTAAAGTCACCGATGACGGAGGCTTTTGCATAAGTGCCCTTATCTCCACACGTTCTCGCATTTCATCGTCAAACATGATGTCACGGATTTCGTCTAGAGTGATGATCCCCTCAAGCTCGTTAGCTTCATTTACCACTGGAAAAATATTTCTTTTACTCTTCTTGACAAGCTCTACCAAATCCTTAAGTTTCGAATCCGGAGAAATTGTTAACAGGTCTTTTTCAATGATTTTATTAAGGGAAATCAAGCTGAGTACTTGCTTATCCTTGTCGTCTCGTATGAGATCACCTTGTTCTATAAGTCTTTTAGTGTAGATCGAATGTTTCTCAAAATAGGAAACCGTACTATACGAAATGGCCGAAACCATCATGAGTGGCACGAAGAGCTCGTACCCTCCAGTAACCTCTGCGATCAAAAATATTGCCGTAAGAGGGGCATACTGAACACCACTCATTACACCACACATTCCCACGAGAGTGAAATTGCTTTCACTAAGCTCCCAGGAAGGATAAAGCATATTGGAAACTCTGGCAAAAAGGAACCCGCTAAGCCCCCCCATAAATAGAGAGGGAGCAAAAATCCCACCGCTACCGCCTGCTCCGATGGTTAGCCCTGTCGCTATGGGTTTGGCTAAAATTATCAACCCGACTAGGGCAATGAGTGCAAATGAATTGTCGGAAAGAGAGTAGAAAAAACTTCTTTCGAATAGGTTGGAGTCATTTCCAGTCAAAACCATTTTTATGGTATCGTAACCTTCACCATACATCGGAGGGAAGGTCAGAATAATCAATGCCAGTGCGAGCCCTCCAACCAAAGCTCTTCCAAAATCAGCTTGCAGTTTGGTTAGTATATTCTCTGTTCTCTGAACCATTTTTACAAAATACAGGGAAGCCAAACCGCAAAAAACCCCTAGTCCCATAAAGTGCAGAACGTCTTGTGTTCGAAAGGCATCAGTGAGTTTGAATGAAAACAATGCATCCTCACCCAAAAGGAATAGAGAGACCAATTGCCCTCCAACTGAGGCCATCAAAATAGGGATAAATTGGGCTATGGTTACCTCAGTCAGGATTACCTCCATGGCAAAAATCACCCCAGCGACCGGTGAGTTGAATATGGAAGCGATGGCTCCTGCAGCGCCACAACCGATAAGCAAGGTTCGCTTTTTATAATCAAGGTGCACGAGCTGTGAGAGATTCGACCCAATGGCAGAACCGGTTACCACAATAGGCGCTTCTAAACCTACCGAACCTCCAAATCCCACGGTCAATGCGCTGGTCAGCATGCGCGAGTAGGTTTTGGCTCGACTTATTATGCTCGAATTTTTTGAAATGGAATAAAGAATATCCGGTATTCCGTGACCCATTCTTTCTTTTAAAACATACTTGGCAAGAATGACAGTGAGTATAATTCCAACCAAAGGATAGCCTAGGTAGAGGTAGTTGACTTCATACTTTACCAGATAGTGCTCTAGCCAATGGCTGATTTGGTGGACAGAAGTCTTGAGGATGACAGCCGCCAGACCGGCCGTGAGCCCCACCACCGATGCGATGATGATCAAGAAACTGTTGTCACTGACGTGTTTCAATCGCCAGATGAGCAGATTCATTATCACTTTGCGGAATGGAGTCATGGAATGACAAAAGTACAGGTACTGCTTCTTTCGAACCGCTTTAAAAATAAATCATTAGATAATTTGAACTTTAAGTACCTTATATCGTAATATTGCGATATGGGAGTGACGAAATCGGATTTGTTCAATGATCAGCAGAATAAGCTCGCAACAATTGCGAGGGTATTGGGGCATCCAGCTCGTATCGCGATCATTGAGCATTTGTTAAATGCAAATTCGTGCATCACAAATGATCTAGTTGCAGAACTTGGCCTTGCTCAGGCGACAATCTCGCAGCATTTAAAAGAACTAAAATCTATTGGGATCATTAAGGGTAATGTAGAGGGAACCTCAATGTGCTATTGCATCAATGGCAAGGTTTGGTCAGAAATCAAAGAAGATTTCAATAACCTCTTTTCGAAGTTTGATCCAACTAGAATGAAGTGTTAAAAAAATATTTTCTAATAATCGTAAAATAGCAATATTATGAACAATCAATCAAGTACTAAATTTCCACGAATGCACGTCTCGCTTTTTGTGACAGACATTCATAAGACAATCGATTTTTACACGCAGTTTTTTGATCAAGAGCCTTCAAAGATTAAGGCCGGATACGCAAAATTCGAGCTTGAGCATCCTTCGCTCATTATTTCCTTCATTGAAGGATCTCCAAGTTCAACATTCGGACATCTAGGTTTTCAGGTAGAGACCAAGGAAGAGCTAAACCAAAAACTGAATTTGGCGAGAGGTCGAAATCTGGTCAAGGAAGTAGAGTTAGAAACGGCCTGCTGCTATGCCATTCAGGATAAATTTTGGGTAGCAGATCCCGACGGTTTTCAATGGGAAGTTTACTATTTTCACCAAGATGTAGAATTCAACGACCCACGATTGGAAACCGAACCAGCCAAGGCGTGTTGCAGCATTTAGAAACAGAACTGAGCGGTGGCGCTCGTTAGAAATGAACAAATTATATCCTGAAATAGAGGCCTTCATAAAGACCCTTCCGGGCAACACCCCGCTTACCTCCAAGCGTCAGAAGATGTTGCAGGAGGTTTCGGCATTCATCCATAAGAAGCAGCAATCTGATGATGTAGCTGAGTTAGTGTTCATCTGCACGCACAATAGTAGAAGGAGTCATTTTGCACAATTATGGGCAGCTATTGCTGCCCATTACCACGGTCTTGAAAATGTGCTTACTTTCTCTGGAGGCACTGAGGCCACCGCGTTTCATCCCAATGCCGTAGCTGCAATGGAGCGTGCAGGCTGTAAGGTTCAAAAGGGAGCTGGTGACAATCCGGTTTATCTGGTCAAGTTTTCTGACACGCACTCTGGTTGCCAGGCCTTCTCCAAAAAGTACGGAGACAAGTACAACCCAAAGAATAAGTTTTGTGCGGTAATGACTTGTTCTGATGCGGATGATGCTTGCCCCGTGGTTTTGGGAATGGAAAAACGCGTGTCATTGACATACGATGACCCGAAAATTTCTGATGGAACGAAGCTGGAGTCAGAAGCTTATGATGAACGCTGTAGACAAATTGCCATGGAAATGTTCTACATGATGAGTCATGTAGGTGCTCTTTCTTTCCACTAAAACAAACATATCTCCTTTGCTGTTACTTCGTTTTGTGGTTCGATTTCACAGCATATTTTTGCACCCTCTAAAAACTGAAGGAAAAAACACATGGAAGAGCAGATCAATCCAGACTTAGTAAAGGAACATCAGGAGAAAATCCAAAAGGTGATCGATGAGGTAGGAAAAGTCGTGGTGGGACAAAGACGAATGGTCGACCGCCTCTTGATAGGTTTATTCACACAAGGTCACATTTTGCTTGAGGGTGTTCCCGGTATCGCAAAGACATTGACAGTAAATACACTCGCCGAGGTTTTGCATCTCGATTTTCAAAGAATTCAGTTTACTCCCGATTTGCTGCCATCTGATTTAGTTGGGACAATGATATACAATCAGAAGAAGGCAGAGTTCGAAGTGAAGAAAGGCCCCATCTTCGCCAATATGATTTTGGCCGATGAGGTGAACCGATCACCGGCGAAAGTTCAATCGGCACTTTTGGAGGCCATGCAGGAAAAAACCGTTTCTATCGGAGAGGACACCTTCCAACTCGATCGACCTTTCTTAGTAATGGCCACCCAAAATCCTGTGGATCAGGAAGGAACGTATCCTTTGCCAGAGGCGCAAATGGACAGGTTCATGCTGAAAGTTTTTGTCGATTATCCATCGAAGGAGGAGGAACTCGAGGTGATGAGAAGAATGGCTAATCTTTCGTTTGATGCCAATTTGGAAACAGTCCTGACCAAGGACGACATCTTTGCAATCAGAGATGAGATCAATGCCGTCAAGGTTTCGGAAGCCATTGAAAAATACATTATCGAGCTTGTATATGCCACACGAAATCCTAAGGATTATAAGATGGACGATGAGGCTCAGTATGTTCAGTTTGGAGCCTCTCCCAGAGCGTCTATCAACCTAAATAGAGCAGCCAAAGCTGTTGCCTTCTTCGACGGTCGAGATTTCGTTTTACCAGAGGATATAAAGGAAATAGCTGATGATGTGCTCAACCACAGAATCCTGCTCAATTATGAAGCAGAGGCCGATAATGTAACCACTCACGACATCATCAGGTCACTATTGACTAAGGTTCAAATCAGCAAGTAGTTAACCTTCCCTTAACAGTGGTAACATGAATTTCACACCATTGACAAGTAGCATAATTATTTGATAATAGCCCGAATACAATTGGGTTAAACCCTGAGACAACTTTTGCACTGTTATTAACAGGGTAAAATAATTATGTACAGGGTAAACAAAACAAAAGCGCTTTTTAGCGTTGCATTTTTCTTTATTGGCTTCTTCGGCTTTTCGCAAGGAGCAGATTTTACAGGTTCCATCGTGGGAAAACTCACGGATAAGGAAGCCGGTGACGAACCACTTCCATTCGCTACTGTGTCAATCAAAGGCACTACTAAGGGAGCAACAACTGACTTTGACGGACTTTTCGGCATTACCGGACTTGAACCGGGCACTTATACGATTCAAGCGAGTTTCGTGGGGTATGAGCCTGTTGAGTTAGCTGGTTTAGTTGTAGAGGCGGGCAAGTCCACTGAAGTTTCATTTGGAATGGGAGCGAGCGAGGTAAAACTCGCCGAAGTAGTGATCACCGCAAAGGCTCAGACCGAATCTGAAATGACTCTACTTCTTGTTCAGAGAAAATCCATCGAAATGAAGCAAAGCATAGGGGCTCAAGAGTTGACCAGAAAAGGGGTCAGTGATGCCGAAGGTGCGGTGACCAAAGTGACTGGAGTAAGCAAGCAAGAAGGGTCCAAGAATGTAGTGGTCCGAGGACTTGATGACAGATACAATTCTACCTCGTATAATGGACTGCCTTTGCCGTCAGAGGATCCGGAATACAAGAATATTGGTTTGTCCTTTTTCACAACGGACATCATCAATAGCATCGATGTAAATAAGACCTTTTCAACTTCGGGGTATGGAAACGTGGGAGGTGCAGATATTAATATTCTCTCTAAAGAATTATTTGAGGATCAGGAATTATCGATCAGTCTTTCTAGCGGCCTTAACTCGTCTGCCGCAAGAAAAAACTTTACCCGAATAGACGGAACGAACAGCCTTGGATTGATGAATTTTAATAAGCAGCCAATTAGTGATCTCACCCAATATGACTTTCAAAATAGCTACGACGCTAGCGAAGAAGGAAAGCCCGTTAATTACTCAGTAGGAATTAAAGGAGGAAAGAGATTTTTTATAAACGGAAAAGCACTAAGCACCTTCTTAGTAGCTTCCACAGGGACAGATTATATCTACCGAGAGGGCGTGGCAAGATCGAACCCTACGAGTGCTGGCTTGGTTGGTCGAGACCTTTATGGGTTCAATTTTATCCAAAGCAGCAATCAAACCGCCATGGCCAACATTGGGTACGAGCTTAATTCTTCAACCAATATTCGATTCAATAGCTTATTAATCCATTCAAACAGCCAAAATTTTGGTGAGTTTAATGGACAAGCTGAGAATATCTCTGAGGTGGATGGTGCCAGTGCCTTCATCCGAAGACAGCAAGTAAATGACAACACTCTCTTAGTCAATCAGCTTCATTTTGATACTGAATTGAACAACAAATTGACTCTGGAAACCAGTGCCGGCTTCAATACGGTTTGGGGAAATGAGCCAGACAGAAGGGTGAATACATTTCAGCGAGATGATGAAACCGATACGTATGAAGTCGCCTCAGGAAGCGGAGGAGCAAACCACAGGTTCTTTTCAAGATTGAAAGAAGATGATTTTGTGGGTCGTGCAGTGCTTAACTATAAGTTGAATCTTAATCCTGACAGCAACGACAAAATTACCCTTGGTTATAACTTCAGAAATACTCAGAGACTTTTCGAATACAATCAATTTGCTTTTGCTACCCCAGGAGCAAGAGCGACCGTCGATATTAATAATGTGGATGCCACATTCAATCAGGCAAGCCTTGACAGTGAAACTTTCCTTATGCAAACCAACCGCGGGTCGGCAAACTTTGATCAGGCGCTGAATCCAGAATACTATGAAGGAAGTAAATTCATCAATGCGGTGTTCTTAAATGCGTCTTATGACTTAACCGAAAAGCTGACAATCGATGGAGGAATAAGAGCAGAAATGATCAATCAGGAGGTGTTCTGGAATTTCGGCCAGGATCAACCAAATTTCCCAGGTGACAAAAGCACCACCACCACGATTCAGAAAACATACTTTTTGCCAAGCTTCAATGCCCGCTATGCCGTCAATGAAGACAATATTGTAAGGTTCGCAGCAAGCAAAACATACATTTTGCCTCAGTTCAAGGAGGTGTCTCCATTCCTCTATGAAAACATCGCATTTCGAAGTTTTGGAAATAAAGACCTTCAGCCTTCGGATGTATACAATATTGACTTGAAATTCGACCATTTCTTTAGTCGAGGGGAGCTTGTTTCTCTAGGAGCCTTCTATAAATATGTGGATTTGCCAATCAACAGATTGCAAGTAAACTCTGCAGGAAGCGATCTGTCCTATGTAAATACCCCTAGTGCCAACGTCTACGGATTGGAGGCCGAGCTTAGAAAAACTGTTTGGAATATCTCGTCGGACTCTTACATCAATTTGGGAGCGAATGTATCATACCTTTTCTCTGAGCAGTCTTTGGATGATGTTGATTTTGATGAAATCACAGCCAGAACTTTCGAAGAGACATCACCTCTGCAGGGTGCATCACCTCTACTCCTTGTTGGAGACGTAACGTACCAAATGGATACCGAGCGATTGGGAATCACGAGTGCGGTCATCTTCAGTTCCTTCGAAGACAGAATCAATGCTATTGGTACGAGAACAAAATCAATCAAAGGACTTTCTTATCCAACCTTAGACTGGGTGTCGAAAATCGAAACTGAAAGAAATTGGGAGTTTAGTTTTTCTGTGAAGAACATTCTAAATCCCAATGTGGAGGAGGCGATTGAAAATGTTGTCCTCACTAGGTATCAAAATGGTATCACCTATTCATTGGGAGTAACCTACAAACTGTTTTAAAATCAAAATTTGAATAACTACAATTAAACAATTAAACATGAAAACAACTACTAAAATTTTCGCTTTGATCCTGCTTGCGGGAGCCACTGTGACATTTACCTCTTGCGGTGACGAAGGAGGAGACAACACTCCAAAGGTTGTGAAGGACGGAATCATTTCATCTCAAGATGACGATGATTTGGATCCAACTGCCCTCACAGGAGATGTTACAGCAGACGTTACCATTACTTTGGCTGATTCTCCATGGAAACTTACTGGCCCTTTGGCCGTGAAGTCTGGCGCCACTTTGACTATTGAGGCTGGTGTGACTATTGAAGCAACTGCTGGAGGCACTAACGTGTACTTGGTGGTGGAAACCGGTGGAAAAATTGACGCTGATGGCACATCTTCTCCAATCACATTTACTTCTGCCGCATCTAATCCAAGAAACGGAGACTGGGGCGGTGTATTGATCAATGGACTTGCTCCTATCTCTGGCGCAACTGGCGCAACTTCAACTACCGAGGTGCTTCCATTGTCTTATGGAGGAACTGTAACAGCAGATAACTCTGGAGTATTCAAATATGTAATCCTAGAGTATACAGGTGCAAGAATCAACGGTGAAAAAGAATTCAATGGGTTGACGCTTTATGGCGTAGGATCAGGATCTGACATCAACAACATTGTGATAAATGGTGGTGACGATGATGGAATCGAATTCTTTGGTGGATCTGTGGTCGTAGACAATATCCTAGTGATCAATGCGAGAGATGACATGTTCGACTGGACTCAAGGTTATACAGGTGGTGGTGACAACTGGTTTGGAATCAGAGAAGATGGTTTCACTGCAATCTCAGAAGATCCAAGAGGAATTGAAGGAGATGGAAACCTTGATGGGGAATCACCTTCAGATGCCAACCAAAGTGATGTTACTATCGATGGTTTGACTATTTATCATGGTGCAGCTACTGCCGCCGTTGAGATGGCTGATATGATCAAAGTAAGAAGAGGTAGCTCTGCAACCATTACGAATGCAATGATTGCTCTTGGCTTGAATGAGGATGAAGATGGTACAGGTTCTTTTGCCGATCTAATTGACCTGACGGATTCTAAGGGTGATGCAGCGGATGGAACTTCAATTACCTACTGGTATGATGCAAATCTTTCAGCTTATGCTGATGGAGGAGATACAAAAGGAGGAGCCAACACTACCACTATTACTGCAAACGTCGCATCTACTGGTGCTTCAGCGTCGGTGTTCGCTTGGAGTGGATTCACGCTTCCAACAATCACCGCCGCTTCAGATATTGCTAGACAAGATTAAGATAATTAAGATTACCCTGTTAAAAGGTCGTTCTCGAAAGGGGGCGGCTTTTTTTATATCCTCTTTATTCTCTCTAAAATCTGATTTCGCTTTTCAATAAAACTCATCCATTCATTTAGATTGTAGGAATTAGATTTTGAAATTTGTTTGTCCAAATCCGCAAGCTGTTCCTCATAGAACCTCAAATAGTATGACCTCTTAAAATCAAGCAGCATTGCTTCTGCCTGATCCTGATATTTCGCTTTTTCTTCTTTGCTTACCTCGCCGAGTTTTAGACCAAGTTTGAACCAAACAGGCTTTCCTTCCTTTACTTCTACCTGAGTATAAATAACAACAGCACGGGAATTATCCGTAGCTGGAATTGTTACCTCATAGTGCGTTCGTTGATTCTGCGGCAGAGCAAATCTTTTAGCGTATTTCCACCAACCCAGATTTACATCCTCAGCAGAGAAATCGAAGTAGGTCACGAATCCTGACAGTTTTTCTTCAGGCAATTCAAGAGTGGAAAGACTTATTTTTTTGTCAAAATTCTGCCCGGCTAGAACTACCGAAACAAGAGTAAATGAGAGAACTAAGAATTGTCTAATATTGATCATGCCATCAAAGATATTGATCACGGGAGGAACGGGTCTCGTGGGTACCAAATTGACTGACGAACTTCTTGCCAAAAACCATGAAGTTCGAATATTAACAACCAGTGCCCTTCGTGCCGAAGAGGAGGATGCCTTCTATTGGAACCTCAAAGATCAGTACATTGATCAAAGGGCATTCGAGGGTTTGGATTACATCGTGCATTTGGCTGGAGCAGGGGTAGCAGACAAGCGATGGAGCGAGGAGCGAAAGAAAGTTATTTATGACAGCCGAATTAAAAACACAGCCCTGCTCTGTGAACGCGCCAAAGGTCATGGAGTGAAAGGGATCATAGCGGCCTCAGCGATTGGCTACTATGGTTTCGATACAGGGGACGAATTAATGACTGAAGAAAGCGAAAGAGGCGATGGGTTCTTGTCGGATGTAGTCGTGGATTGGGAGCGAGAGGTGGAGGAGTTTGAGCGAATAGTGGATCACGTGATGATGGTGAGGATCGGAATAGTCCTGAGTACTGAAGGAGGAGCCTTAAAGCAAATGGCACCACCATTTAAGCTTGGAGTGGGGTCACCACTAGGCAATGGAAAACAATGGATGAGTTGGATTCATATTGATGACCTGGTAGGAATGATCATTCACGGATTAGAGAATAATTCAAGCGGCATATTCAATGCCGTGGCACCAAACCCAGAGCGAAACAAGGATTTTTCAAAGACCTTGGCAACTTCATTGAACCGCCCGATGTGGCTGCCCAATGTGCCGGGTTTCATACTGAAAATTGTTTTTGGAGAACTAGCACAGGTCGTTTTAGGAGGCAATAAGGTTAGCGCAAAAAAGATTGTTGACGCTGGATATTCATTCAAATTTGAAGACCTTGCGACGGCTTTAACAGATTTATTTAAGAAATGAGCGAAGAAAAAAACATTACCCCAAACCAAGAAGCGGCCATCCGTAGAGCATTCAAAGAAAGAGACTGGAACGAAATCAAAAGTTCAGACTCATGGGTGATCTTCAAGGTCATGGCCGAGTTTGTCAATGGCTTTGAAAAGCTGGCCAAGATCGGCCCCTGTGTATCAGTTTTCGGCTCAGCCAGGACAAAGCCCGATCACCCTTATTACAAGATGGCCGAAGAGATAGGCGCCAAACTCGTGCGACACGGATATGGCGTGATCACCGGTGGTGGGCCTGGAATCATGGAAGCGGGTAATAAAGGTGCGGCAAGTGAAGGTGGCCGATCAGTTGGATTGAATATCGAGCTGCCCTTTGAGCAGACAGGAAACATTTACATAGATCAGGACAAGATGATCAACTTCGATTATTTCTTTGTGAGAAAGGTCATGTTCGTTAAATACTCGCAGGGTTTCATCGTGATGCCCGGAGGGTTTGGAACACTCGACGAACTCTTCGAGGCGATCACGCTTATTCAGACCGATAAGATTGGCAAGTTTCCAATTATTCTTGTTGGTAAGAGCTACTGGGGCGGGCTGGTTGATTGGATTAAGGGAACCATGCTGACAGAGAAAAATATCAGCGAAAAGGACCTTGACCTTATCCATATTGTGGATGATGCGACCGAAGCAGTCAAAGTCATTGACGATTTCTATGGCAAATATTTACTTTCGCCAAACTTCTAAAATTTTCCTGATTGAGTACGATCGTTGCAGACAAGGCTGAGGAGCAAATTGAAATCTATGGTGCGCGTGAGCACAACCTGAAGAACATCAATCTGTCCATCCCACGAAACAAGTTAATCGTGGTAACCGGCATCAGTGGAAGCGGTAAGTCTTCGCTTGCGTTCGATACCATCTACGCCGAGGGGCAAAGGCGATACATGGAGAGTTTTTCGGCCTATGCCCGTAGTTTCATGGGAAATATGGAGCGCCCGGATGTGGACAAAATTGAAGGCCTGAGCCCGGTCATTTCCATCGAGCAAAAGACAACCTCCCGAAACCCAAGGTCCACGGTGGGCACGGTCACAGAAATTTATGATTTCTTTCGGCTACTCTATGCCAGAGCCGGGGAGGCCTATTCTCACCTGACCGGAAAGAAAATGATTCGCCAGTCTGAGGAGCAAATCCTTGAAATGATCCGGGAAAAGTACGACAACAAGAAATTGATTTTACTAGCTCCGGTAGTGAAAGGTCGGAAGGGGCACTATCGGGAGTTGTTTGTTCAGATTAGGAAAATGGGCTTCACCAAGGTTCGAGTAAATGGCAACATAGAGGACCTTGTTCCCAAGATGCAACTCGATCGATACAAGACCCACGACATTGAAATTGTCGTAGACAGGGTCATCCCAAAAGCCGATGATGGCGGCCGCCTCAACGAATCGGTAAAGACAGCTCTAAAGCATGGGGATGGAGTGATGATGATTCAGGATGAAGAAGGGGAGGTTCATCATTTTTCAAAGAATCTAATGGACCCGGAGACAGGCCTTTCTTACGACGAACCTGCCCCGAATTCTTTTTCATTTAATTCCCCATATGGTGCATGCCCGGAGTGCAAGGGTTTGGGAGTCATCGAAGAAATCTCAAGAGATGCCGTCATCCCAGACGCCAGCCTGAGTATTTCCAGGGGAGGCATTGCGCCACTTGGAGAGTTTAGAGACATCTGGATTTTCAAAAAAGTGGAGGCAATTCTTAAACGAAACAAGCTTACCCTTTCCACCCCAATCAAGGATATTCCTGAGGAAACAATGGAGGTCTTACTCTACGGAGATAGTGTACCTGTGGCAGTGAAATCGGTCAAATATCCAGGAACGGACTGGAACACGAAGTTTGAGGGGATCATCCAGTTTCTGGAAAAACAAAGGGACACAGGTACAGATAAAATCCAAAAATGGATTCACGACTTCACAGCCATTTCAGAGTGCCCGAGTTGTCATGGCAAACGATTGAAAAAGGAATCACTTCATTTCAAAATTGACGAAAAGGACCTTGGTGATGTGGGCAATTTTAACCTTCATCAACTGGCAAACTGGCTTGTTGGAATCGAGGATCGACTTACTGAAAAGCAGCAACTAATTGCTACCGAAATTCTGAAAGAAATAAGGAAAAGGCTCGGCTTCGTGCTCGATGTTGGCCTTGGTTATTTGAGCATGAATCGTCCGCTCAAAACGCTTTCTGGAGGCGAGGCGCAGCGGATCAGATTGGCCACACAGATCGGCACACAGCTTGTCAATGTCCTGTACATTCTTGACGAGCCAAGCATTGGATTGCACCAGCGCGACAATCAAAAGCTGATCAATTCATTGAAAGATTTGCGCGACCTGGGCAACACGGTGATTGTGGTGGAGCATGACAAGGACATGATGATCGCAAGTGATTACATTGTAGATGTCGGGCCGGGAGCAGGACGGCACGGAGGTCAGATTGTGGCCGCATCGAATCCTGAAATTTTTCTCCAAAACGACACGATTACTTCGGCCTATTTGAATGGAAGGAAAAAGATAGAGGTACCGAAAAAGAGGCGAAAAGGAAACGGTGAACACATGCTGCTCACGGGTGCATCTGGTCACAACCTAAAAGATGTGACGCTTGATCTGCCTCTGGGGAAAATGATCTGCGTGACGGGAGTTTCAGGTAGTGGAAAATCCACCCTGATTCACGAGACCCTGTACCCCGCGCTTCGAAAGCATTTGTACCATTCGCACGGAGATCCATTGCCATACAAGGAGATCACGGGTATGAAGCTGGTGGACAAGGTGATCGAAGTAGATCAGTCTCCAATCGGAAGGACACCACGATCGAATCCGGCAACATACACTGGAGTGTTCTCTGATATCAGAACCTTGTTTTCTGAAATCCCAGAATCCAAAATTAGAGGTTATAAGCCGGGTCGATTCTCCTTCAATGTAAAAGGAGGAAGATGCGAAACATGTCAGGGCGGAGGAATGCGGGTCATAGAAATGGATTTCCTCCCTGATGTTCATGTGCCGTGCGAAACATGTAAAGGCAAACGCTACAATCGGGAAACGTTAGAGGTTCGGTACAAAGGCAAGTCGATCTCCGACGTGCTGGACATGACCGTGGAACAGGCAGTTGAGTTTTTTGAGCACTATCCAAAAATCGTCCGTAAGATTCAGACACTCAATGATGTGGGGCTTGATTACATCTCACTTGGACAACACGCCACCACCCTCTCGGGTGGAGAGGCGCAACGGGTGAAACTTGCTACTGAACTTTCCAAGAAAGACACAGGCCAGACTTTTTACATTCTTGATGAGCCCACCACGGGGCTTCACTTCCAAGATATTCAGCACTTGCTAGATGTACTCAACAGGCTTGCCGACAAGGGCAATACCGTGCTCATTATTGAGCACAATATGGACATCATCAAGGTGGCTGATCATGTCATCGATCTGGGACCGGATGGTGGTGATGCCGGAGGACGTATCGTTGCAGAGGGTACTCCAGAGGAAGTAGCAAACATCAAGGGAAGCATCACAGGAAGTTTTCTCAAGGAGGAGTTGATATAAAAAAAGAGCACCCATTTGAGTGCCCTTCATTTTGAAATAATTGATCTGTTTATTCTTCCAGCAGGAAGTATGAATCACCGAGATATTCGAACATGAAAGCACTTGCAGAAAGTACTTTGTATTCTGATGTTTCCATGTTGTTCTCGTTGAAGTCTTTTTTCAAAATCTCTTTCACCAGATTTCCAGCAGCGTCGAAGACTTTCACCTTCGCTTCGATCTCAGAGGCGACCATTGTCATGGCAGATTCAGAATTTAGTTCTTGGAGCACCCAGTCATAGTCCTCGACCGTATACATGTCTGATGTCGGTGTGGTGAGCGACATCAGTAGGTTTAGAAATAGAATTTTCATAGCAATTTGTCCGTTTAGCCTTTATTTTATTTTGTTTTTGTCCGTGCAAAGATGTTTACGAAGTAGAATATTTTTTGTTGAATAATAAATGTTAAAAATCATTTCACATTTCGATAAACTGATGAATGTGGATTTGGAAGGTTCAATACTTTGATCAGCGGTGACCTTTTCCACCATGACTCAGTTAGATTTACAAGTCCTTTTTCATAGATGAGGGGCGTAAACCTTTGGCCGAATTGAAGCTTAGCAAAACAAAATTTTACTGGTTGCTCCAAATACTTGGGTGGTCGGCTTATAGCATCTTCCAGTTTCAGTTGCTTTCTTTTGACGGCCAGCCCATCGATAGGATGCTTATTTTGGCGGAGGGGTTGCAAGTCACCGGTAATATTCTCTTAACTCACCTCTTTCGATTTGTCATCATTCGATACCGTTGGTTGGATTTTAGCCTGATCAAGCTCATTCCTTTAGTCATTTTTGGCGTGCTTGTATTGAGCATTTCCGGTGCAGTATTGTGGATTTTTATCATGCTCATTCAGAACGGCACTGGTTTGTTTAATCTCTCAGCGGAGGCACTTGTTCCGCCAATTGTGGTGGGAATGTTGGAATCCGTTTTCCTTTTCTCCTTCTGGTCTTTTGCTTATTTCATTTACTTATACATAGAGCGGTATAACATGTCTCTTAAATATGAGGCGGCAGTTCGGGAGACTGAACTCAATAATTTAAAATCACAATTAAACCCCCATTTTATCTTTAATGCGCTCAATAGTATTCGCGCTTTGGTGGGCGAGGATCCCGAAAAATCCAAGGCGGCAATTACCCAGCTTTCGAACATTCTGAGAAATTCACTCAACTCTGACAGGCAAAAACTCGTTCCGTTTGCCGAGGAGTTGAAAACGGTTGTTGATTATTTGGGCTTGGAAATGATTCGCTATGAGGAGCGACTCAAAACGAAAATTGATTTGATGGTTGGTTCGAGGGATTTTCAGGTGCCACCTCTGATGCTGCAGACACTTGTAGAGAATGGAATCAAACATGGGATTGCTAAGCTGACAGAGGGTGGGGAGATCAGTATTGAAACCAAAATCGAATACGATGACCTTTTTATTGAAATAAGAAATACCGGACAGCTGGATCGAAATTGGAGGTCCAAGAAGGGATTTGGACTAAAAAGCACGAAAAAGCGACTTGACATGATATATGGAGATCGATCTGAATTTTCGATCAAAAACGAAACAAAGCACACCGTACTAACCAAAATCAAAATACCCAAATGAAGGCACTAGTAATTGATGATGAAAGACTGGCAAGGAAGGAGCTTATCTCGCTACTTGAAAAGTACAAGCAAATTGAAGTAGTGGATGAAGCTGCAAATGCCAAAGAGGCTCTGGAGAAAATAGATGAGCACAATCCTGGTTTAATATTCCTGGACATTCAGATGCCAGGTAAGACAGGCTTTGAGCTACTCGCTGAATTGGATAAAGTCCCTCAGGTGATTTTCACCACGGCATACGATGAATTCGCCATCAAAGCTTTTGATGTGAATGCACTGGACTATGTGCTCAAGCCTATCAACGAAGAACGCCTGGATGAAGCACTGCAAAAGGTGGATTATACAGAGGCTGATGATACTTCAAATAAGAAACTGACCAAGGACGATCAGGTTTTCGTGAAAGACGGGGACAAGTGCTGGTTTGTAAAGCTCGAAAATATTCGACTTTTCGAATCAGATGGCAATTACATCAAAGTATACTTTGACGGTTTCCGTCCGATGATCCACAAATCACTAAATGCACTAGATGAGCGTCTGGATGATCGCCATTTTTTCCGCGCTAGTAGGAAGCACATTATCAATCTCGGTTGGGTGGAAAAAATAGATACATGGTTCAATGGCGGCCTATTAGTTGAATTAAAGGGTGGAGATAAAATAGAAGTAAGTAGGAGGCAAGCCGCTAGATTTAAAGACAAGATGAGCTTGTAAGTACAGCCTTTATGTTGAAATTATTTCTTGGGTTATTATTAGTGATTCCTTCTTCCTGCTTGGCGCAGGAAATCGAGCGATCAGATTTCTTTGGTTCTTGGAATCTAAACAAATGTGTGAGATCAAAGAATAAACTGCCACTTGAAGAAGGAAAACTTGTTGACCGACTCATCCGAGAATTAATGGGTTCTCAGTGGAATTTCCTTGAGAATGGTGATTTAGTTCTGTTTCAAACTGAAAGCTCCCCGATCATTGCCGAGATGCATATAGAAAGATATCAAAGATGGGAGTTTAATAAAGATAAGCTTGAGCTAGTTCTAATTCCGTGGAATCCAAATCATTCCGTTTTACGTCTAAATGTAAAATCGCATAAGTCTTACTTTAGTCAAAACATGACAACACATAGATTAAATTTTCAAGATTATCCATTGACAATGACTTTGCATAAACATTTTCGAAGTAGAGAGAGGTAATAACTAAGACCTCACCGTCTTCATAAACTGCATCTCCACGTTCCAATCTTTGGCGAGGTTCAGCATGGCGGTAGTTTCCATCTCAGTCACGTATCCTTTTTCGTAGTTGTCCTCCCAGACCTCAAGCAAGTGCTTTAGTCGGTCTTCTTCAGTCATTTTGTTGAAGACTTTGCTCAGAAACTCGCGGGATCTCTCAAAAGCAGAAAGGTAATCGTCGGCGATAAAAGTATTGGCCCACTGAAGCTCATTGCGAGCATCCAATTTCTCAGCTGCTTGATTCAATAAACTTTGCTCATCCTCATCTAATCCATGGTAATGGAAGATCAGGGATTTGAGCAGCATGATGGCCTTTTTCTCTTCTTCTGACATTGCAGGCTAAAAGTAATTTATTCCTCTGAGAAAAACCGAAGCGCAAGTTCGTCGGCAATGCTAAAACCGCTTGAATTAAGTAAGAATCGGTCGTTGGTCAACATTGCTTTTTTTTCATTTATTAAAGCGTCAAGTATGGATCGGTGCTCTGATAAAAAGTCTAGGCCCCATTTTTTTTGAATCAGACCTAGGTCTATCCCCCACTTGGTTCGAATGCCCGTCAGGATATACTCGTTGAGCTGCTGAGTGTCCGAAAGAATCTCTGTTTCCAATGCAGGCGTTGAATCTTCTATTGCCTTCAAGTACTTGACATTATTTGGGACGTTGATAGAGCGGGACAGTCCATTGTATGAATGAGCACTTGGCCCCAACCCCAGATACCAAGCCCCTTTCCAATAGGAGGAATTGTGCCTAGAGATTTTACCTGGCAAGCCAAAGTTGGACACCTCATAATGATCAAAGCCAGCATCAGTCAATAGCTCTATGGCCAGTTCGTATTGCCGTGCGTTTTCATCCTCGCTCACCGCTAGGATTTTCTCTTGATCAAACCATTTTCCAAAGACAGTTTTTTGCTCGATCGTCAAGCCATAAAGCGAAACATGCGGGGGCCTAAAGGTCAACAGTTCTTGAAGGTCATTGAAAAATCTATCGAAGGAGTCCTTTTCAGGAGGCACGGCAAAAATCAAATCAGCTGTATAGTTTGAGAATCCTGCTTTTCTAATACTCTCTAAACATTCTCTGGCCTGTGTAGAAGAATGAGATCGGTTCATGAAGGAAAGAGCTTCCTCATCGAATGTTTGAATCCCCACACTCAGCCGATTAATCCCAATGTCTTTTAGTTCCTTAAGTTTTGACAAGGAGAGATCGTCAGGATTCCCTTCAAGGGTTATTTCGACTTCTGAGCTTACGCTATGATTTTTGAATATCTCAGTTAGGATTCTTTCCAGATCAGAGCTCGAGATAATCGAAGGGGTTCCCCCTCCAAAATATATTGTTTCAATAGCCTGACCAGCCAAGTAGTCCGCTCGCAGTTGCGCTTCCTTAATAATCGCATCTACCATCCGATCAGTATTGCCTAAGCGGGTACTGAAATGAAAATCACAATAATGGCAAGCCTGAGAACAAAACGGAATGTGGATGTAAATACCGGCCATGGTCGTAATATTACAAGGTTAATACACTTTTTAGCTTGCGCCGAATCCTAACCATTATTGTTCTGCTAATTGCCTCGATGGGGATCGCTCAAACGGAGTTCGAAATCCTCGTAGATGGAAATACCAAGCGCACAATTCGCGCGATGGATTCAGTGGAGGTAGTCAGGTTCATTGATCAATTTCTAAGTAATCTTTGGAGAGAGGGGTATGTCTTTGCAGGGCTGGATTCCATCAGAAAGAATAAGGTATTTCTACACCAAGGCGATCGTGTGAAAATCGCGGATGAACAATTCAAGGACTTTTCTCAAATGTATGACCGAGTGGAAAGGGATCTTAAATCAAAGGCAAATTCAGGTTATCCTTTTGCCAGAGTGGTCTGGGACTCGGTCAGATTAGTTGAAGGCAATTGGATTATTCAGCCAAGCCTAATAGATGGCCCGCTAATCTTGAATGACTCTATTGTTTTACTTAGCACCATAAAAACAAAGCGTTCTTTTTTGGCAAAGACCATAGGATTTGAAAAGGGAGAAGTCTACAGTGAACGAGATTTCAAATCTGCTGGAAAGCGCCTTGATCGAATTCAATTTATTTCTGCTAGGCGGCCTCCTGATATTTCCTTTCAAGCAGGAAAAGCATGGGCCTATCTCGATCTCGAAGAATCAAACACGGGGAGTTTCAGGGGAGTAATTGGCCTACTCCCAAATCAATCCTCGGCAAACAATGCGCTTATTACTGGAAGCATTGATTTGAGGTTGGAGAATTTATTCAAGTCGGGGAAGCTTCTGGATATTTCATGGGATCGATTCGGTGAATTATCCCAGCAATTAGACCTCCAATATGAACATCCGTATTTGGCCGGAAGTGACCTGTTTGCAGGAGGGGAATTTCATTTACTAAGGCAAGATTCCAGTTTTATTAAGCAAGGTGTTGGTCTTAATCTTAATTTCTTTTTGAAAGACCGAATCTCCATGGGGGTTGGCTTTGAACAAGAAACGAGCAGCGTTTTGCTGTCCAGCGCTGAAAGAATTTCTGCTCAGAATCTGCTTGACTATGACCAGAATCGATACAGTATCACCTTCGGACAAATGGTAGCCAATCCGTCTGTTTTTAAAAATTACTTTGGGTTCAACTTCAAGCTAGGTGTGGGTCAGCGCTCTCTAGCAAGGAATGCAAGGCTGCCAGATTCTTATTACGATTCTCTCCGGATGAATGCGACAAACGTGTTCCTTCAGCTTCATTCCAAGTGGCAAAGAAAGCTCACCAAAAATTCTGGTATTTATCATTCGTTTTCCAGCGCACATTTAAGCGGCATTCTTTCCCAGAATCAGCTTTTTAGGCTAGGGGGACTACAGTCTTTGAGAGGGTTCAATGAGCAGTTCTTTTTTGCTCAGTCCTACATTGTCAATCAAATAGAGTGGCGACTTTTCTTTGAACAAGACTCTTATCTTTTTGCATTTGTAGATCAGGGATTAGTGTACGAAACAGGCTGGAACTCCCCAACCGGATTTGGTGGAGGTTTTTCACTCAATACGAACTCAGGGTTATTTAGCTTTGCGATGGCACTCGGCGGAGTAGAGGGCTTGCCTTTGAATCTCGCCAATACTAAGGTTCACTTTGGCTATTTATCACGATTTTAAGATCATTCGATTAGTTGTCTGCGCGGTAATTACCCTAAGCGCAGGAGTAGCCTTTGGACAGGATACGCTTACAGTTGAGCAGCTGGATTATAAGTTTGTGACCATTGAAAATGGCCAAATGCTGCCGGTTAGTTCACTTTCTTCCACGGAAGTTGCTGGCACCTTTGTTCCCTGTATTGATCAAGGGCTTATTGAATTTTGTGGATCAAATGTTTTCAGTGTGTGGGTGGATGGTAGGTTCGTGACAGAAAATAGCCTGGAAAGGTCATGCGTCTATTTGGAGACGAAACAGCTTTGCCAGCTTTCAGCTCGTGACACGGTTTTTGTTTCGCTTGTCTCAGAAAGAGGATTGGAGGGAGTTACCACCAGGTCTGTAGAGGTAGCGCCGAAAGAGAACAAAATGCAGGTGCCGAGCAGACGATCTTCCGAAGTGGAATTTTGGAAGATGGGATTTATAGGATGTGCGTTGATTTTGATTGTTGCTAGGTTATTTATCAAGAAGAATTTCGGCTATATACCACGACCATCTGAAACATTCACCGATAAGTTTTTTACAGCGAGCAATCTCGTGCAGTTGGTTATTACCTGCCTGCTTGGTTCATTTATCTGGACCTATGCCTCGCAAGCTGAGCCTGGTCACATACTCTTTGTCTTTGGTTCATTGATTTTTTGGTGGGTGATCAAAACCAGTTTAACCCTCATTTCAGGAGCACTTTTCAGATTCAGGTTATTGGCCACTTGGCAGTCTAACTTTCTGCTTCAGTTTTGGACAATACTGTTTGTGCTGCTATTCATCATGGCACTCTTAGACAATCTTTTTTTAAACCACTCACTTTTTAGTTTGGGCAATCTGACCTCTGTTTTGTCTGCTTTGCAAGGGGCGTTTATGGTGGCCTTAGTTCTTGTTTTCACTTTCCAGAAAGGCACAAAAAGTCTACACAGATTTATATACCTTTGCAGCACCGAAATTTTACCTGGGTTATTAATAATTCAGTTTTTCTTGGAATAGTATAAATTTTTAAAATACAATTTGGCATGGAGGAGAATTTGCTTGTATTAGAAAAAGAGAGATTAAATGTAGTTAAAAGCATTTTAGTTTCGCAACCAGAGCCCAAAGACGACAATTCCCCATATTTCGAATTAGCTAAAAAGTACAATTTGAAAATTGACTTTAGGCCATTCATTCAGATCGATCCAATAAGTGCAAAGGAGTTCAGACAGCAGAAAGTGAACATTCTTGATCACACGGCCATCATACTTACAAGCAGACATGCGGTGGATCATTTATTTAGAATAGCATCTGAAAACAGAATCGAAATTCCGGCTGACATGAAGTACTTCTGTATCTCAGAACAGACGGCCAATTACCTTCAGAAATACATCATCATCCGAAAGAGAAAGATCTTTACTGGTGAGCGCACTGCGGAGGATCTCCTGCAAGTGATTAAAAAACATAAGACTGAGAAATTTTTGTTTCCATGTTCGGACATCAGAAAGGATGACATTCCGAAATTCATGGAAGAAAACGAATGCGAGTTTAATGAGGCAGTCATCTATCGCACTGTGGCGAGCGATCTCTCAGACCTGTCGGATGTGAATTATGACGTAATCGCTTTTTACAGTCCTTCGGGTATAGAATCCCTTTACAGTAATTTCCCTGATTTTGTTCAGAATAAAACTCGAATTGCTGTGTTTGGCCCAACTACTGCTGCCGCTGCGAAGAAGGCAGGCCTGATTACCGATATCATGGCGCCACTCCCTAACGCCCCTTCTATGACCGGTGCTCTGGAAATGTATATTAAAGAAGCCAACGGAATCTAAGGGAAAAGCACTTCCCATAAGTTATCTTGTTGTTTCTTTGAAAGAAGGACGAAGATGAGGAAACTAGGTGCTTTACTTCTATTAATATGTTCTGCTCAGTTATCTGCACAGAATGACCCATTCTATAGTCATTACATGTACAACCCGGCCTACTACAACCCAGGTTGGCTAGGGGATGCGAATGGCGCATTTGCTGTTTTTCAGCACAGAAGCCAATGGGCTGGCTATAGCACATCCTTGGATGGAGCGGGTGGAGCACCCACTTCACAGCTTATGACCATTGTTGTTCCAGTAGATGGCGTTATTCACTCGGCAGGAATCAACATGTCCTTCGATAAGGCAGGGGCTGAGTCAATCCTTAAAATACAGGCGGGAGCTTCTTACAATTTCACATTCAATTCGGGGGTGTTGTCCTTAGGAGTAATGCCTGGAGTAGTTACTAGAACGCTGCGGTTTGATCTGCTTCGTTTCAATGATCCCAGCGATCAATTCAATCTTGGGACACGTGAGAGCCAGTCCAAATTCGATCTTGCTGCGGGTGCTTTTTTCAGATCATATTCTGGGTTTTTTGGAGGAGCAGCAATCGACCATATTTTAAAGCCCTCCTTAATTCAGATAGAGGGAGTAGATACAGAACTGAGGGGGAGACTCAAACAGACATTCTATTTTCACGGAGGAAGAATTTTTGAGGTCAATAGAGACCTAGAGATTACCCCAACAGCAATAGTCAAAACAGATTTATCTGGATATTCTTTTGACATAAGCGGTGTGGCAACTTATAAAGACACGATGTGGGGGGGGCTATCTTTTAGGAAGTCTGAATCAGTGATCGTACTATTAGGATATAATTTACTTGAGAACAAAGAATTGAAAGTCGGGTATTCATTTGATTATGTTGCCAAGGATCAAGATGCTAAGCAGCCCACTTCTCATGAGATTTTTGTCAGGTATAATTTGCCTTCTTTCGTTTTGGGAGGTCGAAAAGCAGTGAAAACCCCACGCTTTAGTTTCTAATAGTTTCCTCAATTACGAGAAAATTTGCTCAGGAAGCCTGTATACCATTATATTTAGCCCTCTTTACGTACAATAATTGTTGCAAAAGTTTGTTTATTTTACATACTTGCAAGTTCAATCAAGGTGTTATGAATAAAATGCGTGTTAAGTTATCTTCTCTATTGACGATTGTCATGGGGGCAGCAATATCAAGCTGCGGACTGTTCGGAGGGAACAAAGGTGATCAAGGAGAGCTCCTTGGTGCGCCGGACAGACAAGGTTGGGAAATGACTAGACCTTATGGTATGGTTACCTGCCCAGCCGGAACGTTTCACATGGGTCAAGCTGACCAGGATGTGGCGGCCACACAAATCAACTTCAACAAACAAGTGACCATCGGTCAATTCTTTATGGATGATACCGAGATTACCAACAACGAGTACCGTCAGTTTACTCAAGCGTTGGAATCAGGGACCGAGCCGTTTACGGCAGCTGGTTTTTCTGTTGAGGATTTGAAGCCGGATACAACAGTTTGGACAACAGACTTCACTCATCACATGGGTGACCCTCTTGTCCAGTATTATTGGGATCATCCTGCATTCGATGATTTCCCTGTTGTTGGAGTTAGCTGGGAAGCGGCAAGAGTGTTCGCCGACTGGAGAACCCGTCACCTAAATGACTACAGAGCTACGGAAGGTCTTCCAAGTATGCCGAATTTCAGATTGCCTTCAGAGGCAGAATGGGAGTATGCAGCTAGAGGTGGAAGAGATATGGCAAAATACCCATGGGGTAATCCATATGTTAGAAACACAAAGGGATGTCTACTTGCCAACTTTAAGCCAGGGCGTGGTAACTACTATGATGATGGTTATGCTTATACCGCCCCAGTAAATACTTACTTCTCTAATGATTTTGGTCTTTACGACATGTCAGGTAATGTGGCTGAGTGGTGCGAGGATGCATACAATCCTGCTGCCATGCCATTGGTTTGGGATTTGAACCCTACTTACTTCGATGAAAATGTTGAGCATAAAGTGATCCGAGGCGGATCTTGGAAAGACATTGCTTACTACCTTGAAACAGGTACTAGGACTTACGACCATAAAAAAGCAAAACGATCTTCAATTGGCTTCCGCTGCGCAATGACGTACTTGGGAAGATCAGGAGGATATGAATTTTAATTATATACTAACCTAAATACTAAATAAAATGAGTAAAAAAGGCGGATTTCAGGAACTACTGTTCAAAACCATAATGCCGAAAGTATACGGTATTGGTGCTGCAGTTGTAATTGTTGGTGCAATGTTTAAAATTTTGCACTTACCAGGAGCAGGGTTAATGCTTGGTGTAGGTCTTACTACTGAAGCAATCATTTTCCTTCTCAGTGCATTCGAACCAGCACACAGAGACCCAGATTGGGCGAAAGTATACCCAGAACTTGCTGATGATTACGACGGTCCTTCCGCCGCTCCGAGAGCTGTTGCTGCGCCTCAAGCCACAGGTGCTTCTGCACAAATGGACAAAATGTTAGCTGAGGCTAAAGTTGGTCCTGATTTGGTTAAGAGTCTTGGAGATGGAATGAGAAACTTGGCTGAATCAGCTAAGAAAATGTCAAACCTTAGCGATGCTGCCGTAGCTACAAATGAGTACGCTGGAAATGTGAAAAAAGCTTCTGCTTCTTTGACTGAAATGAACAAGTCTTACTCTTCTGCAATGGAAGGAATGAAAGGCTTTGCCAATGCTGCAACTGATACTAAAGAGTATCACGCTCAAGTTCAAAATGTAACTAAGAGCCTAGGTGCGTTGAACGCAGTATATGAAATGGAATTGAAGGACGCTCAGAGCCACACTAAAGCTTTGAATAAATTCTATTCTAACATCAGTGGTGCGCTTGAAAGCATGGCTGAGGCTGGAAAAGAAACATCTGCATTTCAAGCAGAGCTTAATAAGTTGACATCTAACATCTCGTCTCTCAACAGAGTGTACGGAAACATGTTGACAGCCATGAAGGGCGGAGGATCAACTCCAAGTGCTAATTAATAACCTTAAAAGCTAAAAAATTATGTCCGGAGGAAAAGAAACAGGACGGCAGAAAATGATCGGGATGATGTACTTAGTACTGACTGCTTTGTTGGCACTGAATGTTAGTTCCACGGTCATTGAAAAGTTCATCTTTCTAAACGATAGTTTAGAGCGTGCGAATGCCGAAGCGGAGCAGAGGAATGTTGAAATTCTTGAGGCAATGCGAGAATCTGTCAAGGAAAAGGGTAATAAGCCTGAAGACGTTGCAGTTATCAAAGCAAGTGATGAGCTGAGAGCAAAAACCGCTGAAGTTGTCAAAAGACTAGCTGAATATAAAGCAGAGTTTATTGAAGAAACCGGTGGTTATGAAGAAGGCTTTGAAGGGAATGTTCACCATTTGAAGGGCAAGACTAACTACGATGGAGTTGGTCATTATATGATGCCAATTGAAGAAGGTGGCCAGGGCCATGGAAAGGAAATGAAGGCGGTACTAGCTGATTATACAGAATTCGTCAAGAATTTGTTGTCATCGCAAGCTGCTCCAGAATCGGTAATCAGTCATTTCAAGAATATCACCCCTGATGCAGAGGAAGATCCAGTTTATAGGGAAGATCCAAACCAAGAAGGCAAGAAGTGGTCACAGTTGGCATTTGAGTATTCGCCTACTCATGCAGGGTTAGCAACTGTGAGTGAACTTCAGGCAGAGGTTTTAGGATTTGAGACTCGGGGGCTTGATTACTTAAAGACTCGTACCGGATTAACTGAAATCATTTTCGATGACATCAAGGCCATGGTAATGCCTGTGTCACAATACGTCGTATCTGGAAGTACATATGAAGCTGAAATGTTTGTTGCTGCTTCTTCCAAAAGCGCAAAACCACAAATGACGTACAATGGGACTCCAATAGAAGTAGATGCAACTGGAACTGGAAAAGTTTCATTCCCAGTTAATATGAACGGAGGTACTGCTGAAGGAAATGGTGTTGTCAAGAAAACATTTGAGGCTGCAATTAAAGTAGCGACCGCAGGCGGTGATACTACTTTCACAAATACAATCGAATATTACGTAGTAAAGCCGGCCATTGTAATTAGCTCTAATACAGCTGTATCACTTTACAGAAACTGTGCGAATGAAGTAAGGGTAGACGTTCCTGGCCTTTCAGGTAATTATAACCCGTCATTTGGTGGTTCTGGTGCTCAGTTCATCAAAGGAGGATCTGCTGGTGAATTGAACATTGTTCCTGATGCCAGATCTAGAAAGGTGGTAATGTCTGTGAGCAATGGTGGACAGAAAATTGGAGATAAGGAGTTTGGTGTGAAGGAAATCCCTGCACCAGAGATTGTTGTGAAGAATGGTAATACTACTGTAACTCCAAACCAACCAATAGCAACAGGAACAACCGCTTTGCGAGTGGATGCTGTGCCAGATTCAGACTTTGCTTCAGGACACCCTAAGGACGCAAGATTTGTTGTGCTTCAAGGAGAGGCGTCCCTTTTGAGTGGAGGTCTTGTTAGAAGAAAAATTCCATTTAGAAATGGTCAGCTTGATTTAAGAAGTATCGCATCGAATGTAAGAAAAGGTGACGCTTTGGTAATCGAGATACAAAGAGTAGGTCGTCGAAACTTCCAGGATAAGGATGAAAATTTCCCGAAGTTCCAGAAGTTCGTGACGGTTACTTATTAAAGTAAAATTCAGAGGTATGAAACGAATTTGTTATGTGTTTTTAGTGGCTTTGATTGGGATTGGTGGTGCGAATGCACAAGATTCTAATAACAAGCCTGAGGTAAATGAGATTTACAAGATGTTCTCCAAGACTATGACGAGGAGAATGGATCTTGAGGTGAAGCAAAACCGCCCTTTCTTTTCTAGAAACGGGGAAATTTCAAGGTTACTTATTGAGGCAATGAACGCCGGCGATCTGAAGGTCTATCGATCTGACAGTTGCTTGAATGTAATGCCTGATAGTACGCTTCAGAAGAATTTGGCGTATACAGTGACTCAGCAGGTTCCTGAGGATCCAAATGATCCTTATTCTCCAATGATCACAAAGGATGTTACCACTGTCATTCCTGAAAACTTGTTCTCAGTAATGTACATTAAGGAAGATGTCATTTTTGATAGAAATAGATCTAGAATGTACTGGTACATCAGAACGCTTACGCTAACTGTGCCGGGTAAGCCAGAATACGTAAATCAGTACGGAATAACCGGTGAGTTGAGTAATGTGCTTCACTTCAAATATGATGAGGTAGTGGAAGTTTTGAGAAGTGAGAAGTACGCTGATCGAGCAATTTGGTATAATAGTCAAAACATTGCTTCGCACAGAAACATGTCAGATGCTATGGAGTTGCGCCTATTCAGTGCTCCAATCATTAAGGTTGCGAATAATCAAGACCTTGACATCAGACAACAGTATCGTGAGCAAATTGCCAAGGATCCTATGCAAGCCTTGTTGATTCAGCAGCAGCTTGAGTACGATTTGGCTGAGTATGAAGCTGAGTTGTGGTCATACTAAAAGCACTAAAACGAATAAAAAAGAGGATCAGATTTGATCCTCTTTTTTGTTTAAGGCTTTAGATACTATTTGTGCTTTGCTTAGGCCGATGAATTGAGCCAACTCCGTTATAGACGCTTTTCGAATTCTATCTACACTCTTTAATTGATTGAGAAGAATATTGCGTGTTTTGTCTCCTATTCCATGAATGCTGTCAAGTTCCGAAACTGTTTGTGTGTTACTTCTGCTATCTCTATGGAATGTAATTGCAAACCTGTGCGCCTCGTCTCGTATTCGCTGCAGAAGTTTAAGGGAAAGGGACTTCTTGTTGATATGGAGTGGGAAAGGGTCATTAGGTAAATATATTTCCTCAAGCTTTTTGGCAATACCAATTATTGGTAGCTCACCGTATAAGTCAAGTTCTTTTAGTGCCTCGCAAGCTGCACTTAGCTGACCTTTACCTCCATCTATTACAATAAGTTGCGGTAGCGGTAGCTGTTCTTCAACCAGTCGCCTATACCTTCTGGTTACAATTTCTTTCATTGACAGAAAGTCATCAGGGCCTTCTACCGTTTTAATCCTGAATTTTCTATAGTCTTTTTTTGAGGGTCGCGCATTCTTAAAACAGACCATGGAAGCCACGGGGTTGGAGCCTTGAATATTAGAATTGTCGAAGCATTCAATGTGCTTTGGGACTTCTTCAAGTGAAAGATCTTCTTGAAGCTGGGCAAGGGTTTTATCGGTGAGCGTGGGGGCTTGATTCGCGCTTTCTTTTCGGTAGAATTTTACATTCTTTAATGACAGATCGACCAGCTTTCGTTTGTCTCCAATTTTGGGAACCGAAACACTGACGTCTTCCCATGTGTCAACTTTGATATTGGTCAAGATGGTTTTGCTATCACTTTCAAACTTTCGTCGTAGGTTGAACATGACCAGTGGGAGTATTTCCGCCTCGCTTTCATCAAGCTTTCTTTTGACTTCAATCGTTTCTGATTGCTTTATAGCACCCTCCTCAATTTTCATGTAATTAATAAAGGACTTGTTGTTATCAGATTCAATGGTGAAAATGTCCGTTTGCGTAATTTGAGGATTGGCCACAAGGGATCGTGATTGGAAACTCTCCAACGACTCTATTTTTTCCTTAAGAACTTGTGCATCCTCGTAGCGCAAATCTTGCACCGCTAGATTTAGCGATTCTTTAAAACTTGTTTTGACCGGAAAAAGATTCCCTTTCAGGATGTGTCTAATTTCGGCAATATCACTTAGGTAGCTGTCTTCCGATTGGAAGCCGACGCAAGGCCCCTTACAGTTTTTGATATGATATTCAAGGCATACACTGAATTTACCCGACTCTACATTCTTTTCGGAGAGAGTCAACGAGCAAGTCCTGATTTTATATAGTTTCTTAACTAGGCGTAGTACATTGTTCATGGCTCTCACACTCGTGAATGGCCCAAAGTATTCGCCTTTTTTAGGATTGACACGACGCGTCGATAACACCTTTGGAAATCGTTCTTTGGTAATGCAGACATAAGGATAGCTTTTGCCGTCCTTGAGCATAATGTTAAACCTTGGCTGATTTTCCTTGATCAACGAATTTTCTAGAACGAGCGCCTCGTACTCATTATTTACAATGACGAATTCAATCTCGGTCACCTCTCGAACCAAGCGCGCGGTTTTGAGCGTGTGGTTGGTTCCGGATAGAAAGTAACTTGATACCCGCTTGCGTAGGTTCTTTGCCTTTCCAACGTAAATAATGATTCCTTCTTTGTTTAGGTATTTATAGACCCCTGGTGAGCTTGGGACTTTGCGAAAATCATCTTTATGAAAACGTTGAAAGTTCCATGTTTCCATCAACGAACTATGTCTTCTTGGGTAACAACTGCCGCCTTGGTGGAATCAACTTCAACGGCGCTTCCATACAATGAGCAGTCAAGCTCTACACCAAGCGGAATATTGGGTCTGTCGAAAGTGCCGCCTTCATAGTTCAAGGTGCTGTCTTGATATACTTTCACCATGAATTTGTCCCAAATCGGCATGGCTGTACGAGCCCCTTGTCCCATTGCCCAGTTCCTAAAATGTATGCTACGATCGTCTCCGCCAGACCAGGCACCTGCGGCCAGGTCCTTGGTCATGCCCATAAACCATCCATCTGATGAGTTTTGTGTTGTTCCTGTTTTGGCGGCTATGTCGTGATTCACTCTAAGCTCTCTGGTAAGCCCCAATGCAGTTCCACCAGCCTCTTCCGTTGTGCCCTTGAGCATATGAAGCATTATATAGGCTGTAGCTTCATTGATGGCTTCTGTCCTATCCGTTGGAAATGCTTGAATTACATTTCCATTTTTGTCTTCAATTTTGGTGATGTAAAATGGAACAGTGTGGACACCCCTATTGACAAAGGTTGAGTAAGCTCCAACCATTTCAAAAAGGCTAACATCACTTACGCCGAGGGCAATGGAAGGAACTGCAGCGAGATCGCTTTCAATTCCCATCTTGTGAGCCATTTCTACTACAATTTCAGGTGTGACATAATTCATGATTGCAAAAGCTGTGATCGTATTCACCGATCTGGCCATTGCTTGTCTCAAAGTCATTACTTCTCCGGTTGCGGGCACTCCAGAGTTAGTAGGTTGCCAAGTAGGTGGATCTTGTTCTGGAAGGTGATAAGTGTTTACCACGTCAACGGCTGTTTGACAAGGAGAATATCCGTTCTGAATAACTGCCGTGTAAACAAATGGTTTGAAGGTAGAACCTGGCTGGCGTTTACCATACTGCACGTGATCGTATTTGAAATACTTGTGATCGATACCTCCAACCCATGCTTTGATGTGTCCGGATTTTGGTTCCATGGCCATAAATCCGGCTCGAAGAAATTTCTTGTAGTAAGCCAAAGAATCGTAAGAGTTGAAGAGTGTATCCACGTCCCCTTGGTACGAAAAGACAGTCATTGCCTTTGGCTTTCGGAGATAGTACTCTACTGAATCTGAATTCTTTCCGAATTCCCTAACCAGGGATTTATATACATCTGTACGTTGAATAGCACTTTGTAAATAGCCTTTGAGCTCACGCCCTTCTTCGTCCATCCAGGGCTTGCGGTCACCCATTTGTTCATTGAATTTTACCTGTAGTTCGGCCATGTGTTCCTTCACAGCTGCCTCAGCGTAGGTTTGCATGCGGCTATCAATTGTTGTATAAATTTTGAGTCCATCATCGTACAAATCATAGCCATGTTCGGCACACCAAGTTCTAAGGAAATTCCCAACTACAGTCCGAAAATAAGGGGCTAACCCTTCGTTTTGATTATCTACTCTATAGTTCAACCCAAAGTCAGAATCCTTCAAGGAATCATACATGTCTCTCGTTATGAGGTCATACTTATGAACATTAAAAAGCACTTCCGTTCTCTTTCTCTTTGCTCTATCAGGATTCAATATTGGGCTATAGGCCGTCGGGGCATTCAAGGCACCCACAAGCAGGGCGGATTCTTGGTAGTTGAGTTGGGATGGTAGTTTGTTGAAAAAGGTTTTTGCGGCTACTTTGATGCCAAATGAGTTGCTACCAAACTCTATGGTATTGAGGTACATTGCAAGTATTTCTTCCTTGGTGTAAGACTTTTCTAATTGGACCGAAATGATCCATTCTTTGATCTTTGTAATCACAAAACCAATTTTAGGTATTTTGTATATCGGCCCTCGGTTTTCTGTATTCGTTCTATAAAGATTCTCCGCTAGTTGCATTGAAAGTGTACTGCCTCCGCCGCGTGCACCTAGCGTAATTGCAGCTCGCATCAAGCCTCTTAAATCAATGCCTGAATGATCTTTGAACCGAATATCTTCCGTCACTAGCAAGGTGTTTACCAATTGGGGTGAAAGCTCATCATACGTGACTGGAGTTCTGTTCTGACGAAAATATTTGCCTAAAAGCACACCATCAGCGCTCATTAGCTCAGAGCTGAGATCAGGATCCGGTTTTTCCAGGTCTTCGAGACTAGGTAAGCCACCGAACCAACCGAAGGTGTCACTTTTGACCATGAGAACCATGGTCGTAATTCCTCCAAAAGAAAGAATGAAGAGTAACCAGATTAAGAAAAGGATGCGGCGAATTCTGTTGCTACTCATCGATAGTATTTGTCATAGAAGGATTTGTAGGTTTCAATATCCTTGGTTTTGTAGAAAATATCAAAATTCTCCTCTGTCATTACAAATAGAGAATGTTTTTGCCCTTTGAACTGATCAAAAAGATCGTATTGGCTTGCCAGACTATTGCTGCGATTTTGCGCCTCTTTTTTGTTTGAGTAATTCTTCATTACAATTATCGAATATTCGTCGCTGAGCAGAAGATTGGCGTAGGGTTCGGTCAAATTGTTTTTACTCTTAAAAGCTTCAATTAGTCGCTTCGCAATAGCTCCGTTTTCGTCAGAATTCACATAAGCCAAAACCAAATAATGAGGCTGGTTCAGGTCATTTGAATATTTTGCCTTGGAGCTACTATACAGGTTTGCTTTGTAGTCATTGGAGGTTTCCATCAAGGTCTCTGCGTATGGCCGAAGTTCACTTTCTGAATAGGTCTTCACAAAGTTATCCAGCTCAAACTGATATTGATGCTGCCCCTCAAGCTGTCCGATGTTAAGAATTCTTAAAATCTGCAGGTTATCGCTAAACTCATTAGTTGGATGTAACGATAGAGCACTATCGAGCAATTGCTGGGATTCCTCAAACTGCTTCTGGTCGTACAAATTATACGCTAGCCGATAGACACTTTGCAGCTGCTGAGTAATCGCGAATGTCTCTTCTCTATAATTCGGATTGGCAATTAATTTTGCATAAATAGATTCCGGATACTCATTGCTAAGCTTTGTAGCTACGCGCTGAGCATTTTTGTCTTGCTCACCTTGATACAAAAGGAAGAGCTGATACAATACTTCCGGTTCCTGAGGGGAGCCAGGGAACCTTTGAAGCAAATCCTCAAAAGTGCTGATCGCATTTTCTTTTTCTAAGAGTCGGAAATTATAGATGCCTCCAAGGGCATATAAAGCATCTCTAATTTCTAACTCCAGCTTTTCTTTTTCCTCAGGAGTGGTGGGAATTTGGGCGAGAATGGAGGCGACCTTAGAGGCATTGGATTCAGTTGATTCGGTTGGTGTCAAAGTTTTCTCTTGGACGGTTTTAACAGGTGTGATTTCTTCGTTTTCATCACTAGTTACTTCTTGATTGCTAATTATTTTGACGGACCTTCTCCAATGGTCCTCCAGCGGGCGTTGCTTCCATTTTCGTTGGAAGTTGGTGAAACCTGAACTAACGGATTTGGGATTATCAAAGTACCAAGTTCCGTCCGAACTGGTAGTTATTAACACACCCTCATCATCACTCACACGACTTTCTCTTTGTTGTTGAGCTCTGGCTAGTTTTTGGGCTTCTTTTTTCTTCTCTAATTGCTGTAAGGAATCTTGTAGAACCAAACTGTTAGCCCAGGATTTCAATGAATCAGGAGGGAGTTTTGAAAGGAACAACAAACTGTCATTTAATCGTATAGTGGTAATATGTTTGACAAAATCAACCAGTATTTCCTGACGTTCCTTTATTGCTATATAATTGTCCTCGTCTTTAGGGAGCGTATTTACGGTGCTGTCATAGTAGCTTTTGGCAAGTTCGAAATTCTTCAATGAGTCGTAATAGATTTTAGCGAGGCTCAGGTAGGAAAGGCCCTTTTGGCGATTGTTGCCCTGACTTACCCGCACGGACGTTTTATAATTTCCGATGGCATCTTGGAGGTTGCCGTTCTTTTCTTCGAACACCCCCATTTCGAAGTAGATTTTATCATTGTATTCGAAATTTTTTCTATCGACAAGCAGCTTCCTGAAATATTTGCGGATAGTTTTCACATCCTTTCCTTCCGAAAGTTCTGTGACTTGCGCCATGTTGAGTTTGGTATAAAAAGACAACTCATACGATGGGTTGTTTTTCAATGACTTTTCGTAATAATAGAAGGCACTCGCGCTGAATCCCAATCTTTGGTAAAGCTGGCCTACAATGAACTGAATCCTTGCCTTGTCCTTTGCATCGATCAGTAGCTCTTCGGCTTTGACCAGGTTCTGAGTCATCAAATCCAAATCGCCTGTCTGCTGATATAGGTAAGCTTGGCTAAGGAAATAAGCTTCTTTGTTCTTGTTGCTGAGCTCCTCTTTCTTCAGGTAGTCAACTACGGCCACCGCGTTTTTGTATTCTTTGTTGACGGTGAATGTTCGCATCAAATTGATCAGCGCTTCATGTCTCACATCGTCGTTTTCACTTTTTGTGTTCACATATTTGAAGGCCTCTACTGCATCTGGGAACTCCATGCCATACATTCTCGCCTTGCCTACTAAAACATAAGCCGGGTATTCCCATTTTGCTTCAGGGTGACGCTGTATACAGATGGAAGCCTTTTCTATGCAATCAGTCAGCTGATCTTTGAGAGCAACAGCATCGGTGGAATCATAAGGAGCATATATGGGTAAAATTTTGTTGTAATTCCACTCGTAATTCTCGTGCAGTTGAGCCTCGACGGCTTTTATATGTTCATTCGCTATGAAATAGGCGTTGTAATGTGCCGTAATATCGTGATAAGCCGCATTTATTGGGTTTGAACGCTGTGGAGCGCATCCAAGCAAAATGGTGCCAATGAAGAGATAAAAGAAATAAGTTCTTTTCACGCCTTTTAGAAACCTTGAAGTACAGATTCAACGTTTGTTGAGTTCTAAATCTTGTAAAGATACCAAGTATCCTTTTCAATATATTTGCCCGATTAACTAGATCCCTTGAGCGCAAAAAAAACTTTCTCTAGCTGGCTGACAACCAAATATCTCCTCATTATTAGAAATGAGGAGAATTTTGCGGAGAAAAACACCTACACATTTAATTATGCCCGATTGATCCTAATCGGACTTCTTCTTTTTATTGTCATTCTAGCCATTGGGATTTTCCTTGTGAGAGGTGTCCTGGAGCAATGGCTGGATCCAAGGTACTCTCAGCAGGAGGCCAAAAGACAGCTTATTGAAATGAGGGTGGGGATGGATTCATTGAAATACCAACTGGTGAGTCAGGACATTTACATTCAAAATGTAAGGAAAATACTTTCGGGCAATCTGGACTCTCTTCAGATTGATAGCCTTTCTTCTGCGGAAGTCAGACCTGATATTGTTCTTCAGGAGCGGCTTCAGCCCATCGATTCTCAATTTCGTGCCGAATTTGAAAACAATTCGTTTTCCGAAGTGTCATTCAATAATGGCTCATTTGCCAATGAATTCCGGTCACTTTATTTGTTCAGCCCCATGGAAGGAATTGTGTCAGACGGATACAATCCAAAAGACGATCATTTTGGAGTTGACCTGGTTGGTAAGGAAAATGAACCCGTTAAAACTGTGGCTGATGGTATAGTGATTTTCGCATCTTGGACGTTAGATGGAGGGCATGTGATAGGCGTTCAGCACAGGGCAGGATTGGTTTCTGTCTACAAGCACAATTCGGAATTATTAAAAAACGTAGGTAATTTTGTATCTGGAGGGGAAATCATTGCCATTGTGGGTAATTCAGGGGAGCTGACGAATGGGCCTCATTTGCATTTTGAGCTATGGCACAACGGCAGCCCCGTGAACCCGGAAGAGTACATAGGATTTTAAAGAAATTATGCGCAACAAAAACAACAGTAAAGTGGCAGACGAAGTAAGCAATTCAAACATCATCGCGAAGGGCACGACCCTTACAGGCGATTTGGAGACTTTTGGTAATCTTCGAATAGAGGGGAAGTTGAAGGGAAACATTAAGAGCAAGTCGAAAATAGCTTTCGGTCAATCCTCGGAAATTGAAGGGAATGTGCTGGCTCAGAATGCAGAAGTGGCCGGTCATATTTCTGGCACTGTTGAAATAAGCGAAACGTTAATTCTAAAGGCATCAGCCGTGGTGGATGGTGATATTATCACCGATAAATTGCTCGTTGAGTCAGGTGCAGTCTTTAACGGAAGTTGCAAAATGGGCGTGAAGTCTAAAGAAATACACATTGGCCAAGAAGAGCCACTCCTCAAAGCCCACTCCTAAGGAGGATAAAAGCTATCTCAAATATTACAGCCTTGGGTTGGAATTAGTGGTGCTCAACCTCGCCCTCATTATTGGTGGCTATTTTCTGGATGATTATTTAAGAAGTAGTCCCATCCTTATTTTGTTGGGAGCACTCCTCGCCATGACCGGAACCATTGTCATTTTATTTAAGCGATTGAAATGAAGAAATATTTCATCCTTGCCTTTATAGGATTAGCCTTAATCGGTGCGGAGTATGGATTTGCTGAAACGTTTGAATTTCACGAATTCTACCGGTCAATTGTGATTTTCTTCATTGCACAGACGGCCATACTTTTTCGATTAGGTGATCTAGGGAACGAGAGCGTGAAGGTGCAGATGTCCATGGTGAAAATGGGAGTGAGGCTTATTTCGGCGCTCGTTTTTGTTTTGGTAATGGCTTACCAGGTAGAGGAAAACTCAAACCTATTTTTTATTCAGTTTATTATACTCTATTTGGTCTTCATGGCTTTTGAAATAATTCTGGCATTGGCTAACTTGCGGCGGAATTGAGAGACCAACTTCGATCCATGAATTTAAGCCGATTGACCTTGTTGCCTAACCACCTGAAAATCAATAAGTTTTTAATTATTCTTTTCTTGTCTCTGCCTACGCTTGTATTGGCAGGAGGTGGTGAAAAAAGCGAGGAGGGCGAATCGGAGGAATTCAATCCGAGTGAGCTTATCAATCACCACATCGGAGACTCCCATTCTTGGGAAATTTTCCACGGATTCATGGTTCATCTTCCTGTAATAGTTTACTCTGAAGAAAGAGGACTTGATGTCTTCTCATCAGGAAATTTCTACAACGAACATCATGAGGTTGTGCCTTACAATGGATATGAAATGCACCATGAGCATATCACGCTTGAAGGTGGAGCTCACGTACTCGATTTGTCAATTACTAAAAACGTATTCTTCATTTTCCTTGACGCCATTATTTTGATTCTCATTTTTATGGCGGTCGCGAAGGGCTACAAGAAAAATGCAGGTAGGGCACCTAAAGGAATTCAGGCCTTCTTTGAGCCACTCATTGTTTTTATCAGAGACGACATTGCAAGAGACAACATAGGAGAAAAAAAGTACGAGAAGTACTTGCCGTTTCTCTTGACCGTCTTCTTTTTCATTTGGTTTGGTAACCTTCTTGGCTTACTACCAGGAGCGGCAAATATGACGGGTAACATTGCTGTAACCATGGTGCTTGCGGTGATGGTTTTGCTCATTACCTTATTTTCAGGAAAGAAGACCTATTGGTTACACATTGTTGACCCCCTAGGGAAGTCAATGGGCTGGGGAGGGAAATTCTTTTTGTATTTGATTTTATGGCCAGTTGAGATTCTTGGAATCTTCACAAAGCCTTTCTCGCTGATGATTCGATTGTTTGCGAACATCACAGCGGGACATATTTTGATTTTGAGTATTCTGAGTTTGGCATTTATAACACAGAGTTATGTGGTTGGAGTAGCGGGTGCATTGTTTGCAGCTGTGATGAACCTACTGGAGCTTTTTGTGGCCATTCTTCAGGCTTATGTATTTACGCTGCTTACTGCTATGTACTTCGGTGCGGCGGTGGAGGAGCACCATTAATTTTTGAAACTTTTTATAACCATAAATTAAATTAACATGGGAGCAATTGGAGCAGGTTTAGCAGTATTAGGAGCAGGTCTTGGTATCGGTTTAATCGGTAAGGGAGCTACTGAAGGTATTGCTAGACAACCAGAAGCATCAGGTAAAATCCAAACAGCTATGATTATTTCAGCCGCCTTGATTGAAGGGGTTGCACTTTTCGCAGCAGTAATTGGACTGATGGCAGTTCAAGCTGGATAATATCCAAACACCTGATCTCGATCCACATTAGGTGGCGAGATCAGGTTTTAATTTGATTTATATCTAAATAAGAATATTGTGGATTTAGTTACCCCAGCCATTGGCTTAATTATTTGGCAGACCGTCGTTTTTGTCTTGGTAGTTCTTGTACTGAGACAATTCGTATGGCGCCCTATTCTTGGTGCCTTGAAATCAAGAGAGTTTCAGATCGAAGATTCATTACGAGCTGCAGAGCAAGCAAAGGATGAGATGGAGCAGATCAAGATGGACAATGAGTACCTTCTTTATGAGGCGCGTATTGAAAGAGATCAGATGATGAAGGACGCTACCATCGTGGCGAACAAAATCAAGGATGATGCAAAGGCTGAGACCTCTAAGATTTCTGAGAAGATGATCAGCGACGCAAAATCTACGATCGAAAACGAAAAGAAACAGGCGATGGAGGAGATGAGAAATCTTGTGTCTTCATTGTCACTGGAAATAGCCGAGCAGATTCTACGTGAGAAATTGAAGGATGATAAGGCGCAGAAGGATTTGGTAGAGAAGTTCCTGAAAGAAGCAAAAGTCAACTAATAGATGTCGAACGCACGAATAGCAAATAGATACGCAAAACCATTGCTTGAGCTGGCACAAGAAGGAAAAGTTCTTGAGGAGGTAAAAGAGGACATGGCGGACTTTGCGAAACTATGCGAAGAGAACAGAGAGTTTCTGCTCATGCTGAGGAGCCCAATTATCCCTCACTTGAAGAAGGCAGAAATTTTGAAAAAGATATTTACAGGTAAGTCAAACAAGCTCACCCTTTCGGCATTCGATATCATTGCTCGAAAAAACAGAGAAAATCTCCTTCCGGAAATAGCCGCTGAGTTTGTATCAGAATACAACAAAGTGATGGGGCTTCAGAATGCAGTGGTAACCACCACTTTCGCCATTGATGCAGGAATGAGAAAGTCATTCGAGCAAATTGTGAAGGATGTGACTGGCAGCACGGCCATTCTTACGGAAAAAGTAGATCCCGAAATCATTGGTGGATATGTGCTCCGAATGGGAGACAAACAATTGGATCAGAGCATCAGCTCTGACCTGAAAGAAATCAAATTGAAATTCAATAAAAACTAAGCCCAAAGGCGAATACGAATATGTCAAGTGTAAGACCAGATGAAGTTTCAGCGATACTTAGAGAGCAGCTCTCAAGCCATAAGACTGAAGCAGAACTAGAAGAAATTGGAACCGTCCTTCAGGTAGGTGATGGGGTAGCCCGAATCTACGGACTTACTAAGGCTCAAGCGGGTGAATTGCTTGAGTTTGAAAATGGATTGAGAGCATTGGTTCTTAACCTTGAAGAAGATAATGTTGGAGCGGTACTCCTTGGAGACTCCAGCAGTGTGAAGGAAGGCGATACAGTGAAAACCACTGGTCTTATTGGATCGATCAAAGTAGGTGATGGCATGTGTGGAAGAGTTGTCGATACTCTTGGAATTCCAATCGATGGAAAAGGATCAATCACTGGTGATCTTTATGAAATGCCACTTGAGAGAAAGGCGCCTGGCGTAATCTATCGTCAGCCGGTATCAGAGCCTCTTCAAACCGGTATCAAGGCGATTGACTCTATGATTCCAATCGGAAGAGGTCAAAGGGAGCTCATTATTGGTGACCGTCAGACTGGTAAAACCGCCGTGGCGATTGACACAATCATCAATCAAAAAGAATTTTACGATAGAGGTGAGACTGTTTACTGTATATATGTAGCGGTAGGACAAAAGGCTTCTACAGTTGCAGGAATCCAAGCTCAACTTGAGAAAGCTGGGGCAATGGATTATACGGTAATTGTAAACGCAGCTGCTTCTGATCCTGCTCCAATGCAATTCTTCGCGCCATTTACAGGTGCCGCGATAGGTGAGTACTTCAGAGACACAGGACGACCTGCCTTGGTGGTTTATGATGATCTTTCTAAGCAAGCAGTTTCTTACCGTGAGGTTTCTCTTCTACTTAGAAGACCTCCGGGACGTGAAGCCTATCCTGGTGACGTTTTCTACTTGCACTCAAGACTTTTGGAGAGAGCAGCGAAGGTGATCAACGACGATGGCATTGCAGCTCAGATGAATGACCTTCCTGAGTCTCTTAAAGGAGTCGTAAAAGGAGGTGGTTCCTTAACGGCACTTCCAATTATCGAAACACAAGCTGGTGACGTTTCTGCTTACATCCCGACGAACGTAATCTCGATTACAGATGGTCAGATTTTCTTGGAAACTAACCTTTTCAACTCTGGTATTCGTCCGGCGATCAACGTGGGTATTTCTGTATCGCGTGTTGGGGGTTCTGCTCAGATCAAGTCAATGAAGAAGGTGGCAGGTACGTTGAAATTGGATCAGGCACAGTTCCGTGAACTAGAGGCTTTCGCCAAATTCGGTTCTGACCTTGACGCGTCTACTAAGAGAACAATTGATAGAGGTCGTAGAAATCAGGAAATGCTAAAGCAACCTCAGTATTCTCCAGTATCAGTAGAAGACCAGGTAGCTATCATTTTCGCTTGTACTAAAGGTTTCTTGGACAAAGTTCCTGAGAACAAAGTGAAGGATTTTGAGAAAAATTATTTGTCAACTCTAAACGGAACTCACAGAGGCGTTTTGGATGATTTGAAAGCTGGAAAGCTTACAGACGAAGGAATGGCCACAATGAAGGAAGTTGCGATGGATTTGGCTAAACAATACGTGGAAGCATAATGGCGAACCTCAAAGAAGTAAAGAACAGAATAGGATCGGTCACCTCGACGCAGCAGATCACTAAAGCCATGAAAATGGTGGCAGCTGCTAAGCTTCGACGTGCACAGGATGCTATTATGCAAATGCGCCCGTACGCACAGAAACTTACTTCGATAATCAATAACGTTTCTGCCTCAGTGGATACAAGCTCGGTTTCTACACCGTATGCTACCCAACGAGAAATTAAGAATGTATTGATCGTGGTTGCTAGCTCGGACAGAGGATTGTGCGGAGGCTTCAATAGTAGCGCTTTTAAGCACGCTAAGGCTGTGATCGCTGAAAAGTACATGGGACAAGAAGTCACTATAATGCCGATAGGGAAAAAGTCCTTGGAACATTTTAAGAAAAGAGGTTTCAAGACGGTGGATAATTTTTCGCATCTCTTTGGGAAGTTAACTTTCGATGGAGCTAGAGAAGCGGCGGAATTCGCCATGAATGGTTTCGTGAAAGGGGATTACGATCAGGTAGAGATTGTCTACAACGAATTCAAGAATGTGGCGACTCAGATAGTGAGGAACGAGCATTTCCTACCAATCAAACAGGATGAATCATCCGAAGAGGTTTCGTCTGCTGACACTGATTATTTGATTGAGCCAAGCGAGGAGGAAATCTTTACTCAGTTGATTCCAAAATCATTGAAAATTCAGTTTTACAAAACATTGCTTGAATCAGGAGCTTCAGAGCATGGGGCTCGAATGACAGCCATGGACAAGGCAACTGAAAATGCTGATGATTTATTGAAAGAGCTTAAACTGACTTACAACAGAACTCGTCAGGCAGCAATTACTAAGGAAATCCTAGAAATCGTGGGGGGAGCGGAAGCTCTGGCTCAGGGATAAAACCTTCGGGGATGATGACCCGTGCGTACCGATATTTCAGATGGCTCTCGTTGGATGTAACAGCGGGAGCCATTGTTTTAATGATATTTTTCTGTCAGGAATTGGAGGTACGCTACTTCTGGCAGGAATACGTGGCTCTCGGAATTGCCGTTTGGCTCATTTACACACTCGACCATCTCAAAGATGTCAATCGGCTAATATACCCTGTCGCTGAACGAAGAAAATTTCATCGAGAGCATTTCAAAACCCTGAAAATTGTTGCGCCAGTTGTTGCGCTAGTGGGCTTAGCATTATGCTGGTTTATTTCAGAAATCATCCTGCTACCAGGAATACTAGTGGCATCAGTTTCGGCATTCTATTTATTTGTCTCCAAGCGAATTGACTGGTTCAAAGAGTTCTGGGTGGCTATTACTTTTGCCGTTGGAGTATTGTTGGTTCCAATAGTCCGGTCCGAAATGGAAACCAGCACGTTTATCATCTTAGGTTCATTGATACTTCTAGCTCTTATCAATTTGATTCTGTTCTCTAACTTCGAAAAGGAACAAGATGAAGACGAAGGGTTTCGCTCCTTTGCAAGTGTGATGGGGAGTAGACTGGTATTAGTCACTTTGATAATTTCATTCCTGCTACTTGGTCTCCTAATTGTCCTTTTATGGCAAGACATGGGCTCATTCCCATTGGTTGCTTTCTTTTCAGTAGCCGGCCTGCTTCATCTCTGCATTTGGAGAATTGCATGGTTTCAAGAAAAGGAGAGATACAGAATAGCAGGTGATGCGATCTTTCTATTGCCATTGATTTTTATTCTGGTTTAGTGTCCAATTTCAATTTCGTTGCGCCCTTTTATGATGGCCTGGTGAAGTTGGTTTTTGGAAGAAAGCTTTGGAATGCCCAGAAGATTCACCTTCATTTGATAAGACCCGATGACCAAGTTTTAATAGTAGGCGGGGGGACTGGACGAATTCTTGAATGGCTTCCAAATTGTGAGGTGACATATCTCGAACAATCTTCAGAAATGCTCAAGCGTGCAAAGCATAGAGGAGGTGCTAACTTTATTCAATCAGATTTCTTGAGTTGGCAGCCTAGCCAGAATTTTGATTGGGTCATTTGTCCTTTCTTTCTTGACTGTTTCGAGGAGAATGATTTGGAGAAATGCCTCGCTACGATAAATGAAATCTTGACTGCTGAAGGTCATCTCATCGTCACAGATTTCAAAATTTCCGAGCCTAGACATGGTTTGCTTGTCAAGTTGATGCTTGTGTTTTTCAGGTTAACAACACGATTGAAGACAAGGAAACTTTTGGATTTGAAATCATGGCTAGTAACCTATTTTAAGCCATTGAAACAGACTACATTTTTGAATGGGCTCGTTTTTTCTGACCTTTATTCAGCGGTCAAAAAATAATTCCATCAAGAAGGAAACCTTTTGTCCCAACCTCTGTCTATTAGAACGTAAGCAGTGAGCACCGACCAACAAAATATTCACAAGCATCTGATTGAGAGATGTCAGCAGGGCGATGGGAAAGCTCAGGAGCAGATTTATAAGCTGTACGCCGGGGCGATGTACAACATCTGCCGACGGTTCTTGGGCAATGAGGATGATGCAAAAGACATTTTGCAGGAGTCGTTCATGGATGTGTTTAGGAAGTTGCCTGACTTGCGAGAGATCAACTTCTTCAGTGCATGGATCAAGCGAATTGTAACAAACAATTGCATCAATGCCCTAAGAAAGAAGCGACTTGAGACAAGTGAGTTAGAGGAAAACTGGGATGTGGAGATTGAGGAGGAGGATGATTTCGATTATGATTCTTTCAGAATTGGACGAGTGAAGGAGTGTATTGAGATGCTACCTGATGGATGCAAGACGGTTTTGTCTCTCTATGTTTTTGAGGGATATGATCACAAAGAAATTGGAGAAATATTGGCAATAAGTGAGTCGGCATCTAAGGCTCAGTATTGCAAGGCAAAGAGCCGAATTAGAAAATTATTAAATGAAAATGGAGCCAGATATGCGTGACAATTTCAAAAAATACATTGAGAATCAAAGTGAATCTTTTGAGCATTCCTTTGATGTAAACAGTGGCTGGGAGGATTTCCAAAAGAGAAATCCGACGAAGAAGAAAAGACCGATCATGATGATCGCAGCGTCTATTGCTCTACTCATATCTGTCGGGGTAGTATTCTTTCTCAATAGGAGCGAGCAACCACAAGAACTATCCGAATGGCAGGAGGTACAGCTTTTCTACCAGTCGCAAATTCAGGACATGACAAAGCTCGTGTCTGACATGACCGATGATGAGCAGATTTTATACGATTTGGAAGAAATGGATAAGGCATTTGCGGAGCTGAAAGCGGACTTAAAAGACGATGCTGCAAATGAAGAAGTGATCGAAGCGATGATGAATCACTATCGGTTGAAATTGAGGATACTAGAACAGATGTTAGAAGAAATTCGAGAAGAAGATGAAAGCAACAAAGATATATCTCTGCTGTAGCCTGCTGCTTGCAGGGTTCGTGGGTAGTACGCAAGTGCGAATGGAGAAGGATTTCAATGAATCCTTCAACTTAAGTGCGGGGAACAAAGTGGAAATTGCCAACAAGTATGGCGAAGTGATTATCCGCACCTGGCAAGAAGACAGGGTACGTATTCAGGCGAAAGTAACAGCAAATGGTAGAAATCAGGAAACGGTAAATAAGACCATGAACCGCGTAGATATCCAAATGCGAAAAATAGGGCAGGTGGTAACAGTAAGCACCGAAATCGCTCGTGGAGGAGGAACATTCAACGAGCTGTTGGGCGATGTGGAGGATTACTCAAAAGCATTTTTTGGAAATCAGAAACTTACCGTAGACATGGAGGTTTGGCTTCCGGAAAATATTGACCTTACTATTGACAACAAGTACGGGGACATTTATCTCGGCTCTTTGCTAGGAGAAGTGGACATCACCTTAGCGCACGGCGATCTTACAGGAAACAGAGTAGAAGGCAGACTTGAAATGGAACATTCATTTGGCAAGTCCAATTTTGATTTTGTAAATCGAGGAAGGTTCACACTCCGAGGGGCTGAAATCACCATTGATGAGGGCACATCATTTAGCTTTCAAAGCAGCAGCTCGGAGATCAATCTCTATAACATCCACTACGTCAAGATTGATTCTCGCAATGACAAAATCAAGGCTGGAAACGTAAATGAGATTGTAGGTATGGGACGATTCACAGACTTGGAAGCAGAGCGCATCACCCGCAATGTGGATTTGAAATTTGAATTTGGCGAAATTTGGCTGAGTCAGATAGAGCAGAAATTCCAAAGCATCAACCTCATTGGAAAGTCCACAGATTTTAACCTCGTGCTGAACCAAGCGTCTTACATTCAGTCGTCAATCAGAGGTGACGAAGACAAGATGATAGTGCCAAATAGTATGCTGTCTCTCACTCGTGATTTCAATGAAGAAGACGAAACAGTGAGGCTAACCGGCATGGTGGGGCCGACACAGGATTTTATTAGCAAATTGACCCTTGATGCGGATGGCGGTGACGTCATAATCTCAATCAAGGAAACCCCAATTTTCACGGATCGTCGTTAGAACCCATGAATAGAATCGCGTTCTTTATATTCATCATGTTACCGGTCTGTCTTCTTGGACAGACGGTGGAGCGAGCAGCAGGCTTACGGCTTGGTCACTCAGCTGGAGTTTCGTATAAAAAGTTCACTACGGAGAATGAAGCGTTTGATTTGCTATTGTCGGGCAGAAATGAGGGTACACAGTTTACGGCTCTGTATGAGTTTTACAAGCCCATGGAGGTGTCGTTCGATGAGAATTTCTACTTCTACTATGGAGTAGGAGGCCACCTTGGATACGAGAAATACGATGACCTTAGGAAGGTACTCGTTAATGAAGACCCACTGGAATTCATTTTCGAGGAAAAGAATTATTTTGTAATGGGAGTGGACGTAATAGCAGGAGTAGAATACCGCTATCTCAGCGTGCCAATGACCATCGCATTTGAACTAAAACCCTATTTCAATTTTATAGGAATGAGATACACCCGCTCCCAGTTTTGGGATGCAGGTTTGTCCATCAAGTACGTTTTCTGAAATCACCAATTATGAAAAGCATCATCACCACCTTGCTATTTCTAATGACCACTACACTGTTCGCACAGAGGTACGTGGACACGTATGACCCGAAGAAAGAAGAGGTGAAATCTCTTTTGGGAAAGGGAAACGAGTTGAATGGTTTTGGAGGTATTGACCTCAAAATCTCAGAATTAGCCGGAGAGCGTGGAATGATCACAGGTGGTTACGGGGGTGTTTTAGTGAACCGAAGATATTTAGTGGCAGTGGGTGGTTATGGCATTGCCACCAAAATAGAATTTGACGGATTGGTGGGAACGGTGGAAAAGCCACTGAATTTGCATGGCGGATATGGAGGCGTTATGGTTGGAGGAATGATCGGTTCCAAGGAGGTAATACACCTCATATTCCCTGTCTTTTTTGGGGCAGGACAAGTTGAAGTGTCAGACAAAAACTTCTTCCCAAACAACCCCAACGACGCAGAATTTACTATTGAAAGCTCTGCAATAATGGTTATCGAGCCTGGGGCACAATTAGAAGTAAACGTGACGGAGTATTTCAGATTCTCTGCCGGTATGAGCTACCGATATGTCACTGGTTCAGAGCTTGAAAATCTCTCTGATTCAGATTTATCAGGCTCGTCAATCATGATTTCTTTTCGCTTTGGGAGATTCTAGAATTGCTGAACTTGCTAACTAAAGCACGTCACTTTGAGTGCAACGAAGAGTCTAAGTATGGTAACCTAATGCATCAAGCCTGAGGATGACCTGTGATAGTAGCATCATACCTTTTCCCGACTAATTCGGAGAATCTTCATGCTCTCAGGGGAAAATTATCCTTTGGACAAATTTCAATTCGTCACCAGTACAGAGTTCTTGCACCAAAGAGTAGAATTCACACTGAAAAACGACTTTGAGGCAGACGAGCATTGTCACCCCTGTGTTTTCCGATTGCTCTGTGGTTGAAAACAGCGAAAAAAAGAATCCCGTCATAGACGGGATTTCATTCTGAAATAATATGAATATGAAGAGAATTCTCTCCAACCAACGGCGGTAATGTCCTGATGTTTAGCCATTAACAGTATTTAACTATCCTTCATAGCTTTGATTTATTTGAGCGGTCTGGGTTTAATGTGGTAGGAGATTCAGCCATAATTCGTAACTAGTCTATCTTTGACCCACATCAAGCTATTGCATGAAGATATCAGCGTCTTTATACTCGAACAAAGACAAATCCCTCCAAGAATTAGTCACCGAACTGGACAAGTGCCACATCGATTACTTTCACATCGATTGCAACGATGAGCCATCCGTGTTCGATGACATCAAAGAAATCAGAGGGTACAGCAAAACACCCATTGATTTGCACATCATCACAGATAATCCTGATCCCTATTTGGATTTGCTCAGAGAGGTGTCAGTAGAGCGTGTGTGCTTTCAACTAGAGAACCTCAAGACGAAAATTGACCTGCCAAAATTACCCGGAACCTCATGGGGTCTTGCGCTTACATCCGCTTCGGAGATACAAGCCTTTGATGAGTACAAAGACGAATGTGATTTTGTGCTCATTATGACCACCACGCCTGGTCAGAGCGGGGGGAAATTTCACAAAGACAATTTCCAACGAGTAAGAAAGTTTAGAAATCAGTTTCCAGGAAAAGGAATAGAAGTTGACGGAGGTGTGAATGACGAGGTTGGATTTATTCTTCGGATGCTCGGTGTGCAATCGGTCGTGTCAGGTTCTTATTTGGTTAATCACGAATCCATCCCTGAGGCGCTGCTTCATTTGCGATCAAGCGTCATCCATTCGGATTTCAGAGTGAAAGATTTTATGATCGAAAGAGATCAGGCGCCCATCGTTTCTGCAGACTCATCTACTCAGCGCGTGATCCAGACTATTGACAACCATAAACTGGGCTTTGCTATAGTGGAGGATGATGAGCAAAACCTTATTGGAATCAGCAGTAATGCCGACGTAAGAAAAGGTCTTCTGAAAAAATTCGAAGACCTAAGTGACCTCCAACCTAGTGACATTCTGAATACGAAACCGGCTACTATTTCAGAGGACGCCACCATTACCGAAATGTTGGATTTCATCCGATCGAAAAAATTCTTAATATCGTACCTGCCAGTTATCGATAGTGAAAACAAGCTATCCGGCGCGGTATCATTCATTAATCTTATTAGAAGCGAATCATGATCATTCATTTGAAAAGTGGAGTTTCCACCGCAGAAGCCGTGCAGCTGGCAGAAGCAAACAAGGCCATTCATTTTCATGATGGTGACAAAGATGTGCTGGTACTCAGCGCTAGTGTGAAGGAGGTGCCAGCAGGGCTACAATCCTCAACGGATAAAAGTTTCGTAACAGCCACGGACATCCAGCTGGCCAGCAAGGAGTATCAGACAGAAGTTCGTGACGTGCGCATTGGTGAGGTACATGTAGGTGGCAACTCCAAAAACACAATGATGATCGCCGGACCCTGTTCGGTTGAATCAGTAGAGCAAGTGGATCAGGTTGCTCAGGTATTAAAAGACCTTAACATCAAAACGCTACGTGCGGGCTGCTTCAAGCCTCGTACTTCTCCTTATACTTTTCAGGGGTTGGGCGAAGAAGGACTAAAAATTTTGGCAGATGCCAGAGACAAATATGGCTTCAATATCATCACCGAGGTGAAGGATTCTTCGCACGTGGATATGGTGATCGAGTACGCGGACATTATTCAAATCGGAGCAAAGGCCATGTACGATCACAGCATTGGGAAGCGATGTGGTCAGACTAAAAAACCGGTCCTTTTGAAGAGAGGATTCGGAACCACACTTCAAGAGTTTGTGCAAGCCGCTGAGTTTATTCTAAGCGGTGGAAACCCGAATGTCTTGCTTTGCGAAAGAGGGATTCGGACTTTCGAAACGCATACACGATTTACACTTGATTTATGTGGTGTGGCATTCCTTAAGGAAAAAACCAACCTGCCGGTGGTAGTGGATCCATCTCACGCGATGGGCTACAGATATGGTGTGCCTGATCTAACTCGAGCGGCAATTGCCATGGGCGTTGATGGCCTTTTGGTCGAAACTCATCCCGACCCTTCGGTGGCCAAGTCGGATGCCGCGCAGCAGCTAGACTTGGATCAGTTCAGAGAAATGCACGGGACACTTCAGCCTATCGCAAAAGCCATCGGTTACAACCTCATCTAAATGCCGGTTTTAGAAAACATCAAATTGCTTCTTTTGGATGTTGACGGCACCATGACAGACGCTGGAGTATACATTTTGGAAGATGGGACTCAGTTCAAGAAATTCAATGCGAGAGATGGGATCGGCATTAAGCTGGCAAGAAAGGCGGGTATTGAAGTCGGCATCATCAGCCACAGCCTGGTGACTACCATGGTGGAGGCCAGAGCCAATATGCTAGGACTGAAATATTTCTACATTGGTCAAGAACCGAAATTGACTATTCTTGAAAAGTGGAAGGCAGAGCTTGGCCTCACCAATGAGCAAATCGCCTTTATCGGGGATGATGTGAATGATGCCGAAATCATGGAAGCGGTAGGAGTTTCGGCTTGTCCGTCGGACGCTCTACCCGCGATCAAACGAATTGCCACGTATCAGCTAAGCAAAAAGGGTGGGGACGGTTGCGTCCGAGAGTTTATCGATGACTATTTGACCTGATACCATAAATTCCTACATTAGTTTTCTCAACCAAATCAAAACCAGATGAAAAGCCTGCAGCGAATTGCTCTGTTTCTCCCAATCTTAATTCTCCTGACTGCCTGCCCTTATGAATCTACTGTTCCTATCTCTGAGGCGAGCACTCCCATAGACAAAATGTTACTGGGCAAATGGTACAAAGACGGAGAGGCTGAGACGGAGTTCCCAAGCGAGTATTACAAAATTGATCCCCTGGGGAGTGAGCTTTATGAGGTCACCAAGTTTGACATGAACAGTCAGGACAGCACCTATCGAAATGAAACATACATATCGCATATTTCTACCTTAAAAGACAAGGAAGGTAAGAAATACGTCTTCCTGAATATGAAGAAAGATGGCAAATACTATTTGCATAAAATTGATCTTTCAGAAAATCAGTTTGTGCTGTATGAAGTGACCGACAACATTGATGAGAAGTTCAATACCACGGACGAAATGAAGGCCTTTGTCCAGAAGCACATGCATCTTAGTTTTTTTTATAACAAGGACGAGACCACCTATTACAAAGGCGATCACGAAAAGTAAGCCATGAACCGCATCGATCGACTCAATGCTCTACTCATCCACCTTCAGGGGAAACCCAGGGTGTGTATTGAGGAATTGGAGGATCGATTTGAGGTCAGTCGTCGGACTATTTTCAGAGATGTGCGATCGCTCATGGAGGCGGGCGTTCCTATTGGAGGTGATGCTGGTGAGGGGTACTTCATAGTAGAGGGCTATCACCTTCCTCCCGTGGTTTTCAACAAAGAGGAGGCTGCAGCCCTGCTAATGGGCGCAAAATTCATACAGCAAAATGCAGATACTCAAACAGCCAGAACTTTTGAGGAAGCCATGTTCAAAGTGAAGGCTGTTCTTCGCTACTCTGATAAAGAGTTTCTGGAAAACTTAGATGCCCGAATCGCCATTAGGCCGTTCCCACGCCAGAAGGAAAATGACGAAACGTTTATTTCGGACATTCAGTCGGCGGTAGCGACCAACCGAGTTATTCAAATCACCTATCATTCACATTACAACGATACATCCACTGGTCGTGAAGTGGAGCCGCTCGGAATGGTTTTTTACTCGTCTCATTGGCACCTGATCGGTTACTGTAGGCTCAGGCAAGATTTAAGGGATTTTAGGACTGATCGAATCAAGAAATTCGATAATCTTTCGGAGCAATTCGATCCGAGCCTACATCCGAATTTCCTTTCCTTCCTCCATGATTCTCTTGTAGGCACGGACGCCAAGGAGTGCATCATTAGAGTTTCTAGGATCATCTCTCGTTTTATGGGTGAGCAGAAATATTACCATGGATACGTCGACGAAGAACCTGTAAGTGACGACAAAATCGAGATGAGGTTCATCGTGCCGCATCACGACTATTTTGCTCGGTGGTTACTGATGTATGGGAAGGAAATCGAAGTGGTTACACCGGAAGAGTTGAGAGAAATTATCAGCAATCGAATCCAAGAGCTAGTTGATCATCACCAGATTTTTGAAAACAGTCAATTATGAAGACAACACTTTCATTTCTACTTTTTACAGCACTTACGGTTGCTCTGGCGCAGAATCCTCAGCAGGAAATCGATAAGCAAGTTTGGACTAGATTCACAACCGCTTGGGAAACAAATGATGCCTCCGCTTTCAATGCTGTGCACACAGAGGACGTGGTACGAATTGGCTCCAGAGGGCTGATGATTGGTGAAGAATACCGAGAGCAAAATAGAACTGTTATGTCCGAGGCAGTTGAACAGAAGCGAATCATTGAATTTGCGTTTGACTACCGCCGGGTTAATGGCGATGTAGCCTATGAAATGGGGTTTTATCGCGTGACCTCAGGGCGATCGTCTAAGCCATATATCGCCCGTTTCCATGTGGAGCTAAGGAAGGTTGATGGGGTCTGGAAAATCGCACGAGACTATGATTCTAACATGATCGGCAATCAGCCGGTGAATCCTGCGATGTACGATGGATTAGAATTTTTTCACTTCGAATAATTGAGTGACATAGGGCTGTCACTCATTGCTTTTTCTTTGTTTTCATAATTCTAAAATCACATTCTTATGGAAGCAATTATTGAAAAAATCGACTTAGCAAAAGCAGATGGCAAGTACTATCGAGCGAAGAAATCACCGGAACTGGTGGATCTCGATTCGTATTATTTCCTCACCCATGAAGGCAAGGGAAGTCCTTCAGAAAAGAAGTTCAACGATGCGATTGAGCGACTGTATGCGGTGGCGTATCAGATCAAGTTTTTGTGCAAATCTCAGGATATGGACTTTGTGGTGCCGAAAATGGAAGGCATTTGGTGGATTGACGGGGGCTTGGAAGCACAGCACAAATTCGCCGAAACACCGGAAGCAGAGTGGAATTGGAAGATCGTGATTCGGATGCCGGATTTTGTGGAGGCAGATCACTTCTACCGTGCCGTGCAGCTTGTTAAAAACAAGAACGCTGAGCTACTGAATGATGAAGTGAAATTCGAATTGATGAATGAAGGACGATGTGTACAGATGCTTCATATTGGCAGCTACGCTGAAGAACTTCCTACTATCATGGAAATGTTGAACTTTATACAGGAGAACAACCTCAAAGTGGTGAAGTACCACCGAGAAATTTACCTCAGCGATCCAAGAAGAACGCCTGAGCCAAAGCTGAGAACCATACTTAGATACGGAGTGGAATAGTAACTTTAAAAGGGCAAGCAATCAATTCACTTGAGTTACTCCAAAACCATAGAAAGCTATATCCTTGGGCTAGACGGCCAGCAAAGAGCCATTGTAAATGCACTGCATTGTCATTTGGAACAGACCACTGATCTGAGAAGTAAGATCAGTTATGGCATTCCGTTTTACCATCGAAAAAGCTGGGTGATTTATTTGAACCCAATCAAAAAGGATGGGGTGGAAATGGTTTTCACGAGAGGTCACAGGCTGTCCAATGAACAAGGACTGCTGGACAGAAAGGGAAGAAAGCTGGTGGCTGGAATCAGTCTATACGATGTGTCCAAGTTGCCGATGAAGGCAATAAACGAGATTGTTCAGGAGGCGCTTCTACTGGATGACTTGGATATGAAGTGGAATGAGTGATTTTGTTGACGGCTTTATTCCCTGTCTGCCGACAGGCTGCAGCTATAATCTTTGAGTGAAGAGGTTTAAAAGGCTAAATCGTCAACCTCCGCTGAATCAAACTGTCCACAATCTCACAAAATTTTAGTGGTGGCACGGTTCGCCATTTCTCCAGCTGCAGGCTTCCAGCCATGTTTACATAGCTGTCGATGTTGTAGAGTTTCATTTCTTCGATTACGTGATCATTGAAATTTACAGCGGCGATCCATCCATCTTCTACATCCTCAAACCACTCCTCATAGTAGCTGTCGTCACTGCCATGAAAGTTGAGCACATTCTCGCCAATGAGTACAAACTTATTGATCCCTTGATAACCCAAGTGCTCGAGGATGTTGCGCTTGAAGTGCATGATGTCATTGTTGATCGCATCGTTCCACTCGCCTATCATTTCAATCACTGCAAATCCAAGGTCGTACTCCACAAAAAGCAACTTTATGTAGAGTGTTTCTGAGCCCATAAAATCCCATGCCGGGTCTATGTAGTGGTTGTAAATGCTCTCCGAATACAGGTCATAATTGTACTCTTTTCCCGCAAAGGGTGAAAGGTCATCGTAACTGGAATTGTAAAATTCTTGCCAGCGCTCATACGGTTGAATCGTGTGCACGCAGCAAAGTTACTCCCTCATTCCCGGCCTTGTGCCGGGATCTCACAAGGATATTTTTATGTTTTGGAACTAGGACTATTCCGTCAATTACTTCTTCTTACTCGACTTAGCCAGAGGGTTAAAATCCAGACACAGTTGAATCCAAGAGGACAAATCATCCTCTGAGTCAATGCCCTCAGCACCCACAAACACAAAGCCACTCATAGGTCGCCCGGTAAAATCCATGGGCTTGCAGCCGGGTCGTGAAAGAACGGATTCGTATACCTCTGGCCCTACTCTCGCCATCAAATGATCTTTCACTATGCCCATGCACATCTTGTCATCGATCATGTAACAGAGGCCTCCCATCATTTTCTTGGCTTGATAAGGGGCTTTTTTCTCATGAAGCACTCGGTTTATTCTTTCCTCAAGGAACTCATCGTAGGCCATATTGATTAAGTTTAGATAATATGAAAATAGCTGTTTTTTGGTTTCGTCGCGACCTCAGACTGGAAGATAATGTCGGGCTTTACAATGCATTGACTTCCGATCGTCCGGTACTACCGTTGTTCATTTTTGATCAAGAGATTCTTTCATCCCTTCCGAAGGATGATCCGCGTGTTGGGTTCATTCATGGAAGTCTGGGATCAATTCATAAAAAACTAAGTTCGGTTGGTTCTTCTCTTTTGGTTAAGAACGGATCACCGAAGGAAATCTGGACAGAACTGCTGGAAGAATTTGAAATAGAGGCAGTCTATACGAACCATGACTATGAACCCTATGCAAAAAATCGTGACGCAGAGATAGAAAAGCTTTTGGAGGCGAAGGGGGTTGAATTTCACACATTCAAGGATCAGGTCATTTTCGAGAAAAGCGATGTGCTCAAGGATGATGGGAAACCGTACACGGTTTACACCCCATTCAAGAACAAATGGCTGAGTAGGGTGCAACCAGATTCTTATGAGTCGGTTGCCTCAGAGAATCATTTGAATAACTTCATGAAATCCTCATTCGGGTTTCCGTCACTTGGTGAGATAGGGTTTGAACCAAGCTCCATTAAGGTCAAACCCTATAGTTTGGAGGCAATGAATGGCTATGAGGATAAGCGGGACGTTCCTTCAATGGAGGCGACTAGCTACCTGAGTCCGCATCTGAGATTTGGCACGGTCAGCGTGCGCAAATTGTCCAAAGAAGCCTCACAGAGAAATCAGGTTTTCCTGAGCGAATTAATTTGGAGAGAATTCTTCATGCAGATTCTTTATCACTTCCCCAAAGTGGTTGATCAATCATTTAAGAGCCAGTACGACAATATAGAATGGGAGAAGAACGAGAATCACTTCAAGAAATGGTGTGATGGAAAAACAGGGTATCCTATGGTGGATGCAGGGATGCGAGAACTCAATGAAACCGGCTACATGCACAACAGGGTGCGTATGGTTGTAGCCAGTTTCCTAACTAAGCACTTGCTCTTAGACTGGCGATGGGGAGAGGCCTATTTTGCGGAGAAACTTCTGGATTATGAGCTAGCCTCCAACAATGGCAACTGGCAGTGGGCGGCAGGTACAGGCTGTGATGCGGCTCCATATTTTAGGGTCTTCAATCCAACCTCTCAGCTAAAGAAGTTTGATCCCCAAATGAAGTACTGTAAAAAATGGCTAGGGGCTGATATTGGGAAATATCCACCTATTGTCGATCATGCAGCCGCCAGGCAGAGGGCATTGGATCGGTATAAGGCTGGGTTGGAAAGAACCTAAATCACCACCGCATTCATCTTCTTAAGCGCCTCTTCGATGTAATCGAACGTGGAGAGAATTTCCGGTTGGCCATTGACAATCGCCACATCATGTTCGAAATGAGCGGATGGTTTCTTATCAGCCGTCACGATCGTCCAGCCATCATCTAATTGAATCACTCGACGGGTTCCCATGTTGATCATCGGCTCTAACGCTATCACCAATCCTTCTTTGATCTTAGGCCCCCGACCTCTCTTCCCATAGTTAGGCACTTCCGGTGACTCGTGCATTTTCCGCCCAAGTCCATGGCCCACCAATTCTCTTACTACGCCATATCCATGGCTCTCCGCATGCTGTTGCACCGCGAAACTCACATCTCCAATTCTACTTCCCGCCACGAATTGCTCAATGCCCAGGTAAAGACTTTCCTTTGTAATACGAAGTAGCTGTTTCACCGACTCCTCGATTTCGCCTACCGCAAAAGTGTAGGCATGGTCTCCATAAAATTCATTTTTCAACACGCCAATATCGATTCCGACTACATCACCTTCTTCCAATGGCCGATCGGTCGGAATGCCGTGCACCACTTGTTCATTCACCGAGGTAATGATGGATTTGGGATAATCGTAAAGGCCCAGAAATCCGGGAACGGCACCATGATCGTAAATGAAGTCATGCGCGAGTTTGTCAAGATCAAGGGGAGTAACGCCTGGCAGCACATGTTCCGCCAACATTCCTAAGGTTTTTGAAACAAGCTGCGCGCTTTCGCGCATCAATTCGATCTCTTCTGGGGTCTTGTAATGAATCATGCGCTGCAAAAATAACTAAATTGGTAACTGGAAAAGGCCGTTGCTTTTAAGAATGAAAATTAGCGTCATCATACCAACACTCAATGAAGAGTCGACCATTGCCAAATTAGTTCGGTACTTGAGGGAAAATGGGAAAGGTGAGGAGGTAGAAATTTTAGTAGCCGATGGCGGCAGTACTGACTTCACCAAGAATGAGGCTGAAGCGGCAGGTGCCTTGGTTTTTGACTGTCCTGAGCGAGGTAGGTCAAAACAAATGAATTATGTGGCGGCCAAGAGCACGGGCGACATCTTGTATTTTGTGCACGCCGACACGCTTCCACCCGATTCTTATGTGAAAGATATTCTTGCCAAGGTAGAAACGGGTATCCCACTTGGCTGCTATCGGTTCAAGTTTGATTCTCAGCGGTTCATGTTGAAAATCAATTCGTATTTCACGCGCTTTGATGGCATGATGTGTCGTGGAGGCGATCAGACTTTGTTTGTTACCAGGGAGGTATTTAATGAGTTGGGAGGATACGATGAGGACTTCAGAGTAATGGAAGAGTATGACTTTCTTAAAAGGGCTAGGAAGAAATATCCATTCAAAATTCTGCCCAAAAATGTCTTAGTCTCGGCTAGAAAATACGAAGGTAACAGCTGGCTAAAAGTGAACTTCGCAAACCTAGTTGCCTTTGCAATGTACAGATGTGGCTGCTCTCAAGATCGAATGATTAAGACTTACTATCGATTGCTAAGGCAGCCAACCTACCAGCCTTAGACATAAAAAAACCTCGACATTGCTGCCGAGGTTCTCAATTTTTAACAATTAAATTTTACGATTTTCCTTCTAGCACTTCGCTGATGTCCACTCGTTTCCCATCTCTGTAAGACACGATGAAGGCATCTTTGACGCCCATTTCTTTGATGTACTTCTTGAAGGTGTCAGCTTCCCAGTAATCTTTAAATACACCTATTGTGTATTTATTAAGCTCACCTTTTTCTGAACCGAAGCTGTTGCTATTAGCATCCGTCAAATTGATTTCCTTGTAGGCTCCAATTTGTACTTTGAATACAATACCAACTTTGTCGTTGATGCCACCTGCTGAACTTGCAGATGCTTTGGCTTTTGCGAGCTGATCTCTCAAATCTGCGTTTTGCGCAGCGTATTGATTGATCTGATCGTCTTTAGCAGCGAGTTGATCGTCCACATTGTCTAGCTCAGAACGTAAGCTCGCAACTTGACTTTTCATGGATTTGTTTTCATCGAGCATGTTTTTATACTGCTCGGGGGTGGTTTTTTTCAAGCGCTTCTTCCACTCTTTTGTCTCTTCCTTAGACATTTGAGCGACACTCTCAAATGAAACTGCAAGAGCCAGAGCGATGGCGAATACTGTAATAATACGCTTCATAATACTGCTATTTGTTTGTTCAATTATACACAAAGCTACCTAAAAACCCACATTAAACTACTTTTTAAGCGAACCAATCATATCTTCAGGTTTCACCCATTCATCGAATTGCTCACTGGTCAGCAACCCAAGTTCTATTGCAGCAGCTCTTAAAGTGGTTCCTTCCTTATGGGCTTTCTTCGCAATCTTCGCTGCGTTCTCATACCCTATGTGAGTATTCAAAGCAGTTACTAGCATTAGTGAGTTTTCTAATTTCTCTTTAATCACAGGATAATTTGGCTCAATACCTATAGCGCAATGATCGTTGAATGACTCACACGCATCACCAAGTAATCGGGCAGAATTCAGAAAATTGAAGATCATCATTGGCTTGAAAACGTTGAGTTCGAAGTGCCCTGTCATGCCTCCGGTGGCAATGGCAACATCGTTTCCAATTACTTGAGCACATACCATGGTCAAAGCCTCACATTGCGTTGGGTTTACCTTCCCAGGCATGATAGATGAGCCCGGCTCGTTCTCAGGAATTACAATTTCTCCGATTCCGCTTCTGGGACCTGAGCAAAGCATTCGAATGTCATTGCCGATTTTCATCAAGCTCACGGCCAATTGCTTCAATGCCCCGTGTGTTTCTACAATAGCATCGTGAGCGGCGAGTGCCTCGAATTTGTTCTCGGCAGTGCGCATGGGCAAACCGGAATTCTTAGCAATTTTTTCTGCGACTAATTCTGCATAGCCAGCAGGTGTATTCAACCCAGTGCCTACGGCTGTTCCTCCAAGAGCAAGCTCAGAAAGATGATCCAAGGTGTTTTTTAGTGCTTTTATGGAATGGTCCAGCTGGGAAACATAGCCTGAAAACTCCTGACCCAAGCTGAGTGGTGTAGCGTCCATGAAGTGCGTTCGACCAATTTTCACAACTTCTTGAAATGACTCGGATTTTGCCTTAAGTGTATCTCGTAGTTTCTCAACGCATGGAATGGTGTGCTCCACCACGATTTTATATCCGGCAATGTGCATGGCCGTTGGGAAGGTATCGTTCGAGCTTTGGCTCTTGTTCACATCGTCGTTTGGGTGAATAGTTTTCTTGTCATCAGCCAGAGAGCCACCATTGATTACATGGGCGCGATTAGCAATCACCTCATTTGAATTCATGTTGGATTGAGTACCCGAACCTGTTTGCCACACGACCAGTGGGAATTGATCGTCTAATTTTCCTTCTAGGATTTCGTCGCACACTTGCCCAATCAATGTTGCCTTTTCGGCTGTAAGAACTCCCAGTTCTTGATTGGTCTCAGCTGCCGATTTTTTCAAAATGGCGAATGCACGAACGATCTCAATCGGCATCAGATTTTTCTCTCCACCAATTGTAAAATTATTTCGTGAACGCTCCGTCTGAGCTCCCCAATATTTGTCAGCGGGCACCTTTACTTCGCCCATTGTGTCGTGTTCTATTCGGTATTCCATGAGGTCGATTTTTCACAAATTTAATTCACCTTGGTTCTGTTTGAACTTTCAGAATGAATAAATGATTTAGAGAAAATAGAGTTGCGGCAAAAGACGTACATTTGCGCTGTTTAGATTGGTTCTAAATAAACAATATGAGTCCTATTCGAGTCGTTCTTTCTGATTTCCAATTCCTCACAAGAGAGGGGATGGTGCATATGCTCCAAACTGAAGATGCTTTCGAGCTGGTGGATGTTGTGGATGGTTCTGTGGAGCTTGCCGAAAGCCTGAAAGTAACTGAGCCCAATGTCCTCATTTTGGATTATGAATCTGATCAATCTGAATTGTATGAACTGCTGCAGGGCGTAGTGGCGGAGGATGAAACGCAGGTACTTATCATCACTAATCACGACAACAAGAAGGAAATTCAGCAGTTGCTGGATATGGGCATCAAAGGGATCGTAACTAAGGGATGTTCCAAGATGGAAATCCTGAATGCCATTCATTCTATCTCCGCTGGCAATCGTTTTTTCTGTAATCGAATTCTTGAGAAGGTAATTACTCAGCCGGATGATGAAGATGTGACTTGCGAGCCGGCGGAACTTTCACCAAGAGAGTTTGAAGTTTTGAAGCTAATTACCAAAGGGCGCAAGACGGTGGCCATTGCCGATGAACTCAATGTAAGCGTACATACCATCAATTCTCACCGAAAGAATATTCTCAAAAAATTGAATCTAAAATCTCCCGCAGAATTGATCGTCTATGCTGTAGAGCAGGGACTGACCAAGATTGCTTAATCTAGTGATTTGAAAATTAGGTTACTAGGAGATTAGAATCTCAAATGAGTGACCTTTCCATTCCCAACTTCAGAGACGGTAATGATCAGGAGATTTCCATAGTCCGAATCGTCAAACTGAGGAAACTTTTCCTCTCCGAGAAGAATGTTTGCCAAAACCGGCGTGGTGTTAGAATGCCCACTAATCACAACTGTCCCACCCTGATTTTTCTCTAACAATTCTGCCATCAAAGCTTTTGGATCCGTCCAGCCGTAGCTCATGATTTCCAGCTCCTTTTCAGCCGCAAGAGGTGTGACGGTCATTTGCGTCCGCATGTAATCGGTAGAATAAATAGCGGTGATATCGGCAGAAGCCAAGAGTTCCATGAGCACATCAGCTCGTTCGATTCCTTCATCGGAGAGGGGTGGATTTCGAGTGCCATCATCGGCTTTCTCAGCATGGCGAACAAGGATAAAGGTCGTGGTTTCCTGAGCCTGAGAAAGGCATGAAAATATGAGGACAAGAGTGAAGAGTAGCGTTTTCATTGCTTGAATTTAGTGAGTTTGCTCGAATGGAGACAATTGTTGTTTGACAAGCGGCGGCTACCCTGATTATATTTACTACATGACACATGCTCTAAACGAACTTTATCAGCGAGACCTTGACAAGGCGATCGAGGAAATTTCTCTCTTCGAAAACGAAACTGATCTTTGGAAGATTGGTGGCGACATCAAAAATTCTGCAGGCAATCTCGCCCTTCATATGGCCGGAAACCTTCTCCATTTCATTGGGGCCCAATTGGGTGGCTCAGGCTATGTGAGGAATCGCGAGTTTGAGTTTGCAGGGAAGGATGTGAGCAGAGATCTGCTGATTGCCGGACTTCAAGAAGCGAAAAAAATAATTGATCAGGTTCTTCCTGGAATGACAAAAGAACAGTTGGAATTAATGGGAGAGAATCCGTTTGGGATGACGAATGAGAAGTTCTTGCTTCACCTCTATAGCCACTTCAGCTATCACCTTGGACAAATTAATTATCATAGAAGGTTGTTATCGTGATTTTCAAGAAGTGGTGGTTTTGGTCGTTTTTAATATTGATTGTATTTGAAGCAATCGGGTATTATTTTTTCTTGGCAGAAGCTATTGATGATTTATTTCTAAATGAAAAGAATGCAATCGCATCAATGGAGCTACTTCAAATTTTTTGTGTTATTCCCTGTATGTATTGCCTTAATTCCACTAGGAATTCACCTCATTAAAACCAAGTTGAGGTCTTCTATCTAAATACCAACTACCTTGTACCAGCTACTTCATCATCCCCACTTCCTTATCGGTAAGCATTCGCCATTTCCCACGAGGAAGGTTCTTCTTGGTCAGTTTGCCGAACATCACTCGATCAAGTTTTTCAACCGTGTAGCCAAGATGTTCGAATATGCGCCGTATGATGCGGTTTCGTCCGCTGTGGATCTGAATGCCGAGCGTTTTCTTGTCGTCAGTGATTACCGCCAGTTCATCTGCTTTTATCTCACCATCCTCTAGTTCCAGCCCTTCAATAATTGCAATGAAATCCTTTTCCGTAATTGGCTTATCGAGCTCTACTTGGTAGATTTTCTTGATGTTGTAGGACGGGTGGGTAAGTTTCTTTGCTAGTTCACCATCGTTGGTGAAAAGAAGCAGGCCGGTCGTATTCCTGTCCAGCCGCCCGACCGGATAAATCCGCTCTGGGCAGGCTTTTTCTACCAAGCTCATGACCGTTTTCCGATCCCGATCATCTTTCATTGTTGTGATGAATCCTTTCGGCTTGTTGAGTAGCACGTATTGGAGTTTTTCGGACTTTAGGATTTTTCCTTCGTACTTGACCAAGTCAGTTTTCGCCACTTGAAAACCCATTTCTGTTACGACTTTTCCATTCACCGAGACTTTGCCATCCTTTATAAGCTCATCCGCCTCTCGACGAGAACATACGCCGGAATTGGAGATGTACTTATTGAGCCGAACGTGGGTAGGCTCAGGTTTTAGCTCAGGTTTCTTTTTGGTAGGCTTGTGTGGATGCGAGACCTTTTTAGTGAACTTATTGTCTCTGGAAAACCGTGGCTTATCGTCCCTCGAAAACTTGGGTTTATCCTCACTATCGAACTTAGGTTTTTCCTCAAGAGAAAACTTCGATTTGCCTCGCTCTAATTTTGGCTTTTCCTCCCGGGTGAATTTAGGTTTACCTCCTCGCTCAAACTTGGGTTTTTCGTCCTTAGAAAATTTGGGCTTGCTTCCTCTTTCAAATTTAGGCTTCTCACCTCTGGAAAAATTTTGCTTGTCACCCGAAACAGGCTTTCTCTTTCCCCCTCCAGGTCGTTGGGGTCGTTTATTCATTTTCCTCTCCGATCGTATTTTCTTCTAGATTGAAATCCTTCGGTGTGGGCAATTCCTTCAGGTCATTGATGCCAAAGTAGTCCATGAATTTTGGGCTTGTCCTGTATAAGATTGGCCGACCAACTCCCTCTGATTTTCCTTGGATTTCTACCAGTTCTTTTTCCAACAGCTTCTGTACCGCATAGTCGCAGTTTACGCCTCTGATTTGCTCAATCTCGCTCTTGGTCACGGGCTGCTTATATGCTATGATGGCCAGGGTTTCTAATGCGGAATTGGACAATCGTCTCTTCGACTGCTGCTTGAGTAGAATGCCGATGCTCGCCTGATAAGCAGGCTTAGTCAGGAACTGAAAACCACCTCCACTCTTGACAAGCTCAAAGGCGTGATCATCTTTGACAAATCGCTGCTTTAATTCTTCTAGGCCATTGGATATATCTGCTTCTGGAACATCCGCATCGAACATTTCCTTGAGACAGTTGTGAATCTCGCTTTCAGTAATTGGCTTGGGAGAACAAAAGACCAGTGCTTCGATATGGTTGACCAGATAGTCCAACTTACCGAGCGTTCAGTTTCGCTTCGATGGAATGTTGGGTATGAGGAACTGCTCTCAATCGTTCTTTAGAGATCAATTTTCCTGTGTCAATGCACACGCCGTATGTGCCGTTTTTGATACGGACCAATGCGTTTTCGAGATTGCCTATGAATTTAAGTTGACGAGCTGCAAGCTGGTTTAGTTGCTCTTTCTCCGCAGTGTCCGCTCCATCTTCGAGGGTCTTCACATTACTATAAGAAGAATCTGTGCTTTCGTCGTTGCTATGAGTAAGTGACTCCTTTAGCACACTCAACTCCGCTTTTGCCTTTTCAAGTTTTCCAAGGATTAACTCCTCGAATTCCTTTAATTCCTCGTCTGAATACTTGGTCTTGTCTGCCATGGTGGTGGAATTTTTCAGTAGCTTCAAAAAATGATCGCTAAGCTACAAATTTTATCGAATGATGTTGGAAAAGGAATCTATTAATCTATTAAAAGAAGCCCTTGAAAAGTTGGAATCCGGTTTCTCATTGCCTCAGACCGATGCTGAATATGATTTACAAAAAATGAGTTCGGTCCTTCAGAATGTTGCAGAACGAATGCGTGATAATTTCCCCTATTTTCATCCGCTTTATGTAGGTCAAATGTTAAAACCACCGCACCCAATTGCCCGTGCGGCGTATCAATTGGCCATGTGGATTAATCCGAACAATCACGCATTAGACGGTGGCCGAGCAAGTTCGGCGATGGAAAAAGAAGTGGTGGCTGAGCTTGCCAAAATGTTTGGATTCGAACAGCATCTTGGGCACTTGACCAGTGGTGGAACCGTAGCGAATATGGAGGCCCTTTGGGTGGCGCGTGAGGAGCATCCGCGGAAAATGGTGGTGGCATCTGATCAGGCGCACTATACACATTCCAGAATTTCAAGTGTTTTGCAGATCCCCTTTCAAGCGATAAAAAGTGACCGATCTGGAAGAATCGATTTGGCAGATCTTGAAAGAAAATTGAAGGAAGGAAATGTTGGGACGGTAGTGGTGACCATGGGTACAACCGGGCTAGGAAAAGTAGATTCTTTGAAAGAAATTCTGGAGTTGAAAGAGGCGTACGATTTTAGAATTCATGCCGATTCTGCGTACGGTGGCTATTTCCGGTTGGCAGAAAACCTAGAGGAAAGGACGAAGGAAAATTACAGCTTGCTCCGTGAGGTGGACAGCATTGTCATTGATCCTCACAAGCACGGCTTGCAGCCGTACGGTTGTGGCTGCATCCTTTTCCGAAATCCAGAAATGGCGAAGCATTATTTGCATGATTCGCCTTATACATATTTCACTTCTGATGAACTGCATTTGGGAGAAATAAGTCTGGAGTGTTCAAGGGCGGGAGCGAGCGCCGTGGCGCTTTGGGCAACTCATCAGTTGCTGCCACCACATGAAGGCGGGACGTTTGCAGAGGATTTAGAAAAATGTCGAGAAGCAGCGTTGAAACTATGCGAGCTTATCAATAATGACGAGCGATTTACTTTGATTGGAAAGCCGGAGTTGGATATTGTGGTGTGGGTGGTGAAAGGTAAATCCGTTTCTGAAATGTCGCGAAAGGCGAACGAGTTGTTTAGTTCTGCGGCGAGGAATGATGTCCATTTATCCAAGCTCAAGCTGTCGGTTGATAAACTTGATTTGGAAGGAGTAGTTCAGGATGAGGACGTTGTAACCTGCCTGAGGTGTTGCCTTATGAAGCCCGAGCACGTGGATTGGATAGATAGGATATGGGAAGGGCTGAAATGAAAAAGCCACCCGAAGGTGGCTGATTTCTGCACTGCTACTTTTACTTTAAAGTAAATGAAAATGGCATTAGCATACGTTTCCTCACGGGTTTACCATTCAATCGGGCTGGTTCAAATCGCTTTGGTAGCATCTCCAACACCCGAATTGTTTCCTCATCGCATCCTCCACCAAGTGGCTTAATAACTTTCAGGTTGGTAATGGAGCCATCTTTTTCGATGATGAACTCGATGTAAACCTTACCCTCAATGTTCATCCTTTTGGCAGCATTCGGATAGCGGGTGTTTTCCCCAATGTATTTGTAAAATGCAGCCCAACCGCCTTCATACTCCGGTTCTACTTCCACGATATCGTACACCACATCAACTTTTTCTACAGGGATTTCGACTGCTTCAAAGTCAATATCTCCGGGCTCAAATGGCTCAGACGCTGGAATATCATCAACAGTGACTTCAGGTGGTTTTTCCTCATCCGTAGTTTCATTCTTAACTTCTCTGACTTGTTGGACGTTTGGCTTTGGTCTTGGCTCAGGAGGAAGCCGAATCAGTTCATCTGTGGGAGGAAAGTAACAAACTATAATTCCACTGTCTAACTGATCAATTTTATCATCCTCTGTTTTCCATTCAAATGCCGCAAGCGTAAGCAATAGGGCCACATTCAGCCCGATGAGGAAATGGAGCGGTATCCTTCTCTCGATCCTCTTGTCTTCGTTTTTTTTGTTTTCCATGGTCGGGGAATTTTGTTGTGCTAATGAATTTAATGCAATAATGTTGCAAAAACAAATTATTCCTCTTTTTTTCCTTGGAATTCTTCCAACTTAGCGAGCATATCCTCCATGATGATATAGAGTGATGCTTGGTCCAAGTAGGCAGGGGTGTAATTGCAGAACGCAATGAACGAAGTGAGCTCTTCGTCTTTGAGTCCGGTGTGCTCGGCCACCCATTCACGGGTGAATTTCAGCTCTAGTCTCTCAGTTCGTGTTTGATTTTTCTGAACTTGATAGTGCTTTCTTTTCTCCTTCTCGGCCTTGCTCAGATTGTAATAAAGAAAGCTTGTGGGTTGAATAATTGCATAGAGGGCTTTTTTATGAATATTGCCTTCAGCCATTTTATCTCCCCGAAAAACGGGTTTGTCAACGCCGAAATACCAAAATTCCACTGAGTCCTTCACCTCCGTTTCCATGATCATTTCCTTGAATAGTTCGATTGGTGGGATGCTATAGACGGTTACTTCATTCAAAGCGATACTACCTTCAATCATGACCAAAGTTGCCTGCCCACTAAACCAATGTCTCTCAACTAATACCTGCAATGCTCTAAAACCTACGCTCGTAAGTAGAAGTGTATCACCAGTCTGAGCGGGAATGCTGAACTGCCCGTCTGGGGTGGTTACCGTTACTTTCTGTGAAGTTTGATTGCGAACATGTACTCCAGGAATGGGTTGTTTTTTGGCGTCTATTACCTGACCATTGAGAAGTTCTCGTTGAGCCGAAAGACCAACAGTGAGTAGGAAAAAGAGTATAGAACAGGCAAATCGCACAACCAAATATGCCGAATTTGATCTGCCGAAATTGAGGTTTATGGAATTTTAACCTTTGTTAATTTGGGCTAGACAGGTTTCGAATTTCCTCAAAGGTGAGCACTGGTTTATCTTTAAGATAGGTGCTTGCCCCGATTTCAATGGCCTTTCGTTTCCAACCATCAAAGTCCTTGAATCGCCGGAGCTCTTTGATTTCAATCCCGTTTTTTATGAGAAGGTAGGTGATCAACTTTAGGTCACTTTCTGGAAAATCCTGACCGTAGTAAATCACATTGGACATCACATTGTTGAACTCTTCCTGATTGGAAACGGGTCTCTCGTGCAGGTAAAAACCAAAGTCCACCAAGACCTGAGCGCGATCACCATCCGGCTCGTGGCGATAGTACCTCACCACCACATCGTTTCGATATTTTCGCTCTTTAAGTGTGGTGGCTTTGTATTCTTTCACCATTTCCTCAAAGTAATCCGCTCCAACCAAGCGAGTGTTAGCCGGTTTTGAAGTTGATACTTTTGGTTTCTCTTTAGGTGCGGGTTTCTCAGGTTTGGTCACAGTTTCAGCGGGCTCATCTTCCAAAGTGACATTGTCTTGAAACTCATCCTGTTTAATGTTTTCTGCTTTTTTTGTTGCTGGTTCATTGGCACTTGCAAAAAAAATGGGACGGTATAGCCTCATGCCAATTTCGTCTACTGGCTCCTTAGGTTCCTCTTGAGGAAGGATCATTTTGATAGCGGTCAGGCCTAGGAATACCAAGGCCAGGGTGACCAAATAAATAAGAAAACGTCCTTTTACCATGCCGTTGGGGTTGTACCAAGTTACGCATTCTCACAATCAGGCAAAAAAAATCCCCTGAATGTGTTTTCAGGGGATTTTAATGAAAGAGATTTCGCTTATTTCTTTTCTCGGTTCATATCGATCACGATTGGCGTAGCAATAAAGATGGATGAGTACGTTCCCACCAAAATACCTACGATCAATGCGAATGAGAAGCCTTGAAGTGCTGGTCCACCGAAGATGAACAAGACAATAACCACAATCAGAGTGGTCAATGAAGTGATCAACGTTCGGCTTATAGTGCTGTTCAATGACTCGTTGAAAACTTGTATCATTTCTGATCCTGCTTTCACACCAAGATTCTCCCTGATTCTGTCAAACACAACTACCGTATCGTTTATGGAGTAACCTATGATGGTCAGGATCGCAGCAACGAATACTTGATCTGCCTCGAAAGTAAGACCCAGCAAATTGGCGATAGCAAATGCTGAAAGCACGAATAGGGTATCGTGGAAAAGAGCCACGATTGCTCCAAGGCCAAACTGCCACTTTCGGAACCTCACAAGGATGTACAAGAAAATACAGATCAAGGCGAAAATGCCGGATTTGTACGATGAGTTCTTGATGTCATCTGCTATGGTCGCACTCACTTTTGATTGGCCGGAAATGGCGAAGGTGGTTGCATCAATGTTGGCTGCATCTTCTGAGAAATTCAGTCCTGAGAAGTCCTTCAATCCTGCGATTAACGCCTCTCTTACCTGCTGATCAGACTCATCAGACGAGTCGTCAATCAAGTAGCTGGTGGTCACTTTAAGGATGTTGTCAGCGCCGTAGGTTTTCACCTCAGTTCCCTGATTGTCGAAGAATGGCTCAAGCGATTCCTTCATTTGTGACGGCACTTGATTTTCCTGGAAATTGACAATGTATGAACGTCCACCTTTGAAATCGACACCAAGTGTGATTCCCTTCGTGAGCATCGCCACGATCCCGATTGTGATAAAAGCAGCACTGAATAGGTAGGCCATTTTTCGCTTAGACAGGAAATCTATATTCAATCCCATGAGGGCATTTCGTGAGAATGCATTGGCAAATGACATTTTGCTCTTGTCTCCTTTTTTAGAAAAGGCTTCCACGATCACTCGAGTGATGAATACCGCACTAAAGAATGAACAGGCGATACCGATCATGAGCGTCACGGCGAAACCTTTAACAGGTCCTTGTCCGAAAATGAACAACAATAGACCAGTGATGAAGGTCGTAATGTTTGCATCAATGATGGACGAATAGGCCTTTTTGTAACCAGACCCGATGGCCGATTTCATACCTGCTCCATTTCTCAATTCTTCTTTGATACGCTCGAAGATCAGCACGTTCGCATCGATGGACATACCGATGGTCAATACAATACCCGCGATTCCAGCGAGTGTTAGAGCCACGCCTTGTGTGGAGGCTAGAATACCAAGGATGAAGAAGATGTTTACAAAAAGCGCAACATTCGCAATCAAACCACCTTTGGCGTAGTAAATGACCATGAATAGAATCACGATCAAAAGACCAGCGATGATAGATGTCAAGCCCTGGTTCTGGGCTACTTTACCAAGTGTAGGCCCGATCACAACATCTTCTACGATGGTCGTAGGTGCAGGAAGTGCTCCAGCCTTCAAAATGTTAGCTAAATCGACCGCTTCCTCTCTTGAAAAATTTCCTGAGATGGAAGATCGTCCACTAGGAATTTCGTCAATTACGTTTGGTGCAGAGTATACATAGTTGTCGAGAACTATGGCAATTTGCTGGCCGACATTCGCAGCAGTCAATCTTTTCCAAAGCTTAGCTCCAGATGGGTTCATTTGCATAGCGACACCTGGGCGCGCTCTCTCGTCTAATTCGAATCTTGCATCAGTAATCACGTCACCTTCCAAAGGCGCCTGGCCATTTCTTGGCACTTTTAAAGAATAGAGCTGCAATAGTTTGGGAGCAGTAGGGTCGTCATTTCTGATCGGCTTCACATCCCACAAAAACTTCATGTCTCTTGGCACCATAGCCCTGAAGTCTTCCCGCTCAAAAATTCGATTGATCTTAGACGTGTCTCTCACGTCGTAGACTAGACCGTATTGTGCTTTTAGCAAAGTGAAAAGTGGAGAAACCTGATTGTTAAGAAGGGAGTCAATTGCGGCATCTGAGCTATCCGTATTGGCTGTTGAATTATCTACATCTGTAGTATCAGAACCTGTAGCAAAGAGATCGGCAACATCATTTTGTGGATTTGGAATGCTAACCCCCGCTGAATCAGGAAGGGCCGTTCTTTGCTCCCTGACCAAAACAGTGTTCATCTGTTCCACAATTGGGAAATAGGCGTCTGGCGTGTTTACTTCCCAGAATTCCAACTTGGCAACTCCTTGAAGGAGTTTTCTCACTCTTTCAGGATTATCAATACCTGGAAGCTCTATTTGTATTCTGCCAGTTCCCTGAAGTCGCTGAATGTTTGGCTGTGACGTTCCGAATCTGTCAATTCGTGTTCTTAGAATATTGAATGATCGTTCGATTGCATCTTCTACTTCCGTATTGATCACCCCCAAAATTTCGTCATCTGTCGAATTCAAATCGAATCGGTCACGATTTGCTGCAGTCGCGAAAATTTCACTGAGGTTCTTAGTAGGAGCAGCTTTTTTGAATTCGCTGTAGAATTCATCAACGAAGCTTAGTTGTGTGCCCTTGATGTTCTCTTTTGCTTGAGCAAGTGCTGCGTTGAAATCCGCGTCTCGGCTATTGCCGCTTAGGCCTTTCAAAATTTCTAAAGGAGAAACCTCCAATGTCACGTGCATACCACCTTGCAAATCAAGGCCGAGGTTCAGCTCAGTTTCTTTGATTTCCTTATAAGTGTAGTCTGCAATGCCCAGATAGTTGTAAACTGGCTCATTCCAGATGGAATCAAGGTAGCGTTGCTTTTCGATCACATTGATCGATCCGTCCTCGTTCTTGGTGAGCTCAGTGGCTTCTTGGTTTATGCCCTGAGCGATGTATGTAAACGATAAGTAGTACACACATAGAAGCGATACAAGTACCGCTAGAAAAATTACAAATCCTTTGTTCTTCATGGTTAAAATATTCGATCCCGACCTGTCGGGATTGTTTGGTTCAAAATGTTAATGCTTGATAATTGTGGTCATGCCAGCCTGTCGAAGCAGACGTTCGCTTCACAAATACTCAGGGAGAATTAGGTGATATGATATGCTCAAAGAGCACCTCAAAAACTCTTGAGGGTGAGGGCATGAAACTTGGTGTTTCTACCTCTGGTGCATCCGTCTCGGTGAAAAATGGGATGATTTCTATTAGATACGAATTTCTTTCCACCGTCTGTTGAGTGGCGGAGGGAACTGCTTCATAACTAAGCTCGGAAACTATTGTGTTTTCTTTTTCCGTTTCCTCCACCAAGCCTTGAGCTAGATCATCGCCGGCATTCAAGGCGGGAGACAAAACGAAAATGCCCAGAACTACCCCTAGCACTAGAATCATCCAGTTATTCTTCTTCGCTATGTTTCGCAGTTTTTGCACGGGCCGCAAATATAGAAATTATTTGATCAGGACAAATGATCCCTAAGCTGCTGAGTTATTTGCTCTAAATCCTTTTCAAAGCTTGTCTCATTATTCACCAAAATATCCGCTTCGGCTCGGTACGGCTGCACGAACAAACGATAGGAGGGGAGCACATGATTCTCAAAGCGATACTTCACACTACGATCGTGGTAGCCTCTTTCACGCCCGTCTCTTTCTATACGACGATTCAGCATGGTTTCTTCTGAGGCGTCTACAAAAATCTTTAAATCAAGAAGATTTTTTAAGCCCTCATAATGCATGGTGAATATGCCCTCCATGACAATGATCGGTGCGGGTTTCAGGATCAGCTTCTTTGGAGGGACATCATGCACGTTGAAAGTATACTCGGTCAATTCGATCTGATTTCCATTCACTAGGTTTTCGAGATCAGCTTCCAGTTTAGCTTGATCTATAGATTCTGGAAGGTCGAAATTCACGACGTTGTTTTCATCCCTCACCTGCTGATCGATTGGCTTGTAATGGTTATCCATCGATAGCACCACCATTTCAGACCTAGAGAAGTTCTTTACTAATCTATTAAGTAAGTACGTCTTGCCGCTACCACTGCAACCCGTGATGCCGACTACATATGGCTTGTTCATTTAGCTCGTAAAAATTGTTCAGTTGTAATATCTGCCTGCCGAAGAATGGCCTTCAAAGTTCCCTCGGGCATATCTCCCGAATGATTCGGAATAGTCGTGAAACGATGAGTCTGCGTATTAAACCAGATTTCATGACTACCAGCAGCTTGCCTCTGAAAAATGAACCCCATTTTTTTCAGGCGCTTCACTATATCTCGATACCTAAATCCTGCGAGCCTTCCCACCTAGAAACCGATCACCAATGGGTAATCAAAACTGTCCTCGAATTGAGGAAAGGAAAATTGATTATCATTCTGTTCTTCGAGTAGTTTTTTGGCGACATCTCTGGCTATTTCCAGCGTTTCACTAATGGTTCTCCCCTGCGCAATCAGACCTTGCAGATTAGATGATGTGGCCAGATAGACACCTTCTGGGAGCTTTTCAATATGAATATCTACTTTTCTTTCCATCGGATAAATTTACGAAAACAATGATGATCGGAGATGATCAAGTAACTTATCAAATGCCCTTCTCCTGTGAGAAATCTTATTTTTTTCTGAATCAGTCATTTCTGCAAATGTCCTATCAAAATCCTCAGGAACAAAAATTGGATCGTATCCAAATCCCCCGCTACCTCTTTTTTCTTTTAGAATCTGTCCGTCTACCTGACCATTAAATTGAATTTCATCGCCTGATGCATCGATGAAAGTGATTACCGTTTTGAAGCATGCTTGCCTATTGGTCTTTCCTTGTAGCTTCTGTAGAAGCAAGTTCATGTTGTCATCAGCGTTTCTTTGAGGGCCAGCATACCTGGCTGAGTACACGCCAGGCTCATTGTTAAGGGCCGACACCTCAAGACCCGAATCATCGGCAAAAACGGGAATATTGAATTTCTCAAAAACAAAACGTGCCTTCAAAGCAGAGTTTTCTTCGAGCGTTGAGCCGGTTTCGGGAATTTCTTCCGATTGCCCTAGCTCGGTTAATCCAATTACATCGAATCCTTCGGGGGCTAAGGTTTGTATTTCGTGGAGTTTGTGCTCGTTATGCGAGGCAAAGCAAATCTTCATCCTGCGAAAATAGCCTTTAAAACATTTCTTGAGATATTTGCGGCCATGTCCAAACCTGACATTACTTCTTTAAAGATTGGCGTACTCGGAGGCGGCCAGCTCGGCCGAATGATGATCCAGTCCGCTATCAATTACAACTTGGATATATCGGTCATTGACCCTGACCCAAATGCGCCTTGTGCACATTTGGTTGAGAATTTTTCCGTTGGAAAACTCACTGACGAGGAGGCCATTTACGATTGGGGAAAAGGCTTTGATTTGATCACCATCGAGATTGAGAATGTAAGCGTACCGGCCTTGAAAAGATTACAGAATGAGGGCGTAAAAGTGTACCCACAGCCTGAAATCATTGAGCTCATTCAGGACAAACGAAAGCAAAAGACTTTCTATAAAGCCAATCGAATCCCGACAGCTGATTTTGTTTTGACGGAAAATCAAGCGGATGTGGCATCTAAAAAGGGCTGGCTTCCTGCCGTGAATAAATTGGGAACTGAGGGCTATGACGGACGTGGTGTTCAGGTTCTGAGGTCTGAAGAGGATCTGAGCAAGGCTTTTGACAAGCCAGGATTATTGGAGAGGTTGGTTGATTTTGATAAGGAATTGAGTGTGGTGGTAGCGAGGAATGAAAGTGGTGAGATGAAGTGTTTCCCCGTGGTGCAGTTGGAATATCACCCTGAAGCCAACCTGGTAGAGTTCCTGTTTGCGCCAGCGGAAATTTCCAAGGAAGCAGAGCAAAAAGCGTATCATTTAGCTGAGGATGTAATATCCAAACTTGGAATGGTTGGACTATTGGCCGTGGAGATGTTTCTGACCAAGGAAGGCGAACTTTTGGTAAATGAGGTCGCGCCGAGAACCCATAATAGCGGCCACCATACCATCGAGGCGAATGACACCTCGCAGTTTGAGCAGCACCTTAGATCAATTTTGAATTTACCTCTCGGATCGACCGTATTGAGATCGCCTGCGGCCATGGTGAATTTACTTGGCGAAGAGGGCTTTACAGGCGATGCGAAGTACGAGGGGATGGAAGCCTGCATGACCATGTCAGGTGTTTATGTGCATCTTTATGGTAAGAAATTGACCAAGCCATTCAGGAAAATGGGTCACGTAACAATCACGGATGCGAATATTGAAAGCTTGAAAGCAAAGACCCGAAAAGTCAAAGAAACTCTAAAAGTAAAAGCATGAGTGTACGAGTAGGAATCATCATGGGAAGTAAATCGGACCTTCCAGTAATGCAGGAGGCCGCAGATGCATTGAAGGAATTAGGCGTGGAGTATGAGTTGACAATTGTATCTGCCCATCGAACACCTCATAGAATGCTGGAGTATGCAGAGGGTGCTCGAGCCAAGGGACTTCAGGTAATTATCGCGGGAGCTGGAGGCGCGGCGCACTTGCCAGGCATGGTGGCTTCACTGACCACCTTGCCTGTTATTGGAGTGCCGATCAAATCAAGCAACTCCATAGACGGATGGGACTCTGTTCTTTCTATTCTTCAAATGCCAGGGGGAATTCCTGTCGCGACGGTTGCTTTAGATGGAGCAAAAAATGCGGGAATTTTGGCGGCTGAGATTATCGGCAGTACTGATTTAGCGGTGGCAAAAAACCTCCAGACGTATAAAGACTCACTTAGAGATAAGGTGATGGAGAGTGTGAAAAGTTTACCTTCCTAGTTTCACTTGGGCACAACCAACTCCGGCTTCCTTGGAAACATCAGTGAGAACACGATAGCCAAGGTAAGAGCGCCAATAATTACTCCAAATGAAAGAAAAATGGGGATATGCACATGCTCGACTCCAGTGAGCCAATAGATACCTTTTTGTACAATGCTCCATTCGAGGAGCATCTTGACTCCAATAAAAATCAGCACAATTGAAAGCCCTTTTTGCAGAAGCCAGAATTTATCCAGCACATTGGCTAGCAAGAAAAACATGGCCCTTAATCCCATTACAGCAAAAATGTTTGATGTATAGATCACAAACTCATCTTGCGTAATGGCAAAAGCCGCAGGGATCGAATCCACTGCAAAAATTAAGTCAGTGGACTCGATGAGAATGATCACCAAAAAAAGTGGCGTGAAGAGAAGCTTCCCGTTTTCTCTGAACCAAAACTTGCCATCTCTATCCTCTGTGGAAAGTGGAAAAATTTTCTTTGCAATTCGGATAACTGGATTTTTCTCCGGCTCAATATCCATGTCCTCGTCACCTCCAAAAAGTTTAATTCCTGAATAGACCAAAAAGAGGCCGAAAATGTAAAGTATCCAATGGAATTCGGCGATCAGCATTGCTCCAACAAAAATGAAAATGGCTCTGAAGACAATTGCTCCAAGAATACCCCAGAAGAGGATGTTGTGGTAGTATTCTTCCTTCACCTTGAAGTATTTCAGGATAAGAAGAATCACAAATATGTTGTCAACAGAAAGGGCTTTCTCGGTGACGTATGCTGAGAAAAATTCAAAAGTGGCCGTTGGCCCATCACCGATGTAATAAATGAGAATGCCATAACCAACGGATACAGAAACCCAAAAAATAGTTTGTAGGAGTGCCTCTCTTTGAGAGATTTTGTGATGCTTTTTATGAAATATCCCTAAGTCGACAGCTAAGAATAAAACGATGATCGCTCCGAAAATTCCGAAGAGCAAACCTACATTTTCACCAGAAAATATACTCAATAGCATAAGTTACCCGACCTCCAATTGGCCTCCGTTAGGTTGATTAATCCACAAAATAAGAAAAATCTAATGAAAGATAGGAATATGAATAGAATCAATAAAAATACTTTTTCTAAAGCAGGATGTCACCCGTCATTTCTTCTGGGATTGGCAATCCCATCAAGGTCAAAATGGTAGGGGCTAGGTCACCTAATTTTCCTGCTTTGATTGGCTCCTTATATTCGTTATCTACCAAGATGCAAGGAACAAGGTTGGTGGTATGAGCTGTATTCGGTGAGCCATCTGGATTGATCATCATGTCCGAGTTTCCATGATCGGCAATGACAATAGCTGTGTAGCCATTCTCTAAAGCGGTTCCTACTACGGCCTCCGTACATTTATCCACCGTTTCGCAAGCAATAACCGCAGCGTTGAAATCTCCCGTGTGCCCGACCATGTCTGGATTTGCAAAGTTCAAACAAACGAAATCAACTTCTTGCTTGGCGAGTTCCGTCTGAATTTTGTCTCGAATATCTGCGGCACTCATCTCAGGCTGCAGATCGTACGTAGCAACTTTTGGCGATGGACATAGGATGCGTTTTTCCCCTTCAAAAGGCTCTTCTTGTCCTCCGGAAAAGAAGAAGGTCACATGAGGGTATTTCTCAGTTTCAGCAATTCTGATTTGCTTTTTGTTTTCGCGCGCCAAGACCTCACCAAGCGTATTCTTTAGGTTATCTTTTCCATACATCACTTTTACTCCCTTGAATGCTTCGTCGTAAATCGTCATTGTCACGTAATGAAGATTTAGTTTTTTCATTCCAACATCAGGAAAATCTTCTTGAGTTAATGCCTGAGTAATCTGACGACCTCTGTCAGTCCTGAAGTTGAAGCATAGCACCACATCTCCTTCCTGAATTTTACCGACTGGCTGACCTTCAGCCGTGATTACAATTGGCTGGATAAATTCGTCGGTCACCCCCTCGTCATAAGACTTTTGGATGATCGATAAAGCATCCTCTGTATGCGTTCCCACTCCGTTGACCATGGCATCATAGGCAAGCTTCACTCGCTCCCATCTCTTGTCGCGATCCATTGCGAAGTACCGACCGCAAACGCTTGCCATTTTTCCTGTAGAGCCACTCATGTGATCATTGAGGTCTTTCAAAAACCCAAGTCCACTTTTTGGATCACAGTCTCTTCCGTCAGTAAAGGCATGAACAAAGACATTTTTGCAATCAGCAGCCCCAAGCGATGAGAGTAGTCCCTTCAAATGATTAATGTGCGAATGCACACCACCGTCTGAAACCAACCCAATTAAGTGAATCGCCTTGTTGTTTTCCATGGCGTATTCCACTGCACTCTCCAGGGTTTCATTTTCTCCAATCGTTCCATCATTCACAGCATTATTGATTTTGACCAGATCCTGATAAACTACACGTCCAGCTCCAATATTCATGTGGCCAACCTCAGAATTTCCCATTTGTCCTTCCGGAAGTCCGACGGCTAGCCCAGAGGCCTCAAGGGTGCTATGAGGATATTTTTCATACAAACTGTCTACAAAAGGTGTGTTTGCTTTGTCTACAGCCGAAACTTTCTTGTCGGTAGCAATGCCCCAACCATCCAGAATCATGAGAATAACTTTCTTGTTCATGGTACAAATATATGTTGGGCTTTTTGTCAACGTACCAAAATGTGGGTTTTTGAATAGAATTGGCACTATTTTAGCTGTTGTTGTCCAATTCCTAAGAAGCTATGATAAAGATACTTGCCTTGTTTCTGACGTTCTCTTTTGTACAGAGTTCGGGCGACACCATTAAAAGCATCGAAACGGCCATGAAGGCAGGGAGTGCCAAAGAACTGGTAAAGTTTTTCAATGAGACTGTGGAACTGAAAATGGATGGAACTAGCTCTAATTACAGTCGGAATCAGGCTGAGATGGTGCTTAGAAAATTCTTTCAAAAAAATGCTGCCAGAGGATTTTCATACATTCATCAAGGAGCATCAGAGGGTGGGCTTAAGTATACCATTGGAAAATATCAATTTGATGGCGGCAGTTACAGGGTGGTTATGTTTCTCAAAAAATCAGACAATAAATACCTTGTCGATACCTTAAATTTCACTTTGGAGTAATCCTTCTTTTCTCCTCATAATTTCGCATTTTTGCGGGCTTATGGACTATCCATATTTACAGCCCAAATACATACGAGCTTTCATAAAATCGGCACTCAAAGAGGATCTTGGAGATGGGGATCATACGTCTTTGGGCTCTATTCCGAAGGAGGCTACTCAGCGAGCACGTCTATTGATTAAGGATGAAGGAATGATCGCTGGGCTGGAAATGGCCGGGTACATTTTTCAAACAGTGGACAGTAGCCTCAATGTATCATTCCTTAAAAAGGATGGTGATATGATGGCTACAGGAGAAATTGGCCTAGAGGTGGAAGGAAACGCTCAAAGTATTTTAGCATCTGAGCGACTGGTTTTGAACTGTCTACAGCGCATGAGTGGAGTGGCCACATATACCAATTCTTTGAACAATCTGATCAAAGGGACAAAAGCGAAGTTGCTAGACACTAGAAAAACTACTCCGAATTTTAGATTGGCCGAAAAATGGGCCGTAAAAATCGGCGGGGCTGTTAATCACCGATTTGGTTTGTTTGACATGATTTTGCTCAAAGACAATCATGTCGACTTTGCTGGTGGAGTGAAACCAGCCATTCTAAACACGATTCAATATTTGGAAGAAAATGATTTGTCTCTAAAGATTGAATTGGAAGTTCGCTCTTTGGATGAGTTGAGTGAGGCAATCAAGGTTGGGAGAATCCATAGAGTGATGTTGGACAACATGCTACCATCGGACATACGAATGGCGATAAAAATGATAGGGGGCCAATTTGAAACAGAGGCATCTGGTGGTATTAATGAGAAGAACATACAGGAGATAGCGGAGACAGGAGTGGATTACATTTCGGTGGGGGCGCTGACCCACACCTACAGAAGTTTGGACATGAGTTTAAAAGCGTTTTAAGAATGATCGTAAGGACTAGAAAGTATCAATTACCTACCAAAAAATACATTGGCATTGCCATGCGAGGAGTGATTCGTCAGCAGTGGTGGGTTGCCCCCATTTATCTGGCAATTTGTGCTTGTTATTTTTTGATTCCGAACTGGTGGTGGATTATTGGAGCGACTCTGGCATTGGGACTTTATTTCCTTTTTTGGTTAATTCAATTTGCTGGTCTTACTCAGCACGAGCAAGGCAAATTCATGTTTCAGAAATTGTCCTACGAGATCAGCTCTAAGGAAATTTTGATAAAGATGAATGCGCGCCAGGGCATGCCCATGAAATGGGAGCAAATAAAAAGAGCGAAAAAAATAAAAGATGGGTTTGTGCTGTTTGCGAGCAAGGCACAACTGATCTATTTCCCATTTAAGATATTCAACAACGACAATGAGATGAGGTTTTTGGAGACTGTCTTAAAAAGAAAAGGCTTAGTAAAAGAATGAATTGGTCGGATCCCTTATTCATCACATCGGGGATCACGGGAGCCAGCTTGGTGCTCATTGGTCTGATAGTGCGGCGCTTCCCACATAAAGAAATGAATGACCTTTATGGGTACCGAACAAAGCGATCAAAGGCCTCACAAGAGGCATGGGATTTTGCGCAGGAATATTCAAATGATTTATTGATTTGGATTGGGATCTATAACATCCTCATTGGCAGCATTGGGTTGTTCATATCGGTTCCTGAATTTGGCGGCATGGTACTTTCAATGATTTTTATTGGCATTTCCCTGGGGTATCTTTTCTGGAAAACGGAAGCTGAATTAAAGAAGCGATTTGGTGGATGAGGATCGATACAAAAGGCTGAAAGCTTCTGCCCAGCGATACACCGCATATCGAGAACGTGCTCCAAAGGAAGTTGCGGACAAATTAGCCGAATGGGATGCGCCCCAAATACTAATTGATAGAATTCTTAAGGAACTACTGGCCGACAAATTCATTGATGAAGAGCGGTTCGCCCGGGCTTTTTGTCACGATAAATTCCTTGTCAATAAATGGGGCAAGCGGAAAATCTCGATGGAACTGTCGAGATACAAACTTTCTGCGGAAGCAAAGGAGCAAGGACTTGACTATATCGATGAGAAGGAATATTTATCGACTCTTGCAAGGCTTGCTGAGCTCAAGTGGGCGAAATCAAAAGAGCCTGACCATTATAAGAAGAAGATGAAGACGGCAAACTATCTATTGCAGAAGGGGTATGAGAGCGACCTGATCTGGGAAGTGGTGAATAAGTTTAATACCTCACCTTAAACCCCTCCAGCCCTGATGATTCAGTTTCTTCCACCGAAACGGAAGTCACCTTCGCAAACTGGGGACCCTTTTTGCACCACTCTATGAAAGTATTCATTTTGTCCTCGGGACCTTCAACCTCAATAAGAACCGTTTTGTCGGGTTCATTTCGAACCCAACCAGATAGCCCCAAGTTGTCAGCCTGAGTTTTGGTTGTTGCCCTAAAGAAAACTCCCTGAACCTTCCCAAATACTTGAATTTTTCTTGCAACCATTATCCAAGAAACGGATATCGGTAGTCAGTGGGTGATACGAAAGTCTCTTTTATTGTCCGCGCACTTACCCAACGAAGCAAATTCATTGGAGCTCCGGCCTTGTCGTTCGTTCCTGAGCCACGCGCTCCTCCAAATGGCTGCTGACCCACCACAGCGCCTGTTGGCTTGTCGTTGATGTAGAAGTTGCCGGCGGCATTTACGAGCTTCTTGGTTGCCAATTCTGCAGCGTATCTGTCCTTAGAAAAAATAGCGCCGGTCAATGCATAAGGAGAAGTCTGATCCACGATTTCCAAGGTTTCTTCAAACTTGTCTTCATCATAAACATAGATTGTCAGCACAGGGCCAAAGATTTCCTCACACATGGTTCTGTACATCGGATCGGACACTTCGAAAACGGTCGGCTCCACGAACCATCCTTTCGATCCGTCGTAATTTCCACCTGCTATGACGGTCACGCCGTTCGCTTTTTTAGCCTCATCTATGTAAGCCGCAATTTTCTTAAATGATCGCTCGTCGATGACCGCATTCACAAAGTTCGATGGATCTTCAGGCGATCCCATTTTGATGGATTTCAAATCCTCTACCAGGTATTTTTTCACGTCATCCCAAAGATTCGAAGGAATATACGCTCGTGATGCGGCACTACATTTCTGTCCTTGGTATTCGAATGCACCACGAACCAAGCCGGTGGCGACTTCCTTGGCATTCGCAGATTTATGAGCTACCACAAAGTCTTTCCCTCCCGTTTCCCCAACTATTCGAGGGTAGGTTTTGTAGGTGTCAATATTTCCCCCAATCGTTTTCCAAAGTTGTTTAAAAACCCCAGTGCTTCCCGTGAAGTGAAGTCCGGAAAAATCAGGATGATTGAAAACCACATCGCCAGCCACTGGCCCGTCTACATAGATGAGGTTGATGACCCCATCAGGTAGTCCGGCTTCTTTAAAGACTTCCATGATTACCTGAGCCGAATACACTTGAGTGTAAGACGGCTTCCATACGACCACATTTCCCATCATGGCGGGAGCGGCAGGAAGATTCCCGGAAATTGCTGTGAAATTGAATGGTGTGATGGCGAAGATAAATCCTTCAAGCGGGCGGTACTCTAGACGATTCCAGATTCCCTCTGAAGACTCAGGCTGCTGCGTATAAAGTTCTTGCATGAAGGATGCATTGAATCGAAGGAAATCTATGAACTCACAGGCTGCATCAATTTCTGCCTGCATCACGTTTTTCCCTTGACCAAGCATGGTAGCTGCATTGATTTTTGATCGGTAAGGCCCAGCTAGTAGCTCGGCTGCTTTTAGGAAAATACTTGCTCGATGCTCCCAGCCTAATTCAGCCCATTTGGTTCTAGCCGCTAGGGCCGAATCTATGGCAGAACTAACATGCGAAGCATCTCCTTCATGAAAATGACCTAGCACATGCTGGTGGTCATGGGGACATGTCATCTCTATTTTATTTCCAGTTCGGACTTCTTCAGCGCCTATGTACATTGGTGCGTCAACCTGACTGGCATACATTTCCTTGTATTTAGCGAGTAATTCGTCTCTTTCCGGAGTGCCGGGAGCGTAGCTAAGTACTGGTTCGTTTATGGGGTCTGGGATGAAGTATATTCCTTTTGGCATGTCTTTTATTTTTGGGAAGGCAAAGGTAGAATTTAGATCAGAGAATTTTCAGTAATTCTCCCAATGACTGAATTTCCCATTCAGTTACTGACTTTCGATTGCCGGAAGGATTGTAAAAAATTGCTTTTAATCCTGCGTTTTCAGCCCCTCTAATATCGGTCTTGGGGTTGTCGCCGATCATTACTGATGTTTCGGCTTGCGCACCCAATCGCCTAAGTGCAAGATCGTAAATCTCCCTATCCGGCTTCCTGCAGCCTACCTCATTGGAGATGACCATATCAGAAAAATACTGATCTAATTTGGAAGCTTTCATTTTAGGATACTGAGCTTCTGAGAAGCCATTGGTGATAATTGCCATCGGATACTTTTCCTTGAGATAAATGAGTGTCTCGTGAGTTTCAGGCATTACCTCGGAGCGATTAGAGCAATTGGTCATGAAGAAATCGTGAAGATCTTCTGGCTTATGATTAATGAAAATTTTCAATTTTCTGAGTACTTGAGTAAAGCGGTATTGTTTGATATGTTCACGGTCTATCTGCCCACTATTGAATTTATGCCAGAGCTTTTCATTGACCTTGTGATAGGTTTCTAGAAACTCGGCCTCCGACACGTGGTGATCAATCTCAAAATGAGAGACCAGTTCTTTAAGTGCCAAAATAGAGTTCGCCTCATAATCCCAAAGCGTGTGATCTAGATCGAAGAAAACATGTGTGATGTTTTTCACTAGAGGAGTGTTTTTAATTCTTCTAAAGAATTGATTTTTGGGCATTTGGCTGGCCCCTTCCACCTATTTAATAGAAGTATGTTCATATTAACCTTTTCTGCTCCAGCAAGATCTTTGTTGTAATTATCTCCGATCATAAGTGAATTCTCCGGAAGGATATTTAGCTCATTTATTGCCAGTTCATAGGTCTTAGGACTCGGCTTAGGGTGCCCAAGGTCAAGAGCAGAATATATTCGATTAAAATAGCCGGTCAGGTTTGCTGAGACCAGCTTTTTCTGTGCACTGGCATAGCTGCCATTGACAATGAGATTGAGGTCGTACTTAGAATGGAGGTAATCCAATACCTCTTCAGTATAAGGAAGTAAAGTGTTTTGGGAGGACAATTCTCGATTATAGACTGCCTCCATTTCTCTCTTATTATAATTTTCTAGGGCAGGGCTCGATAAAAACAGAAAATCAAATCTCGTAAGGGTTCGGGCAGAATTATTCTCTAAAATTCCAAGATGGAATTGATGATTTGCCTCATCGAACTTGACAGAAAAATCATCAAATTCAAAGAGATTACTCAACGCGAATTCATCGTAAACGGCCCGGAGCGCTAGTTTTTTATTTGCTATAGAATCCCAAAGCGTATTATCTAAGTCAAAGAAAATATGGGTGATATTTTCATAGTCTATAGTCCTTAGCTTCAATTTTGTTAATAGCAAGTTCCCGATTGCTTTTAAGTGTCTCATACGTTTTTAAGTCCTCTTGAAGGAGCGGATCTTTTTCAAGAAATCCGAAAATCTGATTTACCATGTTGTAACTCTCTTCCCTGATACTATAGAAAACCCATTGATCCTGATTTCGCGAAGTAACCATTCCGGCATTCTTTAAAAAAGACATGTGTCTTGAAGTTTTGGTTTGTGTGAAGTCTAGAATAGTTACCAAATCAGATATTGTTAACTCATCTGTTCGGAACAAAAGGTGCAGTATTCGGGTTCTGGAATCATCCGAAAAGGACTTGAAAATCTGCGTCCCAAAAGAGAGGTTGAAGTTTTTAAGTTTCATGCTGGAAGAATCACCTTTAACAACATTTTAGAGCGCCATTCGTCTTCATGGTGCTAAGTTTGAATGTTTTAAAGACTTTTGCAGTGGAAAGTTGCGCAATTAGAAGTGCTCAGCAAACTGATCATGTTGAAAAGATTTTTGCCATTTGTTTTTGTTTTAGGTCTTGTTGGGTGTCTTCATGCGCAAAAGGAACCTACTGTGATTCAGTTTACAGGGGTGGTAATGGGGCAAGATTCGCTCGAAGTGATACCAAGAGTACATGTGTATCTTCCTAAGGGAGGGCGCGGAACAACAACCAATCCTTACGGTTTTTTTTCTCTACCAGTAATAGAGGGCGATAGTGTGGTTTTCACTGCAGTTGGGTACAAGCGGACCAACTATATCATTCCGAAGCACGACAAGCAATCGAGTCTTAAGGTTATTGTGACCTTGGAGCAAGACGTGACTTTTCTGGAAGAAGTGGAAGTGTTCCCCTTTCCGAATGAGGAGATGTTCAAGCGGGCTGTGGTCACTATGAGATTGCCATATGACCGTGATAATGCCAATCTTCAAGCATGGCTAAGTGCCACCTACATGAATGGAGGATATAGCTTTGCGGCAAGCCCGGCTATGAATCAGCGGTATTTTCAGGACCAGCAGATGCAAGAGTTTAGGAATAAATTTGGCCCCAGTCCGAACAATCTACTCAATCCTTGGGCCTGGACTTCTTTCATAAATTCAGTAAGAAATAACTAGCTCATCTCTGAGCTGCCGCCTCCACTGCCCTCCAGACTCTAAACAGATTCTTACTGCAGACTTTTTCTATTTCTTCTTCCGTGTAGCCTCTTTTCAGCATTTCCTCAAGGACATTTGGAAACATAGATACATCTTTCAAGCCGTCCGGTAGGCTGTCTCCCACGCCATCGAAATCAGATCCAAAACCAACATTATCGATGCTCGTTAGCTCTACCACTCTGTCAATGTGGTCCACCACTTTTTGAACATCTTCAAATACTCCGGCTTCAATCGCATATTGCTTAGCATAGGCTTGATAGACGGAATCATCCCTTGCCAGTTCGTTTTCTGCTCTGTAGTTGGTCAGATGTGTTCGCATTGAATCGAATTTTACCTGAGATTCTTTTGAGAGAAACGTTGAACCGAAATTGATACAAATGACTCCTCCCACATCTCCGAGCCTTTTGATCATGTCATCCGACATGTTCCGCTCGAAATCTGGCGTGAAATAACGTGCAGATGAATGGGAAGCAATCACCGGCACGTCAGTCAAATCCATCACTTGATAAAAGGTGCTGTCCGATACATGGCTGATATCCACCATGATGCCAACCCTGTTCATCTCCTTAACTACCTCAACTCCGAAATCACTCAAGCCATTCCAAGTGCGCGTATCGTCATATGAAGAATCGCAAATTTGATTATCAGTAGAATGGGTCAATGTTATGTAGCGAATGCCGCGATTCCAGAAATATTCCACATTATTGATGTCGTCCTCAATGGGTGCTCCATTTTCCATTCCCATGGGAAGTGAGACCAATCCACTTTTTGTATTGGCGATCACATCATCCGGATTGTTGGCACGTCCAAACAAATCAGGATACTGAACAGGCAATTTCATGGTCATATCAATGAGTGAGTCAGCCATTTCTTTGGCTCCTCCAGAGACTTGATATCTGCTGGGAATATAAATGGACATGAACGGAGCGTCAAGACCACCTCTTTTAGATTTTGGGTAATCGAAATTGCCCTCTGTTTCAACCGACACATCCATTACTTCTTTTTTGATCATGAAGCCCGCCACGTTCATACGATAGGGAAGGTCCACATGGCCATCGGCAATGATGAATTTTTGTGAGAGTTCCTGAGCGTATTTCTTTAGATCCTTCTTGGAAGATTCTGTTGAATTGGATGACTTTTGCCCCATTTTTCCACAGGAAAAAAGGAAGATTGAAAGGAGTAGAATACTAAAACGCATAATTGATCAGTTCTTTAAGGGATTGGAAATGAGGAGGCTAAAAGTAGGAAATCTCCAATTAAAGGCGTCATGGTTGATTCGAATTCATTTTTTCAGTACTTTACAGATGAATTGGCTTAATTTGAGCGCTTGGAAATTTTATCACTACGGTTGAATTAATTGAAAAAAACGTCATTTTTGTACTAACCGATCGCTAACACTAAAAAACTATGACCGAACCTATTTCATCTGCGTTTCTTGACCCCTGGAATGTTTATGGCAACTATGCAGCAATGGCTGTCGCTGCTGTTGGGGTTTTGATTTTGCTTGGACATTATCTGAAATTGGCATCCACTCGAGATTACAAGACTCGATACGATTATATTAACATGCACGAAATCAACCTGTTATGGTATGGTTTCTTGATGATTATAATTGGAGCAACTATCTACGTGAATGCAGGAAATGTAATGGCTCAAAGACTTCAGGCCAACTGGCTTTATTTCTTCGTGACATTATTCGTGACGGTGATGATGGCCATGATCATTGCTGTAATCCTTCAAAACATTTTGAAGTTCTACTATCCTTTCTTTATCGAAAAGAGACTTAAGAGATTGAGATTTGCTCCGCGGATTTCTCCCGATGGGCGTCAGATGAAGCTTTTGAGCGAGGAAGAAGAGGATGTTCACTTGGATGAAGGTATGCAAGCGGAAGAGGATGCTTTCTCAGTAGACTATGATGTATGGATAGATGAGGAATCTGGTTTCACTAAAATTGAGAAATACAATGGTCGTCTGCATGCACTTGAATGCTCGAATTGTAGCTATCAAACATTGAAAGTGGACAGAGAGGAAATCATTCAACCTGCTTCTACAACCGAGGAAGGTGAATTGATGAAATATTACAAGTGTGGTTACTGCAGCCACAAGGAGAGAAAGTCCTTCAAAATTGCAATGTTGAAGGAATAGTATTTTTCTTCCAGTACGAAATTGAAACCCTGGCCTTTGGCTGGGGTTTTTTGTTAGAGTTTAATGCAGATATTCTGAGACTCTGAAAAGAAACGAAGAGCTTCGTTCCCACCTTCACGCCCGACTCCTGAGTTTTTCATTCCTCCAAATGGCGTCCTCAGATCCCGCAGCAACCAGCAGTTGATCCAGACAATGCCGGATTCCAGCTGATGAGCAACTCGGTGCGCTCTTTTCAGATCATTGGTCCAGATGGTGGCCGCTAGTCCATATTCAGTAGAATTGGCACCTTTAATAGCCTCATCTTCCGAGGCAAATGGAATGAGGGTGACTACCGGTCCGAAAACTTCCTGTTGATTAATAGCGCAATGCGCATCTAATCCTTCTATCACAGTTGGGCGAACGAAGTACCCCGGTAACTCTTCGATTTGTTCGCCCCCCGTTAAAACTGTGCCTCCGTCTTTCTTGGCCTGTTCTATAAAACCCAAAACTTTAGTCATGTGACCTTCTGAAATCAAGGCTCCCATATGGACATCATCAAGCGGGTCACCCACTTTCATGGTGGAGACGCGAGCAACATACTTTTCCTTGAATTCTTGATAAATACTCTGTTCAATGAAAATCCTTGATCCACATAGACAGATTTGGCCTTGATTCGCGAACGCACTCCTCACACTCACTTTCACTGCTTCGTCCAGATCACAGTCGGCGAAAATCAAATTAGGATTTTTACCTCCGAGTTCCAATGATGTTTTTTTGAATTGGTCAGCACACGACCTGCCAATGATTTTACCTGTATTAGTGCCCCCTGTAAATGAAATGGCCTTGATTTTTGGATGATCCACAATTGCCTGACCTACGGATGGACCAGTGCCATGTAGAATATTTAATACTCCTGCGGGGAGTCCTGCTTCAATGGCGAGTTGAGCTAGTTTAAATGCCGTATAGGGTGTTAACTCGGAGGGCTTCCCAATTACACAGTTTCCCATTGCAAGCGCAGGAGCGATTTTCCAAGTGAAGAGATAAAGAGGAAGATTCCATGGCGATATACAGCCTACTACCCCGATTGGAGCTCTTCTGGTGTAGTTCACAGCTTCACCCTCCATGATGTGAGATTCTGAAGAAAAATTGACGATGGCCGAAGCGAAAAAGCGAATATTGGCTGATGCTCTAGGTATATCTATTGTGCGAGAGAGTTTGATTGGTTTACCACTATCCAGCGTCTCACATTGTGCCAAGTATTCTTGATTTTTATCAATTAAGTCTGCAAGCTTATGTAAGCACCTGCTACGATCCGAAATGGACATTTGCGACCAGGCAGGAAAGGCATTTTGCGCTGCTTGAACTGCAAACTCTACATCCTCAGAAGTACTATTTGGAATTTGAGAAAACACTTCACCTTTCGCTGGGGCAAAGTTTTCTATGAAATGACCGGACTTTGGATCAGTTAATTGACCGTCAATATAGTTTTGAATCTTAATCATAATGAGCCTGTTCTGCCTCCGTCGATTTGGAGACTCGTTCCGTTGATGTAAGCACCCATTTCTGAGGCTAAAAGGGTAGCATAGTAACCTAGTTCTTCAGGCTTACCGAATCGGCCAGCTGGAATTGATGAAATCATCGCTTCCTCGATTTGATCAGTAGAGGTATTTTGCTTCTGAGCCCTGCCATCAATAAGAGAATCCAAGCGACCTGTTTTGATGAAACCGGGGAGGATATTATTCACGGTGATGCCATGCATGCCTACCTCACTTGCTAAAGTCTTTGCCCAAGATGCCATGGCACCTCGCACGGTGTTACTCACTCCCAGTCCCGGAATTGGAATTTTAACTGAAGTAGAAATGACGTTGATAATTCTACCAAATTGCTCTTTCTTCATATTAGGCAACACACTCTGAGTCAGCGCCTGACTCATTTTCAGATGCATTTCCAGCCCTTTTAAGAATTGATCCCAAGAGGCCTCTTCTATAGGTCCTGGGGCTGGACCGCCAGTGTTATTGACTAGAATATCTATGGGATTTTTATTCACGAAATCCGAAATTTTACTAATCGCAAAATCCGAATTCGAGAAATCAACGTCAAGGAAGTGATGATTTCCCAGAGGCAACTCATTGATGAGTTTTTGAAGCGAATCGGCATCCCTTGATACGGCTACAATGTTGGCCCCAGCTTGTGCAAACTGTAACGCAATCGCCCGACCGATTCCCTTTGATGCTCCTGTGACTAAGGCCGTTTTTCCAGTTAATTCAATCTTCATTTGGGTGGTTGTAAATTCTGCTCACAATTTAGGCAGTATGAACGAATGAACTAAATTCGAATGCTCCGAATTACTGGCCAACTCAAATCAACCCAAGAATGAACTCGAAACTTAATGTTTGGTCTATTACTGCCGCACTTGCCGGATTACTCTTCGGATTCGATACCATAGTAATAAATGGAGCGGAGCGAGAGTTGCAGGTTCTATGGGGAGAATACACCCTGCTCGGCAGCAATGACCTTTTTCATGGGTGGATTGTGGTGGCTTCCGCTTTATGGGGGACCATCTTCGGTGCAATGTTCGGGGGTATTCCTACGGATAGAATAGGAAGGAAAAACACCCTTATCCTAATCGGGATGCTTTACACTGTTTCGGCCTTGGGATCGGCGGTGGTTAATGACCCTTGGATGTTTGTTTTTTTTAGATTCATTGGTGGGTTGGGTGTGGGCGCGTCCACTATTGCTGCACCAGCTTTTATCGCAGAAATAGCCCCGGCAAATAAGAGAGGACGACTCACCGCCTTGTACCAGTTGAATATTGTTTTTGGGATTTTGATCGCCTTTGTTTCTAATTATTTGATAGCAAAGTATGTGACGATTGATACTTGGAGGTGGATGATTGGGGTTGAAGCCGTTCCTGCTCTAGTTTATACGTTCATGGTAATGACGGTTCCGAAAAGCCCAAGATGGTTGATCCTCCATAGGGGGGATGTGGAAGGAGCTAGAAAGGTATTCCTTTCTATTTACCCCGAAAGTGAGGTAGAGGGGCACATTTCGAGTGTGCAGGCAAGCATGTCTAATTCCACAGAAGGCGACAAACTCTTCAGGCCGAAGTATAAAAAATTGCTAATGTTAGCTTTTGCTATTTCCTTTTTCAATCAATTCAGCGGAATCAATGCTTTGCTGTACTACGCCACGCGCATTTTTCAAGCTGCAGGCTTAGGTGAAGAGGCTGGATTTTTGAGCTCTGTTGGCCTTGGTGTGGCCAACTTTATATTTACAATTTTGGGCGTGTTGTTGATTGATAGACTTGGCCGAAAGCAGTTGATGTACATAGGTTCTATTGGCTACATTGTTACTCTTGCTACCACTTCTCTGGCCTTTCTTTATGGTTGGTCAAATGTGGTTCCAGTGGCCTTGTTCCTGTTTATCGGGGCGCATGCCATTGGTCAGGGAGCTATTATTTGGGTGTTCATTTCTGAGATATTTCCTAACCACCTACGATCGGCAGGGCAATCATTCGGAACGTCTGTACACTGGTGGTTGGCAGCTATCATCCCAGCAATGATGCCATTTATGATGAATCCGGATGTGCTAGGGCCAACCGCTGTTTTTGCCATTTTCGCTGGTTTTATGGTCTTGCAGTTGTTATTTGTCGCTTTCATTATGCCCGAAACCAAAGGCGTTTCCTTAGAGGATCTACAAAAACAGCTACTTAAGGAGGATTAATTTGGACGACTTCCATCAATTGGATTCTAAAAATATCGCTACCTTTTTCACCTAAAACATAAAGTCATGGCAATTGCGAAACCGTTCAATCTTCAGAAGTGGATCGATGACAATCGAGACTTATTAAAACCGCCCGTCGGAAATAAAAACCTTTATGCAGATGCGGGTGATTACATAGTGATGATAGTAGGCGGGCCAAATGCGCGGAAAGATTATCATTACAATGAAACCGAGGAGTTGTTCTACCAGATCGAAGGTGATATTTTAGTCAAAATTCAAGAAGACGGAAAAGCTGTTGACGTCCCGATCAAGGCGGGAGAGATGTTCCTGCTCCCTGCAAAAGTTCCTCATTCACCCATCAGGTCTGCAGGTTCCGTAGGATTGGTTATTGAACGAAAGAGGGAGGAAGGTCACACCGATGGCTTGATGTGGTTTTGCGACAATTGCAATACTAAGCTTCACGACACCTATTTTCCTTTGACCAATATTGAGAAGGATTTTTTACCAAGATTTAGAGAGTTTTATGGCTCGGATGAGATGCGAATGTGCAGTAATTGTGGGGAAAAGATGGAAGCTGACCCGAGGTTTGTTGAATAATGGATTTTGAGAAATTAAAAGAGTGGGATCAAGCCGATCCGATGAAGTCTTTCCGTCAAGAATTTCATATTCCAACTAAGAATGGAAATACTGTCATTTATTTCTGTGGGAACTCACTAGGTCTGCAGCCAAAGCGCACAGAAAAGTTCATTCAGCAGGAATTAGAAAATTGGAAGGAAAAAGGTGTAGAAGGGCATTTCACTGGAGAAAAGCCATGGGTATCTTATCATCAATTAGCCAAGAAGGCACTTGGCCATTTGGTAGGAGCGAACGAAACAGAAGTGCAAGCAGTAGGAAGCCTCACTACAAATCTTCACTTGCTTCTAGCCACTTTTTATCAGCCCAAAGGAAAAAGAGTAAAGCTGATAATCGAAAAGGGAGCCTTCCCTTCTGACTTTTATGCGGCCCATTCCCACATGAAAATGAAGGGAATCAACCCTGAGGAACATCTTATTGAGCTTGAGCCAACTAAAGGAGGAGATTATTTGCCAATGGAAGAAATCGAGGAGGCCATTTCTACTGCTGGAGATCAATTGGCTTTGGTCTTGATGCCGGGTGTTCAGTATTACTCGGGACAGTTTTTTGATATTGGAAGAATCACTAAAGCAGCTCATCGCACTGGAGCATTAGCTGGCTTTGATTTGGCTCATGCCATTGGAAACATGCCCATGACCTTGCACGATGATCAAGCTGACTTTGCCGTCTGGTGCTCTTACAAATACTTGAATTCGGGTGCTGGAGGAATTGGAGGCATGTTTATACATGAGAAGCATGCCACTAATACCGAACTGCCTCGATTGTCCGGTTGGTGGGGGCATGATGCCAAGGAGCGATTCAAAATGGCCAATAGAATCAACCCAATCCCTGACATTGATGGATGGCAACTGAGCAATGCAAATGTACTGTCCTCTGCTGCCCATCTCGCTGCACTTTCTATTTTTGAGGAAGCTGGAATTGACAACCTGAGAACGAAGAGTTTGAAAATGATTGATTGGCTCTGTCAGGAGCTGGAAAAATTCACAGATGATATTCAAATTATCACGCCGAGGAACCCCAGCGAAAGAGGTTGTCAGCTTTCGCTTTATGTTAAGAATAAAGGCAAGGCAGCCTATGACGAGCTAAGCAGGAACGGCGTGATCTGTGATTGGCGTGAGCCAAACGTTATCAGAATTGCACCAACTCCACTCTACAATACATTTGAGGAAATGGGAAGGTTTATTCAACTTTTGAAAACGGCTCTCGAATGAACGAAGGAATAAAAATTGTTGGAGCGGGCCTAGTAGGTTCTTTGTTGGCAACTATGCTTGCAAAGAAGGGATTTAAGGTTTCAGTATTTGAAAAAAGGTCAGACCCGCGAGAAACGTCGCACTTAGAAGGCCGATCAATCAATTTGGCCTTGAGCCACAGAGGGATCAAAGCCCTAGAACATGCAGATGTTTTTAAGAGAATAGAAAAGGAATTAATTCCCATGCATGGACGAAAAATGCATGATAAAGAAGGGGCTTTGACTGAGCAGGCCTATGGCAAAGAAGGTCAATTCATTAATTCAGTTTCTCGAAGTAAACTGAATCTGACCTTAATCGAGGAGGCCGAAAAAAGCGGAGTGAGTTTTCATTTTGACCATGAATGCAAGGCGATTGACTTTGAAAAATCCGTCATAACTTTTACCCACGGCAATGGTCAAATGACCGTTTCTGGTTCTCCGATCTTTGCAACGGATGGAGCCTTTTCTGCTGTGAGATCTCAGTTCACCGAATTATCAGAATTCAAGGAAGAGCAGGTCTTCATTGATCATGGTTACAAAGAATTGAAGATGGCTCCAAGAGACGGTGATTTTGCTATGCCTCCCAACTTTCTTCATATCTGGCCAAGGGGCAATTTCATGCTGATAGCATTGCCTAATCAGGACAAGACTTTTACTTGTACCCTTTTCTTGCCTTTCAAAGGAAGTACGTCGATTGAGCAGTTGAATAAGGAATCAGCGGTTAGCGATTTTTTTGGGGAGCATTTTTCGGATATCCTTCCTTTGATTCCTGATTTGGAACAGCAATTTTTATCGAATCCAACTTCATCGTTAGTTACACTCAAATGCTACCCTTGGCTGAACAACAATACCTTGTTATTGGGTGATGCCAGCCATGCGATTGTTCCTTTTTATGGTCAGGGAATGAATGCCGGCTTTGAGGATTGTCGCTTGCTAATGGAGATGGCAGAGAGGAGAAACTACGATTGGGGTGTGATATTGACTGAGTTTCAGGAAGTGAGGAAGAAGGATGCTGATGCTATTGCCGATCTTGCACTCAAGAATTTTGTAGAAATGAGAGATTGGGTTGGCGATAACAGATTTCTGTTTAGAAAGAAAATCGAGTCACAGCTAAGCGCCAATTACCCCGATCAGTGGATGCCACAGTACTCGATGGTTACATTCAGCGACACGCCATATTCCGAGGCGAAGAGAATCGCCGATGTTCAGGATAAAGTTTTGGTAGAGTTTTTGCATCACAGAAAAATTGAAGAAATTTGTGACAAGGACTTGGGGGAACTCATTGGGAAGTTCAACCAATACCTATTGGTCTAACCAGCCATCTACCCTTGCTCAGCCATAAAGGATATTATAAATAAGTATTATTTACCTTTGCGCACTTAAATTTTTGGATGAGCCAATTAACGGAACGATATAAGCATTACACTGAACCTCAGCGAGTTAAAAGTTTAGGTTATTATTCCTATTTTCGAGAATTAGAGTCTGCTCAGGATACAGTGGTTAACTACAAAGGCAAGGAGACATTGATGTTTGGTTCTAATAGTTATTTAGGCCTTACCAATCACCCCTATGTAAAAGAGGCCGCCATAAAGGCTGTTGAAAAGTATGGGACAGGTTGCGGAGGATCTAGATTCCTTAATGGAACCCTTGATATTCATGTGGAGTTGGAAGAAAAGCTTGCGAAGTTCCTAAACAAAGACGCTGCAATTGCTTTCAGCACTGGATTTCAGGTAAATCTGGGCGTCATTCCGGCATTGGCGAAACAAGGAGACTACATTCTTTGTGATAGAAATAATCACGCCTCCATAATTGAAGGGTGTAGATTGTCCAAAGCATCAACTTTATTCTACAAGCACAACGACATGGCTTCTCTTGAAAAGAAGCTTGAACATTGCCCGCCTGACTCATTCAAGCTCATTATAGTTGATGGAGTATTTAGTATGGAGGGTGATATAGCGGATCTACCAGGAATAGTATCACTAGCCAAAAAATACAAAGCAACTGTAATGTCTGACTGTGCACATGGTGTGGGTGTAATTGGAGAAGGAGGAAGGGGAACCGCATCTCACTTTGGCCTTGAAAAGGAAGTAGAAATTATTGGAGGCACATTTAGTAAGTCTTTAGCGTCTATTGGAGGTTTCATTGCGAGTGATAAGGACACTATAAATTTTCTAAAACATCAATCGAGATCGTTCATTTTTAGTGCAAGCATGGCTCCCGCTTCTGTGGCGACTGTAATTGCCTCATTGGATTTGCTTCAGAATGACTCCAGTTTGCTCGAACGGCTGTGGGATAACACCAATCATGCAATTACAAGATTCAATGATCTTGGATTTGATATCGGAGAGACACAAACGCCCATAATTCCAATATATGTGAGGGATTACGATGCAACATTTAAGTTATCCACTCAACTTCTGGAACGAGGAGTTTTTGTTAATACCGTGGTACCGCCTGCTGTGAACCCAAACGATTCATTGATTCGATTCTCGTTAATGGCAACCCATACTACAGATCAGATTGATCAGGCAATTGATGAGATTTTTAACATTGCCGTTGAGTTAGATATTTTGACAAAACCTGTGGCTGTCTAAATGGGCGTAGATGTTGTGCCGGTAGTATCTCGGTCTGATCTGAAAAAATTTGTTTTATTCCCTTTCAAGCTTTTTGGAGAAAGTGATAATTGGGTTCCTCCTATCATCAAGGATGAATTAGACACATTTAATCCAAGAATAAACCCCGCATTCGAACATTGCGAATCTGAACAATTTCTAGCCTTCAGGGGCGATCAAGTTGTTGGCAGAATTGCCTGCATCGCGGATTCAAATGAGACCCAAGAAAAGGGACTAGCAAGGTTCGGATGGATTGATTTTATTGATGACCATGAAGTGTCAGAAGCCTTAATCAGCACAGCGAAAAATTGGGCAGAAAAAAGAGAATTGAAGGGAATCCATGGACCATTAGGATTTACCGATATGGACTATGAAGGTATGCTGGTAGAGGGATTTCAACACGCCGCTACCATCGCTACCATTTACAACTTTCCTTATTATCCGGAACACCTTGAGAAATTAGGGTTTGAGAAATCAGTGGATTGGGTAGAGGGTCGGGGTAAAGTGCCAAAGGAACCTTCCAAAAAGCTGCTCAGAACAGCTCAGCTTGTCGAATCAAGATTTGGGATCAAAAGTTTGAAATTCAAAACAAGAAGGCAGGCGGCTAGAAGAGGTCGTGAAATGTTTCATGTCCTGAACAGAAGCTACGAAAACCTCTATGGATTTCATCCCTTGACCGAAAAGCAAATTGACTTCTACATTAAGCAATATTTAGGTTTCGTAATTCCCGATTTGATGAGCATGGTCGTGAATAAAGATGATGAATTGGTCGGATTCGCGGTGACCATGCCAAGTCTTACACGGGCATTTCAGAGGGCGAGGGGCAGGTTGTTTCCTTTTGGGTTTCTCCACATTCTTAGATCAATGAAAACGGAGACCTCAGCTGATATGTACTTAATTGGCGTATTGCCCGAATATCAAAAAATGGGTGCCACAGCAATAGTATTTAGAGACATTATACAGGCCTATAATAAGCGAGGCATCACCACGGCTATGACCAATCAGGTGCTGGAGCAGAACGCTCACCTACTTACTCAATTCAACGATTACCAAGAGGAAGGAGCCATTTATAAGCGACGAAGGTGCTATATTAAGAACTTCTAAATCAAAAAAAATGGATCAAACATGGGCGGTCGTATTGGGCGCAAGTAGTGGAATGGGCCTTGCTACGGCAAAGAAACTAGCAAGTCATGGGATGAATTTGATTCTTGTTCATCGAGACAGAAGGTCAACCTTAGATCAAGTGGGCAAGGAATTTGACGAGCTTCGAAAGAAGGTAAGAGTTTTGTCATTCAATGATGATGCTTTGAATGCGGATAAAAGGCTTGGTATTGTGGATCAAATCAAATCTGAAATTACGGAGAATTCGATTGCGGTTTTGGTTCACTCTGTTGCGAAAGGTAATCTTAAAAAGCTTTCCCATGCCGAACTAGAAAAGAAGGCCGATAATAAACTTGAGACATGGTTTGAGAGTGTTGAGAACGAACGTCGCGCCATAGATTTTGGAAAGAACAAACTTGAAGAGCTTGATTTTACATTGACTAATCAGGCCATGGCCACCAGTATGCTCAGCTGGACAAACGATCTTTTGGAGAACAACCTGTTTTCAGAAAAGGCTCGGGTAATTGGCATCACGAGCGAGGGAGATTGGAAAGTGTGGCCAGGGTATGGCGCTGTAGCGGTGGCCAAGTCTAGTCTAGAAACCCTCGCGAAGTATATGGCCGTGGAGTTTGCACCGCATGGACTAAGGGTGAATCTGGTTCATGCTGGAGTCACGGACACACCTTCATTGAACATGATTCCCGGTAGTGATCTTATGAAAGCATCGGCCAAATTCAGAAATCCATATGGTAGACTCACTCAACCGGAAGATGTGGCTAACGCAATCTATTTGCTTTGTCTGCCGGAGGCTGATTGGATCAATGGCTCCAGACTGATGGTTGATGGGGGAGAGAATCTGACATAATGGATATTAAAAAAGAAGTATTTGATCTCCTTCCGTACAAGAAGCCCTTTCTATTTGTTGATGGCTTTGATGAGCTTTCTGACGACAGGTCTTCAGGGCATTACACTTTTAAGGAGAATGAATTTTTTTACGAGGGTCATTTTCCCGGCAAGCCAATTACGCCAGGAGTTATTCTCACAGAAACTGCTGCGCAAATCGGACTGGTTGGTTTAGGTATTTACCATTTGCTCAAAGAGAGAAAGCAGAAAGAAATGATCCCTTTGTTTTCTTCGGCACAAATTGACTTCCTAAAACCTGTCTATCCAGGCGAAACGGTACGTGTGGAGGCTACTAAAGAGTACTTCAGATTCAGCAAATTGAAATGCAAAGTAATAATGTACAATAGTCATCAGGAAAAGGTGTGTGAGGGCTATCTTTCCGGTTTTATAATAGAGAAATAGTTTTGGAAAGAAGAGTTGTCATCACAGGGATTGGAGCCGTATCACCCTTCGGACTAGGAACGGACAGCATATTGTCGGCCATGAAAGAAGGTCGTTCTGCTCTTGCTCATTGGTCAGACTTAGAAGAGAAAGGATACGCATGTCAAGTCTGCGCCAGACCTCCTGATATTACGGATGAACACAAGAAGAAGTACTTCTCTGATCTGACAATAAAGTTCCTGAAGCACGATGGTATTATTAATGGATCCATTGCGGCAATAGATGCGTGGAAGGACGCAGGTTTGAAATTGGATCAGGATGAGCCCGACTGGGATGCAGGTTCTGTATTTGGCATTGGATCCTCTGGTATTGATGAATTGATTAAGAAGTACGTTGAAAATGTAGATGCCAAGCAGATTCGAAGACTTGGATCCACAATGGTTGAGCAATTGATGAACAGTGGCATAAGTGCTTACTTGTGTGGATTCATCGGGCTTGGCAATCACGTCACTACCAATTCCTCAGCTTGCTCCACCGGATCTGAGGCCGTAATCATGGGCTATGAGAAAATTATGGCTGGTGCTGCCAAGCGAATGCTATGTGGTGGCTGTGAAGGTTACAATGAGTATAGCTGGGCAGGGTTTGATGCCATGAGGGTGCTTTGTAGGGACTCTAATGACAATCCTACCTTCGGTTCCAGACCTATGAATGCCACGGCCTCTGGTTTCATTGCAGGGGCAGGGGCAGGGGCCTTGGTCTTGGAAGACTTGGAAACTGCACAAGCCAGAGGAGCGAAAATTTATGCCGAAATAATTGGCACAGGCTTGAATGCTGGTGGCCAACGAATGGGCGGCACCATGACCAAGCCAAATGGGGAAGGAGTACGAAGGTGCATGCAAAAGGCGCTCACTACTGCCGATATACGGCCCGAGGAAATTGATCTAATATCAGGCCATTTGACCTCCACCATTGGAGATGTTTTAGAGATTCAAAATTGGCACGCCGTTCTAGGGTTAGAAGGAAAGGATTTCCCTCATATCAATTCTACAAAGTCCATGATCGGACATTGCTTGGGAGCGGCTGGTGCCATTGAGTTAGTTGCACTTCTATTGGAAATGCAAGAAGGAATTATTCACCCTTCATTAAATACCGAAAACTTGCACCCGAAAATTGCTGAGTTAGTGGATCGAGAAAAAATTCCTCTAAATCCAATAAAGAAGGAAATCAACATTGCGGCTAAATCAAGTTTTGGATTCGGAGATGTTAATAGTTGCTTAGTTTTGCGCAACTGGAAAAACTGATCCGAAATGTCAAGAGAAGAAATATTAGCAAAGCTTAAAGATATCATCAAACCATATGTGGGTGATGAAGCGCAGTTTGAAGGACTCAATGAGGGTTCAGACTTAATAAACGACTTGAAAATCAACTCGGCTCATGTGGTAGATATCGTCCTTGATATCGAAACCGAGTTCGACATTGTGATAGATGATGAATCCATCAATAAGATGGATACCATTGCCTCTTCAATTGATGTCATCGAGAAATTGATCGATTAAATGCTTGCCTTAGGCAATGATGTTGTTGATCTTCTAGAAAGGCCGAGGAATGGAATAAGATATTTCCAGCGCCTACTCACTTATACTATTACTAACTCTGAACACCTACTTCTAGAAAGCTTGTCTGGGATTGAACTGGAGCTTAGGTCACGGCTTGTATGGGCGATCAAAGAATCGGCGTATAAATCCTCCAATAAAATTGGAAACCTAGACAGGTTTAATCCTAAAATGTTCGTCATTGCATCACTTTCAATTGAGGGAAATGGCGTTCACGGAGTGGTTTCATACAAAGAATCGACATTGACCTTTGAAGGCTTGATTTTCGAAACATTTCTTCATGTTTGGACCTCTTTATCAAAGAATAGGGTGAAGGTTAGTCACGCACTCAGTGGGAAGGATCGAAGAGGACAATCAAGGGATGTCCGCCAATTGGCACTTGATTCTACCGGAATAGAGGAGGCATTTATTGAAAAGGATGAAAATAAAATTCCCTGGATCAAGCGTCCTAGTATGGACAAAATAGAGGTCTCCTTGTCACATCACGGAAGACTCGTCGCATGCGCTCATCAGATTTAACCGTTCTTGTTACCGGAGCAAATGGCTTTATAGGCAGGCACCTGATCTTGGAGCTTCTCAATCGAGGCTATGCAGTGATAGCCGGTGTGAGAGAGGCAAGTAATGTCCAGCGAATTCAAGATTTGCCAGTAGAAATTGTAAGATTAAATTATCTGGATCAAGATTCGTTACGCGATAAATTACAAGAAACCAGACCGGATTTTATCATTCATAATGCGGGCAGCACGGTAGGGAAGAAGGAAACGGATTATTTTCTAGGCAACACCGAGTCAACAAGAAATTTGCTGAAAGCCAGCACTGAAATAGGCCTTTCTAAATTCGTTTACATTTCGAGCCTGGCCGCAAGAGGACCAGGGAAGAACCCGCAGGATTCGCCTGTTTCTCCTTACGGTAAAAGCAAATTGGAAGCCGAGACTGCCGTCAGACTATCTGGGATTGATTTCACAATCATTCGTCCTACGGCTGTCTATGGGCCAGGTGATTCCGCTTTTGATCCAATTTTTGCTTGGGCAAATCGTGGTGTAATCCTACAACTCGGAAGCGCTAGCAGAAAATTGACCTTCATACATGTCTCAGACCTTTCCAGAATCATAGCTGATAGTTTACATTCTGGGGAAGTGTTGCACTATGGATGGGATGGAAGAAACTATATTCAGAGAGATTTGACCAATGCTTTGCGGAAGGTGACCGGTAAGCGAGGCGTTGTTTTGTCTTTACCCAGTTGGGTATTTAGAACAGCTACCAGTTTCATGGATTTTTTCGTTAGAAAAATCGGACGTAGCTTTTGGTTGTACCCTCCTTGGAAGGTAATAGAATTAATTGCGGATGATTGGTCTATTTTAGATGCAGAAAAGCCACAAAACTGTCAGTACACTATTGAAAGTGGTTTTGAGCAAACGTATACTTACTGGAAGAAAGCATGAATTTATTCAAGCCACGTACTCGGGATAGAATTTGCTTTGTACACGTTCCAAAATGTGGAGGGCAGTCTGTGAAATCAGGGATCCAAAGAGCCTTCAATTCTCCATTGGAAGCGGTAAGGATCAAAGCGGCACCATCTCATAAAGGGGCTTCAGTGGGTGATCAAACTAATTTGCATGCCTACAGAGAAGATTTACTTCGATATTTTTTGAGTGACTCTGAAGTGGGCTTGGTAATGGGCCACTATCCATGCCGAAAGGATACACTGGATTTTTTCAAAGATGAATGGAAATTTGTAACGATTCTACGCAACCCGGTAGATCGCTTTATTTCCCATTTCTTGTATAATACCCACAAGAGTTCGGAGCATTTCAAGCTGGATCAAGCCCTTGATGATTTTTTGAGAACCAGCCGAGCGGCAGCTCTTGGTGAGTTATATGTTCGGTACTTCTCAGAATACCCAAACATTTCTTTGGAGGAGGGCATCAAAGAAGCGACCAATAACTTAGACCGTTTTGCATTGGTGGGGGTGTTGGAGAAATTGGAAGATTGGAAAATATCTTATCAAAATATTTTTGGTGGCAAACTTTCAATTGGAAAGTCAAATTCAAGTCCTTCGGGAGCGCAGTTTGCCAAGAAGGATATCACCGCGAGTCAATTAGCGACAATAGCTGAACTATGCGAACCGTCCATGCAGGTGTATAATTACATTCTGAGCTCGAAGGAATCATGAAAGAGACATCCGTAGCACCGTACATACTGGCTCATAAAGAGAAGATCAAGGAAAGAGCCGAAAGGGTTATTAAAGAAAGAACCGACAGACTGAGATCGGCTTTTTTTACCATGAATGAATCCTTGGGATGGGATAATGTGGCAGTTGTTCATATGGGTGATCCTTCAGCTGAAATGGCCGATGGAATTAGGTATTCTCACCTTAAGGTTGATCTAAATAAAAATAGCAACGAATCTATGAATGTGCTACTGCTAGCGGCACCCTCCAAAGTAGTTTGTCTTGCTTTGGGCACTATTGATTCTGACCAGATTTCCTTCGTTTACACGAAAATTGAATCCAGTAAACACGACTTGATTGTTTGCAATGAAGAGTATTGTGCAATGAGTTTTGAATTATTTTTCCTGGCACAAGGCTTGGAGGAACTGCTCGAAAAACCCAATGATGCCATTTTGGATCTTGCTCTAAGAGCCGAATTGCTTGGGGGTACTTTATCGAGTAAATGGGTGCACGATGCAGCATCTGCAGTAGCCAAAAAAAACATTGAAAAAGGGAGGCTTATCGTGAATCGTGGGTCGAGTAATTTCAGCCAATAAGTTCTGCCTCAGGAACGTCTACTTTCTTTCCGTCTCGTAGTTTTATTTTTCTATCCGCCATAAAGAAGTAAGAGTCGTCATGCGAAATCACAAATATCGTCTTGCCGGCTTGCTTCAACTTAGGAAGAATTTCTTCGTAAAATTTTGTTTTGAAGTAGGGGTCCTGATTTGCCGCCCACTCATCAAAGACATAGATGTCCTTATTCTCCAATAGCCCAGTAATCAGGTTCAGCCTCTTCTTTTGACCAAAAGAGAGATTGGTAGTTGTGTATTTCTGATCGACAATTTTTACTTTCTTAGAAAGCTCTAAGTAGTCGAGGTATTCCTGACCTTGGCTTTCGAGAATGTCATCATCAATGTGATAGAGAATATCAAAAACGAAATCATCCGAGAACAATGGGGAGATCGTGTTTTGATAGTTGTCCAGATACTCCTCCGTGATAGGATGATTCTTATAGATCAAACTACCCGATTGTGGAGCATAAAGCCCTGTTAATAGCTTTATGAGAGTGGTCTTCCCGCTTCCATTTCCACCAATGATAAAAACCGTTTCATTTTCGTATGCATCAAATGAAATAGGACCCATCTCAAATGACTCATGCTCTTCTTCGCTTTCATATGTATGGGTAATTTCCCTGAAAGAAATGATCGGATCTTTTGAAGACCAGCCATCAACTGGTATTTTTTTGGTTGCTTTTGGTTGATATCCACTAAGCTGTACCCCCAAGGATTCAATCTGCCCAATGGCCATGGTTGTCCTATGAATAACCCTGAGGAATCCGTTGACTTTTCGCATTGGAGTCACTAGAAAAATGGCAATGGCCAGAAATTCAACAAACTCACCGGACTTCATTAGCTCCGTGCCCTGAGCATATGCCACGGCTACTCCAAGTGCTATCATCACCATTAGGTTTTCGAGCTTTCCGAAGGAGTTAATTAGCAGAGTGTTTTTAACCTGAAGGGCACTTCTTTGATCAATGGTTTTGGCGATCAGTTGATTTACATAGGACTGTCGCAATTTCTTCTTAAAGCTCAATTCCTTCAGACCGCTTACCATGGCCTTTAGTTGCTTGAAAAGCTTATAACGAAGGTCCTTTGCGTCATCTTCATGAGACCTCAGCAGAGGCAATAAAAATGTGATCATGAGCATGTTGACCACAAATATTCCAATGCCAATAAGCGTCATCGGCAATGAAATGGTGAGCATATAAATGAAACACCCTAAGAGGATAAAAACACTCGTAATGATGTCTGGCATCTGAGCTGCGGTGCTGCCAATTCTCGCTAGGTCAGTGGTTAGAATTGGGATTATTTTGTCCTGCTCAATCTCAATATTTCTATAGGGGGCTCTTAGTATTTTTTTAGATAAGGACACGGTGAGTTCTTTCAGATTTCGCGCCGATATTTTTGTCAAAATTTGAGAACCGATGAGACCAAGAATCACAGAACCAGCCAGATAAAGCCCAAACTCCATAATGAATTGCTGGCTATCAAGCCCCCCCTTCAGAGCTCCATGGATCTGTTTGATCACTAGGGCGCCACATGTGCCAGCGCCCATGCTGAACATGGTGCCAATCACATACTGCCAGAGATTTTTCTTGATTAAATTAAGGATTAACTTCATTCCTCACCGTTCAATTTTGACGTGCAAAGGTAGATATAATTGTGCTCTACCTTGATTCTTGGTACACCTCAAGAACACTCTCCACCAAAATTTCCCAGTCATATTTTTTTGAAATTTTCGCTCCTTCCGCACGAAGGTTACCAATGCTTTCTGGTTTTAGGTTTAATAATTTTAATATACGTCTTACCAGACCTTCAATGTCCTTAGGTGCCGTGAAGTATTCCAGCTGCTTGTTGCTCAGAACCATCTTATACCCGTCATTGGCAAAGCCGGAGAGCAGTGCTCCCATGGACATGGCCTCCACCAAAACTATCCCGAAGCTTTCCCCATATTCTGCTGTCGCGAGATACACCTGCGATGATCTATAAAGTTGCCATTTCTGATCATCATTAACCTTACCAAGAAACTCCACATTTTTCAGACTATGTGCCGTTACAAAGTCTTTAGCCTCTTGCAGCAAATCCCCTTCTCCAGCAATTTTGAGACTAACAGTAGGATGCTTTTCATAGATCAATTTATAGGCATTGAGAGCTGAGAGTAGCCCTTTTCTTGGCTCCAATCGTCCTAGGAAAAGCAGCTGATGCTCAACACGCTCAGATCCTGCTGGTACATTGTCCGGAACAGATATCCCGTTTGGGATGATCGCAATCTTTCGTGTGCTGTATCTTTTAATGAATTTGGCCTGACTCTCCGAGACGGATATAATTCCATCCAATCTTGTGAAGATCACCTTCGCCATTAAAGGCATGACATACCTTCCCAGAAATCGACCAACCCAATTGTTTTTGGGGGTATCATGAAAGGTTGAGACGCGCTTGGTTTTTGATAGGGAAAGGATTTGGAATGGGAGAATGGGATTCCAAATGGTATGAAAATGAATGAGGTCGAATGCCTCATCTTTCAGGAAATTTTTCAGTCGCTTTTTTTCAGAACCCAGTGCAGCATTGATGTCTATTTTGGTCCCTAAAAATGGAATGCTGAAGTTCCGTCCGAAAGGGTGAAAATTCGTGAGGTGCACAGTCTCTGCCCCAGTTGGCGCAATAATATGAACCTCGTGACCAAGTTTTCTTAGGGCATCACTTAGCTGCAGAATATGAGTTTTCACTCCTCCGTGCCTGCTGAAGTCATATGGACAAACTTGTGCTATCTTCATCTATTCCAAAGAAAATGGTTTTTTTGCCCGATGAGCGAAGTTCACCCAAACAGATTTTTAATTGATGCCTCGGAATTTAAGCGTGAACTTGAATTTGAGATAGCGCGTGCCCGCAAAAGAGTGCTCATTCAGGTGATGACATTCGAGTGTGACGAAGTAGGAAATTGGCTCATTGAGAGGGTAGGAAAATCCAAAGCACAGGATAAAAGATTAGTCGTAGATGCGTATTCCTTGGTGAATATCAATGATGGATTGGCTTTAGGCTCACGATATTTCTCGGATAGGGATTTCAAGTCGGAGGTGGATTCTACTCGGGCGCTCTTAAAGAAGAGACATATTGATGGGATAGAGATTTATGTGACCAACAGGATGCAATGGAATTTTGCTCGATATCCGTTTCGAAATCATAAGAAGCTCATTGTTATTGATGATGTTTTGTATTTGGGTGGCCTGAATTTTAGTGAGCACAATTTTCTCTGGCATGATTTCATGGTAAGAATTGATGACCCAAAACATGTGGCGAGTGTGGTAGCCGATTTGGATTGCACGATCTCAGGACGAAATCAATCCAAGAAGGTCAGCTTCCATGGTTCGGATATCTATTTTCTTAATGGTAACCGAAGCAAGAGTTTGTATGCCGACCTTTTTAATCAAATAAAATCTGCAAAAAAGAGCATCAAAATAATTTCTCCATACTTATCCAATCCGCTACTTCGAGAATTGAGAGATGTCAATGTGCCTGTAGATATTCTCACTCCGCAAATGAACAATAAAGGGATAATGACCAAAATGCTACTTGATACATCGAAAGGTAGAAAATGGAACATTCATTTGTACCAGGGAAGAATGTCGCATATCAAAGCAATTTTGATAGATGAGGTTGCCTTAATTTTTGGAAGCAGCAATTTTGATTTTGTCAGCTACGAGCTGGAGCAAGAAATAGTAATGGCTTGTAAAGAAAAGGAAGTAATAAAAGAGTTCATTGAGAGAGTTTGGAACGTGGATTTTGAGAACAGTCAGCTTCTACATTCGTCGATTCAAAAAAGATATCTTGGAGCCAGAATTGCCATCTTTGTAGCTGAGACATTTGTCAAGTTTCTAGGAATATTTAAGAAGGCGTGATTATTAAGATCAACAAAAGGAAAAGTGTCGCTAATGAATTTCGCTCACTGAAGAGAGAGCGATCTCCGGTCTTTTCCATGAAGGAATTCAGACATGCTCCGCTGGTTTCTTTTTGTATTTCTCACAAGAACCGACTTTCTCAGCTCATGGAAACTCTGCCGCAAAACCTCGATGCAAATCGAGTCGATCAAGAAAAAATTGAGTTTGTACTTGCCGATTATGGAAGCGATGAAGATGTGGCATCTTGGGTTTGGAGTAATTTCGAGTCTGATGTTAAATCGGGTTATCTAAAATATTTTCAGGGAAAAATTAATGACCGTTGGAACGCCCCACTGGCCAAGAACACCACTCACCGAATTTCCTCAGGAAAGATACTGGTCAACCTCGATGGAGATAATTTGACAGGCTACAGAGGAGGCATGTTTGTCTACGAGCAATTCATGTCCTACCCAAATGACATCTGCCTGTGGCAGTTCTCAGGCAAAAAGCAGGATGGCTCTTTTGGAAGAATTGCGGCTAGTCGGGATTCTTTTTTTGCGGTGGGCGGCTACAATGAGGAATTCTTAGAAATGGGCTTTCAGGATCGAGACTTGGTGAATAGGCTTGAAATGAGAGGCTCGCAAGTGATTCTTGAATTGGATGATCGATACAATCAGGCGTTGGAAAATGAAAAATATGAACCTGAGAAAATGAATTATAGAGAGATGAGGACCTACAATCGATTCATCTCAAAAAGACTTTTGAATACGGAAAGCATCATAGCCAACAACGGAAAATTCGGGCTAGAAGAAGTAAGTATGCTGGTGCCCGGGGGGAAAAAATTTGAATTAAAATCAATCCATGAGGTATAGGTCGACCTTATTTGTCTCTAGGTTCGTTCAATCGCCAAGCGTGAGTTATTGTCAAATTCTAAGACACGATGATTCCCTTGATCTAGCTATTCTGGAAGCGAACCTCAATGCGCTTGGAATGGATACGAATCACTCGGAATTCCTACTGGTGGTTTCAAATGAGTCCGATTTGGAAAGTCTGAAATCTAAATTTGCCAATGAGCTAAACAATGGACTTTTGAAAGTAGCTATACCAGAGTCAGCCAAAAATGAAAGGTTGTTAAATCTTGCTGCAGGCCTGGCTTCAGGAGCGGTGATTATGACCTTGGGGGCTAAAGACCAGTTGGCACCCCGAATGACAACTTTCATCTGGAAAGAGCTTTTGACTGAAAATGAACGACTCCTAATTTTTGAGAAAAAACGAAAATTGCCAAAGCGAATCGCAATGTTTCGGAACACACTAATCGAGGTGGGAGGCTTTGATGAAGACATTAAGCCCCAACTTCAGATACAAAATATGATTGGTCGATTGAGCCAAATAGGCGTGTCTCTTCAACCCAAATCCCATGATAATTTGACTCGTACGTTGGAAAAGAGAAAAAGCACTTTCTCTTTTTTCAAACCTAAACCGACAGTCATGCTGGATTACAAAAAAGTAGAAATGGAGGAATATAGATGGCTGGCATGAACTGCTTGATTTTAGCCGCCGGTATGAATACCCGCCTTGACAATGGCATCCCAAAATCAATGATCAAGATTGGAGGCGAAACCCTGATGGGACGACATCTTCGACAATTCTCTGATTTGGGCGTGGATAATTTTTGCGTGGTGACAGGTTATCGAAGTGAGATGCTTGAAGAATACTTTGAAGGTATCTCTGAAGATTTGAGGAAGAAGATCACGCTTATCCATAATTCGGAGTTTGAACGGGCAAACGGCATTTCTCTCCACAAGGGAAAACAATGGGCAATGGAAACAGAAGCGAATAAGTTTTTCTATACAATGGCAGATCATTATTTCAGCCCTGATTTCATGACCGAATCGAAGACCCATTATTCGGACGATGAGGACCTAATTCTAATTGTGGATCGTCCAGGAAAGTGGAACCAACACATAGATTTGGCCGATGTGACCAAGGTTCAAAGTGATGCCGATCGTATTGGCATGATAGGGAAGAGCCTAACGGAATATGATTTGTATGACACAGGCCTTTTCATTGCCCAGCAGACCATATTTGAAGTGCTGGAGAGGGCTTTTGAAAATGGTGGTGAAAGCATATCGGATGGAGTTCAACTTTTGGCATCTGAATCTCGCGCCAAGATCAGAGAAGTCACAGGACACTTTTGGTCTGATGTGGATACCCCGGAAGACTTGTCTATGCTAAGAGGGAAGGTCAGCTAAGAAACTTAGCCAGATTCTCAAGTACTTCCTGCTCACCCACATTTTTTATAGGATGTTTGAAGCCGAAGGAAGAAATCGCAGGAACCGTACCGCTAAGCCCCTTGTCCCTTGCCACTCGTACATACCTTATGACATCCATCATGATTCCGGCACTGTTCGGGCTGTCTTCTACCTTGAGTTTCAACTCTAGTTCGAAAGGCAAATCGCCAAACTGAGTTCCGTTTACATTGATATAGCAGATTTTCTTGTCGCCAAGGTGCGGGACAAAATCACTTGGCCCAATTCGTAATGCAGGGGCTTCCTGATTTTTTTCGGTGTAAAGAGTACTCACAGCCGATGTTTTAGAAATTCTCTTAGACTCTAGCCTCGACTCATCAATCATGTTTTGGAAGTCGGTATTTCCCCCGACGTTCAATTGGTACAAGTCTGAAATTTCGAACCCACGATTCATCAAACTCTCCACGAGTACCCGATTCAAGTACGTCGCACCGAATTGTGATTTGATATCATCTCCTGCGCACGGAATACCAGCAGCTTTAAACTTCTCGTCCCACTCTGGTGTGGAGCAAATGAATACTGGAATTGCGTTAATAAAACTTACTCCAGCGTCAAGACATTGCTGGGCATAGAATTTTGCTGCTTTGTCACTGCCAACCGGGAGGTAACAAACGGCACTTTCTGCTCCAACAGCCTTGAGGTAGTCGACAACATTCACGGGCTCTTGAGATTCATCTACCTGAAAGCTTTCGCCCATATGAGCAGCAACTCCATCTAGAGGATGACCTTTTACAACTTTCACCCCCTTGTGCGGCACATCAGAAAATTTTGCCGCTGTATTTGATCCTGAAAAAATGGCTTCAGAAATATCTAAGCCAACCAGCCTCTTATCCACATCAATCGCCCCCACAATCTCAATATCCTTAGGTGCATATCCGCCGATGCTAGCTTTTATTAAGCCTGTTTCTTTGGCTCCAGTGCCGTAGTATTCCAATCCTTGAATGAGCGAGGATGAGCAGTTTCCTACTCCGATAATGACTGTTTTGATCATAAGAGATGTGCCGTGGTGCTTTTCGTGGTGCGAATTTCCTAAAAAAATATAAACTCCTTGGGGATTAGTCCAATTATAATGTTGACCCCCTTAATCTTTGTGATTTAAGAATTCGGAGACTCGCAACGCGGCATTCTCTCGAATACTCAAATAGAACAAATTATAATCCGCTACATGGAAGCGTTTCCAGTTAAACAAAAAATTGCCAAAGAACTTAGGCTTATGAATCCAGAGTAAACCCCGATGATTCTTTGCATCTGTCAAACCGGGTCGAATTTTTCTGTAATTCTTAAGAATCCCACCAGGATTTTCGTCCCAATTCGCCCAGTTTTCGTCGGTAGTCCAACTAAGTGGATTTACACTCGCCGCATTCGAGTACCAAAGTTCATATTTCGGCGGGTAGTATGCATCGAGAAAGGTATTCCACGTAATCCAACATCCAGTTTCATTGGGAGAGTCACAAATGGGAATTGATCTGAATTCATTCTTTTGGACAGGCATCCCAATGATGTAGGCAGCCACCAGTTTGTCCATGAGGGCCTTACCTTCGAAATACTCATGAAGCAATCGAGCTGCATGAACCGTCCCCTGGCTATGGCTGGCTATGATGATCGGTCGGTCGTTATTCCAATTTTTCATGTAATACTCAAAAGCTTTTTTCACATCCTGATAGGCCAGATCAAGCACTTCATTTTTCAGCGTTGAGTCTGAATAGAAAACTTTGATGTGCCCCTGTCGGTAAAGAGGCGAATAGATTTTGGCCGTGCTATTGAAAACGGTTGCTTGATATTTTATCGTTGATTCAGCGATCTCTTGGTTGAGCTCTCTATCGTTCACATCCGCGTACCAAGGGCTGATTGGTTTTTGATCGCCCGTGTAAATAGTGGGATAAACAAAGAAGACATCTACCTCGGCTTGCGCTTGCAAATCCTTCAATTCTCCTTTTTTGCCTGGAACCAAGTCGGCCATATCCTGCACTTCAGGATGAGCGATCCAGTACTTGAGACTGGTGTAGTCCGGAGCAGCTGGTATTTTGTCCAATGACTCACGATTAGTAAAATCTTGTGAGTAAGTGACGAAGGCAAAAAGCGAAAGGAGAGTAAAAATTGTACTTTTCATTTGACCTGAATGTGTGGATCCACTACGATGTAATTGTTTTTTTCGAGCATGTGGTGGGGTATGTTTTGTCTGATGTAGTCACCAAGCACGCGAATGTAGCGATCCTTATCATGCTTCGGGGTGACGACCATGCCTATTTCGCGCGCTCTTGGCTTGCCGCTTATCACCTTCAAATTCTCTTCTTGATTTTCATTCAAACTCAGTGAGGTAAGCTCAGGCAAAATCGTCATTCCTCCCTTCGTATCCACAATCCTGATGAGCGCATCAATGGAGTTGCTTTGATACACAAAATCCTTACCCTCTCGGATTCGGGATAAATTACAAAAATCACTGACCTGATCCCTGAAACAATTCCCTTCGTCCAGGAGCCACAGTTTCTCCTGATCGATTTCATCTATTCGAAGCTCGTTTTTGGAGACTTCATTGCCTGAAGCATACACATAGAAGCGCTCATAGAAAAGCGGGATGGCCTCAATACCATGCACTCTGACAGGCGTGGAGATCAACCCGACATCCAGTTCCCCGTGCCGAATGTTTTCTAAAATCCGCTCTGTAATTTGCTCTTTGATCACTAGCTGTATTCCGGGATAGTCCTTTTGAAGTGCATCAATAAACAGTGGAACCAGAAATGGCGCTAGGGTTGGAATAATGCCAATCACCAAACGACCATTGAAGTCACCCTTCAGTTCCTGAGAAAAGCTTCTTAGCTGTTTTACGCCTGAAATTATTTCCTGTGATTTTGAAAGAAAGGCCACACCATCCTTGGTCGCAGTTATCGGGCTAGTAGTTCTATTAAAAAGCGCAATTTGAATCTCCTCTTCTAGTTTTTGTATCTGAATGCTAAGGGCCGGTTGGCTAATGCCAAGACGCTCAGCGGCCTTTTTAAAGTTGCCATATTTCTGAAGATACAGAGCGTATTCCAGCTGATTCAAAGTCATAACTCAAAGTTATGGATATATAAAATATATAAATTCAAATTATCGCAACTTTACTTTCGAACTGTTAACCAAATAGAAAATAGTAATCACATGTCAAAAGAATTTGCAACGAATGGTGAAGCGAGATGCCCGGTCATGCATGGCGCCAACACCGAAACCCAAAGTAGCGTAATGAGCTGGTGGCCAAACGCCCTGAATCTGGATATCCTACACCAGCATGACACTAAAACGAACCCTCTGGGAGAAGATTTCGACTATCACGAGGAATTGAAGAAGTTGGATGTGGAGGCACTAAAGAACGACCTCAAGACTTTGATGACCGATAGTCAGGATTGGTGGCCTGCCGACTGGGGACACTACGGTGGCCTCTTCATCAGAATGGCTTGGCATGCGGCTGGTTCCTACCGAATTGCCGATGGCAGGGGCGGTGCAGGATCGGGAAACCTTCGATTCGCTCCACTCAACTCTTGGCCCGACAATGGCAACCTGGACAAAGCCAGAAGATTGCTTTGGCCTATCAAGCAGAAATACGGCAACAAAGTGAGCTGGGCTGATTTGATGATTCTGGCAGGAAACATGGCTTACGAAAGCATGGGATTCAAAACGTTTGGGTTTGCATTTGGAAGGCAAGATATATGGCACCCTGAAAAGGACACCTACTGGGGAGCGGAGAAGGAATGGTTAGCTCCTAGCGACCACCGATATGAAAGCGTGGACAAACCTGACACCATGGAAAATCCACTGGCGGCCGTCCAGATGGGATTGATCTATGTAAACCCTGAAGGAGTAAATGGAAAGCCTGACCCAGTGAAAACAGGTGCTCATGTGCGCGAGACCTTCAAAAGGATGGCCATGAACGACGAGGAAACTGTTGCACTGACTGCTGGTGGACATACGGTGGGCAAGGCACATGGAAACGGTGATGCCGGAGCGTTGGGGCCTGAGCCCGAGGCTGCATCCGTTGAGAACCAAGGCTTTGGCTGGATCAATCCAAATGGCAAAGGCAAAGGACGAGACACGGTAACGAGTGGCTTAGAAGGAGCTTGGACATCCAACCCGACAAAATGGGACAATGGCTACTTCGAGATGCTCTTCAACCATGAGTGGAAGCTGAGCAAAAGCCCTGCTGGAGCTAACCAGTGGATACCAGCGGAAATCGACGAAAAAGACATGCCGACGGATGTTGAAGATTTAAAGACCCCTCAGAATCCGATCATGACTGATGCCGATATGGCCATGAGAGAGGATCCCATTTACAGGGAGATTTCACTGAAGTTCAAAGATGATTTTGCCGCATTTGAGGATGCATTTGCCAGAGCTTGGTTCAAGCTTACTCACCGAGACATGGGGCCCAAATCCCGGTACATTGGACCAGATGTGCCATTGGAGGATTTGATTTGGCAAGACCCAATTCCTGAAGGAAAGAGCAACTACAATGTAGACGCTGTAAAAGCAAAAATTGCCGCCTCCGGACTTTCAATAGCTGAGATGGTTTCTACCGCTTGGGACAGTGCCAGAACCTACCGCGACTCAGATAAAAGAGGTGGAGCAAATGGCGCAAGAATACGATTGGCTCCCCAAAAGGACTGGGCTGGAAATGAGCCGGAGAGATTGAAAAAGGTGCTCGCTGTTTTAGAACCAATCGCACAGGAATTCGGAATTAGTGTAGCTGACGTCATTGTCCTTGCAGGAAATGTGGGTGTGGAGCAAGCAGCGAAAAATGCTGGTATGAACATCACGGTTCCATTCGCTCCAGGTAGAGGCGATGCTACCGATGAAATGACGGATGCGGAATCATTTGAACCACTAGAGCCATTGGCTGATGGGTACAGAAACTGGTTGAAAAAGGACTATGTGGTGAGCCCAGAGGAGTTAATGCTCGATAGAACCCAGCTCATGGGATTGACCGCTCCTGAAATGACAGTTTTGATTGGTGGGATGAGAGTGATGGGAGCGAACCATGGCGGAACTCCTCATGGTGTCTTTACCGACAATGTAGGTTCATTGACCAACGACTTCTTTGTAAACCTGACCGACATGAATAACTCATGGAATCCGGTAGACAATGGATTGTACGAAATCAGAGATCGCAAGTCCAATGATTTCAAGTGGTCAGCGACTAGAGTGGATTTGGTCTTTGGGTCTAATTCCATTTTGAGATCATACGCCGAAGTGTATGCGCAAAATGACAATAAGGAGAAATTCGTCAAGGATTTCATAGCGGCATGGACGAAGGTCATGAATGCTGATCGTTTCTGATAAAGACAAGTTTAAAGTGATAAAAAGGTCGGCCCTTGTGGGTCGGCTTTTTTTAATAAGAGATTATGATTTTTGATGCAATACGAAATGGGGATTTAGAGAAATGTCAGGAGTTGATTTTTCAGAACCCAACATTGGTAAGTAGAAAAGATCAGCGGGGTTTTACTCCGCTTGTAATGGCTACCTACAGCAATCAGTTGGAGATTGCGGAGCTTCTCATTGAGCAGGGAGCTGACGTAAATGAGCAGGATGCAATGGGCAACACACCACTGATGGGTGTTTGCTTCAAAGGCAATCTCGAGATCATCGAGATGCTCCTTTCAAAAGGAGCGGATGTACATTTCAAAAATTCAAAAGGAGATTCAGCTCTTTCTTACGCTAATATGTCAGGGAACGCCGAGGTAATCAGCCTAATTCAGCAGGCTTCCGAGAGAGATTAACTCCCGCAACCCACGCACTCAATCTCGCTACTCACTGGTCGAGTACCATTTAGCTTCATTTTCAGATTATGAATCTTGTCTTTGACCTCCATGTCGGCAAACATGTCACCGGTGAGCTGCGCTTCTAATTCTTTGATTTCAGATTCGAGAGATTGAGTTTGTTCGGCTGTAAGCATGATGATAGGATTATTCATTAATATTAATCATACATGGGAAAGAATGAAAATCTTGGTCCTGATTTTCTAGGAATTGGTGCTCAAAAAGCGGGTACGACCTGGTTATATCATCAACTAAAGAAGCACCCCGATATTTATTTACCTCCCGTAAAGGACATTCACTATTTTGATAGGCTGACCTATCCGGAATACCGATCAAAACATCGGCAATTTCACAGGATGCTAAAGAAGTTTGTTCGAAGAGGATCGGATAATCCCTCTTGGTTTCTGAACTACTGCTTCGGCAAAGTGGATGATGATTGGTATCGGTCGTTATTCAATAGTGCAAAGAATAGGCTTGCTGGAGAAATTACGCCATCGTATACCACACTGAGGATTAGAGAAATTCGCCATGTACATAGACTGAACCCAAACATGAAGTTGATCTTAACCATGCGAGATCCAATTGATCGGGCATGGTCCCACTATCGCATGGTGCTTAGAAAAGAAAGGTTGGTGCATTCCGAACTCTCAGAGAATGAAGTGATTGACATCCTCAACAGGAAGGTCTTAGCTCAAAAGGGAAATTATGCTCGTTCGTTGGAACGATGGCTTAGAGTGTTCAAGCGTGATCAATTGCTAGTCGGTTATTTCGACCAAATTAAAAGCGACCCAACAAGCTTGTTAACGGCTATTTATAGTCACCTTGGCGTCAGTCATACAACCATCAGGGAGGAGACGGCCAGTGAACCACAAAATGTGGGTCATTCACTCACCATAGATCAAAAGTACGAGGGAATTTTGAGAGATAAGTTAAGGCCTCAGGTAAGCCAATTATACGACCTGCTTCAAGACCCAATGATTAAAAACTGGCTTTAACGGGTGATTAAGTGTGGACTATTCAGAGAATTTGTCCCTTTGATTGTAACACTGAGAATGATTGAACTCAAAAAAAGGGGCAGAATTACCTGCCCCCTAACCCCTAATTTCTAACCCCTAACTCCCAATCTCCACTTTATCCAAATTCAGGAATTCCACCTCGTTCTTATCGCTAAGTGTCACCCCAATCACTGAATCTTTCATGATGTTTCCCGCCAAAATTTCTTTTGATAATTCATTCAGAATTTCTCGCTGAAGAACCCTTTTTAGTGGTCTTGCCCCGAATTGTGGATCGAAACCGACCTTGCCTAGATGCTCCAGCACCTTGTCATCCGCCTCGATCTTGATGCCACTTTCTTCCAATCGCTTCTGGATCAGCCTAAACTGAATGCCCACGATTTTCTGCAAGTCACCTTTGCTCAATGGTCTGAACATGATCGTTTCGTCTACCCGATTGAGGAACTCTGGCCGCACGGATCGTTTCAGTAGCTCGAACACCTGATTCTTAGTCTCCTCAATCACCGGCTCGGGATTTTTATCATCCAGCTTCTCGAAATTCTCCTGAATCAGGCTAGACCCAATGTTGGTCGTCATGATGATGATCGTGTTCTTGAAGTTCGCCACCCGACCCTTGTTGTCCGTCAAACGTCCGTCATCCAGTACTTGGAGGAGGATGTTGAACACGTCAGGGTGTGCCTTTTCGATCTCATCAAGCAAGATCACAGAATATGGTTTTCTTCTCACTGCTTCGGTGAGTTGTCCACCTTCATCATAGCCCACATATCCAGGAGGCGCTCCGATCAATCTGCTCACCGCATGGCGCTCCTGATACTCCGACATGTCGATGCGTACCATCAAGTTCTCGTCATTAAAGAGATATTCCGCCAACGCTCTCGCCAGCTCCGTCTTACCCACTCCAGTCGTACCCAGGAAGATAAACGAACCAATCGGACGCTTAGGATCATGAAGCCCGGCTCGACTTCTTCGCACGGCATCAGACACAGCCTCAATCGCTTCTTCCTGCCCGGCCACTCTACGCCCAAGCTCATTTTCCAGATGAAGCAATTTCTCACGATCACTTTGGAGCATCTTGCTCACCGGAATGCCCGTCCACTTGGCCACTACTTCTGCAATGTCCTCAGGGTCAACTTCCTCTTTGAGCAAGCTCTTTTCTCCTTGCATTTCGACCAGTTGCTGTTGAAAGCCTTTCAGCTTTGTCTCTGCTTCCACGATCTTGCCGTACCGTATCTCCGCGACCAATCCGAAATCACCGGATCGCTCGGCCTGTTCCGCTTCCTGCTTGAACTTGTCGATATTCTCATTCTCAGTTCTGATGCCCTGTATCACAGATTTCTCATTCTCCCACTTGGCTTTCAATTCCTGTCTCTCTGCATCCAGGTCAGCGATCTCTTTGTTGAGCTCTTTTTCCTTTTCCTTGTTTTTCTCTCTTCGAATGGCCTCCCGCTCAATTTCCAGCTGCATGATCTTGCGATTGAACTCATCCAATTCCTCAGGCAATGAGTCAATCTCAATCCTGAGTTTGGAAGCCGCTTCGTCCATGAGGTCAATCGCTTTATCCGGCAAGAACCGATCGGCGATGTATCGATGCGAAAGTTCCACTGCTGCGATCACAGCATCGTCTTTCACTCGCACACCGTGGTGTACTTCGTATTTGTCTTTAATGCCACGAAGAATGGAAATCGCATCCGTCACATTCGGTTCATCCACGATGATGGACTGAAACCTTCGCTCAAGTGCCTTGTCTTTCTCGATGTATTTCTGATATTCCTGAAGGGTGGTTGCACCGATGGCATGAAGTTCACCCCGGGCTAATGCCGGCTTTAATAAATTAGCCGCATCCATGGCTCCTTCGCCACCGCCACCCGCACCGATGAGTGTGTGAATTTCATCAATGAAAAGAATGATTTCTCCTTCCGAGTCAGTCACTTCTTTGATTACGGCTTTCAGTCGCTCTTCAAATTCTCCCTTGTATTTGGCGCCCGCCACGAGCAAGCCCATGTCGAGGGAGATGATCACTTTGGATTTTAAGTTCTCCGGTACATCACCATCCACGATTCGTTGGGCCATGCCTTCCACGATGGCCGTCTTACCCACGCCAGGCTCACCCAATAAAATCGGGTTGTTCTTCGTCCTTCTGGCCAAAATCTGAAGTACACGCCTAATCTCTTCGTCTCGTCCAATCACTGGGTCTATTTTACCTTTTTTTGCCCGGTCATTCAGATTGATGGAATAGCGCTCAAGCGAACGATACTTTGCTTCCGCATTTTGGTCAGTAACCTTCTCGCCACCACGTAGTTCCTTGATGGCCGTCTTTAATGTTTTCTCGTAGAAACCTGCCCCTTTTAGGATTTGAGCAGTCTTGTCTGAGCCAGCCAAGATGCCTAACAAAATGTGCTCAACCGCCACGAACTCATCCCCAAAATCCTTCAATTGTTTCTCGGCATTTTGGAGCGCCTTTGCTGCATCATTGCCGAGGTAAGGTTGTCCGCCTGCCTGCCTGCCGTCAGGCATGGAAACTTTCGGATAGCCCGAAACCACCTCGTCCAATGGAGCTTCGATCTGAGCTTTGGTAGCTCCCAGCTTCTTTAGGAGAAACGAAACCAGGTTCTCATCCGACTGAAGGATCGCCTTCAATAGATGGCCCGTTTCAATCACTTGCTGTTGATTGCCGGAAGCGATCTCAGTTGCCTTCTGTAATGCCTCCTGCGCTTTGATTGTATAGTTATTGAAATTCATAGTCCTTGTATTTGCTTGGGAGTAATCAAACTACGAACCAGCACTAAAAGGCGGTCAGAGTGGCAGAAAATGAGGATTTTGAAATAGGAATGTGGACAGGATGGCTTGGAATCTACTCTCCGCATCGTCATTCTGAACGCAGTAAAGAATCTCCTTCCCTGCCTTGTGCCGGGAACTCATAATCTAGTTGTTCTGGATTATGAGATGCCGGAATAAATCCGGCAATTTTTAGAGCGACACTTCTTCGCCATTCACCACCTGTGCTCCCGCTTTTCAATCGGGGCTATTTCAAAACCTTCAAGGCAATCTAAAAGCTGTACTCGCGCCTGCCCGCCCGAAACATCGTGGAGGCGGGCTCGCTCTCCGGCACGACCTCCGTTTGATCGTGGCTAGGTAGAGGCTGTATTTTATTCAACCGTTTTTACCAGTATTCCAATTTTTTTCTCGTCTTGACCATATAATTCAGAGGATTTCACTCCCGATATCAACTTAACGTCTTTGATCCGAAGACATTGAAGCCTCTCTAAAATCGAAGTGTTCGTGGTTTGATGGACTACACCATCAATAACTAAAAAGAAGGTTTCAGGATTTCCCTTTTCAATGTTATCGAAATAACCAAGAAGCTCCATTTTGAATTTTTGCTGATCATTATTATTTGCCTCTTTCTCAACAATCAAGATTCCTAGAAAGGCTGCTAATACAACAGTGCATACAGTTAAAAAGATGAGAATCCATTTTGACTTCATGAAGTTCAAGTTGTCTTCTTCCTCCACAGCCAGTAAGAAACCAGCACAGTAGCCACAGCCACAAACATAATGATCATCTGAGGCATAAACCCACTGACCATCAGTCCTGAGTAAGTCGCTCCAACAAGATCAAAGAAAATACCTGCATAAGCCCATTCCTTCAATCGATTAAAAAACGGCAGGACTAGTACGATACAGGCGGCCAGTTTAGCTATACCAAGGAAAGGCAGCAGGTACGTTGGGTAGCCTAGCTCATTAAAAACCTCCACCCACTCAGGCGTTTGCATGATGTTCATGATAGAGCCCGGAACGAGGAAGAAGAGAAGCAAGCCGACAGAAATCCAGTAGAAGATGTTGATCTTTTTCATGAAGAAGGGTTTAGAATTTTGTCTTCGAATTTACGCTAACTCTTGTCATAATTTATACAGCCACATCTATTTGTCGTAACCACCCCTTGGATTGTCGCAAGACCCTCGGAGAAAGGCTTTTTTCATATAGTTCAATGCCACATCAACCTAATCGCGATGGGGGGTGTAGCTCTATCCTATTACTGTCACTTCGAGGGAACCGCGATGTATATCGGGGAAAGAGAAGTCTCCCAAACTATTGAGGGGGATTTCTCCCTTCAGTCGAAATGACGATTGCTTCGTAGTTTCTCCTCGCAATGAAGATGTGAGAAAATTGAGAAACTCTTCCGTTGTATTAGCGAATTGTTAATTATCGGAAGGAATTACTGCTTTATCACTAATTTTTTCCTGAACTCTTTGCTGCTTTGAAAATTTACATTCACATTTACCACCGTTATTAACACGATGAGGAACTACAGAACATATTACTTCTATTTCTTTTTTGCGCTGAGCAGGGTGGAGGTCTAATATGTTTTAACCAATAAAACTTAACAAGAGGCCTCCACATGGAGGCCTTTTTTATTGCCTTTAAGACTGGCATAGAAAGATGAAATTGAGAATTGCCATACAGGGTTATGAGGGAAGCTACCACCAGAGTGCGGCGGAGCATTACTTCAAGCGATCGGTGGACGTGCTACCTGCGCATACCTTCCAGGAGTTGGTGTGGGCGGCTGAGGACAAGTCCAAAACCGAGGGGGCGATCATGGCTATCGAAAATTCCATTGCGGGAAGCATTGGGCCCAACTACACATTGCTGCTCAAGTCTCACCTGAAGATTGTTGGTGAAATTTATACGCGAATCGAGCACAACCTGATGGCTCTGCCGGGAACTAAAATCGAAGACCTCAAGGAAGTTCGATCACATCACATGGCCATAGAGCAATGCCGTAAGTTCTTTCATCAGTATCCAAATGTTCACTTGGTAGAAGCACCAGATACAGCACTAAGTGCGAAGGAAATTGCTGAAAGTAAGCAAGTAGGTATTGGAGCAATAGCAAGTGCCACGGCGGCTAAACTGTATGGCTTAGAAGTGCTTGGAAAGGGAATCGAAACGGTGAAGAATAACTATACACGTTTTCTGATTCTATCGAGAGAGGAAGCGCTGAATGGTACGCATGAAGCAAACAAGGCATCCATTCACTTCCGAGTCTCGCACGATCCGGGGAGCTTATTGAAGGCATTGGAAATTATTTCAGCGAATGGACTCAATATGTCCAAAATACAATCCTTTCCGGTGATCGATGAGGAGTGGAGGTACTACTTCCATGTGGATCTGGAGTTTGCTGAATTGGCGCGGTATGAATCGACCATCGAGGGTTTAAAGGGCGTGACGGAGATGCTGAATGTTTTGGGGGTTTACAAAAAGGGGGAGACAATATTATGATCCAGACGGCTAACAGACTCGGAAATGTGCAGGAATACTACTTCTCTAAGAAGCTCCGTGAAATCGCAGAGCTGAATGCGAATGGATATAACATTCTGAATTTAGGTATCGGCTCGCCAGATCGTGCTCCTGCTGAAGCTGTCGTGAATAGACTTCACGAAGAAGCCTCGAAGGAAAGCACCCATGGCTACCAGAGCTACAAAGGCAGTCCAAAAATGCGCCAGGCGTTTGCGGATTGGTACAAGAAATTTTTCAGCGTGGAGCTATACTCAGAGACGGAGATTCTTCCGCTCATCGGGTCGAAGGAAGGCATCTTTCACATCTCCATGACCTACCTGAATGAAGGTGATGAAGTGCTCGTGCCGAACCCCGGTTACCCGAGCTACGCAGCAGCTTCAAGGCTGACCGGAGCGGTTATTAGAAACTACGATCTCAAAGAAGAAAACGGCTGGATTCCTGACTTGGAAGCTTTGGCTAAAGAGGACCTGAGCAAAGTCAAAATCATGTGGGTGAACTACCCCAGCATGCCGACCGGAACGAAAGCTTCGAAAGCCTTTTTTAAGGAGTTGATTGCGTTCGCAGAGGTTAATGACATTGTCGTTTGCAATGACAACCCGTACGCATTCATCCTGAACGATGAGCCCATGAGCTTGCTCGAAGGTGGCTTGAGTGATCACTTAATCGAACTGAACTCACTGAGCAAGTCGCATAATATGGCTGGCTGGCGAATGGGCATGTTAGCTTCTACCAAAGCACATGTCGACAATATCCTTCGCTTCAAAAGCAATCTGGATTCAGGGCAATTCCTGCCTGCTCAACTGGCAGCTGCAGAGGCGTTGGCCTTAGGTCAGGAATGGTACGATGATTTGAATGTCGAATACAAAGAGCGAAGAGAACTCGCTTGGGAGATCATGGATTTGCTTGGTGCCACCTACGACAAAGAACAAGTGGGCATGTTCGTATGGGCGAAAGTGCCAGACGAAATAGAAGAAGTTGAAAAATGGATCGACGAAATTTTAATGGGCGCCCAGGTTTTCATCACACCGGGCTTCATTTTTGGCTCCAATGGCGAACGATTCATCCGAATCTCTCTATGCTCTAAGCAAGGGATGTTCAAAGAAGCGATCGCACGAATCACAAAATTTCTGAAGGGATGATAGCGACGGTGATAGGCATAGGATTGATTGGGGGTAGCATGGCGTTGGACTTGCGAAAGGCCGGAATGGTCTCCAAGATCATTGGCGTGGACAGAAACGCTGATCACCTTGCGGAGGCCGTTTCTTTGGGCATCATCGACGAGTTTGCCGATTTGGCGGATGCCATCGAACAATCTGATTTGATCCTCATTGCGATCCCCGTTGATGCAGCACGCCAGCTTTTACCTGAAGTGCTCTACCTTTTGCAAGAAGGCCAAACGGTGATTGATCTTGGCTCATCCAAGGCTGGAATTTGTGCAGTTGCCAAAGACCACCCCAAACGCAAACAGTACGTGGCTTGCCATCCGATTGCCGGTACGGAATTCTCTGGTCCATCCGCAGCGTTTCACGGACTCTATGCCGATAAAGTGAACATCATTTGCAACAAGGAAGAGAGTAGTAATGAAGCAGTGGCTGTGGCGCAAAGAGTCTTTGAGGCTGTGGGTATGAACATTATCTACATGGATGCCGAGGAGCACGATCGCCACATTGCATACGTCTCACATTTGTCGCATGTCACCTCATTCACCCTTGGACTTACGGTTCTAGACATTGAGAAGGACGAGAAAAATATTTTTAACATGGCCGGGTCGGGTTTTGCCTCGACCGTTCGATTGGCGAAAAGTTCTGCAGATATGTGGGCGCCCATTTTCGAACAGAACTCGGAGAACCTGCTGGAGGCCATGGATGCATACATCGAGAAGCTGCAGCTTTTTCGTGAGGTTATCAAAGAAAAGAAAACCGATCAGGCACACCAGCTGATCAAAAGTGGAAATGAAATAAAAAGAATACTTGAAGGAATTGAATTAAAAAACAAAGCAAAATAATGGAACAGACGGTAGAGAAAATCACGGAACAAATAGTCAAAATTCAGGACTGGCTGCCAAGTCGCAACCTTGAAAGACCGGTCGTAATCAGCGGGCCGTGTAGCGCTGAAACTGAAGAGCAAACAGTAGAAACGTGTGCGCGCCTCGCCAAGACCGGAAAGGTGAATGTCCTGCGAGCAGGCATTTGGAAGCCAAGAACTCGCCCCGGTTCATTCGAAGGAATTGGCTCAGTGGGATTGGAGTGGTTGAATGCTGCCAAAAAGGAAACTGGCTTGCCAATTACTACGGAAGTAGCGAACGTGAAGCACGTGTATGAAGCACTCAAAGCTGGCGTGGACATCCTTTGGATTGGGGCACGAACTACCGTGAACCCGTTCAGCGTGCAGGAAATAGCTGATGCACTAAAAGGTGTGGACATTCCTGTGTTGATCAAAAACCCCGTGAATCCTGATCTTGAATTGTGGATCGGGGCAATCGAACGCATTCACCAAGCAGGTATCAGCCGTGTCGGCGCTATCCATAGAGGATTTGCGAAACATGGAGAAAAGAAGTTTAGAAACGCACCGCAGTGGCAGTTGCCGATCGAACTGAAGCGACGAATTCCGGATTTGTCTATCATTTGTGATCCAAGTCACATTTGCGGAAACCGCGAAGGACTTGCCGCCATTTCTCAGGAGGCGATGGACCTGAACTACGACGGGGTGATGATCGAGTCGCACATCGACCCGGATAATGCATGGAGTGACGCCAAGCAGCAAGTGGTGCCTGAGCGTGTGGCGGAGATTATCGAAAATTTGGTGCTCAGAAGTGAAAGTCCTGCTGACCCGACTTTGCTGGAGCAGCACCGTCAGAAGATTGACCAAATGGACGAGGAAATCATGAACCTCTTCGCAGATCGGATGAAAATTTCGCAGGACATTGGACGCTACAAAAAGGAAAATGGCATAGCCATTCTACAAAGCAAGCGCTGGGAGGATATTCTCACACACATGGCCGAGAAGGGCGAGAAAGTGGGTCTCAGTGCTGAGTTCGTAGAGCGATACCTACGGGCAGTTCATCAAGAGTCCATCAACCACCAGAATAAGGTGATGAATGAGTGATTTTGGTTATTGGTTAATGAGTTAATAGGTGGATTTGTGAATCAGAAAACGAATCACGAATTCAATCACACCCTCACTAATCAACCAATACACTGATTAACTAATAACTAATTACCAATATAAAAAACGGAGCGAAGCGACAGGGGTGGTCCAGTTCCAGCCACCCCGCCTTTGCCTTTACACGGTATCGGCTCAGTCAGGGCTAGATCGCAAACTTCAAGGCACTTTACCATCGGAGTTTACCTACTGGAATGAAATGAAGGTAGGCTTTACTTCGTGCCCGCTCCGATCAGGGTTAAATCACTACATACGATGATGTTTGCCACTTCCTTATAGTAACAGAGAACTTTAGGCCGAGGAGATAAGAATCTTTGCCGATTCATGACGATAACATCTTGCCACAAAATTACGAACGGCTGACTAATCAAGATCAATGATTTTGACTCCAATGTTATGTAGCGCCTAAATCCCCAAGCTCCAATTATATTCGCATTTCTAATCTTCATTAAATGAGCTTACAAATAATTGGAGCGGGCTATCCCCGAACCGGCACCACATCCTTACATCTTGCACTGGAAGTGCTCGGATTTGGTGAATGCTATCACATGATTAAGTTATTTGAGAATCCTGGTCATGTCATCCATTGGGAGAATTTGGCAAATGGTAAAGCAGTTGATTGGGATAAATTGTTTGACGGCTATAGGTCAAGTGTAGACTTCCCTGGTTCCATGCACTTTGATCGATTGATTGAAAAGTACCCAGACGCAAAAATCGTGTTAACAGTCAGAGACCGAGACATGTGGTACCAGAGCATGTCATCTACCGTTTTCAAATTTGATCCTGGAGTAAGATTGAAGCTGAGAATCTTATTTGCCCTGCCGTTTTCTAAGCGAGCGAGGCAGGTCTTTCGAGTGGCAAAATTAGCTAAGGGGATTACTTCAAAATACTTTGAGGGAAAGGCTGATAACAAAGAGTATGTGCTCAAGCGATTTGATGATCATGTGAAACATGTGAAAGGGATTGTCCCGAGTGAAAACTTACTCGTCTATGACATCAAGGAAGGTTGGGAAGCACTATGTGAGTTTTTGAATGTGCCTATCCCCGAAACACCCTTTCCTCATCAAAATAAGCGCGAGGGATTCGTGCATCTCACAAGGGGAAAAATTAGTAAGTCGTTAAGGGGAAAAAAAGTCAGCATATGAGCCGTTTCAACGAAATCATTTCTGGAAGTTTTTTTATTATCGTTCTGATTGCATTTGGTTCATGTTCGAACGGGTTCGATCCAGAGATCACCATTGATCTCAATCCGAATGGAATTTCTCCCCTCACTGCTCTCGTTAGTATTGACTCTAAGATTCCTTATCAGTTAGAGGTGGAGGTAAAGGGTGACCTTCCGGTGAAGAAAAAATTCTCAGGAATGGACGGAGAACAAAACTTTCCAGTTTTGGGACTGTATCCCAATCGGTCAAACGAGGTTGTCCTGACTTTTACTTTTGAGGGGGGCGAAAAACAAGAGACGCTTAGTGTCGAAACAGGTCCGTTACCTGCCGGATTTCCACAAATTCAAATTAACAAGCTGAATCGGAATAAAATGGAGCCCGGCTGGCATTTATGTGATTTTCATATGGCAAACGGAGGGAAATTTAGGTCCGTACCAATGGCCTTTGATGACAATGGAGAGGTGCGTTGGTACCTTGATTTAAGCTTTGCGGAGAAAATGGTCGCGCCAATTCGTCGTCTGAAAAATGGCAACTTTTTGGCGTGCAGTCGTCACAACATTTACGAATTTGATCTATTAGGGAAGTACACCAAAACAACCATCAATGATAATTATGGCATTCATCATGAAAGTCTGGAATTACCAAATGGTAAATTGCTACTTGCAGTTGGAAAACGAGACTCCAGAATCTTAATAGATAATGACGAGATATGGTCAGACAGTGATTGGTTTATTCTTTACGACCGAAAGAAGTCTCAGGTTGTTAAAGAATGGGACATGGCCAAACATTTGGATGTAAGTCGTTCCGATCTTAATTTCTTTGGTAAGGGAGATTGGCTTCACATGAATGGGTTCGCTTACAATCACGAGGATTTGTCTCTAATACTGTCTCATAAAAACCAAGGACTTGCAAAGCTGAATCTCAGAGACTCATTGGAGTGGATACTTTCGCCTAAGAAAAATTGGGGGCGAGCTGGGCGCAAAGGAGATGGACCTGATACCAATTCGTATTTACTGACTGCAGTAAACGAGAATGGTGTGCCATTCGATGACGAGGTTCAGAACGGAGACAAGAGTGCCGAAAATTTTGATTTTCCATGGGGAAACCATACTCCATCCATTCTACCAAACGGCAATATTTTGGTCTTTGATAATGGCGCCCGAAGGAACTTCCTAAATATCCCTTCTTACTCACGTGTTGTTGAGTACAAAATTGATGTTAGAGAAATGACTGTTCAGCAGGTGTGGCAATATGGAAAGGAGAGGGGATCTGAGTTGTTTTCCTCTATCGTTAGCGATGCAGATTATTTGCCTGAAACTGGGAACATTCTTATGACATCAGGTTTCCTGAATCCGAGAGTAAATGCAAGCGGAAAAATTGTGGAGGTGGATTATGAGACCAAAGAAGAAGTTTTTGAGGCCACTCTATTCTACAAGAACCTAAACGGAACGGGTGAATTGGCTTGGGGTCAAACAGATATCCTGTATCGCTCCGAGCGAATTGAATTCTTTTAAGCTAATAATGCACCATCTCCAAGCGTTCCAAAGAGTCTTACTCTTCTGGTATCCTTAGCTTATAAACAGAGAAAACTTTTCCTTCAAGGTCGGGCGTTTTTAAAAAATCAATTAGAAAACAAAATTTATTCAAAATGAAAAAGGATGAAAACATTGATCAGATGATCAAAGAAGCTTTGTCGCAAGACGAGCAAGAGCTATTCAATAGCTACGAAGAGCAGAACGTAATCCAAATGATTGGAGGATTGTTTCAAGGGAAAATGAAATGGTTAAATGTACTGACCATCATAATGCAATTGATCATGATGAGTTTCGCCGTTTACTGCGGTTATCGAAGTTATGTTGCGGTAGAAACTATAGCTATGTTTCAATTCGGGTTTGGCGCTTTTGTGCTCATGCTAGCCGTTACGATATTAAAGCTGTATCACATTATGGAAATGAATAAGAATGCAGTGATAAGGGAAGTGAAACGGGTAGAGCTACAGATCTCAATTTTGGCAAGTAAATTAAAGGACTAAAAATTCCTTATAGGCGCAAGCGTCCGCTTGCGCCTTCTTATTCCTGCTTTCACTAAATTCCCTCCATGGAATCCAACAGACGAAAGTTCCTCAAGCTTGCCGGTGCAAGCTCCATCGCGGGGGTGGCTGGCTTGGCAAGTGCCTGTGATGTCAGCAAGAAGCCGGAGGCAATTAACATTAATTTCAACAAGACCTATCGGTGGAAGATGACCACTACCTGGCCGCCCAATTTTCCTGTGGTAGGTGAAGGCTGTCAAATGATGACCGACTGGGTGCGCAAGATGTCGGGCGGACGGATGGACATCACAGTGTACGGCGGTGGCGAACTCATTCCTGCACTGGAAGGGTTCGACGCGGTGAGCAATGGGGCTGTGGAGATGAACCATGGAGCTGCCTACTACTGGGCAGGGAAGGTTCCGGCTTCTCAGTTTTTTGCGGCGGTTCCTTTCGGCATGAATGCCCAGCAAATGGGTTCATGGATTCTCTCAGGCGGAGGTCAACAGTTGTGGGAAGAGCTTTATGCGCCCTTCGATTTGCTGCCAATTTTGTGTGGAAATACCGGCGTACAAATGGGTGGCTGGTTCAATAAGGAAATCAACACCATTGCAGATCTCAGCGGATTGAAAATGCGAATTCCGGGGCTGGGAGGAAAAGTGTTGGCCAAAGCTGGAGGTACACCAGTCCTAGTTTCTGGCGGAGAAATCTATACCAACCTAGAGCGAGGTGTGATCGATGCGGCCGAGTGGATTGGGCCATACCATGATTACAAAATGGGATTCCATCAGGTGGCGAAATACTATTATTATCCAGGCTGGCACGAGCCTGGCCCGGCATTGGAGATGATTTTTAACAAGTCAAAGTTCGAGGCACTTCCGGAGGATTTGCAAGAGATTTTACGAACGGCCTGTCTTCGACTGAATCGTTGGATGATGGCGGAGTTTGACGCCAAGAACGGTGAGTATATAGGCAAGTTGTTAAACGAAGAGGGCGTTGATGTTCGCAGGTTTCCTGATGAAGTTTTATCAGGCTTGCAACAAGCCACCAAGGATGCCATTGGAGAACTGACAGCCAGGGACGCACAGAGCATGAAGGTTTATGACTCCTTTTCTAAGTTCAAAAAACAGGTCAGCACCTGGATGCAGATTAGCGAAAAGGTCTTCTATGAAACAATGTAGCCAGTTGAGTTCTCTGTAAATATTTTGATTCCGTTTAGATTTGTTTGTTGAACCCCAACTATTGATATGCCCTTAAATACTTCAGCAAAAACACTTCTTTCTCAACTCAAGGATATCATTCAACAGCTCCAGCCGGGGCACTACTCCGAGCCGGTCAAAGTATTGAATAACTCTACATTAGGCCAGCATATTCGTCACACCATCGAGTTTTTTCTTTGCCTTATGGATGCCAGAAATCAAAGAGAGATCAACTACGACCTTCGAGAGCATGATGAGTTCATCCAGACAGATGAGAAGCTGGCGCTTAGCATTCTTGATTCATTGGATGAGTTTCTGTCGGAGGAAATGTCCGATTTCGAGATTCTTCATGTTGCGAATTATGAAGTGACAGGAGGTGAAAACGTAAGTATGACTAGTAGTTTTTATCGTGAGCTTTCATACAATATTGAGCACACCATTCACCACATGGCTTTGATCAAAGTAGCCGTAAATGAGCAGTTTAGTTACGTGAAGTTGCCCAAGTATTTTGGCGTTGCAAGCTCCACCGTCAGACATCAGCAAAAGCAGCACTGATGAACCCTTGGCTAAAATGGAAAACCCGATGGTTTCGTTGGGAATTCTGGCCATTCTGGTTCTTCTACATTCCCGTTTATTTCTACTTCATCTATCTGGCCATACGTGCCCGATCGTTTTTCTTTTTCGCTACCGCAAATCCAACGATGGATTTCGGGGGAATGGTTGGTGAAAAAAAGTCCGACATTTTCAAATGGATTCCTCAGGAGTACTATCCAAAAACCATTCTGATAGAGGAAAGCGATCGATCGAATTTGACTGAAATAGCCGCTGATATAGGTTTCCCTCTCATCGCGAAACCTGACATTGGAGAGCGCGGAAAGGGGGTTGAAGTGATGCATTCAGGGGAGGAATTGGCTAACTATTCATCTAGGGCGAATTACGATTTCCTACTTCAGGAAATGGTCACTTACCCATTGGAGTTGGGGGTGTTCTATGTTCGATTTCCCTCCGAGACGAGCGGACGAATTACGTCCATTGTCTCGAAAGAATTTCTTAGTGTAAGCGGAGATGGTCAATCTACCGTCAAAGAGCTTATGATGGATAAGGAACGGGCGGTTTTGCAAGTGGATTGGGAACATGAGCGATTGGCAAATGTCCTGGAGCAAGTTCCCGATAGAGGCGAGAAACTAGTTGTGGAGCCAATTGGCAATCACTGCCGAGGAACAAAATTTCTGAATGCGACTCAAGAGGCAGACGACAAAATGAATGCAGCCATTGACTTCCTTGCCAAGCGGATTGAAGGATTCTACTATGGCCGATTTGACCTGAAGTGTCAATCGTTTGATGATTTGCGAGAGCTGAAGAATTTTAAAATCGTAGAATTGAATGGAGTTGGAGCTGAGCCGGCACATATTTATCAACCTGGATTTTCCTTGTTTGAAGCATACGCCATCGTCATGGACCATTACAAATGGATGGCTCGAGTGGCTCGTGAGAACAAGGAGCGAGGCATTCCGTATTGGTCTTTTCGGCGCGGATTGAAAAAATTATCGGATATTCGAGCCTACAACCGACGCATCAACCATACATGATTTTACAAACCTTTCTGGTTGCATTTATCATAAGTTATCTTGGCTCGATACCTCCGGGCATGGCTAATGTCTCGGTGATGCAGATGGCTATAAACAAACACCGTAGAGCTGCTATATTTTTTGCTATTTCTGCCACAGCTGTTGAATTCGTCTATGCCGGACTTACAGTGAAATTTCAGATTTTCCTCCATGAGTCAACTCAACTTGAAGGATATTTTCATTTGATCACGGGCATTGCGCTGATTATTGTTGGTTATCTAAACCTTAGGTCAAGATCAAAAAGTGAGAATGTGAAATCTCGGGAATTCGTAAGAGGGAGAGAGGGGTTCCAAAAAGGCATAATACTAGGATTAGTAAATCCAATGACCATTCCCTTTTGGTTGGTCGTCACTTCGTATTTAAGAAACCATGAGTTGGTAATCCTCAAAGGCACTGCCTACTGGATGTATTTAGGTGGGTTAAGCGCAGGCACCTTTGTACTCCTTCTCACCGTGTTATGGCTTGGAGGAAAATTTGCCAGAATCTCCGACAATCAATTGCTAGTGCATAAAGTCCCGGGTCTCCTATTGATCGGGTTAGGAATTTACACCCTCGTTATGTGGCTGATCTAGTATTCTAGTTCCAACCGATCCACGAGGTTGTTGATTGCCTGTTGTTCTTCTAATGAAATACCATCGGCAGCATTGGCAAACAAGTACATGGATTCCATGATGAACTCTTTGTCATCGCGACTATCTTCGATATGTCCTTTCAGCGCATTGAGAAATTTCTTGTTCCATCGCTCAACGTTTTCAAGGAGGTAGCGAAACTCAGTTCGGAAATTCTGCGCAATTTTTTCTTTGTCAGCACCCGGTATCAGGCTCACATATTCGTCTGCAAGTCCCCGCGCTAGTTTCATGACACTATCCCATTCTTCATCATCCAGTTTGCCATCGGACATACACACAAGAAGCGAAGGGTAAAGTTTAAGAATGTATACAAAAAGGTCTCTGTTGAGTTCAATCCGTCGAACTCGCTGATACTCCTCGAGGAGTGCTTCAATGTGTGTCATTAGCCGTTGGTTTTATTGAGTTTTCCCAAAGATATGTACTATTCAAATAATACAAATAAATATTAATAAAATTCTATACTGTTTCTGGAACAATTTCCTTGTAGGTCTGGTAAATCGAATAAACGGTGCGCACATAGTTAACCGTTTCCGTGCCTCTGCAATATCCATATTTTACGACGGGATCGAGGTAATATTTGCGCTGAGATTTTTTCAAAAGATACTCTTCTACAACGGCCCATTTTTTAGGGTCGTCCCCATACTTTTCCGCTAGAGCCATTGCGTCCTTCACGTGTCCTTGCCCCACATTGTATGAACCGAGAACGAATTTTATTCGCTCTTCAGGATCAGTGATTTCGTCCTTCCAGAAATTTTCTAACCACATCAGGTGCTTCTTTCCGGCGTTCAAATTTTGCCTCGGGTCATGAGGATTTTGTGCCCCGTGAGCTTGTGCTGTATTGGGCATGAGCTGCATCAGACCTCTCGCCCCAGCCCATGATACGGCCTTTGGGTTAAACTGAGATTCTTTATAAATCTGAGCGGAAAGTAGGCGCCAGTCCCAGCCCAACTCTATGGCAACTTCCTTTACCATATCGTCATATGGAGAGAGTTTGCCGCTTTCCATGGCGAAGAATTCACTGTCTGGATTGAGGTATTCGCTCCTCTTTTGAAAGTATCGATTGTAGATGGCATAGTACGCCGGCCCGTTTCGAATATCGGTGATCCATTTATCGAGTTCACCCTTCAATCCGGAAGCATTTTTTCTAATCCCCCACGCAATCTGCTGCGGAAAACTGACCGGGGTTTTCACATCAAGGTTGGGGTAGAAGGAGGCATTTACCAAAGCAATATCTTCCTCAGCCACTGTGTAATCAATTTCACCCTCCGCGACCTTTCGGATCAATTTTTCCGTCTCTATCTCAGGATCTTCTTCTACCAGAATGATGTCCCCACCTATTTCTTCCGAAAGATTTCTCATTCTTTCTAGATAAGCAGAATGATGCCGTACGTGAACTGTTTTCCCGATTAGATCAATAGGGTTCCTTAAGGCCAGCCTGTCAATTTTTTTTGGGTGCATTTTTTTCCATCCTTCCGGTTTTCTTTGGATTAGCACCTGCCTGGCCAGGCTGTGATATCTGGTAAAATCGATTCTTTTTTTCCTTTCCTTGGTAATTGTGAGGTTATATGCGAGAATGTCAGTTTCTCCACGATTCAGCTTATTGAAGCCCTCTTCCAAACTCGGCGTTACGTCTATTCGCAACTCAAGTCCATGCTTTTTGGTGAAGCGATTGAGTAGCTCATACTCATAGCCCATCGTTTTTCCCTTGTAGACAAAATAGCCCGTTGAGCTATTGTCCATTGATACGATGATGTATCCCCGTTTTTTGATTTTGTCGAAATCAACATCCGCAATGACCTCTTCCGCTTCGTTTTTTTTGGAGCGGTTATTTTTCTCACAGCTTGAAAAAGAGAAAATAAGAAGCAGGCAAACGGCTATTCGCACTTTGTGCATTCCACAAAATGCTACTTTTTTTAGAATTTTCCCAATCTAGAAAGTGATTAGGCAAGCTGATTTTCAGCAATCAATTTACGGACAGCTGACTCAATGGCTTCAGTATCGTACCCGCACTCACGATACAATTCGGGTTGCTCACCATGTTCCACTATTCGATCCGGAATACCAAGCCGCACTACTTTAGAGTGATAATCATTGTCGGCCATGAATTCTAAAATAGCGGATCCGAATCCACCCTGAAGACACCCATCCTCAACGGTGATCACATATTCATGAGCTTGAAAAACTTCGTGGAGCAATTCTTCATCAAGAGGCTTAACAAACCTCATGTCATATACACTAGGGTTGACCCCCTCCTTGGTGAGATTGTTTGCAGCGGATACTGCAAAATTTCCAACGGTTCCAAAACTCAAAATGGCAAGATCCTTTCCTTCGATGATTTTTCTACCCTTTCCAATTTCGATGGTCTCGAAGGGTGTTCTCCATTCGGGCATCACGCCGCTTCCTCTTGGGTACCGGATGGAAAAAGGCCCTTCTTTGTATTTCGAAGCGGTGAACATCAGGTTTCGAAGTTCTTGCTCGTTCATGGGTGCTGACACAATCAAATTCGGAAGACATCTCATGAAAGCCACGTCGTACGCGCCATGATGAGTAGGACCATCTGCACCTGCCATACCCGCTCGATCCATACACAGCACTACCGGTAGTTTCTGAATGCACACATCATGAACAACCTGATCATAGGCTCGCTGCATGAATGTGCTATAGATGTTGCAGAAGGGTGTCATGCCCTGTGTGGCCAAACCAGCAGAAAAAGTAACCGCATGCTGCTCGGCGATACCCACATCAATTGCTCGATCTGGCATCTCGCGCATCATGATATTCATTGAAGATCCCGAGGGCATGGCCGGGGTTACACCCATGATCGTTTCATCTTCCTTGGCCAATTCCACCAAGGTATGGCCGAATACATCCTGGTACTTTGGCGGCTGTGGTTTGTCTGGAATGGTTTTGTGGATTTCTCCGGAAATTTTGTCAAACGTGCCAGGAGCGTGCCACTTGGTTTGATTTTCCTCAGCTAGCTTGTAGCCTTTGCCTTTTACCGTGACGCAGTGAAGAATTTTAGGGCCCGGAATTTTCTTAAGGTCATTCAGCACCGAAACCAAATGATTCACGTCATGCCCATCTACTGGCCCAAAATACCGAAGGTTGAGTGATTCGAATAGATTGCTTTGCTTTAGCAGGAATGACTTAACGCTGTTTTCTACCTTGGAGGCAATCGTGCGAGCATCGGGCCCGAACTTGCTGATTTTGCCCAGTAATTTCCAAACCTCATCGCGCACTTTATTGTATGTCTGAGAGGTGGTGATATCGGTCAGGTAATCCTTCAAGGCACCCACATTCGGGTCAATGGACATGCAATTGTCATTGAGGATAATGATCAAGTTGGAATTAGAAACTCCGGCGTGATTCATCGCCTCGAACGCCATTCCACCGGTCATAGCGCCATCACCAATCACGGCGATGTGCTGTTTATCTTTGTCGTCCTTTTGAAAGGAAGCGACAGCCATACCAAGTGCAGCTGAGATGGAAGTGGAGGAATGCCCTACTCCAAACGTGTCGTATTCGCTTTCGCTCCTTTTGGGGAATCCTGAGATGCCCTTGTATTTTCTATTGGTGTGGAATTGGTCTTTTCTTCCGGTCAGAATTTTGTGACCATACGCCTGGTGCCCTACGTCCCATACAAGCTGATCTTTGGGGGTGTTGAACACGTAATGCAGCGCTACAGTTAGCTCAACTACACCGAGGCTGGCACCAAAGTGTCCTCCGAAAATAGAAACGTGATCAACTATATAATCTCGAAGCTCTGCGCAGACTTGTACCAACTTGGTTTCGTCAAGTTGCTTTAGATCATCTGGGGAATCGATCTGCGAAAGTAGAGGTCCTGGATTAATCTGCATTCTATTGGCCTGTTTTATCAGGCGTGCCACGTGGCAAACGACAAATCTAAACGATTTCGTTCCACCTCCTGATGAGAAAATGTCATAATTTTGAAGTTGCCAATGAGTACGTCAACCACCACGGACAAGTTTGAAATTCATTTACCCCTTTTCGAAGGGCCATTTGACCTCCTTCTTTTCTTTATTGAAAGGGACGAATTGGACATTTATGATATTCCTATTGCCAAGATCACAGAGGATTTTTTAAGCTACTTACATCAGTTGGAAAAGCTGAATGTTGAGGTGGCAAGTGAATTTATTTTAGTCGCGGCTACTCTCATGCGGATCAAAGCAAAGATGCTTCTCCCAAGACCGACTCTGGATGAAGAGGGGAATGAGATTGACCCTAGGGAAGAACTTGTGAAGCACTTGCTCGAATACAAAAAGTACAAGTCTGTGGTGTCGGATCTTTCAGAGATGGAAACCCAAAGGTTGGATCGGGAGCGCCGTGGCAATCTGCTCAAGGAAATCAAAAAGCTTTCTGAGGGGGTGAACGTGGAGGCTGAAATGCAAGACCTTGATCTTTATAAGATGATGCGGGTTTTTGAAAAAGTCATGGATCGGCATGAGCTGGAGAAGAATAAACCCACGCACCATGTGGTTCAATATCCATATAGCATAGATGGACAGAAGACCTATGTAATGTCACTTTTGTCAACCGCTGGAAAAGGACGAGTTTCTTTTGTGGATATCATCAACGAGAAGCCAGAGAAAATTCTCGTTATCTATAATTTTCTAGCAATCCTGGAATTGCTGCAATTGGCCAAAGTCACTATACACGTAGGTGAAGGATTCAATAATTTCTGGGTGGAAAGAAGAAGCCTCGATCCGGAGAGTGTCCAGAGCGAGGCTTAATGCTTGTGTCCCGATACGTCGGGGGATTTTGTTTCTTAGAATTTCTCTAATCTGCTAAAGAAGAAGTTTCCTTCGATCTCCGCATTTTCATCAGAGTCAGATCCATGAATGGCGTTTGCGTCGATGGACTTGGCAAACATTTTTCTAATGGTTCCTTCAGCAGCTTCTTGAGGGTTGGTCGCGCCAATCAATTTTCTGAAATCTTCCACGGCATTCTCCTTTTCAAGAATCATGGCTACTATTGGTCCTGAAGACATGTAGGCAACAAGCTCACCGTAGAATGGACGCTCTTTGTGCACTTCGTAGAATTGTCCTGCTCTTTCTTCAGTTAATTTCATCAGCTTCATTGCTTTGATGGTGAAGCCATTTTCCTCAATGATCTTAGTGATCGCTCCGAAATTTCCCTCAGCGTAAGCGTCAGGTTTGATCATGGTGAAGGTTCTGTTTGTAGCCATTTTTGCGTTCTTCTTGTTTGGGTTTTAAAATCGAGCGCAAAACTAGCATTTTCAACCCTCAAAAAAAGGAGTATCCTCAATCTTTCCTCTTTGGTTATTTCTAAAGCATTGTTAAAACTTATTCTTTGTCATCAATTTTCGTCAGCTTTGCGGATTCATTTGCCTGATGGGCGCATATGATGAAGGACTTACCAGCAATAAAGGAGCTCTTGTCTTCCCCAAAGAACGTAGTGATAACTACGCACTCTAACCCTGACGCAGACGCATTGGGTTCTTCTTTGGGGCTCTATTGGTATCTCACCAATGCAGGGCATTCGGCGAGGGTGATTGTGCCTACTGAGTACCCAGATTTCCTGAAATGGATGCCGGGTAATGAGACGGTTCTTTCTTTTACAAAGGAGAATGCCGAGGACGTGAAAGAACGATTTTTGGCTTGTGATGCCATCTTCTCATTGGATTTTTCAGACCTAAAAAGGATAGATGATCTCGGAGAGTTCGTGGCAGAGTCGAAGGCCAGAAAAGTGAATATAGACCATCATCAAAATCCTCAGGATTTCTGTGATTTGGTGATTCACTCCACCGAAGCTGCCGCCGCGGCGGAGTTGGTATTTGACATGATTGTAGCCTTGGACGGAAAGAAAGCGTTGGACCCACAAATCTCTGATTGTTTGTATGCCGGCATCATGACGGACACGGGCTCGTTCAAGCACTCCAACACCACTGCAAAGGTTCATCGGACAGTAGCGGATTTGATAGAGTGTGGTGCTGATGCGGGTAGAGTTAGTAGAGAGATTTATGATACCAACTCACTAAATCGGTTACGCTTTTTAGGATTTGCCCTTAGCAAATTGCTTCAGGTGGACAAGAAAAATGGAGTTGGGTATTTTGCTATTTCTCAGGAAGTGGCTGAGCGTTTCAACTTACAAAGTGGCGACACGGAGGGGTTGGTGAATTATGCCCTCTCTATTAAGGGGATGTCTGTAGCAGCTTTGTTTAAGGAGAAGGACGGTAAGGTAAAAATGTCCTTTCGATCGGTTGGAGATATTGCGGTTAATAAATTTGCGGAAGATCATTTTTCGGGAGGCGGGCATAGCAATGCAGCCGGAGGAATTTCAGATCTCTCGCTGAATGAGACAGTTGAAAAATTCAAAAAATTGGTAAACAGTAAAGAGTTAGTAGGATGAAATTGAAGAAGGTTTTAAAGTCAGGATTTTTCTCAGCCTTGATGGTGGTGATTGGATTTCAGGTGGCTTGTGGTGATCCGTTGACGGAAATAGTTACAGATGAAGAGCAGTTGGAAGTGGATATTGAGGATATGGAGAATTATTTAGCAGATAATGGATATAATGATTTTGATACTCTGGATTTTGATGTGAGAGCTCTTATCTTAGAGGAGGGTGATGGAGAGGAAATTGAATATGGGGACATTGTCAATTATCATTACATTGGGAGGTTTCTGGATGGTGAAATTTTTGATACCACATATCCTGATCTAGCCTTTAAGCAGGATACAGCTAATACGGACTCATTAGTATTTGAATTGGATGATAATGACAATTTTGTATTAGATATTAATGGGTTGCCATCAATCGAGTATGTCGAATATTATGAAGACTATATTCCCATCTACCGTGCTTCAAATCTATATTCTACCTTCATAACAACCCACACACCTGAAGGCTGGTTTATTCGAAATGAGGGGGGGTATGCCGAAGGATTTGCGTTAGGGGCTCATTTTACCTTTGAAAGAGTAAACCTTGGAGGGTCAGGGTTAGTTCTTATTCCAGATCAGGTGGGATCCAGTAGGTTCGGTGATGCAGCTAGGTTTATTTTTCTATATGGTCGTCAAGCAGTTTCCTTTGAAATTAGGCCCGTCAGAAAACACTAATGAATCATTCTCTGAAGAAGAGTCGTCTAAACCTCCGAAAGAAGAAGTGAAACTTGAGAAAGAATCTCAATTAACAAAGCCGGGCTTTCCAGAACGAGATCTTCGAAAGAATCTAGGCTGCTAAGCCTTCGACCCTTGGTACATTTCGTACTTACAAAAATGACATTCGAGTGAGCCATTGAAGAGTATGTTCTTCTCCGATGGACTCAATCTCAAAGCTCGCAGTGCGGCAAAGTTTGAACTAATCAGCCAGGCATCCCACCCATCAAAATCACTCTTGAGCTTATCACCTATTTTGGTGTAGAAATCTTCTACTTGTGATCCTCCCAGACGCTCGCCGTAAGGTGGATTGGTTACAATCGTTCCAGAGCTGCTGGGAGCCGTCATCTTGATGAAATCTCTTTGATCAATCTCGAACCCATTTCCCAGTTTGAGCAGCTTGGCGCTGTGCTTCACAAGTCGCATGGCTTCTCCACTCATATCTGAGCAATGGATTGAAATTTTTCCTCGAACCAGCGCTCGCTGGGCGTCCTGCTTCACTCGGTTCCACAGGATAGCGTTGAAGCTGCTCCAGTTCATAAACCCAAAATCATTTCTCAGGATTTGCACAGGAATGTTCTTGGCCATAAGAGCTGCTTCCAAGGCAATCGTTCCGCTCCCACACATGGGATCGAGGAGTGTGGATTTCTTGTCCCATCCTGATATATGCAAGAGTCCAGCAGCCAACACCTCGTTTAGGGGTGCCTGGTGTCCGGGCTTTCGATAGCCACGCTGGTTGAGCGGTTTTCCTGAGCTATCGAGAGAGACGGTGTACTCATCATTCAATCCATGCAGGTTGAGAAGTATGTCAGGATTGTCGGGATTGACTGAAGGACGCTTGCCTGTCTTGTCGCGAAAGTGATCAACAATTCCATCTTTCAATTTGAGTGATGCGAATTGAGAATGCTTAAGTGAGGCATTTTTTGCGATGGTGTGATCAATGGCAAATGTCTGTCGCAACTCCAGATGATCTTCCCAATCGAATTTGCGAACTTCCCGATAAAATTCGTTTTCGTTTTTTGCAGTAAAAGTGTAGAGTGGTATGAGCACCCTTAGCGCCGTTCTCAACGTGTAATTTGTCCGATAAACCAACGCCAGATTCCCCTCACAGGAGACCGCTCTTTTAAGCGGCTTCACGTTTAGCGCTCCAATTTCTTCAAGCTCTTTTGCCAGACAATCCTCGAGTCCATGAAGAGTTTTTACAAGTATTTCCACAGGGTTATTTTGCTGTAAAGGTAGATCGGTTAGTTGACGCGCTTACACGTCGAAGCTTAAAACTACTTTTTCACTTTTCGGAAAAGACTGACAGGTCAGCACCAATCCTCGGGCAAGCTCGTCCGGTTCAAGGGCATAGTTGATATCCATGTCTACTTCCCCCGCTTCCAGTTTGGCTACACAGGTGCTACACACCCCGCCTTTGCAGGCATACGGCAAATCTGCGCCCTGATCAAAAGCGGCATCCAGAATGGATTTATCGGTATCATACGGAAAACTGAACTTACTTCCATCCTGAATGATCGTCACCTCGGCTCGAGCTTTCTCATGTTTGATTTCTCGCTCTTGTCCCAGTTTGCCCACAGGCGAAGTGAAGAGCTCGACGTGTACCTTTTTGGTGTCCATGCCAATGGTTTCCAGTGCCTCTTGGGTGTTAAGAATCATTTGTTCCGGACCACAAATGAAAACCTCATTTACTTCCTCCGGATTGAAAAACACTTTAGAAAACCGCTCCACTTTTTCTTTGTCGATTCTTCCGTTGAAAAGATCCGCTTCTTGCCTTTCCTGACTCAAAACATGGTGCAGGCTGAACCTTCCTACGTACTCATTTTTTATTCCTTCCAGTTCTTCTCTAAAGATGATAGTGCTAGCCTTTTTGTTTCCATAAAAAAGAATGAATCGGCAGTCATCTTCGGTAGCGAGCACGGTTTTAATTATTGAAATAATGGGCGTGATCCCACTACCACTCGCAAAACCGAGGTAGAGTTTTTCCTCAACTCTTTCTTGGTTGGGATGGAAATGTCCGGTTGGGGGCATTAATTCCAGAGTCTCTCCTTCGCTAAGTACATCGCACGCATAATTAGAGAATTTTCCTCCTTCTACTTTCTTGATTGCCACAGCCAAATCTTCATCAATGGGGCAGCTGCAGATAGAATAGGACCTGCGAATATCTTCACCATCCACTAGAGTTTTGATAGTAATATGCTGACCAGGTAAATAGGAAAACTCGTCTTTCAGGTTTTCCGGTAAATCAAAGACTAGAGACACGGAATCTTCCGTGGGCCGCAGGATTTTTTTGATGGGTATTTCGTGAAACTTGGCCATTACTTTTTCAGTCCGTTTAAAATTAGGTCTACCATTTCTTCTTCTATTTCTAAGGAGCCAATGGGCCGATCTTGTCGAAACCAGTGATAGAGCCACTGCAAAGAGGAGAGGAGCGTATAGAGAGCGATTTGGGTATTTACCTCTTTGATCAAACCACTTTGCTTTGCTTCATCTATGAGCGACCTCAAGCTGTTTTCGTAGGCACGTCTTTTGTTTAGAAAATCAGTTCGTACCGGCTCGCTGAGGTGTCGCCACTCATCTTCTGCCACAGCCGACATGTGAGGCCATTTTGCATTTATACGAATGTGATGTCTGATCAGGCGTTCTATTTTTTCCAGTGCGGTTAGTGTTTCACCATTAAGCTTCGTCAGGTTTTCAGAATGTTTTTGAGCAATGCTGCGGCAGATAATTTCGAGAAGTTCTTCCTTGTTGTCAATGTGATTGTAAAGGCTGGCAGCTTCCATTCCGACACTGCTTGCCAGGTCTCGCATCGAAGTAGCCGCAAAACCTTTTTCTCGAAAAAGCTTGGCGGCTTCAATAAGGATGGCCTCTTTCCTAGAAACTTCGGTCGAAATCATCGGACGAAGATAATCTAAACTAATGATTGTTAGTTTGGAAACTAGAGCCAAGTAGATCAACCAATTCCTGTGGCATCCTTATCGGTTTGCCCGTTTCTTTATTCACCCAAACGAGTGTGGTCTCGCCATTGCAAACTTCCCGACAGTCCTCACCAGTTACTTCATAGAGAAATCTAATCTTCAAAGTAGGCATGGTTGGGATCGTCACCTTTATGTTCAATTCTTCGTCATATCTGCCGGGGCTTTTGAATTGATTTTTAAGCTCAAGGACGGGCATCATTATGCCGCGATCTTCCATTTCCCTGTAGGAAAACCCGATCGCACGCATTGCCTCCACACGGGCAACTTCAAAATACGTCGCATAGTTGCCATAGTAGACATATCCCATTTGATCCGTCTCAGCATACCTTACCCGTATTTTTAATTCGTGACAATACATCAGCGATCAATTTCTCTTTTATTCAGTGCTCTCCAAAGTTTACGGGCATTTTTCAGATGCACGTCATAGTCTTTTGCAAATACATGATAGCCATTGAAAGACGCATCGGCAACCATATAGATGTTGTCATGATCTTCCAAATTCAACACGGCATCTAAGTAGGCTTTGGTCGGCATATTTATGGGGCCGGGAGGGAGGCCTTTGTATTTGTATGTGTTGTAAGGTGAGTCAATATCTCGGTCACCTTTTTTCACTCTACGGATTGTAAAGTCTTCGTTCGCAAACACGAGGGTTGGGTCGGCCTGTAACCTCATTCCTATCTCCAACCTTTTCTTGTAGAGCCCGGCAATTTTTGGCGCTTCATCCATCTTGGCAGTTTCTCCTCTTACGATAGAGGCCATCACTGAAACCTCCTGAGGTGTTAGCCCAATATTCTCAGCTTTTTGCAGCCGCTCTTCAGTCCAGAATTTGTCATAAGCGGCTTTCATTTTGTCCAAAATCACCTCTGGGCTGGACTTGTAGAAGAATTCATACGTATCGGGCAAGAACATACTGATCATATTGGCTTCATCGAATCCGTATTTTGCCTGAACATCTGCACGAGCTAAATATTGCATAAATTCAGCGGAATCAACAGCCAAGTATTTTTCAAAATGATTGACCAAATCGCCGAGTCTTCGTGCGGTGTTGAAAGGAACTCTGACCGGCGGATTCCCAATTTTAAGAAATTTCACCAGCTGGACATTGGTCATGTTGGGAGTAAGAGTATAGTGTCCAGGCTGAACCATATCATCATAGTTCAATACTTTGGCTACCAAACTGAACGATACCAATTCATTGACAAACCGATCGTCATACAGTTTGTTTTGCAACTCCTCGAAAGTCATCCCTTTGGGAATGGAAAGTATCCGATCTTCCTGTGCATCCACAAGTACATTTGGCGTATAAATCACCTGATGACCGTAAAATGCGAATGATGACAACATCACCGAAAACACGATCAAAAAAACGGCTAGAATTTTTCGTTTACCCATCCCTATCTACATTTACTATGCGCGGTGCAAATCTATAACACCCATGTCTGCTGAGTTCATCAAACTATACGAAGAAAATCCTGAGAGGGCTAAGATTGAGCATATTGTCTCTGTGATTAGGGAGGGAGGTTTAGTGATCTACCCCACGGATACTATCTATGGTTTGGGTTGTGACATTTTCAATGCAAAGGCTTTAGAGAAAGTAAGGAGGCTGAAAGGGGGGAAAAAGGGAATGAATTTTTCATTTATATGTCATGACCTGAGCCACATTTCCGAATATGCCAAAGTGGATACACCTACTTTTAAATTGATGAAGAAGGCTCTGCCGGGACCCTACACGTTCATTTTAAATGCCTCATCCAAAGTGCCAAAAATATTTAATGCCAAGAAAAAAACAATTGGTATCCGGGTGCCGGATAACAACATTCCAAGACAAATAGTCGAAACACTTGGTCACCCAATAATCACCACGTCCATTCATGAAGATGATGTGCACGAATATGCCACCGATCCAGAATTGATTTTTGATGAATTTCACATGTTGGTAGATGTCGTGATCGACGGGGGATATGGAGGAGTGCTTGCCAGCACGGTAGTAGACTGCACAGGTGATGGACCCGAGCTTGTCAGGGCTGGAAAGGGAGAAATGTTTGAGATATGAGGTCAGTTTTGCTGGAGCCGCATTACCTCCCAAGTATCGAATATTTCACCATTCTATCTCAAGCAGACAGATTGATATGGGATGTGGATTCTAGATTTCAAAAACAGACATATCGCAACAGAACTTATTTATTATCGGCAAATGGGGTGCTACCTCTGATCGTTCCGGTGAGCTACCATCAAGACACTAAGTTCAAAGATGTAAGGATCGATTACAGTCAAGATTGGATTCGGCAACATCGTGGTGCCTTCTACTCAGCTTATGGTAAGTCACCTTTTTTTGAACACTTCTCTGACCACATATATTCGTGCTGGGAGGCCAAGCCCAAGTATTTAGTTGACCTGAATCATGCGTTTTTGTCAGTCTGCTTTCGAGTGCTTCAGTGGCAGATTGACATAGTCATTGACCACAGTGAAAATGCCCCGTATGATCTAAGGGATAAGATTAGAGCCAAAGAAAGCTACGAATGCCGACAATTTTACGAGCCATCTTTGTATGTGCAGAATTTTGGCAACACATTTGTTCCTAACCTCAGCATTCTCGATCTCCTGATGTGTCAGGGGCCTGAGTCAGGCAAAATATTAAGGGACTCCATCCAAACGCCAATCGAACGTTTTCAAGGCTGATCTGGTTTTTTGCGTATCTCTTCGAGATTCATTTTTTAAAGGACTATTTTTACTTATAACCAATGGGTTCCTACATGGAAGCAAAATTTTCAAATAGAGTCAAAGAAGTTATTTCACTAAGCCGTGAGGAGGCTCTTCGGTTAGGTCATGACTACATAGGCACGGAGCACCTACTTCTTGGTATGATTCGAGAGGGTGAAGGTGTGGCCATAAGTGTTTTAAAGAAGTTAGGAGTTTCTCTGAAGGAATTGCGCGCGACAATTGAGCAAGCAACCAAGGGAACTACCACAAGCAATGTTAAGAACTTGGCAAATATCCCTTTGACACGTCAGTCAGAGAAGGTGTTAAAAATCACCTATCTGGAGGCGAAGATTTTCAAAAGTCAATTAATTGGAACGGAACATTTGCTGCTCTCCATTTTGAGAGAGGAAGACAATTTGGCCACTCAGATTTTGGACAAGTTTGATGTGGGCTATGACATTGTCAAGGAGATGCTAGAATACCAAACAGAAAACCCAATGGCACAGTCCGATACCGACGAGCCTGACGAAGAAAGCGGGAGAATGTTCTCAGGGTCAGGAAGTGGCTCACCGTCTTCTGGTAAACCGGAGGGAAAGGGTGCGGAGAAATCAAGAACTCCTGTTCTGGATAATTTTGGAAGAGATCTCACAAAGTATGCAGATGAGGGCAAGCTCGATCCAATAGTTGGTCGCGAAAAGGAAATTGAAAGAGTTGCTCAGATTCTGAGTAGAAGAAAGAAGAACAATCCAATTCTTATTGGTGAACCAGGGGTAGGTAAAACCGCAATTGCGGAAGGGCTCGCTCTTAGAATTATCGAAAAGAAGGTGTCAAGAATTCTATTTGGCAAGCGAGTGGTCACGCTTGATCTTGCGTCATTAGTCGCCGGCACGAAGTACAGGGGACAGTTCGAAGAGCGTATGAAGGCGGTGATGAATGAAATTGAGAAGTCACCAGACGTTATTTTATTCATTGATGAGCTTCACACCATTGTTGGTGCGGGGGGGGCTTCCGGCTCTCTCGATGCATCTAATATGTTCAAGCCAGCACTTGCCAGAGGGGAGATTCAATGTATTGGAGCTACCACATTGGATGAGTATCGGCAGCATATCGAAAAGGATGGTGCACTTGCGAGAAGGTTCCAAATGGTAATGGTGGATGCCACTTCTCCAGAAGAGACTTTGGAGATTTTGAATAATGTCAAAGATAAGTATCAGGATCACCACCATGTGGAGTACACACAAGAGGCCCTCAATGCTTGCGTTAAGCTTTCGGATAGATACATAAGCGATCGATTTTTGCCTGACAAGGCAATCGATGTAATGGACGAGGCTGGAGCCAGAGTACATATTAATAATATCAATGTGCCCAAGGCAATTGTAGAGTTGGAGGAGCAGATCGAGGATGTGAAGAAGGAGAAGAATCGTGTGGTGAAAAGCCAGAAGTACGAGGAGGCCGCTCAACTCCGAGACAATGAGAAGAAGCTCATTGCGCAGCTTGATCTTGAAAAGAAGAAGTGGGAGGATGAAACGAAAACCAAGCGATACACGGTAGACGAAGGAAGTGTCGCTGATGTGATTGGGATGATGACAGGAATCCCGACCAAGCGAATTGCTCAAAATGAAGGCACTAAGCTTTTGGCAATGAAGGACGAATTAGCTCAGAAAGTTATTGGTCAGTCGGAAGCAATATTGAAATTGTCCAAAGCCATACAGCGTACAAGAGTGGGCTTGTCTGATCCTCGCAAGCCAATTGGCTCATTTGTATTCCTTGGCCCGACAGGTGTGGGGAAGACGGAGATGGCCAAAGTGCTTTCAACCTTCTTATTTGACAAGGAAGACTCTCTTATCAGAATTGACATGAGTGAGTACATGGAGAAATTCTCTGTATCTCGATTGGTCGGAGCGCCTCCAGGATATGTCGGTTATGAGGAAGGTGGTCAGCTCACCGAGAAGGTAAGAAGAAAGCCATACAGCGTGGTACTTTTAGATGAAATTGAGAAGGCACACCCTGATGTATTCAACATGTTGCTTCAGGTGCTTGATGACGGTATCCTGACAGACGGACTGGGACGAAAAGTGGATTTCAGAAACACCATCATCATCATGACTTCCAATATTGGGGTGCGTGATCTGAAGGATTTTGGAGCAGGGATCGGTTTTAGCACTAAGGCTAAGCAGGACAACATGGATGAAATCATGAAGTCCACAATTCAGAACGCCCTGAAGAAAACCTTTAGTCCTGAATTTTTGAATAGACTTGATGATGTAATTGTTTTCAACTCGCTAGAGAAGAATCATATCCATGAAATCATCGACATTACTCTTGGTAAATTGTTCAAGAGAATTATCGAGCTTGGGTACGAGATTCAGCTGACCAAAAAGGGTAAAGATTTTCTTTCGGACAAAGGATTTGATCCTCAGTTTGGAGCGAGACCTCTAAACAGGGCAGTTCAGAAATACCTGGAGGATCCGGTGGCTGAAGAAATCCTGAAAGGCGAGGTGCAGGAAGGAGATACTCTAGTAGCAGACTGGGACGGGAAAGGAGATGAATTGACCATTAAGATCAAGAAAAGGAAGATTCAGGAGAAGGAGAAATAATAATAGAACCGTATAGATAAAATGGAGCCCCGTTCAGCCGGGGCTTTTTTAATTTCACAACCTTTAAGACAAAGCGACCGTAATACCTTGCATTGCATAGTACATGAGAAGCCTTTCTTATAATGAAGTGTCATTGCCGTGCAACCCTAAAGGACTGACTAACATCTGTATATTAATGTAACCTAGACGGACATAGTGCGTCAAAAACTCATATGATCAAGCTAACCGACATTAAAAAATCTTATTCTACTGGCAAGCAATCTCTCACCGTTCTTAAGGGCATAGATATGCACATTAAGGAAGGAGAGTTTGTTTCTATCATGGGCTCCTCCGGTTCTGGCAAATCCACTTTGTTGAATATTTTAGGAATATTGGATTCCTACGATAGTGGTAGTTACGAACTGGCTGGCACCCAAATCAAGAATTTGACCGAATCGAAAGCCGCATACTATCGTAATATGTTCCTTGGATTCGTCTTTCAATCATTCAATCTGTTGAATTTCAAAAATGCAATGGAAAACGTTGCACTTCCGATGTATTATCAGAAGATGAGCCGGAAGAAGAGAAACGAATTGGCACTTGAATATCTGGATAGAGTAGGGCTTAGGGATTGGGCGCACCACCTTCCAAGTGAAATGTCTGGTGGACAGAAGCAGCGAGTAGCAATTGCGAGAGCACTCATTTCTGATCCAAAGGTGATATTGGCCGATGAGCCAACAGGGGCACTGGATACTCAAACTTCCTATGAAGTAATGGAATTTTTCAAGGAGGTGAATGACATGGGCAAAACCATCGTTGTGGTAACCCATGAAAATGATGTAGCCGCTAAAACTGACCGAATCATTCGATTGAAAGACGGAGTGATCCTAAGTAACAACTACGAATTAGAAACGGCCGAATAATGTTTGACATAGACAAATGGCAAGAGATTTTTCACACGATTGATAAGAATCGCGTCCGCACGGCTATCACGGCATTCAACGTCGCGTTTGGTATTTTCATTCTTATCATTCTGGTTGGCTTTGGGACAGGTTTTCAGAATGGTGTAAAAAACCAGTTTAACGATGACGCCACGAATTCAATCTTTATGTGGCCGGGCCAAACGAGTGTTGCTCATGCAGGGCTTCAGCCTGGGAGGAACATTCGATTTACCAATGAGGACTATGATCTGCTAAACGAGATACCTGGATTAGATAAAATAACTGGACGGTACTATTTGAGTGGGGAGTTTACTGTCAAGTACAAAGACAATCATTCCTTTTTCACCATTCGTTCTGTTCACCCGGATCATCAGTACATCGAAAAGACTATTATGATCGATGGTCGGTACATCAATGAAAAGGATCAAAAGGAGAAGAGAAAAATTGCGGTAGTTGGGTCTGCAGTTTTAAAGGTGCTCTTCCCTCGAACTGATCCGCTAGGTAAGTTCATTTCAGTGAATGGTATCAAATACAAAGTGGTTGGAGTTTTTCATGACGAAGGAAATGAGCGTGAGAATAAGGTGATTTACATTCCTATTTCTACGGCCCAGATCGCCTATGGAGCTGCCGGAAGGGTAAACCAATTTATTGTGACCGTGGGAGATGCCACCGTTCCGGAATCGATGATGATCGAGAATGAGATTCATACTATGCTAGCGGAAAAACACAGATTTTCTAAGAAAGATGAGGAGGCTGTGTATATCAGAAACGTCCTTGAGCAATACACCCAAATCATGGGAGTGTTTGAAGCAATTAAAATTGTATTAGGGATGGTAGGGTTTCTTACGCTGATCGCTGGTGTCATTGGTGTGAGTAATATTATGCTCATCGTGGTAAAAGAACGAACACGAGAAATTGGGGTAAGAAAAGCACTTGGAGCTACACCTAGATCGGTTATCAGATTGTTTTTGCAAGAGTCCTTGTTTGTCACCCTTCTTAGCGGATACGTGGGCATGATTGCGGGAATGTTGTTTTTACAAACAGGAGCATTGACCAGCTTGATGGAATCTGTTGATTTCCCTCTTGACTTTTTCATCGATCCGAATGTAAGTTTTGGAGGTGCTGTGGCAGCCACACTTACTCTGGCATTGGCAGGAACAATTGCGGGTTATTTTCCTGCACGAAAAGCCGCTAGAATTCAACCAATTGAAGCACTAAGAGACGAATAATATGTTTGATTACGATAAATGGCAGGAGATATTCGGAACTATCCGAAAAAATAAGCTGAGAACCTTTCTTACGCTCTTAGGAATTTTCTGTGGAATGTTTATTCTCATCCTACTTCTTGGACTTGGTAACAGTTTCAAGAATGGAGTCATGGCCGACTTCAACTTTGCCGCAAATAGTGGTTTTTTGTGGGGAAGAAGAACGACAATTTCCTACGATGGTTTTCAACCGGGAAAGCGAGTCAGCTTTGATAATTCAGACACCAAATTTCTCAGAAGTAGGGTAAGAGAAATAGAAAATCTAGCACCCCGAAATAGCTTGGGCAATGCTCTCATTGGCTTTAAAGAAAAGGCAAGTTCATTCCAAGTGTACGGAGATTATCCTGATTACAACAAAATAGAAATTCAAGAAATAATTAGTGGCAGATATATCAATCAAAAGGATATAGAAGATACAAGAAAGGTGGTGGTAATTGGCTCTCAGGTAAAGGATGTATTGTTCGGTGGAAAGTTACGAGAGGGTGAAGAAGCGCAAAATCTAGGAGGAGTGGGGCCAAGTAATCGTCCCAAAGAAATAAAGCAAATTGACCCAATCGGGCAGTTCATAACCATTAGAAAAGTGAACTTCAAAGTTGTGGGCGTTTTGAAACCTTCTCGCGATGGAAATAGTGACGTTGACCAGTCGGTTTTTGTGCCCTTCAGTACTTTTCAGGTTGCTTTTAACTTTGGCGATAATGTAGGTTGGTATGCCTATTCATTAAAAGAGGGAGCAAATCTTAGCGAGATCGAGCCGAAAATTCTTGAAATGCTCCGTGCTAAAAATTCGATACATCCATTAGATGAAGATGCTATTGGCCACTTCAATCTCCAAGAGGAATTCGAGCAAATCAATGGACTCTTTGATGGGCTTATTTACTTCGTCTGGTTTGTTGGTATCAGCACCTTGTTTGCGGGAATTATTGGCATAAGTAATATCATGCTCATCATCGTGAAGGAGCGGACAAAGGAAATTGGAATCAGGAAAGCTCTTGGAGCTACTCCGCCCACCATCATATCACTTGTCATTCAAGAGTCTGTTTTCTTGACTTTGATTGGAGGGTATGTGGCCTTAATTGTAGGATTGCTGGCCTTGGAAGCACTCGGCCTGGTAATCGGAGGTGGAGGAGGCGGAGGAGGTTTACCCTTTGCAAAACCAGAGGTGGATCCATTGGTTCCAATAGGGGCATTGTGTATACTCATTATTGGCGGAGCAATTGCGGGAATTTTACCTGCACAGAAGGCCGCCAAGGTTAGCCCAATTGAAGCTATTCGCGTTGATTAAAAATTTGAACTCAAAATAAACACTACATAAAAATGAAAAAAGTATTGCGCATCGTCCTAATCCTAGCGATTGTTGGAACCTTGGTCTTCCTGGGCTACTATGTATTTAGTAAATCTGAGAATACCCAGGAAGTATTCGAAACTGATTCCACTTTCATCACGGACATTGAAAGAAAAACAGTCGCGACCGGAGCAATCAATCCTCGAAAAGAAGTGGAGATTAAGTCTCAGGTTTCTGGGGTTGTTCAGAAACTATTTGTGGAGGCTGGTGATAGAGTCGAAGCAGGACAACTCATTGCTAGGATACAGATTATCCCAGATGTTGTTTCGCTGAACAATGCTCAGGCGAGGTACAATCAAGCCATGATCAATTTCAAGAATGCCGAACAGGAGTACGAACGTCAAAACAAATTATTCATAGAGAAAGTGATTTCTCAAGTTGATTATAATCAACAGCAGCTTACTTATAATCTTGCAAAACAAGAGTTACAAGCTGCCGAGAACAATCTAGATTTGATCAAAGAAGGATCTACGAAAAATGCAGGTACCGTGTCGAATCTTGTGAAATCCACAGTAGCAGGAATGATCCTGGATGTGCCGGTGAAAGAGGGAAATTTCGTGATCGAGTCGAACACTTTCAATGACGGAACGACCATTGCATCTATCGCTGATATGAAGGAGATGGTTTTCGAAGGAAAAGTGGATGAAGCGGAAGTTGGAAAGCTTAAGGAGGGCATGCCTCTTGAGCTTCTTGTAGGAGCCCTGGATACAATAAAATTTGCGGCCAAGTTGGAGTACATTTCTCCTAAAGGAGTGGAGGAAGAAGGTGCAATTCAGTTTGAGGTAAGAGCAGCGGTAGAGCTCAGAAATGACAATTTCTTGAGAGCAGGCTACAGTGCCAACGCCGATATCGTTCTAGAAAGAAGAAAGGAAATCCTCGCGGTGAGGGAAAGCAATTTGATCTTTGAGGATGATAAGATATATGTGGAGCTGATGAAAGATGAACAAGTGTTTGAGAAAACCGAAATCCAAACGGGACTTTCTGACGGGGTGAACATTGAAGTATTAAGCGGACTCACAAAAGAGTCCAAGGTAAAGAAGCTATAATTTTATACTAACCAAGTACTCAGAGCCTGTCCCTTTTGGGATGGGCTTTTTTTATTCGGTGTAATCCTCTGGAATCACGAGGAAATCCTCAGGTAAATAACCTGGCTGAACATTTTGCACCTCATATGTGACATCTACGGTTCCATTTCCAGTGAAACTCGGTTCCGATATTTCGGCCTTCAGAATAGCTCCTTCTGTGAACCCAAACTGAAGCGGCAATACGGCCAAAATTTGTCTCCAATCAGTCTCAAATTTGTATTGACTTGATTCTAACTTCAGTTCCTTGGCAATCCACACATACGCCTCGGCAGTGTTTTTAATGAATCCAGAGCGGACAATTTTAAACTTCTGTGATTTGTAACCAGCGATGGTCTCAAACTCATTTAGTGGCTTTAGCTCATAAGTGAATAGCTGAGGCATGAACGCCTTCACCTTAGGATCTGTCTTAGACAAATCCTCGATGGCGGCTTTTATTTTTTTCTTATCGGAGGCACTGCAATAGATAGCCTTATTCGACTTTTTCAAGAAGACGATCTTTCCTTGGTTCCATCCCTTTCGTTCCCTTTGTTCGAAACCCTCGTTGCTCCAAGAGACTATCAGCTCATTCGATTGAGAATCGTTAAAAAGTTTGGCTGCCTCGGGCTCACCAGTTGCTTTGGCAGTGTACGTAATTGTTCCTTGGAAATAGTCCTGTGCTTCGCCGACACCCACTGAAAGCATGCTCAGTACTGCTAGAAACAGTTTTCTTGATTGGTGAAACTTCATAGCTGTTGAAATTTCCTTAAAGGTCGTAAAGACAAGGAGCAATGTAAATACCGCGAAAAGGGTATTATTTCTCTAGCAATGCCTCTCCCCGGGCTTGTGCCGCTCTCATTTCTCTTGCCACCACCTCTATGGCTGACTTTTTCTCAGAGAAATATAGGATCGTTAGAGAATCTGTTTTACCTCTATATGTCAGGTCGAAATTTCGCATCCAGCCCATCATAGCATCTTCCGCTTTCTGTATTTCCTGAATCGCCAAAATTGTTTCGCGAGTCCTCAAACTTACTTTTGCAGTGTCCTTATTTATTTCTTTCTGAAGATCCCTTCTTATCTGATAAAGAGGATCCATTAATGGCATCACTTCATCGTGTACTACCATCACTTCATCCTTTAGCTTATTGAGTATAGCTTCTTTGGAATTACTGCAACTAACAATCAGCGCTAGACCGATAACCCACCAATGCGCTTTCATAATACTTCCATTTTGGCGTCCTTCAAAACATACATGAGTTGATTGTAGTCCGTATCGTTTAGGTGCAATTTGCCAGTAACGCGAACGGCCTTGGCTGTGTATTTTACGGCTTCTTGCAAGTACACTTCAGCGACAGTCTCCGGCCCACTTCCTCCACAGAAGAAACATGAAGCGATGGGAAGGGATGAAACTATCAGCTTTTGTGGCTCGAATAAGCCGTCGAATGGAACTATGAACCCTTCGAGTACGATTGTTTGTCCTTTCAGCTTTTGAACTTCTGGACTAAATTTTGGCACATAGATTTCTCCGTATTCGTCTTCGGTTTTGTCGTAGCTTACCTTACTGAGTTTGGCCCAATTTTCCGAAGATTTTGCTTGAGAAAAGGCCAAACTAAAAATGAAGATTCCGACTATTGAAAAAGCTGCTTTCATATTTTATCCTTTCGCCAAAGTTGAAGAAATGTCTGCTCTATACGCCATCATCGCGGGAATTACTGCTGAGACTAACCCGACAACAAGCGCCCCAATAAAGACATTTAATTCTTCTTCCACGAAAAACAAGTCTGTGATGTTTATGGTTTCCACGAATTCTCCTAGCAGCAGAAATCCGCCATGAGACAGCCCGAATCCCAATAGAATTCCGGCAACAGTCAAGAAAAAGCCCTCAATCAAAACGAGCAGAAAAAGCTGTAGTCTACCTGCTCCAATGGAGCGCATGATGGCCAATTCATACTTGCGTTCTTTTAGAGAATTGATCAATGCAATGAACACACTCACTGCGCTGATCACGATGATCACCATTCCGAGAATAGTCACTACTTCAATGCCTGTTCCAATTAAGGTAAAAAGCCGAGCCGTTTCAAACGCAGGTGAAGCAGCTTGAAAGTTGCTGTTCTTATTGACCATCTGAGGCAGGCGGATGGCCGCCATTGGCGAGGCATATTTTATAAGCAGAGCCGTGATTTCTTCATTTTCGTATTGCTCGCTATCAACCTCAAGTCCCATATGAGGAATCTGGACTAAAGAGTCAGATGAGCCAGATTCTTCCTCATGACCATGCACTTCCCAAACGCTTGGTATAGAAACCAGGATCAGTTTATCAATCACCGATCCTGTTTTTCCCAGTATCCCCACAACCTTGAAGGGGTGGTCACCATGATCTGCTCCTGTCTCTGCGAGACCATGCGTACTTTCAAACTGATCACCAATTTCCATTTCAAGAAAGTAGGCCGCATCCGCTCCCATTACAACTTCCATCGTTTGTCCTGTCCATGAGCCGGTAATAAATTCGGCATTGTAGTGTTCGAGATACTTTTCTGTAGTTCCCAAAATCCTAAAACCAGCGTATGAATCTCCGAGCGACATGGGGATGGCTTCTTTGATGAGGCGGTTGCGTGTGAGCTCAGCCGATTCTTTAAGAGAAATGTTGCCAGTTGGGTAATCAACCTGAAAAATATTAGCTAGAATCAGCTGCATGGGGCTCCCCTTCGCACCAATCACCAGATCAATTCCGTCCGCATTCTTAGTGATTTCATTTTTAAGATGGCTACTCACCAATAAGATCAAAACGATGATGCTAATCCCAAATCCAAAAAGCAACACACTGAGAAATGAGCTCAGAGGTTTCGCCACCACATTCTTGAAACTCAAATAGAACAAATTCATAATTCTAACCTGTTTTTGAATTTGTCTTTGACCCGATGATCGTGCGTGGCGATCAAAAGGGTAGCGTTGCATCGCTGAGCTTGAGTCTGTAATAACTCGATGACCCGATCACAGTTTTCATCGTCCAAGCTGGCAGTGGGTTCATCTGCAGCAAGTAAGGATGGTTCATGTATGACCGCTCTTGCAATGGAAACTCGCTGAGCCTGCCCCTCACTCAATTCATGGGCTTTTCGCCCTAGTAATTCCGAAATCCCAAGCGAACTGGCAACTGCATTTAGCCTAGCAGCAGTTATTTTTTTACCGATAAAATGCCCAGGGAGACGAATGTTCTGAGCAACAGAAATTGATCGAATGAGATGTGGTTTTTGGAAAACTACCCCTATGTTTTTTCCTCGAAATTTGTCCAGTTTCGATGAAGTCATTTTAGCTAAATCAAATCCATTGAGCTCAATTATTCCCTTGGTGGGTTGCAAAAGGCCAGTCACCAAATGGAGCAAAGTAGTCTTTCCACTTCCTGAATTTCCCAAGATCAGTGCCTGTCCGCCATCTTCTATTTCCCAGTCAGGGTAGTCGATGGTTGTGGTCGCGAATGAATGATGAAGATTTTGAAGTCGAATCATTGGGTATTGGCACAGTGCTTGCCTTACTAGGCGAAAATACAAATTTCACACGATGATACTTTTTCTCTTTTCAGTTGGTTTTGTAGGAACACTGTTCCTTTATTACCGTCGACACCTTAGCTCTTCCTGAGCATTTTGTCGATTCGTTTTACTTGGATGATATGATGATTAAGGTGTGAGTTGAAAAAGCTTACACTATCCTTAAGGTTTAGCATACCTACGAATGGGTGCTTGTAGACCGCCTTATTATTCCATTTTTCAGGGTACTTTTCAATGAAGTTTTTCAACTTTTCTCTGGTTTGATTCCAGTCATTTTCTAACTCTTCCAGACTCGTGATTTCTGGCCCAGTTAATACTTTAGGCATTTTGAATTTCATTCCTAGAGCAAAAACTACGTAAAGTACTTGAAGCAATAATCTTGGCTTCAGTTGTCTCTGGAGCATATCATCGCCAGCTTTTGATTTTTTCAGCATGTATTGAAGTGATAAGTCCTCTGACATTTGGATATGCCTCATGGCTTGAATCATACACCAACTGCCCTGTGGTTGAAGCGCAATTCTATCGCTGGGTTGAGATCGTAAATATTGGAGAATTTGCTCCTTTGTCTTTTCCAGTTTATCAAAGTCTCTTCGTATCAAATCATTCATATTGATGGGGGGCTAGCGCATTACTTTTGCTGAAAAGTATAGAAAAAGTTATATTCGATGCGGATAATTTGAATCCAATATAGGCCACCGCACAAAAACCATTGTTCCTTCTGGAACAGGGTTAGTTTCAAAGAGACTAATCCAACCGAATTTTAGATTTAGTTTTGAAGAGTAACATTAAGAAGCAAGTACCTGACGTATGACCATATTTGACATAGTAGCCCTTCTCATTTTTCTTTCGGGACTATTCATTTTTGTGAATACCTTCTTCCTGAAACTTCCTTCATCCATCGGTCTGATGATTATGGCTCTGATTCTTTCGGTAGTCGTTTTTGTGGTTGGGTACTTCTTTCCTAATCTTCATTTGGCGGAGCATGTCAAGGAGTATGAATTTGAAGAAATTCTTTATCAGTTAGTTCTGAGCTTTATGCTTTTCGCTGGAGCGTTGAATATTGATTTTAATAAGCTGGCCAAGCAGCGAACACCGGTTTTGGTCCTAGCTACTACCGGGGTACTTATATCTTCTGCGGTAATTGGAACCGGCGTTTATTTCATGTTGGACTTTTTGGGTATCCATTTAGAATACCTCTACTGCTTGGTTTTTGGCGCACTTATTTCTCCTACCGACCCAATAGCAGTAACGCGAACTATTAAGCGCTTTAATCTTTCGAAAGACCTAGAGACGAAGATTCAAGGCGAATCATTATTTAATGATGGAGTAGCTGTGGTTTTGGCACTCACGCTACTGGATATTGCCCACGCAGGTGAGGATCACACACTTACTGTTTTTGAGACTTTCTATATCATTTCGGCAGACATTGGAGGGGGAATCTTTATCGGCTTGTTCCTTGGGTATATCGGTTATCGGTTACTGAAATACGTAGACAATGACGTGGTTGAAGCTGAAGTTTTGATAACACTGGCTGTGGTGATGGTGGGATCGTTCTTAGCTGATTTTGTACACGTTTCTTCCAAGCAAGCTGCGGTGGTAATGGGGCTTGTCATCGGGAATGAAGGAAAGAGTAAGCATGTTTCCAGTGCGGCCGGAGATTATGTTTTCAAATTTTGGAACCTGATTGAGGAGACGCTCAGCGCGATGCTGTTTGTACTTATTGGAATGGAAATGCTGGTAATATCATTGGACTTGCAATACTTCGCCGCGGGATTTTTCGCAGTAAATATTGTGCTGCTCGGAAGATGGCTTGCGGTATTTATTCCGATCAAATTCATGTCTACCAATAGGACCTTTGACAAGAATACCATATCCATACTGACATGGGGTGCTCTTCGGGGGGGGCTTCCTATTGCACTGTCACTTTCGCTCTCGGATTTTCATGGCAAGGACATCATCATCACGATGACCTACATCGTTGTGGTTTGCTCGGTACTTTACCAGGGGTTGTCCGTAACACCTCTAATGAAAATGTCGTTGGGTTCCAAAAAGCAATAGATTCAAACTACTTTTGAGAATGCAAAAAATCACACCATTTCTGGTGGTGCTACTGTTTTTAGTTGGCTGCTCTAAGAAGGAATCAGAAGCTGAGACAGAGTCTCCGATTATCAAAAAAGTCACTTCGATTGTTTCGCCTTCAATCAATGAGGTTGTTCCCCTTGGAAGCTCCATTGATTTTAGCGTGTTATCAAAAGATGCGAAAATTGATTCGGTAGTGATCGAATCGGGCAGCAATCGCGAATCGTTTCAATCAGGAACTTTTAGCTGGATTCCATCGACAAACCGCACAGGTACATTTAGGTTTCAGCTGAAGGCCTACTACGGTGGAGTTGAGGAAGTTCATTATCCAAGGCTCAAAATGCTTTCTGATATTACACCTGAAGAATTCCAATACGTGGTGATTGGGAGTTATGCACATGACGAAACGGCCTTTACGCAGGGATTATTCTTTCACGACAACCTCCTGTTTGAAAGCACCGGTCAGGAAGGAGAATCCACGATTAGAAAGGTTGATCTAGTGACCGGCGATGTGCTGGTGAGTAAGCCAATAGGTGATGAATATTTTGGAGAAGGTTGTACTATTTACAACGGAGAGATTTACCAAGTGACCTGGACATCCAATATTGGTTTTGTCTATGATCTTGACTTGAACGAGAAGCGGTCATTCCGATATGGAATGGAAGGCTGGGGTTTGACGACCATCGGTGATAGCTTATTGATGACGGATGGCTCATCAAACATGTATTTTATGAACCCCACGGATTTCACTGAAATAGACCGAATCGAAGTATATACCGATGAAGGTCCCATAACCGACCTCAATGAAATAGAGTACATTAATGGAATGGTCTATGCCAATGAGTGGCAAACTGACAATATTCACGTCATTGACCCGAAGAGTGGGAGGGTGATGAAAACCATTGATATGGCTGGACTACTTACACCCGAGGAGAAGCAATCGGCGGATGTGCTGAACGGCATTGCCTATGATGAAGAAGGAGATCGGCTCTTTGTGACAGGGAAGTACTGGCCGAAACTTTTTGAAATTAAACTACAACCCAAAAACTGATGACAATCGAAGAAGCAACAGGAAAGGTCAAGAAAATGGCCGAAAATCATTCCGGCAAATTTGGAAATAAAATCAACTTCAAGCTTGACGATGGAGTGATTCATCTTGACGATACCGTTTCTCCACCCATTGTTGAAAATGTAGAGAAAGATTCTCCATGTTCGCTTAAAATGACGCTTGAGAATTTCGAGAAACTCCTTAGTGGCGATCTGAATCCAATGATGGCTTTTATGACTGGTAAAATGAAAGTCGAAGGAGACAAGGGTGTTGCAATGAAGCTTGCTGGCTTATTTTGATCTTATCAAGCTCCGATGATCATCGGAGTATATACAGCTTCCCAAACCCATCTTTGAAGGCACCATCTGCTGAAGTCTGGCGATGTTCTATGGGGCCGTTTCCTGACTTCATAATCACTCGATAAAAGTAGACCCCATTGGCAAGCTGATCACCGTATCTGTCCCTGCCATCCCAAGCAAACTCTGTAATGTTGTGACCTATTTTGATAGGTCCAATCTCGTCTTGATTTATCTCTCGCACCACTCTGCCCGAAATGGTCATGATCTGGATTTTTAATTTTTCTGGAATGTTCGTTCCAGTCAAGGTGAAAACGAATCGTGTACTTGTGGAGAATGGATTTGGGTACGGATAGAAATGGGTAATGCTCGATTCTGAAACGACTTCAAATTCTATTTCATACGGTTCGGTACCAGCCAGATTCCCCGATTCATCCCGCCCTTGGGCACGTAAGGAATAAAGTCCATCTTCATCCAAGCTTGGCGTAAACGTTATTTCAAAATCCGAATCCTGTGTCGCTGAGGAAAGCATAATGGAGGGATCTGAGAAATTGATTCGTTCGTACACGCATCCTTCACAGGGTCGCTTTAGTTGCAGCTCCATGCCCAATGTATCCTCTTTAGGGAGAAAAGCATTGTCGTCCTTTAAGCGAATAACTATTGTTGGCTCGGGAGAGACAATATCTCCATTCATGATGTAAGCTCCATCGAAGGTCACGTCTATCAGAGGGTTCGTATTGTCGGCAAGAATGTTTACCGCCTCTCCTAATGTGATCCTGTTGTTGAACTGATATTGCTCATTTTCTATGGCATTCAATAGCACCGTGAGATCATTGATTCCATCCTGACCAACTGACCTCACCGCAGTTTCAAAATGCGTGCTATCTCCGGCAATAGGCCCGTCTATCCTGAATGTTTGCTTTTGTGTTTTACCATTGACAGAGCTTTTGATAGTGGCTGTTACATCAATAGAATCTGTGAAATCCTGATTGGAATAATTGTAGAAATACAAGGCCTTTTCTGCCAACTCGCCTTCCTGAATTTCATCAGAATCTAGATCGTCAGAAAGTAAAATGCCGTCAGGAGCTGGCTCGTAAGACAAGTACCAATGTTTCAAGAACGGTGGGGTCAAATCCGCGTCATCTAAGAATGTATAATCTATTCTAATTTTTGGAATGACCAGTGGATCAATAGACGATAAGTCTTGATTGTCACTTCTGGAGAACGAAAACAGAGATACCTCTTCGCCTTGTGGTGTGAGACCTGTAAGACTCATACTGAAATCGTCATTTAAGTCTTCTTGGATGGTATAGCCAAACTCCTCCCAAGACTTTGCGGGCCCAATTTCAACCGATGAGACTTGCCCGGATATAAACGATCCATTGACAACATCTGTAATTTCAATTGACTGTTCCTGAACAGGGTCAGGTGAGTCATTGTCCGAAACGATAGTTGCGGTTCCCGGCGCATCGCCTTTTCTGCCTAAAGCGATTACTGGCTGGCCATCGCTCAGTGAAGTAATGTCAGATGTAGCTATTCCCACAGTTTCGAGAGCATCTAGCACATCTGAGTCCCATGTCGAGTAATTGACTTGACCAATACTAAAGAGAGCAATATTGTCACCCGTTTCCATAAGGCTAAGTAACTGCTCAAGATAGGCGTCCGCTCCGGTGACATCTGTTTCTGTGAAATTATAGATCAGCTGAGGCAGCCGTCCGCAGAGCAAAGCAATAGCACCATCATTGCCAGTGAACTGGATGGGACGATAGGGGTTTGTACTTTCCTTATCAAAAATCACCGCGTTGATCGTGTTTTGTGCACACTCGGGATCGCTGGTGTTGGAGGTGGCGAGGTAATCAATACCATTGGCTACTACTACCAGGTCGTCGTAGTTGAAGGATGGAAAACTGCCACCGAAGGTGACAATATTTACCGGAGCTTCGGGCTGTAAAAATTGCCAAGTATCTTCCGATGTGAATTCCACACCTTTTATCGAATTACCGGTGAGTTGATCTCGTTGAAATTGTCCCCACCCAATATCTCCATTCTCGATTATTGTAAACGAACTTGTTGACCAATCTTCTTCCTCTTCCGTTTCGGGATTTGAAAATCGAGTGCGCCAGTAGACCACAGTGGTGTCGGGTAGGTTGTCTGCCGAGAAATCAACTTGGCGGGAAAGAAGCCGCTCACCAGAGGCAATTAACGAACGGAACAGCGGACTATCAAAAGTTGAAACTGTGTCTATATGAAGATCATAAGAGCGACTTGATTCGAATATGTTAGCAGGCTGCCAAATGAAATTGGCATTTTCGGCCGCTTGAACGCTAAAGTTGGGGGGATAAAGATTGATAGTATTGCCCTCAAAAATTTGCAAACTCATGGCGGCATAGTTGTTCGTTTCTTTAAGCTCGGGAGTGTCATCATTTGGATCCAAGAACACTTCTATAGTATTGGTCCCTACCACATTTTGCCCTACTAGGTTGTACAACTTAAACTCCAATGTATCGAGTCTCAATGGCCTCAAAAACTTCGCATAAGAATCAATAATTTCTCCCTGAGGCAATGTTCGCCTTACCTGAACGAGAAGTGAATCCGTGATGGTGCGCCCGAAGTTTTTCACGGGTAGATTTATTTTGAAAGAATCTAATGCAGCTAGCAAGGGTCCTCCCGAATAGGATTCAGCAGTCATGTCTACATCAAGAATTTCGTAATCTGGTTGAGCAGCCGCAAACAAGCGAACCATTGGGTCTCCTTGAAGAAGCATCTGAAGCACTTGTGTTTTTGCCAAATCGCTGGTGCCGTACAAGTCGAAGTATCGATCAGAGCATTCGATCATAATTTCTCCTAGCGTAGAGCCGAAGAAATTTTCTTCTTTAAAACTTACTTGGTAGAAGAGATCAGACCATCTCTTCAGGCCTGTGGATGAAGCAAAATCAGCATGAGCGATGAACCCAATTGCCCCTAAGCCAGGTGCACGCATCCAGTCTTCACCAAAAGTGAAATTTGTCCCGAAGATGTCCCCGGCATTGCAGCCATTTACCAAGAAGATCGGGTACTTACCAGGATTGTTGTATCCAAATTCTCCATCCGTTACTCGCCCAATTTCAATATCCGTGGCAGAACCACTTGAATGCCCAAAGAATGTGACCAAACCGACACCATCATTTATTTCTTGCACTACATCAACCACTTCCACCTCCTGACTCGTTTCCTTGCCAACATTTATGGCTTTGCCACCCAGAAAATCACCTTCTAAGTCATCTCTGAAGTTGTTGATATAGAGTTTGAAGATGGATAATTCGACAGAAGTTTGCCCTCCGCTGAGTTGCAATACATTTTTTCGGAACAAATCATCATAAGGCAGAGCTTCCATTTCCTTCACCTTATCCAGATACGCTTTTACGTCCTCGCTTTCGAATGCATTTAGCCTACCAATGGGCAGACCCGGTTTGATCGGGTCTGAGCCCACTCCTTGTACAAACTTCAGATCACTCCCGGGTGAGCCATATGTGGGAATGTTCACTACTGAGTAGTCTTGTGTTCTGTAAAAATTTTCGTCTGGGGTGCGTCCCTTTCCTATGAGAAAAACTGCCTCAGGGTTTCCATTTGCGTCGGCATATTGAATCAGTCGTCTGATGGCAATGGAGGAAATGTCTCCAAAATTGAATTGATCATAAATATCGAAAATATCAAAAATGGCCGATGTGTGCTGACCACCAGCAACGCTAGCGCGGTAATCAGCAAAAGCCTGAACAGGGTCAAGGCCATCGGAGGCAGCCATTCGAAGGGAAGGATGAGAAATGATCAAATAATCCAATGAAGCGACATTGGGTTCAACAAAAGTGACGGGTTCAATATCAGCGGCAGATAAGTTGATGTTGACAGCTAGAACGTCGCGCTCTGTAGTTGAAGCAGGTATGATTGCCTCTACTCTATCAGAAAAATGGGTAGTTGCCAATCGGACAGGGGCAAGAGGGTCAGCGATTACGTAAATGTCTGTATCAGCATTGCTAGTCTCACTAATTCGCAAATAGGCTCGTTCTGATGTGCCTAGCCCCTCAAATCGAAACATTTTATTTTCAGATGAAACCATGGAAACGTTTTGTGGGTAGGTCACTCGAAGCAAGGCCGTAGACACTCTGTCCGCAGCACCATCAAACCCTGTGGTATTTACTCTGACGGTTAGATTTCCACTGCCGGCAATATCTGAATTGAGAAACGGGAAAGTTGCGGTTTCATAGGTCCGGTCGGCAAACTGGACATTGCCTATCGTTCTTAAAGAGCTGGCATTCGGCCCTACAAGCACATCAACATTGTGACTAAGTGTATTCTCGCCAATGAGCACAATTTCTAGTTGTGGATTTGCTCCGGCATTTATATTTTCCAGAGTAAGATCAAATTGTTTGAAGCCACCCTTCGCTACTGAATTGCCCGTCCAACCTTCTCCGAAATCATAGTCACTCAGCGTGAAGGATGAACCCGAACCAAACTTGATTCCTGAGGCATAACGAGACGCCTCAATCGTCAGATTCTCCTCAAGATGATATGGCTGTGCAGTGAGCCCCGTGGTGTTGGTGTCATTTGAAGGAGCGATTCGCTTGACGGTTCCAGCTACCAATTTCCAAGTAAGAAAATAAGCCGCCGTGTCTGTAAAAATATTGTACTCCGTATGTGGCTGAGCCTGAGCTTGACTGTATAACTCAGTATCACCTATTCCATCGTTTCCTTGCCCGTAGAATTCCAAGTAATTAAGAACACCACTGGAGGCATTCACTTGAATGGCTACCTCTTCACCTCTTCGGAAAAGCTGAATTCTGTTGGATGGAACGGAAGCAGTGGGAAATCCAACTGCAGCCAGTTCAGCAGCAGTGACCCTGTAGAATCCATCCTCTACCACTTTTATCTTTATATAGGTTTGGTCATAGTTGATCCACTCATTTCCAAATTGCCCAAAAGCTGAAATGGAGGTAAAAAGTGTGAGTAGGAAAATGAACTTAGTCTTTCGCATCAAAATCAATTTTAATAGAGAAGACATGAGAATAGAGACCTTCGGCTTGGTTGAAAGCGTCCGTAAGTGCGTAATCAATCACGACCTGATTGAGCTTGAATCCAAGCCCGGCGGTTGGCTGCATCGTCCAGTGTTTTTTCTTGTTGAAGTTTTCGACTTTCTGGAATTGACCAATACCCAATCTGAGAAAAACTTGTTCTTTATAATCAACCTCCAGGCCGGCATGCGGATCGATCGAGGTGAATTTTGACCGTACGACTGTGTTCCTTTTCCCATCAAATGTGAAGTCCATATCCATTGATGTCAATAGCCCAAATTGATCCGAAATGGTAAAGGATCGGGCTGCTCCGAGAATCACTCTCGGAACCGTGATTTCGAGCGAGTTTGTGGGTATTTCATTTCCGGTGATAGCGTAGGTGTCCTCCAACTCTTCCACATTGTGAGACCAGGCATTGAAGGTGCCCAAAACATCCCTTGCCATCAATCCAAGCTGCCAGTTATTGAAAGTTTTCTGCAGGCCTGCATCAATCCCAAAACCCCAGGCCTTTGAGAATTCACCAACATTCCTGTGAATGATTTTTACATTGCCACCCGCATCTATCCCACTGAAAAGAGGAAGTCTCCGAGCATATGAACCTATGACTGCATAATCTGCTGCCGCAAAAAATCGGATGTTGTCGTAGTTGATTGATCCGTTGGCGTCAAATAGAAATCGAGTGTCGGGAATGTCATCCACCGAGAATCGAATAATGGATACCGCCAATTTACTTTCCTCATCCAGCGTTGTAGCATAGGCAGCATAGTCGTAGTTGGCCAGTCCTCCGAAATAAGAGGCATGCATGAGCATCCCCTGATTTTTTTCTAGAGACAAAAGCCCAGCAGGATTCCAGTATCCGCTAGTCACGTCAGTTGTGATGGCCACTGCACTTAGCGACATACCAAATGCTCGTGCACCCACTCCAAGCTGGAGGAATTCATTGCTGTATTTGGGCGTATTGTCCCGTGGTTCAGCAGCGTCCTGAGCTTGCGCAAGCGAGACCGTAAGAAGTCCAAGAAATAACCAAACCGTTCGCATATGAGTATGTCGTGCCAATATTAGGACATTCCGAGAGACCTGCTCCCCAAGGATTGCAAAGAAAACGACGATTCCGCTCATTAGATATATAAATACGTTTTCATTAATCAATTGAGATGTTGGTAGATTCACAGTATTCTCAGGGATTTGAAACGTTTCATTAAGACATTTTTTTTGTTTGGGTGGTTGATCACACTCACTTACCCAGTCTTTTTGCTTGCCTGTAGCTTGCTACCTCAAAAACTACGCCCATATCTGATCACCGAAGTAGAACCAACCGGGTTAACCAGCGCGCGATTTGAGGAAGCAGCAAATCACAAACCGGTTGATATGGTAATTCTGGGATCTTCCCACGCCTATCGGGGGTTTGATCCTAGGATTTTCGAAGAGAGAGGTATTGCTATTTTCAACCTTGGTACCACTGCCCAAACCCCGATTCAGAGCGAGCTGATATTGGATACATTCATTGACCGACTTGCTCCGACAATGGTTTTACTGGAGGTATATCCATGGGGGTTCACATCGGATGCGGTAGAATCTTCCATTGATTTGCTCTACTATGGGCGTCCGATAGACAGGCTAAGGATTGTACGGACAACCCCCACCATCGGAGTGCTAAACTCAGCGATTTATTCCGCACTTAGGGGGTCGAAATTGGAGGAGATACGAAGCAAGAAGGATCAATACATCTGTGGTGGTTATGTAGAGCGGGAGGTGTACTTGGTAAAAAGCATCAAACAGCCGATCAAATCTTGGCAATGGAATGAGAATCAATTCGAGGCGCTGAGTAGGATCGTTGCAAAATGCCAAGAACGAAATATTCGACTTGTACTGGTGCAGGCACCAACCACTCAGGCATTTTATTCATCATTTACAAACAATATGGAGTTTACAGAGCGTATGAAGGGGTACGGAACATATTACGACTTCAATGGACTTTCGGCGCTTTCCGATTCGCTCCATTTCTATGATGAGGACCATCTAAATCAGGACGGAGTTTACTTATTCAATATAGCTCTTCTAGACACACTTTTCTCCCAGGTTGACCTGGACTAGAAAGATATCCTTTGACCTTATTTATTAAAATATTTGAAGAATTCATATGAATATCTAAAGAATATTTAATGCCTAGTACATTTTTTTGCTTAGTACTTGGCCATGCATAGTACTATTGCGTATAGGGTAGTCAAACGTCAAATAAATGAACGTAGAAAATACACAAGTGCAGATGCGGAAGGGAATTTTGGAGTTCTGCATTTTGCACGTAATATCCCGAGGGGAAGTATATGCTTCCGACATGCTAGAAGAACTCACTTCGGCCAAGATCATGATAGTGGAAGGCACACTCTATCCACTACTTACCCGGCTTAGGAAGGCCGGCTTGGTTGACTATAAATGGGTAGAATCTAACTCAGGGCCTCCCAGAAAATATTACACACTTACACCTGAGGGACAGGGATTCCTGTCTACCCTTAGCACTACCTGGGAGGAACTGGTTAGCTCTACTACATCAATAATTCAGGCGAAAAAGGCCGCTTCCCCTAAAAAGAAGACGACCAAGAAAACTGAATCCACAAAATAGAATCACGCGAATAACTCATAAATCATGAAGAAGACGATTAGCATAAACATCGGTGGCAACATCTTCCATATAGAGGAAGAGGGGTACGATAAGCTGAAAGCTTACTTGGACTCAGTGCATGCCTACTTTGCAACCTTCGAGGATAGCAAAGAGATCATCGATGACATAGAAAACAGAATCGCCGAGAAATTCTACACTCAACTCAAGAAAAATAAGGAGGCCATTACCGGGACAGAGGTTGACCAGCTTATTGCTTCGATGGGAACTGTGGCGGATTTTGAAGCCACTTTCGATGACGAACCCTCTGATCAAAAAAGGGACACTCAAACACAAACGGACAACTCATCAGAATCGAAGGAGGAAGCAAAATCCAAAAAGCTCTACCGAGACGGACAAAGAAATGTGCTCGGGGGAGTGGCCTCCGGGATTGCTCATTACTTCAGCGTAGACCCTATCTGGGTGAGGCTTCTATGGATCGTTTTCACCATTGCCTTCGGCATAGGAGCACTCGCCTACATCATCTTCTGGATTGTGTTGCCTGAGAGCAAAGAGCTTGAAGAAAAGAAATCAATCAAGAAGTTCTTTCGGAACCCTGATGAACGGGTCATAGGAGGGGTCTCCTCCGGAATAGCCTCCTATTTTGGTGTTGACACCACGGTCATACGAGTCTTATTCGTGGTGTCGCTCTTCCTCGGCGGCTCAGGTTTCATTCTCTATCTCATCCTCTGGATTATTACTCCAGAGGCTAAGAGCGTTACGGAGAAAATGGAAATGAAGGGCGAGCCTGTGACCATGTCGGGCATTGAGAAAAATGTGAAGAAGAGTTTCAAAATGGAAGAAGATGATGAGAATATTTTCATCAAAATATTACTCTTCCCATTCCGACTGATCGCTATGATCTTCGAAGGATTGGGTCGTATGCTGGGCCCATTGCTCACCTTTTTGGTGGAAGCCGTTCGCGTGGTTTTTGGTGCCTTTGTGCTCTTGGCTGGGTTCAGCATTATGATTAGCACGATTTTCACCGTGCTGTTTATGCTTGGTCTGGATTTGCAAATTGGTGGCCGAATTGGAACAATTGATGGCATTCCAATCGGAGATTTTCTGACGCCTCTCAGTCCTTGGGCCACCATCAGCGCTTTTTTCTTGGTATTCATTCCAGCACTTGGAATTGCCCTGTTGGGCTTGACCATCATGCTCAAGAAGAAGGTTGGAAACTCTTACTTGGCTATGGCCATGGTAGTTATTTGGATTTTGGCGGTGATTGGAGCTACGTTAACGATACCGCGGATCATAGGTCAATTCACGTCGGATGACTCATACGAAGAGACCATTTCTTTTCCAGTTTCCGAGGGTACGGTTAAACTAAAATTGAATGAGCTTGATTGGGATGATATGGATTATGAGGGTGTGGACTTACGACTCAGAGGGCATGAGGAAGAAGATTTTGTCTTGGTATTGAATAAAGAAGCATGGGGTGCTTCACGATCGGAGGCCCGATCAAATGCTGAGAAAGTAACCTACACCGTGACCCAAGACGGCAATGACTTTCTATTTGATTCACGATTAGTTTTTGATGACGATGCAAAGTTCAGGTTCCAAAATGTAGACGCCACTTTCTACATTCCTTATGGAGTGGAGTTTGAAATGGATGAAGACCTTGGAGATATTTTGACAAATACCCTCCATCTCAACGGCTACCGCGGCTATCAAATGAAGGACAATACGTGGGTGTTCGATGAAGACGGCATCAATTGTCTCACCTGTGCTGCTACGCCAAGAGGTGAAAGGGAGTATCGGTATGAGTCTGACCGAAATTCGAGGACGTTTGAATTCACAGATTTTGACGAAGTACGAGTTTCATCCTCTTTTAAAGTCAAGATCTATGAGGCGGAGCAGCACTCTGTAAAACTTAGTGGTTCAAGGGGAGACATGGATCAAGTGATCATTCATCAGTCAGGTGATAGGTTGACTTTTAGCCATGAGAATGAAGACGAATGGAACAACGGAAGCAGAGACGTCACTATTTTTATTTACATGCCGGATTTGGAATATTTCAGAGCCTCAGGTGAATGCAAGGGAGACATAGAAGGCTTCAACCTAGACAACCTCGAAATTGATTTATCCGGAGAAACGGATTTTGATATGGACGTGGAGGCAGACTTGCTGGATATCGATATGAGCGGGGCGGCAAAGCTGAGGATAGATGGGGATGCCAGAGAACTGAAGGCTGGGCTGAACGGCGGCAGCTATTTAAACTCCTATGATCTGGATGCAGCTAAGGTTTCCATTTCAATATCAGGGAGAGCCACTGCTCGAGTTTTTGCAGATGATGAGATCTCGGTGAGTGCATCCGGTGAGAGCCGAGTCACGTACCGTGGCAATCCAAACGCCACCGTCTCCGAATCGGGAAACAGCAATGTGAGACAAGACTAAGAACATCCCAACTCCGTTGGGAATTAGGGTAGGTTAAAGACGCCTCGGGTTTTGCTCGGGGCGTTTTTTAGCTAGCAAAGCGCCCCGGAACCACCTGGAGCGCTGATCTTACCAACCTAAAATACCCAGCCTAGGGATAATTTAATTCTGTTGTATTCGTACTTTACTTTTTGATCTCCCCACCACGTATTGATTTTTTTGGTGGACATTTCCTGCCGTGAATACCCTGCTGCAAGTCTGAGTTTTGATGTGCCACTTAGCGAAATGTCGTGTCCTCTGCTCTTGTTGGTGTTGTCACCAACAAGTTATTCGACAAATAAAAGAATTTATTACTAACCTTGGATAGTGATCAATGCCGAACATCCTCAATTCATAACCATCACCGTTTATGAATGGAAGCATTTGTTAAAACCAGACAAATACAAACGGTTAGTGATTGACAGCCTTTCATTCCTGGTAGAGAATAGAAGAGTGCATGTATATGGATTTGTAATTATGAGTAACCATATGCACTTGATTTGGCAAATCCAGGAGCCACACCAAAGAAAGGATGTACAACGTGACTTTTTGAAATTCCTTGGACAACAAATCAAATTTGATTTGGCTGAAAATCACCCTGACGTTCTTAAACGTTTTTTGGTGAATCGTAAAGATCGGAAGTATCAATTCTGGCAAAGGAATTCCTATTCACTTGACTTGTTTTCCGAAACGGTATTCTTACAAAAGCTTGCATACACACATGAGAATCCCGTAAAAGCCGGACTCTGTGATTTACCAGAGGAATATCATTATTCTTCGGCTCGTTTCTACGAATTGAATGAATCCAGCTTCGGCTTTCTAACTCATCACACGGGAAACTGAAATGTATTGTTGGTGAAAACACCAACAATAGCTGAGGAGTTTGAAATGATCAAATCTTCATGGAAATTAAAAAAAAAGGTAATCGTCTCTTTTTGAATGTTCCTGAAGTAGTATGTATAATGACAGGGCCTTTTGAAATTGATACTTCCTAGAAGTCTTAGAACCTGACTCCTCTCTTGGTTTTGTGGTTAGTATCTTTGTGTCTATTGCCATCTAGTATATTGCTCCTAACATTTATGTAACCGACATAGCAGTTACATCTCTGTAGGTTCCAAACACTAACTATCAGTTAGTGGGTTATAAATCCAGGTATAAACGTTTACACACGGATAAAAGCGGAACGCCCACTCAATTAATCCAATTTTCATGAATGACGGGTTTATCTTTTCCTTGTGCTCTTCTTAAACTTGGTAAATTTCAGTTTGTGCTTCACGTACTTGCTCGGCAGGAAGCTCATCTTCACACTGGTTACATCCCGGCCTCTTACTTTGGTGGGGTCGTCTTTACCCTCAGCTGAGGCATGTATACTGAAGGTGCCGAAGTTGTCCAGCTTCACGTTGTACCCATTCATTAGTAGGGTAGGTATATCTTGGATCAGAGATTCCACCACGGCCATGATATCTCCACTTGTCAAGGAGGATTTTTCGCTTATTCTGTCACAGAGATCCCTCAAATCAATCACGGATCGGTTCGTGATGACGGGATAGTACTTTACAGGAAGGGTGCCTGCAAGCCCTCTGGGCTTCTTGCTTACAACTTTGTAGGAAACTGCCATGGTTTTATTTGTTATCTGCTGTGGTTTTAGTTAAGATCTGCTGTGTTATCACTTCGCATGTGCTGTGTCTGTACTAGAATAAAGACTATCTTAATTTAAAAAGATAGTGATTAAAATATAGAAAAGATAGTGATCTTTTATGTTAAAAAACACTATCATATAAGTGTGGGTTGCTGTGTTGGGAGGTTGAATCACAGCGGGTTTAGGATAGAACCTGCGCGGATGGAAGGTGAAAGGTGCGCAGATTCTTGATTAATTTACATCGGAATTGCGTAACAAACACGGTATTTGCTATTTGGTTAATGTACTTTTAACTCAAAAGAAGCTTCCTTGAAATTTCTCACATACTATCCTTTCCTTATTCTCATAGTTCTGTCTTTGGCTTGTTCAAAGCAAAAGCCCCAAGATAAGGCTGATCAGCAGAAGTTGTCGGTCGAAGAATGGAATGAGCTAAATGATGTTCCGACTCAAGAAAAGCGTGAAAGACCAGTTAAGAAGGAAATTAACCCTTCGTTGGATTCTCTAAGGCAAGTATGTAAGTTGTATTTCAACACGCGAGATAGTCTGATGACTCTTCGGACAAAGTATTTCGAAGAGCATATCCTGAGTCAAGCTAAGTCCACCACAGAATCCAACCGCGAATTCCTATCAGCACTGCATAAAGAGTTAAAAATGGATTGGGATACTTTACGTGGATTGCCGTTTTATGAAAGGTTGTTGCTCCCTGTTTTTCGTTTGGATTCGGGTCGGCGAAAAATGATTGAGCTACCTTATCAAACATTTAATTTGATTGTCGATCTTGGGATAAGAGGATATTCAGAGGAGAGCTCTCAAGTTCATGTGTTTCCCGATGTATTCGATTCTTTGACTAACCATGTGAATATGTTCTTTTATGCATTCTCGGATGAGCGATTATTTAATGTTTCCTTGAATTCAGTAGAGTATCATCCATCTGAATGCTTTGAACATATCGCTATGGGTATTGAAAATGATTTACTCACAAATGATGATCGGATCGTTTTCATGAGCAAGTTTCCTTTGGAATTGAATTTTCAATCCCTTTCTGAGGTAGATGCACGTTGGAGTCAGCAATACCAATATCACTGCTATGATTGTCAGTTTAAGTTTGAACCGAGAGTCACGTTTGCGACGCTCTCAGGAATTGAAGGCTTGTATTTCATGTATGCAGATTCTTGGCCACTCAACACTGAGCATGACCTACCTCACAGAAGCCTCGTGATGGATATGGATGGTTACTTAGTAGACCTCTGGTATGAAGAAGTGGATCTCTTTGGATGTAGCTGCTTGTGATCAAAGTTGGTACGCTCCGGAACCACCCGGAGCGCTGATCTTACCAACCTAAAATACCCAGCCTAGGGATAATTTAATTCTGTTGTATTCGTACTTTACTTTTTGATCTCCCCACCACGTATTGATTTTTTTGGTGGACATTTCCTGCCGTGAATACCCTGCTGCAAGTCTGAGTTTTGATGTGCCACTTAGCGAAATGTCGTGTCCTGCTTCGAGTTCTGTAAACAACCCACCTTCAAAATTGTCTGGTGAGAAAGGGATGAATTTGCCGAGTCTACCTCTGATGAAAAGCTTTGAATCAGTGATCAGATTGGCCTTTGCCTGTACATAAATGGGCAAGAGATTCGTGGTGTAATAGGGAGAGAGAATTCCAGTACCAAGCCCCGCGGACATGCGCTCAGAGAAAGAATACGATTGTGAGAGCATCAGCCCAGGATCGTTCTCCGCGGCACGATCCGGCCCTGGTTTGCTCACGTACAGCTGCACCGAAGCTTCTGTTTCAAAACGGTTCATTTTCCAATCTTGTGAGTAGATCACGGAGAATGCGAGTGAGCAAATGAAAAGAAGAAACCCTCGCATCACTTGGTCAGGATTACACTCAGTAGCTCAATATTCTCCGGATCAGTATAGTCGAACTGGTAAAGTCCATCTTCTCCGATCAAGATGAGGTGCCCACCCAAAGGGATGACGTCATACGCATGAACGTTTTGAATCCAATTTTTCAAATGGCTTCCAATCTTACTCAAATCTGTCTTGTCAAAAAGTTTCAACCCAAAATCCCCCTCGCAGATAAATAATGCATCCCCATCGATTCCCAAACCATGCGGATTGTCCATTTCAAAACTATGAAGGAGTCGAGGTGAGGTGAGGTCAGAGACGTCAACAATGTCCAACTGATTGGCAAAGCCATCGCACTCTGTGCCGTCTCTAAGGGTAACGTATGCTATGTCATTTTGCACCACCACCGGGTCGCACGCTCTGGCATGGTTGAACTTGCTAAGGAAGGCGGGCTCTAGCGGATTGGTGTTGTCAAAAATGTACATACCGTCTGCTGCGCCGATGAATAAATTGTCCTCATAAGGGAAAAGTGTTTCAATACCCCAGCCCACATTCACCTCATTGACTTCAGAAGGAGCTTCTGGGGTCGAAAGGTCGAAGACGTTTAGCTGCCAGTCATCAATGCCATACAGGTAATCCCCCACGATGTTCATCCTGGCCATTGAACCACTAGTGCCAGAAGTACTACCCGCACCGGACATTTCCGCAAGGGCAAAACTGTCAAACGCATCGATGAAAATAACCCCCCCATTACTGAACCTTGATGCGCGATCACAATCCAATTCATTGACCTGAACCCTGCCAGTTTCTGCATAATGCGTGATGAAGCTGGTGGCAGTTTCATCATAGAAATAGTACTGATTGGCAAATACATTCTCAATTCTTGTAATCTGAGTAATGTTCTGAGGGTCGCTTATGTCCAACACGACCAAATCCATGTAGCTGTCCGCATACATGATGGTACCCTTCACCGTGATGTCATGTACACCTGCCAATCGAATAAAATTTTTCTTAATGGGCGTGCGAGGATCACTGTTGTCAATGACGTGCACACCGCTATCAGGCTCGGTCACAAAAAGCATGTCCTCGTACAAATAGATTTTTCCTGATCTGGAAATTTCTTGGGGAGGCAAAACATCGAAGCTCGTTCTGACACTAGAAATATCCATGAACTGAGGAGTGTACTCTACGTACTCGTAGCTTTCCTCACATTTGTCAACACAACCGTAGGAGAGCAAAAGGCCAGTAAGCGAAAGGGCGAGTAGCCAATGGGAATTAAGGAGACGTTTCATTTTTGTACGTTTCCCGTAAGACCCAAGTGGGGATGAAACGGTTGGAATGACCGAAATTAAAATTGATAAAGCAGCCCCAGTGAAATGAAGTAATTCAAGGGGTAACTAGAGAAACTTGCCGATGATGTGGTGATAGACGTCACGGCCTGATCAACTGCGGGTCTTAGACTTACCTGATAGTTGTCACCAATTTGGTAACTGAGGGACGAGCCAATTCCTACCCTGAAATGAACGGGAGAGTACAAATCACCCGGCTGAGTGGTTTGGCTCAGACCCAGTTCGTCGCTCACTATTTTCTGTCGAATGAGTAATCCGATGGCCGGCCCTGCTTGCACTGACCAACTGAACCGCTGAGAGACAATCTGGTAGTCTGCCATCAATGGAATGGTCGCCATCTCATAGAAACCATCCAAGTTGGTTCGTTGGAAAGTGGCGTCATCGAATGAGTCGAATTGTCGTTGAGTGGTGGTAAAATGTAGAAGCTGATTGTCTATGCTTCCTGCCGAGCTGGTAAATGAACTCTTGCTGTACTGAAACCCACTCACGATGGAAAGTTTGTCGGCTAGTGGAACACCCACAAGAAGAGCCGTATTCACGACCTGTTTTTCATCAATACTCCTGACTGACGATTGTTCGCTTGCAATGGCACCACCTAACGAAAAGGATTCTCCATCCACGGCGCTTAAAGCGTTGTTCGACCCACCTGAAATATTCGAAGCATAACCACCCACGCCTTGGTACACGCCCGCCCAAAGTCGGTTGCCGGATTTAGATTTTTTACCCTTCTTAATTTCTCTGAGATCTTCCAGTGTCGGCAACTCCTCGATGGTCGTTTTGAGTACCGCAACTTTGTTCGCTTTAGACTTGCTAGAGTCTTCCGCCTGTGCAAACGCCGATGGGCTAATACCAACCTGATCGTCGTAGGATTTAGATGCTAAGCTGTCTACTTGAGCAATGGTATTTCCCGGTTGAGTCTCATTATCCTGAATGAATGGGCTATCCAAATGGTCTGACTCTGCCGTGACTTGGGCGAAGGTCTGTTCAGTTTTAACTTTTTCTGCCTGAGATGGTTGGGCAATGAATTCGTCGGTTTGCTCATTCTCGGTTTTGGCCAATGAGTTTGCTACTTGATTAGACTTGGTCTCTTTTATGGTTGGAATTGGCTTTACACCATTGTCCGTGGCAGGTTCTACAACAGGTTCATTCGCTTGGACAATTTCAGTGCTGCTCGGATCAGCAGGTTTTTGAAGCACGAAATAGGTGACGATACTAGCAGCAAAAAGCAAAGACACAGTCGCGGCAATTCCTACCGTGGTGAAAATCCAAGGTCGTGCAGAAGGGGCAGCCAGTCCTGATTCGATGTTTGCCCAGAGCGCATCGGGGGGAGCGACCTCCGCATTTTCAAACCTTTTTTTCCAGTTATTATCCATGGCTCTTCAATTCTTCTATTCGTAATTTTTCCTGTAGCAGCTGCTTGGCCCTAGAAAGCTGAGACTTTGAAGTACCCACACTTATACCCAGTTGCTCCGCTATTTCTTCGTGCTTAAAACCTTCGATAGCGTGGAGGTTGAAGACTGCCCGACAACCTGTGGGTAGCTCTTGCACCATCGCAATCAATTCTTCAAGGTTGTAATCGGATATGGCGTCCCAGGCACTTTCCATGTGGGCGTCATGATCGTGCAAAGGCAGCATTTGCACCTTTCCTCTAAGGTGATTCAGAGCCGTGTTTATGGTGATTCGTTTCAGCCAATAGAACAGGTGGGACTCTGCTCTGAAATTTTTTATTCCTTTAAATGCTTTGACCATAGCTTCCTGAAGCATGTCTTCGGCTTCATCTGGCGAGGAGGCATACCTGTGACACACAGCCAGCAGCCGTGGGGCATAGGTCTGATACAATGCCTTTTGCATCGATCGATCGTTCTCAACACAACCGGCAATTAATTCCTCGTCAGTGTACATTTCAGCCTGCTCCATTCAAGACCCCTAATTAACGCAAAGGGTTGGAATCCGGATAAAATCTTATTTCGAAAATGTGGGGAGCGAGAAGGTAAGGAGGTGGATGTGGGGTGGTTTTGACATCCCTTCATGGATTGAATTGTTTAGCCTATGGCATTTCCAATTCATCAAAGTCTTTTATTTCAGACAACAGGTACAGCTTTTGAATTTCAATATCTTCCCAAGTCTCTTCAAAGATTTCCTCTCCAGGGACTTCTGCATTTTGATTTACATTCTCTCTTACCAGCTTCTTTTTTGTTAGAAAATTGATACTTGTTTTCCGATTGATAATTGGCCCATAGTTCGTACTTGAATCAAAACCTATTAGTTCGAAATCAGAATTTTGATATCTAAATGTATATTTCCAATAGCCATATCTTCCATGGCTATAGTGTACGAATAGCTTTCCTTTTTCTATATCAATTGAAAGTTGCGGTGGGAAGTAAACTCCACCATCCTCGCTTTCGGATGAAAAACAATTCAAGTTTTTAGTTGTCAAAACAGCCTCGTCGGCATTGGTTAGGTAAACCAAAATACCCCTTCTGTTTCTGTCCACTTCTTCATCAAATCGATTGATTACAATGTTCTCTTTTTCGCTTGCTTTGATAATTAGCACATGGTCGTCCACTCCATCTCCATTCAAATCACCTACGATTTTGTCAAAAATGGAATATCCATCAGGTAGGCTTTGAGTAAGCGATTCCGGCTGATTTTGAGAGATAGCAAACAGGTGCGAAAGCAATGAAAGCAGTAAAGGGAGGCTTTTATTGATCATGGTAAACGCTCTGCTTATATTGTCGTAGCATTCCGTAGGGTGCTATGCACTATACACTTTGTTGTGTGTGGTTTTCAAAAGTTCATCCTGATAATCGAGCAATTCCTTTTTCAATAAAAAGTACCCTCTTGATAAAAGAAAAGCATAATTGTTCATAGCAGTAAATATGATTTCTAGGTTGTTGTCAAAGTACTTTTCATTACCGAAATACTTCCATTGTTTAGAAAGATATAATTCAAAATTATCTTTGATTTCTTTAGTGATTTCAGTCTGGTATTTACTGTCAGATAACAATTCTTTAATGCCATTTTTTAATTCTAATTCAATTGGTTCGATTCTGATAAAATTTGCACGAATCTGATCAAAAGGAGTGGTCATCTCTACAAATTGCAATTCGTTTGAAAGCTTTGAATAAGGTTCGAATTTGGAATCATATTCTTTATCAAAATCGAAGAATTCTCTATAAAGATTTTCCAATGTAGGAGTGCCATTAGTTTTTTGTTCGCATTGACTAAAAAAGTTAAATATTCTGATGTCATTTTGCTTGATTTGATCATTTACCCGATTTAGCCCATTATCAAGATTACGTTTCAGTTCTTTACTATCTTTTTGTTTGTACTTTTTCCCATCATAATCAAATGTTTTTATTGGAATAGCTTTTTCAGAAATTTGCTTAATAGTCTCAACATCATTTTGTAGGGCTATAGCAGTATAGACTAAATCAACCATTTCGTCAGAGAATATTTCATCTATTTTCGCTATTTCATCAATTGATTTTGCAGTTTTTATGTCAAACTCAATAGGGTTCTTATTGTCATAATAACTTTTGTAGATCTTAGAAAATGAGTTTTTTGAAAACTCATTTTTGTATTCTTTTTTGAACTCTTCAAATGGAATATAAATCGGTTCCCCTTGATATTGAACACTGTTAAACATCCTATTGGTAAGTTCTTTTTGAGTTTTATCAATGTTCGTGAAAACCTTAGATGCAGGAATAAATTCGGTCTCTTGAGACGTCATGCCGGTTTTTTCCAACATCTCTATCCTTTCTTCGGTGCTTGGGTGTGAAGCCCATTGATCTTTAATTACTAATTTGGATTTATTGAATCTGTTTAATTCATCATATGTAACCTTAGGGAGACTATTTTCAATTCTAATATTACTGTCTTCTGCAAGGAAATTCATTACAAATAAGTGCTCCTTATATAAATTTTCACTTTTTTGATTTGAACCTATTCTTTCTTCATAGAAGGATAAAACATAGTTGAAAGAATGGTCTGCTATTGACATTCTAAGTAATGAATTTTTCAAAGGTTCATATCCAGTTATACTGGCAGCAATTTCATCTGCATGAAATTCCATTTCCCTTGACAAACCCATATAGCTCTTGTTTACTACTTCATAAACTAGCCTTAAAAACCACTGGACTCCTTCTATAATTTTAACGGCCAAAACGACAAAAATTGAAAAATAGCCACTTACATTGGCCCAACTTTGAATTAGCTTATCATAGGATTCATTATCGTAAAGTAGGTTATAGATTACTTGATTTACATTATAAACATAGCTCCCTACTTTCATGGTTTTTTGAGAAAAATGACCAAACTCATGGCTCAAAATTGCTGATAGTTCTGCTTTAGAAACTGTGTTCACAAGTCCTAGTCCTATTTGAAGATTCTTTTTTACCGGCAAGAACATACTCCAAAAATTAGAGTCATAGAAAACTGCTGCATTCACATCAGTTGATAAGTAAACTCTTTTAGGGAATTTTGTACCAACCTGTTTCACTATATCATTAATAAGGTCGAAAAGTTTTGGTTCATCTGCTTTAGTAATTTCGAAAAGGTGGGATCGGTCAACTTTATGTGATTTAAATATAAACTTTAGCAAGAAGATTAAAACCAGCACACCTAAACTCGCTAACCCGATTCCAAGAGCTATTGTGATAAACATTGGTCGGATAGCTATTAACATAATCCCACCATAAACGCATAAAGCAGTCAAGCCAACAGCCAAGACCAACATTAGAACATAAGTCAAGATGAAAAATGTAATGGACAGTATCGCTTTAGAAGTTTGAGCCTTAAACTCTGATGAAATTTTGATTTCTCTTTTTGTCATTAATTCATTTTTTAATCACACATAACATTAATGTATCCGTAATTTATCTATACAAAATGTAAAACCGGAGCGATTAGCTTGTACAGAATTGTATAGTTCGAAGGTTGTGGATTACTAATCAAAAATCACTGCTCACCTCTCCTTCACCATTTTCTCCAGCTCGAACCAGTCGTCTCTCAAGCGGGCGGCTTCCAGGAAGTCCATGTCTTTGGCGGCTTTTTCCATTTTTCGCTTGGTCTCAGCAGCCAGTTTTTTCAGCTGGTCTTTGTCCATGTACTCCACAATCGGGTCGGCAGCAATGGTTGCCTTTTGCTCTTCGTAGTAGTTCTTGGCCCCCTTCTTTTTGTCTGCCACGCCTGTCTGTCCAAGGATGGCCTCACGGTCTTTGATCACTGTGGTAGGAGTGATCCCGTGCTCGGTATTGTATTCCTGCTGAATCAATCTCCTGCGATTGGTCTCGTCGATAGCTCGCTGCATGGAGCCGGTCATCTTATCGGCATACATGATCACTTTGCCGTTTTCGTTTCTAGCTGCCCGACCAATGGTCTGGATCATGGAGCGTTCGTTTCTCAGAAAACCTTCTTTGTCTGCATCGATAATGGCGACCAGGGAAACCTCCGGTAAGTCAAGCCCCTCGCGAAGCAGGTTCACGCCTACCAGCACATCGAATTCACCAAGGCGCAGCTGCCGCAAAATCTCCACTCGATCAAGGGTGTCTACCTCGGAGTGAATGTATCGGGTGTTTACTCCTGCATTCATCAAATAGGTGGTGAGTTCTTCGGCCATTCGCTTGGTTAGTGTAGTGACGAGCACTCGTGCGTTGGCCTCTATGCGCAGTTGGATTTCCTCCATGAGGTCGTCAATCTGATTGAGACTTGGACGAACTTCTATTTCCGGATCGAGTAGCCCGGTCGGGCGGATTACCTGCTCCACAATTATTCCCTCCGATTTTCTAAGTTCGTACTCGCTAGGGGTAGCACTAACGAAAACGGCCTGATTGAGCATCGCTTCAAATTCGTTGAACGTAAGTGGGCGGTTGTCCATGGCCGCAGGTAACCTGAAACCGTAATCCACCAAATTTACTTTCCTGCTTCTGTCCCCACCCCACATGGCTCTGATCTGCGGAATCGTCACATGACTTTCGTCAATGACCATCAGGTAATCATCAGGAAAATAATCGAGGAGGCAGAAGGGACGAGTGCCAGGTTCGCGTCGGTCAAAGTAGCGTGAGTAATTTTCTATGCCTGAGCAGTAGCCAAGCTCGCGCATCATTTCTATGTCAAACTCGGTGCGTTCTTTCAGACGTTTGGCTTCTTGGAATCTGCGTTCATCCTCGAAATATTGTACCTGCTCCACCATGTCATCCTGAATTTCATGGATCGCCTGATTGATCAAATCTTTGCCTGTAACAAACAGATTTGCCGGGAACACGGTGACCATTTTTTCGTCAGAAATTTTGGTGCCGGTGTGTGGATCAATGCGCTGAATCGACTCAATCTCATCACCCCAAAACATAAATCTGTAGGCGAAATCAGCATACGCCACGAACACATCCACCGTGTCTCCCTTCACTCGGAAGGTGCCGCGCTTGAATTCTGCATCAGATCGGCTGTACAAGATTTCAACCATCTTGAAGAGAAACTGGCTCCTGGAGATGGTGTCACCGATTTGTAGATGGACCACATTTTTCCCAAATTCTTCGGGATTCCCGATACCGTAAATGCACGACACACTTGCCACCACGATGATGTCCCTGCGGCCAGTGAGTAGCGAGGAAGTGGCGCTCAGCCGGAGTTTCTCTATCTCATCATTGATGGAAAGGTCTTTTTCTATGTACAACCCGGTGGTGGGAAGGAATGCTTCGGGCTGGTAGTAGTCGTAGTAGGAGATGAAATATTCGACGGCATTGTCCGGGAAAAAGCTCTTGAATTCTCCATAGAGTTGAGCGGCCAGCGTTTTGTTGTGACTGAGGATTAAGGTGGGTCTTTGGACATTGGCGATCACATTGGCCATGGTGAAGGTTTTGCCAGAGCCGGTTACTCCGAGGAGGGTTTGAGCCACCTCACCATTCTCAATTCCCTGAGAAAGTTGTTTTATTGCCTCAGGCTGATCACCCAATGGCTCATAATCTGAGACCAGTTTGAAGTCCATTATCTCTTATACCAAATTTCCCAAGATTTCTCGGCTTGCAGTTGGAGCATTTCCAAGCCATTCTTCACACTCGATCCACGAGATTTCCCTTCTGTCATGTAGGCCGTTTCCTCAGGGTTGTAAACCAAATCGTAGAGAAAATGTTCCGAAGTAAGCTGGTCATAAGGAATGTCCACTTTCCCTTCCACTTCCGGGTACGTGCCCAGTGGAGTCGTGTTGATAAGCAGCTTACTCGATGAGATAATTGATGGATCTTTTTTTAAGTCGAGGTAGGTCAAATCGCCGCTCGTCTTTTTTCTTGAGACCACTTCGTACTCAATGTCCAATTCGTCTAGTGCTACCTGTACGGCTTTGGAAGAGCCGCCTGAGCCGAGCACCAGTGCTGTGAGGTTTTTTGATGGAAGCCAGTTTTGCAGAGTTTCTTTGAAAGAGAGGTAATCTGTGTTGTAGCCTTTCAGCTTGCCGTGTTCGCGTTTCACCACATTTACAGCGCCTACTTTCTGAGCGCTTGAATCCAGCAAATCGAGAAAACCAATGACGTGCTCTTTGTGTGGCACGGTCACGTTCACGCCATGGATTTCATGGTTATTCCATAGGGCCTGAAAATCTCTCAAGTACTCCATCTCAAAGAGATCGTATTTGTGATTGGTGAGGCCAAGTTTTTCGAATTTCTCTGTAAAGAATTTCTTAGAATATGAATGGCCCAGCGGGTAGCCAACAAGTCCAAATTTTTCCATTTTTTAAAACTACCCAATAAATTGAAAAAGTGGTTCGTGTATTCAAAACCTGATTCTGTCAAAGCCATTTTTTCTATCTTGCCGCCCTATGAACGAGATCGATCAGGTTGTTCTGCATTTTGATGCTACTGGCATTTTTTACATGAATATCAGTCTTGGGTTCATCATGTTCGGTGTGGCCTTGCAGCTTACACCCAAGGATTTTTTGTTGGTTTTCTCTCAGCCGAAATCTGCCCTCCTTGGCTTCATTTCTCAATTTCTCGTCTTGCCATTTCTGACGTTCTTGCTTGTTCTTATTTTTCAGCCGAGAGCATCCTTGGCACTGGGAATGATGCTAGTGGCGGCATGCCCCGGAGGGAATATTTCCAATTTCATGACCACTCTGGCCAAAGGCAATGCGGCACTTTCTGTATGCATGACTGCTATTGCGAGCTTGATGGCCGTCTTCATGACACCTTTCAATGTTTCCTTCTGGGGAGGCATGTACGAGCCAACCGCTGAGATTCTAAAGTCTGTTCATTTGAGTTTTTGGGAAATGGCTAAAATAGTGGCAATGATTCTGGTGGTGCCGATGATTCTGGGGATGCTGGTCCGGCGGTACAGACCAAGAATTGCGGACAAGATTCACCCGATAACGCATTACGGCTCGATGCTGATTTTTGGAGCCATTGTGGTCTTGGCCTTCACGGCCAATTTTGAATTGTTCCTTGAGTATGTGCAGTATGTCATTCTCATTGTGCTCCTTCACAATGCCCTTGCGATCTTGTCTGGCTATGGGTTGGCGCGAGTTTTCAGATTGCCTGGCCCGGATCAGAAAACATTGGCCATAGAGACGGGCATTCAAAATTCAGGACTTGGGCTTGGGCTGATTTTCGCCTTCTTTGACGGGCTGGGAGGAATGGCGATTGTTGCCGGATGGTGGGGAATTTGGCATATCATTTCAGGGTTGAGTTTGGCGTATTTCTTCAAAAGAAGGGAGTTATGAAAGCACCGAGAACGACTTTATTTTTCCGAATCTATAAATGGCTCACGGCCCAAGCCTTGAAAGTTTATTTTGGCAAGGTAGAAGTCATTGGAAAGGAAAACGTTTTGATGGACAAGCCCTTTATTTTGGCTATTAATCATCAAAATGCCTTCTTAGACCCCCATGTGGCCGGATGCTTTTGCCCGAAAACGGAAATCTACTCACTGACTAGGGGAGATATTTTTAATAAAAAGACAGCTCCTTTACTTGGTCTATTGAATATGTTGCCAATCTATCGAATTAGGGATGGCATTGAGAGTCTCGGCCGAAATCAGGATACATTTAATGCCTGCGCTGAAATATTCAAAAATGGTAATTCGGTTCAGATTTTCCCTGAGGCTAACCACGGAGAACATCACTACCTCAGAATGATTAGGAAAGGAACCGCTCGACTTGCCTTTGATGGACAGTCGAAGATTGATCACGAGCTTTTCATAATTCCTTGTGGATTAAACTACTATTCACATATGACCCCAAGACGAAAGGTTTCTGTCGTATTTGGAGAGCCAATTCCTGTGCGTGAATACCTCAATGATTTTAATGAATCCGAGGCTAAGGGGCTGAATAACCTAAAGACGAGAATTGCCGAAGGGATGAAAGAGTGCTTAGTAATTCCTGAAAAAACGGACGATTACGCGCAAAAGGCACAGGAAATTTTTTCAAGAAGAAATGAATCTCGAACGTTCGCTGAGCTTAGAAAGCAAGCGGAGGGAGATTTTTCCCACATTGAATTGAAAGAGAAGACTCAAAGTACTATTCGTAAAGCATTGATTTTTCTATTCTCTCTTCCCAATTTTCTTCCCCTTCTGCTCCTTTCAAAGTTTTTGAGTGGCATAAAAGACAAAGTGTTCTGGGCTTCTTTCAAGTACGCCTTTATGATTTTTGTGGCACCTATGTGGTGGCTGATTTTGGTCCTCGTTTCGGGAGCATTCGGGATGTGGCAGCTAGGAGGGCTGTTGGTTTTGGCCTCAGCGATTTCCTTTTTTGTAAGGGCCGAATTAGGTAAAACCTAGTTTAGACTTTCAAGAAATTCTTCTCGATCATATATGAGCTGACCGTTTCTGTCCCATTCTCTTATGATGACGGGATTGTGGTCAAAATCGAAAGGATCTTCGGGGTAGAACACCTCTCTTTTTATCCGTCGGTTTGGGTAATATTCTCGCCACACTCCCACACGGTAGTCATGCTGATAAAAACCTCTTACAGCCAAGGTGCCGTCTTCGTGGTAGGCCCAGTATTCGCCATCCCTATCTCCATGATGCACCGGCACTACCTCTCGTAATTTGTTCCTTTCGAAATCGTAGTAAGACATTTTCGAATCTTGTGGCCAGCCTTTGTACCAATATTTTTTATCCATCAGGATGTCAGAGCTATTGAATCGAACCCACCTCTTGTGCTTGGTGCCTTTATAGAACCATCCCTCCTCCAAGACTTGCTCACCCTTCATTTTTTTGTATGGCCCGTGCAAGACGTATGCATAGCGTGGGTCGACTTTTAGAGAGTTAATAATTTTCTTCTTCTTGGTGTCGTAGTAGTAGAAATCCTGGGCGTAATCCGAAGGTCCTTCATAGACTTTTAGGAAATTGAAAAGCTCGTAAACCGACTCCTGTCCAAAACCGGTTTTGGTATAATGCTTCTTCGTTTTGATGCCGAAGTAGACATTTCTCTTCTTTTTTTTCTTCGGGGCAACCTCCTCTTCCTCTTCCTCCTTTTCTTCCAAATCTATGGTGAGAGGCGTGTCATAATCCACCTTGAAGAGGTCGTCCAGATTTTCATCCTGAGCAAGGACGCTCACCGATGAACAGATAAGGAATAGAATTAGTGACTTACGCATATCAATTTTATAACGGAAAAGAACAGCTTATCGTGCCGTCCCCGAACTTATGACATCTCCAAAATAAATGGCATTGAAGAAAAGCTTATTTGTGCCATACCAGAAGGCTCTAAAATTCGGATTATCAGACAAATATATAATGAGTCCCCGACCGGATGCCACGATCTGTGCGGCAGGTGCTTTTTCTAAGTTTTCCAAATTGGATTGGTGAACATACCCACTCATAAGCGGCGAAGCAGTGTAAACCAATGGGTTGGCGTATGGATTCGAAGCTTTCTTCAAAATGAGGTTGTGGTTTCTGAAAAGTGGAATAGTGCTTCTGGTGAAACCATACCCAAGCGGATGGGTAACGTCAATATTGGCCTGAAAAATAGACCCACCCGTTACCGTCGCGCCTCGGTTTTTGGCATAGTCGTCATAGCTCTTGAATCCCGTAGTGTCTGCTGGGTTTTTCTTGAACTCCAACTTTGTGAGCTCGCAGGAATTCAGCCAATTACCGGCACTTTTCCATGCTATGATTATCCCTCCGTTCTTCACCCATTCTTTCAGGTTTTCTGTTCCACTACCGGATATTCCACCATAAGATCCATTTGGCATTACGATGCGATTGTATCGGGAAAGATCAGCAGAGCCGACACTCGAAGTGGGCAACTTTGTCACCTTGACTCCTATACGCTGGTCCAGCACATGCCATGCTTCGCCCGCTTCATAGCTACTCACTCCTTCGTCCACCAGAAGGGCAATTCTAGGCTCTTCGATTTTGGTCATACTTGGGCTACCAAGGTCGATACCTCCAATGGCATATCCTGTCTGAATGGCGTGAACATCTAAGCCATCTTCCTGAATAATTTGATTTATGATTTCCAGAATGCGCAGGGATTTTGTTGGTTGAACCCCTACGGGGATGAGAATGGATCCTCTTGGGAACGTCTTGTCTCTGGAAGTGTGAGACTGCTCCAGCACGCGAAGGATGACTTTTGCATTTAACAACCTTTGGATGGCACGGTGAGAATAATAACCGGTCGTCTCAAAAATGTAGGCATAATCCGATTTGCCCCCAATGAGCTGCCCAGAGGAGTCAAGTGATTTCACCTCATCGCCAATCAATGAGCTGTCCAATGTTTTGCCTTGTAGTTCTCCCGCCGGAATGTCCATAGCGAGAGGTAGGGTCCAGCTAGATACATCGTAGAAAAGGGAATCGGTGAATGAAGTTCGGGTCTCAAAAATGGATTTGATCAATCTGGCCTGAGGCTGATTCATGGATACAATGAAGGCATTATTCGCTTCAAAGGCTTGGCCGGAGGCTATGGTTTGCTTCGCCAAGACATTGACTTTCACATCATGATTTTGAAGAATGCGAACCAGCTCTAGCGATTTCATTTTGTCGAATTTATCCCCAAAGACATAGGCGTTGGGACTGTTCCATTTACTGGCATCTCGGTATTGCTGCAGTTGATAATTTTTCAGTTCATCGGTCAGGGCCTGAGATGCTTCGAGCGTGGACAGGGATGTTACGAAATGGTTTCGAATGGCGAATTGAAAAGTCAAAACGCCGTAAGGACTTTCCTGCGCATGCCCCCGCGAGCTGGCCTGCTCGAAGAGGATGCCGATGGAGCCATTCACGTCGGGGTAGGTAGACCCCTTGCCGATATAAAAATCATCGAACCCTTCCTTGGAGTAATACAATGAGCCAATGCTGTCCAGCGCTTTGGCATGGAATTTTGCGATTTCATGGGTCAGTTCCGGGTTTTGATTGTCCGTGTTTGGAAATTTTCTAGATGGTTCGCCCGGCTGAAAAAAGAAGGTGCTTGATGTCCCCATCTCATGATGGTCGGTGAGGATGTTAGGCATCCATTTATGAAACTGCCTGATTCTTCCCTGAGATTCTGGGTGCTGTACGGGCAGCCAATCGCGGTTAAGATCAAACCAATAGTGATTCGTTCGGCCACCCGGCCACACCTCGTCGTATTCCCGATCATTCGGGTCAGGATTAATCACCTTTGACTTGTGGACATTGACCCACGAAGCAAAACGATTGAGCCCGTCGGGGTTGTAGCTAGGGTCGACTATGATCACGGTGTTTTCCAGCATCTTGTCAATTTTTGATCCCTGTGCCGCAGCTAGGTAATACATGGTCAGAAGGGATGCATTCGCTCCGCTTGCTTCATTTCCATGCACACTGTATCCTAGTTGTACGACCAGCTTGGTGTCTGCCTTTTCTCCTTTTTTTATTGATTTTCTGGATGCTATTATTTGGTTGAGGTTAGCATGGTTTTCCGGCGAGGTGACTATGATCTGTAAGAGTTGCCTCCCTTCATAGCTTTTCGCATAGTTCTCAATTGTCATTCGGTCAGAAGCCTCTGCAATTGCTCTTGCATAGACGAGCAGTTGATCATGGCTTACATGCCAGTCGCCAGGCGTGTAGCCCAAAATATCTTGTGGTGTGGGGATCTCCTGGTTGTAGGTGACATCAGCCGGTAGATAGTAGTCGAGGGAAGTTTGTCCAAAAGTGCTTAGAGAAGTAAGAATGCAAGACAGGAATAGTGCTCTCATAAAGGATATTTTGACTGTAAAATAATGGAAAAGCTTCTCACTCCCAGATATGTATTGGATGGATGGTAGCTGAGCAAAATAGAAATCACGAACTTTGCGTCATGTCATCTGAATTCATTTGGTCTGAGCAGAAGGAGCCGCATTTTTCGAGGCGAAAGGAAATCATGAAGGAGCACCCCGAAGTGAAGAAACTTTTTGGGGTGGATAGGTCGCTGAAGTACAAGACGACTTTAGCCGTTCTGGTCCAGTTGGCCATTCCATTCTTTCTACCCGATAATCCGTGGGTCTGGGCGGTGGTGATCTTTTTTGTCGGGGCGACACTGAGTCATGTTTTCTTCCTTGGCATCCACGAGATCACACACAATCTGGCTTTTAAGAAAGAGGCGGACAACAACCTTTTGGCCATTTTCGTCAACCTCCCGGCCGTTTTTCCCTTCGCCATGGCCTTTAAGTTTTATCATGCCGAGCATCATTGGAAGCAGGGCAGTGACGCGGATGATACGGACATTCCCTCGGAGTTTGAAGCACGTGTTTTCAAGGGATACTTTGGCAAGTTTATTTGGATGATGTTCCAGTTGGTGTTTTATGCCATTCGTCCAGTTTTTATGAAGCCGCTGAAGGTGGACAAATGGCTGGTCTTAAATGTGGTGGCTCAGATCGCATTCGACGTGCTCTTCTTCTATTTTGCCGGCTGGCAGGGGTTGCTTTATCTGGTCCTTTCAATGGTTGTGTCGGGGGGGCTTCACCCCATTGCCGGACATTTCATATCTGAGCATTATGTTTTTGAAGAAGACCAAGAGACGTATTCATATTATGGCTGGCTCAATCGTCTGACATTTAATGTGGGCTATCACAATGAGCACCATGATTTTCCGACTATTCCCGGAAGCCGCTTGCCGAAGCTCCATGAAACTGCCAAAGAGTTTTACTCTGAAATGAAGGCGTATAAATCCTGGACGGGAGTGTTATGGAATTTCGTTTTCGATAAGAGGGTAAGTTTGAGATCGAGGATCAAGAGGCATTAATTACAATATTTGGTCAGATACTTACCGGTGATCTTGCTCCCCAGGTCAATGGCTTTTTGAAAATCCTGGCAGGCTTTGGACTTCTGACCCAGTCGGATCAGAGCTGTGGCTCGGTTGTGATAGACATTTGCTAATTCATAACCAGAATCCAGCGCTGCATCAAAATCATACACCGCACTCTGGTATTTTTTCAGGTAGAGCCAGCAATTGCCTCGGTTGAAATACACATGCCCTTCGTTTAGTGGAATGTCCGATGAATCCTGATACTTCAATGCATTGGTATAATCGTCGATCGAACGTTGATACTCCTTCAGCTTGAAATGGACGTTGGCTCTGTGAAGCAAATAATCAGACTGATTGGGCTCAAGTGTAAGTGCTTGACTGATGGATTTCTTTGCTTCTTCGAGATTGTTCAGTCCGTTCAGGACAGAACTCAGCCCATACCAATAATCAGAATTATGTGGGTTCAGTTCGGTGGCTTCCTGAAGCAAGGGAAGCGCCTGATGGTATTTCTTTTGATAGAATAGATCAATTCCTGCATCATAATCTTTGAGTGCCGTTTCGTATGCTTCTTGGGAAATGACAAGGGAGTCTTGCTCTGAGGGTTCTTGCGAGAAAATCGCTTGCGATGACATGAGAAGCAGTAGTATGGCTAGCTTTTTCAATTCCTCAACTTTTTTGGAGTTTCTTTACGATTGTACACAAACTCAGAACCATCTAGAAATTTCAACCCCTCTTTCCAGGCATTCTCATTACGGATACCAAGGTTATTCTTCTTACAGTATTTTTTCAATTCATTCCAATTGGATCCAAGAAGTGGCTTGATCATCTTATAATCAAGATTATACAAGATTACTTGATCAATAGAAATGTCCATCCTAGACTTTCGATCATTTGCCACACCCTCTGTAATTTGATAGGCCTTATCACCTTCTTTATAAAGGAAAAGTGATGGTTCTATATCACCTTTCCCCCAATATTGAAATCCGGATAGCCCCATAACGATGAATACTTCGACTTTGACCTTTTTAGTCGGAAAAAATCGTCGAAATAAGGCATATTTTTCTCCCTGATGAAGGAGTTCCAAGAAAATATGCTTGTAGCCGTTTGGTTGTTTACGTAACTCGGTCGGAACTGAAAAGAATTCACGATACCGAGAAAAGGTAGAATCATAAAAAGTGAACTTCAGCACCTGCTGAGGAGTCAAAGTGGTCTGACCTATTTTTGTCTTCACTTTAAGAACTCCTTCTGTAGAGCTAACGGAGTAGTTGAAACTCTGATTTTTAACTTGTCCATCTGAATAATGGACTTGCCCGACTAGCCAATTTTCTTGTCCACTAAGGTTTATACAAAAAAGAAGAACAATTTGTATTAAGCAAATCTTCATAAAAAAAGCCGAACCCATAATGGACTCGGCTTCAAATATAATTGTCTAAAACTGTTATTTCGCTGCAATTTCCACACTTCGGTTGACGAAGTTGGTGAGCTTCTCGCCAGTAAGCATGCCTTGTGCGAGGAGCGCTAAGTCGTACGCCTGCTTTGCCAGCGCGATTTGGCTTGGCTCCTTTTTGTAGTCAAGGATTTTTCTGATGAGCCCGTGGTTTCCGTTGATCGATACTGTCAAGTTCATTGGCATGTCGCCGAACATCATCGGCCCACCGCCGGTCGCTTGCATGTCCTTCATTCTTCTGATAAACTCAGGAAGGGTGATCGTCACCGGTAGATCGTCAGTTGCCATGGCCTCCACGGCTACTTGGTTGTTGGGATCGTTGATCGCCTTCTCGAATATCTCTTTGAGCCTTGTGCTCTCCTCGTCGGTAAGAACAGACTCCTTCTTTTCATCCGTTTCCACCAATTTGTCTACCACATCGGCATCTACACGCTTCAGGATGATGTCGTTTTGCTTTTGCTCCAGATGACTCACAAAGTGGCTGTCAATTGGGCTGTTCATAACCAACACATCAAAACCTCTTTTCTTCGCCGCTTCTATATATCCGTGCTGTGCTTCCTTGTTGGTGGTGTACAAAAACACATGATTTTTGTCCTTGTTCTTTTGATTGGCCTCAATCTTCTTTTTGTACTCTTCGATGGTGAAGTACTTGTCCTCGATGTTTTTCAGCAAAGAAAAGTCGATTGCTTTCTCACCAAACTTCTCGTCTGAGATCAGGCCGTATTTCACAAAGAGTCCAATGTCATCCCATTTTTTCTCGTAAGACTCACGCGCCTTATTGAATAGCTCGCCTAGTTTGTCGGCTACTTTTTTGGAGATGTAGCCATTGATTTTCTTCACATTGCTGTCCGACTGTAAGTACGATCGAGACACGTTCAGCGGAATGTCCGGCGAGTCAATAACGCCATGAAGAAGCTGTAAGAAATCCGGCACCACGTCCTTCACTTCATCCGTGATGAAAACCTGACGAGAGTACAATTGGATTTTGTTTTTCTGCACCTCGAAATCGTTTTTCAATTTTGGGAAATAAAGAATCCCGGTAAGATTGAAGGGGTAGTCCACGTTCAGGTGAATCCAGAAAAGCGGCTCCTCTGAGAAAGGGTATAGGGTACGGTAGAAATCAATGTAGTCCTCATCTTTAAGATCCTTCGGTGACTTGGTCCAAAGGGGAGCGGTATCATTGATGATGTTGTCCTCTTTGACGGTCTTGTATTTCTTTTTGCCGTCCTTGTCCTCACCATCTTCTACACTCTTGTCATTCTGCCCAAACCGAACCGGAATCGGCAAAAACTTGGAGTATTTGTTAAGGATGGTCTGCAGTCTTGCCTTGTTCAGAAATTCCTCAGAATCTTCTGCGATGTGGAGGATGATGTCAGTGCCTCTATCTTCTTTGGTTGCTTCTGTGATTTCAAATTCCGTCTCTCCATCGCACACCCATCTCGCTGCTTCTGCTCCCTCTTGATGTGATAATGTGATGATTTCCACTTGCTTGGCCACCATGAAGGCTGAGTAGAATCCCAAACCAAAGTGACCAATGATTTGCTGATTGTCCGCTTTGTCTTTGTATTTCTCTACGAATTCCGTCGCACCAGAGAAAGCGATTTGGTTGATGTACTTTTTGATTTCATCAGCCGTCATCCCGATTCCTCGATCGGAAATGGTGATGGTCTTTTTCTTTTCGTCAAAAGACACATCTACTCTGAGCTCGCCGAGTTCTCCTTGGTATTCGCCTAGCTGTGCGAGTTGTTTGATTTTTTGTGATGCGTCCACGGCATTGGACACTAATTCCCTTAAGAATATCTCGTGATCCGAGTAGAGAAATTTCTTAATGATTGGGAAGATGTTTTCCGTGTGAATGGAAATTGTACCTTTTTCCTGCATGATTAGTTCAAATTTTAAAACCTGAACCGCCTAGGTCAAAAGTTGTTCCAGTCAGTAGTTGTCTGACATGATGTCACGCTCTGGATTAGCCGAAAAGTTTCTTTTGTCTTTTTCTGACGATTGAGCCATATATAGGCATGACGATCGGGTACAGCATATAGGAGAATCCGGAGATTATATAGGTGAGCTGTCCAGCACCACCAATGGCGGCTACCAAAAATGAAAAGAAAGGAATGGAGCCGAGCAGAATGTTTGTTCCAATGGCTGATTTTGTTTCAAAGAGTTCATATTCGTTCAGCTCCAACTCGGCTTTTTTTCTATAAGCGTGTCTGTACAGCATGGTGAGCGTAAAAAAAATGAAGGCGGCTCCAAGCCCGTAGATCATCATCAGAATGCGCATATCTCCTTCTTGGATTTGGCCGGAATAGGTTTCATTGAAGGTGGAGAGCTGACCGGTAATCAACGAGTAGTAGAAGCTGACCAAAAATTTCATAAGAAACTTGAGAGGGTACACATAGACGAGAACAAGGAAAAGCAGGAAAGTGTTGTATACGATCGTGCGGGTATTCTGGAGACCATACTTAAGGAAAAACTGATAGTGCTGCATCCAGATCACCACGACCAATACCACGCACAGGAAGAACGGCAGCACATCGCTCATTGAGCTTCTCAATTCTTCAAACGTTTCTGGAACAGTGGACGACAATACCACGAGCGTAATGGCCAATGCAAACACTGCATCGCTAAATGTTTCAACTCGCGTTTGATTCAAGCCGCGGTATCGAAAGTTTGAGTCAAGGCCAACTAACTGATCTTTGATGTGTCTGGGCATGTCTCAAACTTAATTAATCATTGGATCACCTCACTCCTCGCAAATCCTTTTCTCTTTAACCATGAAAAAAAGAGAAAGGCCAAAAGCCCGAATGAAAGGCTAATCGTCAACTCGATGATTGATGGTTGAATTACATAAAGTGCTCCGATGTATTGCGAGATCATGATGGCATATAATAGATAGACAATGTTTTGTCTTTTGATCTTACTAATGACTAAGGCACCCAATGGCGCACCGAAAATCACCACGGGTATGGCGGCAAGCCAGAAGTCATATTCCAGTTGTTTAAAATCCCCTATCAAAAGATGAAGGAAATACCCGCAAATTGTGAGTATGGTCATTAAAACCACAGAAGTAGGGGTGGCTATTTTTTCATTTAGCCCGAAGTAGAGGACCAAGATGCAAAAAGTGAAAATATCAATTCCATTTCCGAAGAGTGCAGTAACGACTCCCCCAATAAATCCTCCAGCGATCAACTTAATGCCTATTCTCCTGGCTTCAGGGATTATAGTATCGTGGAGTACTCGGTTGTCCAATCTATTGATTAGCCACAGTGCTAACCCAAATCCTAGCCAAATAGTCACGAATATTAATTTCGTTTGTGCGGGATGTACAAACGGTGCAACAAAAAATGTCCCAATAATAAGTCCTGGGATTCCACCTATTGCTGCCCACTTTATAGATCTCCATTCAATTGGGATTCTTAAACCTATTATGAGAAGCGAGGCGGCTGTCATGCCAATGCTTTGAATAGCGAATGAAAAATTACGTGCCGATGCTGGGGCCACATCCAGCAACAAGGTGAGCACCGGATAGGCAATAGCACCTCCGCCCTCACTGCTGGCCCCTGCGATGAAGGAACCAAAGATCATGGTGAGCGTAACCTGCCAGTTTTCTTGAATGACAGACCATTGCCCCGTCGAGGATAGATATATTGCCCATATTGGAAGTGTGATAATAACAAAGATTAGATAAGGAATGTAGGTGGGTTTCTTTTGCACAGAAGCGAATTTGTTGATTGGACTAACTTACTTCAATATGTCTTTACAAATACAATTAAGAGGTCAATGAATCCAGTTAGGACATATTTCTCGTTTATCTGTCAAATATCTATATGATGAAGTACATTGGTTTTTTAAGCTTACTGATTTCCTTGAGTTTTTGTAGCCCAACTGTGGCAACCAGCCCGAACTCAGACCCTCCCAGCCATGATGCATTCAATGAGCTTCTTAAAAAATACGTTGACGATAAAGGCCTGGTGAATTACAAAGGCCTGAAGGCGGAGCGATCAAAACTCAAGGCATACTTAAGCCTTCTCGAAAAAGGCGCTCCAACTAAGACTTGGTCGGAGAATGAAAAATTGGCCTATTGGATAAACGCCTATAATGCCTTTACGCTTGACTTAATTTTAGAGCATTATCCGGTAAAGAGCATTAAGGACATTGGCTCATCAATTCAAATTCCCTTTGTAAATACTCCCTGGGACATCAAGTTCATCAAGATAGCAGGGGAGGAATATGACCTCAATAATATCGAGCATGGTATCATCCGAAAGGAGTTTGATGAGCCAAGGATACATTTTGCTCTGGTTTGTGCCGCAGTTTCATGCCCCAAGCTTCAGAATGAAGCCTATACCCCAGAAAAGTTGGATGCCCAGTTGACAAGAGCAGCAACTGAATTTTTGGCGAATAAGAAAAAGAACGACATCAAAGGTCCAAATGAAGCAACGCTTTCAAAACTATTCAGCTGGTATGGCGGAGACTTCAAAAAGAAAACCACCTTGGTGGACTACATAAACCAATACGCTCCCACCAAATTGAATAAGGATGCCGATATTGATTTCATGGAGTATTCTTGGGAGCTCAATGAGCAATAATTATTCGACAATAAAGGTCTTCTTGATTTCCTGAACTAAGGCAAAATAACCTAATGGATAGTTATCAGGCTGGTCAACATTGTCGAAGAAATCTATGTTATCAATTTCAGTAACGTTAATAATGTTTCCTCTCACTGTGGAGACTGGAGTCTCGAATGGCCCAAACTCCTTTTTGCTTTGATCTATTAGCTGAGCCATATACTTATTCAATCTTTCATCTGACCCCAGAAGGCTCACTTGCACTTCCTCTTCCGACGCTAATTCTCTTTCAAAGAAGTAGGAGAACGTGTGCGCTTGGCCATTAAAGAGCTCGTCATCAATGGGTAGAAACTCACCTTCTCCAAAATCAAATAAATAAAAATCTCTTTTGTCAGGATCGTCCTGAAATGTAATCCTTACCTCATGCTCTGAGTTGGTTTGGCCAACATAATCAACCTCAAATTGAATTGTTGGTTTGTAGTATTCGTGCGCCAGATACA
>CAYGSD010000006.1:0-227314 GCA_964352625.1 uncultured Roseivirgaceae bacterium
TCTGCGTGAAGCACGACTGGGAGCTTATCTACCTGACGGTGGAGAAGGAAGTGCCTGGGAGTTTTGCGGTGAGGGAGGCTATATAGAGTAGGTGAGCGAAGTGAATCACCATGGTTGGGATCATTATTTTCGGTATTAATCAGCTCATTTATAGATTCAGGTAACACTGAATTGTTCCTCGAAAACAGAAGGCCGTTTTCTTAATGATCTCGGTTAATTAAAGTAAGTTGAAAAGCCGCGGAGTTTGGAACAAAAGGTGATAAACCTATTTTCTTTCTGGATTTACCTTATTTTCTTTAGTCTCCTTTTTGGTCAATCGAATAGGTACTCTATTTAAATCAAGCGCCTTTTCATAGTGCTTATTAGTCCAAACCACTTCTTTTCTTTCATGACTGCTTCCGTTACTACCTTTCGTGGTGGTATCAATAGTCTTCTTTGCCCAACCTTTTTCTTCTGATAACATATCGTTGTAGAGTTCATGGTCGTAACCGCTAATGAAAATCATGCACTTAGATTTTCTCACGGTTCTTAATAATTCAATATGAAATTGCTCTTCATATTGATCATTAGTATAGCCTTTCGTTCTTTGGCCCAAGTAAGGTGGATCGAGATATATCAGGGTAGCAGGCCTATTTGCAAACATTGCTACTAATTGAGATGCATCTTTTCTCTCAACTCGGACATCCTTTAGTCTATTGACGACTTTCTCAAGTCGATCTGGTAAATTATCCCATCTGTTTACTCTGGCATCCTTCCCGTTTCTTGAATAAGACTGTGAGTACGAAAAACCACCTTTCATTTCTCCAAATACACCATTAATTGCCATCATGGCCTGTACCAAAAATTTTCTGGCTCTCTCCAATTCACTATCATCAATGTTACAAATCCTTGATTCTTCGAGTTCCACCCTTGAGTAAGGGGTTAACTCCACCAACCGAATCAGCTCTTTTTGGTTATTCCGTAACTGCTTAAACAGATTAACAATATCATAATCAATATCATTTATCACCTCTATAAGCGAAGGTGGTTTCGCAAGTGTCAAAGCAGCGGAACCACAGAAGGCTTCAACCCAGCAATTATGAGGTGGGAGATTTTGTGAAAGTTTAAGAGCTATTTTATTTTTTGATCCAAAATACCCAAAGGGTGTATTGATTTTTTTGTATCTGCGGTCCTTGGCATTCTCAAATGCTTGAATTTCATTTATTTCAGCAATACCAACATCCATCATCTACTTTTTTAACCTCAATTTACCTTTAAATTTTCCTTGAACAATAAGTCCATTGGGACTTGTCTTTAGACGAACGTCCTTGTCCAAATTTTCTGCAGGATTTTGGAACATAATTGGTTCAAATTTCGTGGTTTGATTTTTAACATCAACACCCCCTTGATAATATATCCAATATTTGTCGCCTAATTCTTTAGCAACAGCAATTTCATTTGGAGTCCAGAAGAAACGGACATCTTGTCCTTTTGAGCCTTTAACTTCAATGAATCTATCGAACCTCATATTTTTAGCTTTGCCATTAAACGATTCTAAATCATAACCAGCATTGACTCGTAATTTGGCAATCATCCGAACACACTTTGATTCGGGTAAAAGACCATTTTTCAGCAATCTTTCACGTTCAAAATTCAATACCAATTTTTCGGCTAGATCGCCAAGCTCCTTCTTTTCCTGTAACCATTCCAAATATTGATTCTCCGTCCATCCCTTTGGTTCATTAATGAATTCGGAAATCGTCTCAACATATGTGGAATGGATTTCATAACCAAATTCAGTTCTAACGAAAACTCCTAATTGCCTCATATGATCTGCCACCCAGTGATACTCCCCCATTGGAATTCCGTCCACCTCATCCCAGAAAAGTGTATTGCCTGACTTAGATTCAATAAATGATTCAAGACATTTTCTTAAGGATGAGCGTATTGGGCCATCTAAGTAACATTTTCTTAGCAAGTAGGATTTCTGTGAACCCGATAGGTTAAAAAGTTCTTCTGGGTTTAATTCAATAAAATCTAAACCGTCACTGGTTATTTTAACTTTTCTTTTTCCTGTTGTGTAATCAAGTAAACCAGCCATGACGGCATAATCTATGCTCAGCTCATGATCAGGCATTCTTGCATCAATAGTAATGTTCTTACACTGGTCAATTAGATTGTTAACCGGTATCGCTGAGCCACCAGAAAGTGTCTTGGCGAAAAGTAAAACTCTGTTCAGCTCCGATATACTGTCAATTTCCATAAACAGTTTTTAACTGTTCCAAAACCCTATTAAAATCTAATTCTTCCTCATTAGGCTCACTCATATCACCAATTGATGATTCAAGGTTTATGAGTGCCAATTCGTCTTCCAGAATTTCAAACATTTGCTTTTGCTTTTCTTTAAGACGATCGTCAATCACATCGTCTATCGAATCTTTCGACATTAAAAAATAGTAATGAACCTGTTCATTTGGATCAAGTCCAATCCGATGTATTCTATCAAGTGATTGGGTGAATTGCGCACAATTAAATGTTCTGTCAACATAAATAGCATGATGGCAAATCTTGTGCAAAGAGACAGATTCGGCACACGCACTTGGGTTTGCAATAAGTAGATTAAATTCTTTCGTTTCCTTAAAATCCCTTATCATTTGCTCCCGGTTAAAAAACTCATCCTCATTATCATCTTTAGGGATTTCACCATACACAAGACGCGGTTTAAATTCAGACAATAGATTTTCTAAAGTTTTGATGTTGTGAACGAAAGAAGTCCAGATCAGTACCTTTTCTCCTTTAAGCAGCATTTCCTTTGTGAGTTTTAAGGCAACTTCCAGTTTCGGGGGGGTCTCATAGTCTGGATAGTTTTCGATCAACTCTGTAACACTCAGTCCCGTAGAATCCATTGGCGGTATTTCGAATTCATTGGAAATTCTTGCAAGCAAAGACGGATTGGATGCAGTTTGTAATAACCTTATAGTTCTTGCCCGTCTCCAATTTCTTAATCTTTGCCTTTCTACGGGAGCTCGTTCGATTTCACTTAGAACCTTAATGGCGATAGCATCATAGATTGCCTGCTGAACTGGTTTCATTTTCACCGGGATTCGATGAATTTTCGGGGATTTTAATTTGAGTTTACTTTTGGGTATTCTCCAATACAAAGGCCGAAGTTCTTCCCTGATACTGTCACGTGCATTGCTGTCATTGTTGATTCTGTCTTTATAAGAATCAGAAGTTCCCAAAATATCTGTGTTTGGCCAAAGAAAATTCATTTGAGACCACAAATCCTCTAATGAATTTGGAACTGGAGTGCCCGTAAGAATAATTCTTCTAGTAGCGAGTGGAGCAAGTGAAATCAATGTTGTTGACCATGCGCCACCTTGTAATCTCTTTATATAATGGGATTCATCCAGAATAAGAAGTACCCGATTCGATGTTAAAAATTTGGCAACCCATTCTTGATCCTTTGTTACCATCTGATAACTCATCATTATCAAATCAGCTTGGTCAGCATCATTGTGAAGTTTTTTTCTTTCTTGAATTGGACCACTGATTCTTACTGAAATAGGAACTCTACCAAAACACCCTTTGAATTCATCCTCCCAAGACATGAAGGCAGCTCTGGGAGCAACTATCATAACTTTGTCCACGACTTTTCGATTCTTTAATATCGAATATGCCGCAAGGGTAATAGTGGTCTTCCCACTTCCCGGTACTGAAAAGTTTGCTGAATTACCTATACCAATCATATGAGCCACAGCAGGTACTTGATAAGGCTTTAAAGTTCTTTCAAAATCAGGTACAACAATTGTTTTTTGTGGATGCTTCTTCAATTTCGCACCTTGTTCAATTGACACTTCGAGTTCTCTTTCCTTTCCTTCTTGCTTAGTTATAAGTTCATTGAGTTCACCTTCAACTTGTATTGTTCTATTCTTTGATTTGAAGTATTCCAAAACATCAGCTGACACCTTAGAGATTTCGTCAAGACTGGATATGAGAATTAAGTGTCCATCATCACTTTCCTCAAAGCCTAGAATATTTTCAAGATAGATTGAATCTCTCCCGTCAAATCCGATACCCGTTAATGAAGTTAGTTTTAACTGATTTCCAATAAGAGATATAGAATATGCTTCTTCCATACTCTATTTGGTCGCTTCTAATATCTTGTTAAGAATTGAATTAATCTCTTTCAGCTCCTTCTGTGCCTTGTCTTCTTTTAGTATGGAAGCATTTGCATCAACACCATCTAGAGCTGACTTAGCTCTACTAAGTAACCTTAAAGGTTTGTCTTTGTCTTCTTCTGCCTCAACAACTTCTTTTGCGCTCGTAAATGCTTCCTTTAGTTGCTCGGCATCTGGTTCCCTGACGATACCTGTGGGGGTAGAATCATTATGATTTGAAATTTCTTTAGGAGAAGAATTCACCACAAGAGAAGCTTTTAGCTGATTTACCGCTTTTGGAATCGTAGCAATCTTCCTGAGTTCTCTAATGTCCCAGTGACTAACGTCTGTCTTCTCAATAAGCCCAAATGCTACTTCCGTTAGTGATGCGATTTCCTTGCCATCAATTCCATGTTTTTTCTTGAGTTGCTTAATGACATTTGAATAAAGACTATTGAATTTTTCCAGTGATCGTTGTTCAACTATAAGATTATACTGTCCTTTTTTGTTAATAAATTTCAAGTAACTATCAATTAGCTTCAAGGTATCTAGTTTATCCCTAACTGCCTTTTCGGTGTATCTCCCAGCCAATGCTATTGAAATCTCCTTGTCACTTAGATTTTGCTTTTCACCTTCTCTTAATTTGATCAGTTCGTTGACTCCACCATACTCAAGTCTATATTGCCTTCCAAACTGCAATCCTGCTTCTATTTTCCAAAGGTCTCTTTCACCAACATCCGGTGGTAATCGAGCCACCAATAGATATTCATATTTGGAATCCTTGGTTTCTTCAAAGAGTTCGTGCAGAATCGCCATTCTTCTATTGGCGTTAATTACTGCACCATCGTGAGTTATAATGCCTGGATCCAACTGGCCATTTTTTATTAGATCTGCTTTTAGTACCTCAGTTTCGGATCTTCTTTGATCCAATAACAATTGTCTAAATATTGGCTTATCCTTTTCGTCAGATGCATCTAGTTTTCTATTCAATTCGGATTCTTTTTCCAATAATTCTGACCGAAACCGTCCATTCATAATGTTATGGATCAAATATTTCGTGGGAATTTTGTAAACCTGATGTCTTTGTAAATCTCCCTTGTAAGAAATAACCATTCGCGACTTATCCTTTTCTTCATCATCCTGAACGTGGGTTGATAAATAGGTGTCAATAAGTTTGGATCGATCAGTGTTAAGCATCTCCTTATATTCTGAAATTAAATAATATGGAATATACAATCCGTTATTTTGAAAGTCAATAGAACCTGATCGAAATAAATCAATCACATTCATCCACCCACTTCCATTCTCATTTTACCTCCCATTTTTCTCAAAACGAGAGTCCGTTCAAAACATCACTACGAATTTTTATTTTATCACTACAAATCGATCAATTTATAGTGATGTTTTGAATGATTTATAGTGATGTTTTAAGTGAAACATAGTGTTGTTTTGAGTGAAACATAGCGTTGATTTTACTGCGCCAATACTTTAACATTTTTTAGCATTCCAAGCACCTCATGGGAAGACACTTCGGAGTGATTATTGCTTTCTAATTTTTGTCTTCAGACACACCGTGTGCGCACCCGGTAAACCCCTTAATTTTTTTTTAACCTTTTAAATTTTATAACAATGTCCATCAAGTACAACGTCGTGCCCAAAGGTCAGCCGGGAGTGGTTGGCGGAGGCCAAATCAAATATTACGCAACAATCTCCAGAAGTCGAAAGGTGAATCTCGATACCTTCATCGAGGAGATTGAGGAAATGAGTTCTATCACTACGCCAGATATCATGGCAGTGCTGGAGTCTTTCCTAAAGCGAGCGAGTCATCATCTGGCGCAAGGTCGTCCGATTGATATGGGGCGCTTAGGGTCATTCTCTCCTACTTTCAGTAGCGTTGGAGTAGATACACCCCAAGAAGTGAGCAAGCATCTCATCAAAGGATGTAGAGTTTTGTTCCGCCCAAGTAAGCAGCTTAGAAAAAAGCTAGCTAATGTTGAATTTGAAAAAGAAAGTAATGGTAGTACAACACAAGAAGCCGCGTAAACTTTGTAATTCATGTTTCACTTAAAACCTCCCACGATGTTGGGAGGTTTTTTTTGTTCGCTTGGTAACTGTGTATTTTTGTCAAAAAGTTAAAAAGGGCACGTTCTATACAAAAAGTGAGAAATTCAATCGGCTACTCTTTCCAACGCCTCTTCTACCAGTTTATCCCCACTCTCATCCAATTGATTTTTTAGGAAGTTCACAAAATCCAATGAGGTTGGGTACATCATTTCTTCCTTATTGATCCTCATGAAATCAGCTAACAACTCATGAAAACGTTTTTTTCCAATGGCCTCACTCAAATCAAATAGTGCAATGGCTCCTTTGCCATACGAGATAAACTGCTGGTCCGGCTCTACGAACATCAAAGGCGGCTCGACTTTTTTGAATTCTCTTCTACCTGATTCATATCGTTTTGCTTGAAGGTCATAGAATTGAATCATGGCCTCCTTCCCTTTATGTTCTTCAAGCAATCGGAGCATTAAGTATTCGGTAATGCTCTCTGTCAACATAGTAGCACCTTTGGCATAAGCCGGTATTACTTCATTTCCCCACCAATGATGCATGGTTTCGTGAGCCGACACATAGAAAGCAATATTCACTTTATGCCCTTCCATAGCACCTTCATTGGTCAGAAACCGAGCTTCAGAAAGGACCAGATTATTGCCATAAGCCGTGGCATAAGTGCCTTCAGAGAGGGGGAATTCTATAATTCGGAGTACTTCGTGAGGATATGTACCAAACAGGTTCTCACCGAAATCAATTGCAGACTTAACCCCTTCAATCATGGAATTCAACATCCGATCATGTAGGTAGTATAGTTCAATGGTTCTGGTGCCGAAACTCATCGTGTGTGTTTGGTAGCTAGCGCTGTTTATCCCAAATGAAAACTTCATCGGATCGGCTTGATACCTGAAGTAACTACGGTCCTCCCTCTTCGATTGCTCTATTAGCCGGCCCGGTGCGAGTGCTAATTGACCGAATGAAGTGCCAATAGTCAGATCCAATAGTACCTTGTCTGAATCAATGGACTGATAGTGCCTTAGGTAAACCGAGCTATCAGTGGGCAAAGGCATTTCCTCCACAAAACCGAATCCGAGGCGGGGAAAAATGTCCTGCCCAAGAAATGTTCCGTTGAAGAGCACATTGGAATTACGCTCAAATAAGGTATTGGGGCTACTCTGGATTTGAAATGCCAACCTAAGACTATCCCCCACATTCAAAGATGAACCCAACCTGATCAGCTGCGTTTTCATGTAGCTATTGGTTTGGAGTACCTCATGGGGCACGTCTAAAATGAGCGTCGTATGCTCATCAAAGCCGGTAGATATAAGTAATGAATCAATAGGAAGATTGGATTTATTCACCAGCATATAAAATCCCGTACATTCGAATGCCTTAGTTTCTGGGAACAAATCAATGGTGGCATTCAGCGAGACAATTCGTGGTTGGGGCAACTGACGGTAACGTTCGAATTCATTTTTGAACGATTGAAACTTCGCATCTCGTTCATTGGGTGAAAACTGTTGCTTCTCCCCTCGGTTTATTTCCACTCCCAAAATAAGCATCCCTGCGATAGCACCACTCATCAAGAAAGTTGCCTTCCATGTCATTCGAGAACGAAAGTCTTTCATCCGATCCTTCCATGAGAGACTATCTCCCATTCTATAGAGCAGTGTACCAATCGTAAAAACCAAAATCCCCAAACTAAACCAATAAAATGCCACGAAATAATAGGAGGATATAAGCGAGCCAAAGCCATTGAATGGAGAGAATTGTAAGCGGGGCATTTCATTGAACCGCAACAGGTAGCTGCTGATACCAAGGGTTGGAAAACCCTGTACCCCCACCCACCCCAGCAACAATATGAACAAACTCAGATAAAGGTTTCGAATGAAAATATGAATGAAGAAGGAAACCAACGACCAGGTGATCAATGGAATGAACTGAAGAATGAAAAGACTGTATGCGTACAACCACAGATCTATCTCGGTATAGCCAGAAAAGAGCTGAAAGAGAATGCCACTAAGCATAAACAACCCAAGCATTAATAACTGCATAAAAAGAATCCCTGTCCATTTTCCAAGCAACAAAACCGATAAGGGTGCAGGAGTAGTCTCTACCAAATGACTCATTTCGGCGTGTGATTCCCGATGTACGAGACTACCTACAAAAACAAATGTGACCAACGTAACAATCATGGAGTACAAAATGGCTGGTGTGCCGATAATCAATTGAGTCGCCGGAACAAGTACAAAATCTTCCAAGTAGGTCACCTTCAACATAATGAAAACCATGGCGAGCAGGCCAAGGATACTTGTGATCCAAAAGGCAAGGCTCTTACTAATCTGGAATAAACTTTTGGTGGTCGTACGCCACCATACAAGCAAATACCACTGGGCAGAGTAGGCCGTCTGAAGCGTATAAGTCTCCACTTGTTTGGCAGGCCGATCTTCTACTTTCATGCCTTCCTTTTGTGACTTAGAAATTCGTTCGAGGTGTTCGACAAATTCGAATTTTCGATAGGCAAACCAAAAGATACCACTAGCCAACCCTAGCCAAATTACCCTATTCAGAATTAGCAATGAATCCACGGGCAATTGCCGTATGTTCCTCGTAGTGATGTCCCATTCGCTTTGATAAAATCCAGCTACATTTTGGCCAAAGGGATCAAATAGAGATACCAGAAACCCATTTCCCGCAAAGGCATTTTCGGCGATCAACTGGATCAGAAAAGGAAATAGGATTACGAGGTAGGCTGAATAGATTTTGCGCGTGCGCATCACCACGGCGAACGTCACCAACCCAAGAATGAGCCAATTTGGCAAGACGTACAATAAGAAAGTATGCAAGTAGGACATAGGGCGAAAAGCACCCATCAGATTGTGGTTGAGTCCATCGAGTTGCTCCACGGCCATCAGTCCACTAATGACCAAAATAGATACAACTGAGACGAGTAGTATCGTGGCAGATAATCGTCCCAAGAGGTACGCACTTTTCTTGATGGGAAAACTATATATGATGTAATGCGCTTGCTTCTTGTAGTCCTTGTAAAGGCTGGCACCTACTACCGTTGGTAGTAGTATCAGCATCAATTTATGAAAATAGAGTATGATGTGATTGATGCTTGATGGAGAGTTAATCCAAGCTTCCAGCGTCTCTTCTTCAGGAATTGGATCGAAGAAACCCATAGTGCCTGCATAGATTAGCACTGCCAGTCCTATGAAAACAGCACCGTAGAAATAGATCGTCCAGCGGGTAAGCCAATACCTTAATTCATGGACAAGTTCATATCTAAACATGGCCAGCCGGATTGTGGAGTGCATTGAAATACACATCGCTTAAATCTGGAGTGGCTACTGCCCAATCTGATTGGAATGTATCCTCTTTGGGGGGAGTAGATTTCATAAAAACGCGAATCTGCACTTTGTCATCCGACTGATAGGACGAAGAAAGTACCTGATAGCTTGCTTCGGCAAGAGGCAGTTGATCAGGGTTTATTTCCACTTGCCATATATGCCCCTGAAGTTTAGTGATGTGATCCTGGGTTGTGCCTTGAGTGAGTACTTTTCCGTGGTTAATGACAGCCATGTGCTGACACAACTCTTTGACATCAGCCACAATATGAGTAGAGAAAATGACCGTGCTGGAGGTTCCGATAGATCGGATGACATTCAAGAAGCGGGTTCTTTCTGCTGGATCTAGTCCTGCCGTAGGTTCATCTACAATGATCAGCTTCGGCTCATTAAGTAAGAGCTGAGCGATCCCAAATCTCCGCTTCATACCTCCAGAGTAGCCACTCACCTTTTTCTTTCTTACATCGCCGAGGTTGGTGAGTTCCAGTACATCACTTACACGTGCTCGGCGAACTTTCTTGTTGGTTATTCCTTTCAGAATGGCGAAATAGTCTAGTAGGGACTCAGCAGATTCGCCCTCGTAAACTCCAAATTCTTGAGGCAGGTAACCGAGTTGCTTTCTCAGTTCCAATGGATTTTCCAATACATCTAGTCCATCAAAAGAGATTGATCCTGCATCAGCGGACTGTAAAGTGGCGATGGTGCGCATCAAGCTGGACTTCCCTGCCCCGTTAGGGCCTAGCAGTCCAAACATGCCGCAAGGGATGGAGAGGCTTAGTTGATCCAGAGCCTTTACTCCATTGGGGTAAGTCTTGGAAATGCTGTCTATAGTGAGACTCATGTGGTTGACGATTTTGAAGAAGACGACCAACCTTTCCAGTTTGTTACAAATCAGGTAAATAGTAGCTCTCGGGACGTAGAAATGGAAGATAGACCTAACCTACTTTCACAAATAACCTACCTCCGGCTCTTTATCTCCATTCATTTCGGAGATCCAAGGACTAAATTTGAAGTCAGATGATCCACTCCCGGCCGAAATTCGGTTCCATTATTTCTATAGGTGTGTTTCTCATCGGTACGCTGGCCGTGGCTATATGGCTGCTTGCGGAATTGATGCAGAACCCGGCTTCTTATTTTTTAGTGAAGCTGATACTTGCGCCAACCTTACTGGTCATCGGCATTGTAGTGGCAGCTAAGACCTACTTTTCGGCACTGATACTTTCGCTTGGTAACAATACGCTTACCTATCGTTACCTCATTGGCTCACAGAGGAAATACAAAATCACAGAGATCGTAAGTTGGCATGAGGAAGTCGTGAAAAGAAAATCAAGTGAATACAGACGGCTGTCCATACTGCTGATCAAGGATAAGAAGTTGCTGCTCAGCAACCATGAGAACACCAACTACCAAGACGTAGTTAACTACCTCAAAAAGAAGGTCAAAAAACGTAAGTAAAGCGCCTCATTTTATTCTGATGAACTCTTTCTTTTGGACCAAATAGTAGGAAATAAGATAGGCACCCGTCTTTTGTATGCCTGATAGTCCTCATTTTGCTCATATCTCCGCTCCAGCATGGGCACGCCGGATAAATAGCGTATCAAAAGTGTGATGGTGACTGGTCCAATAATGAACAGCAAACTTCCTGGTAGTGGGAAAATCACCAGATACACCCCCCACCACATCGTGATTTCACCAAAGTAATTCGGATGCCGTGAATAGCTCCACAATCCGGTATCCAGAATGACGTCCTTGCTTTTTCGGTTACGGACAAAATGCAACAACTGAGCGTCACCTACACTTTGCCAATAAAAGCCAATTAGCCAGACAAAAACGCCCAGTGCCGTGTATAGCGTCCATTCGGACGTGTCTAGTGATGCAGCGAATAAGACGGGTGAGATGATTAGCAACAAGAAAAACGCCTGCAACAAATAGACTTGTAGAAAGGACCTGATGTAAAAGCGCTTACCCCACTCCTTTCGCCATTGTGCATACCGAAAATCTTCGGGCTTATTTCTGTTTCGGAGGTAAAGAAATAGGGTCAGACGTATTCCCCAGATCCCGACAAGAACAAAACAAACGATTGCCACGGGGTGTAGCGATTGTGTGGCGGCTTGGTACATGCAAATCAGCACATACCCAAGCCCCCAGGCTATGTCCGCCAGATCGTTGCGCTTTTTTAGAATAGATAGTATGAACCAAAAGGTAGCATACATCAGCAGCATGAATGCGCTTTCTAGGAAAATGGTTTTCATCTATTCAGGTACATAGTGATGAAGTAGCCTGACACACTCACCGATGCGGTCAATACAAAGCCCCAGATGATATCTACAATCACCACTTTCATTGGCCAATTACTCAATGTGGCCAGGTTGGTTAAATCATACGTCGCATACGCGAAAAAGCCGAAAAGGCCTCCGTATATAAGGGCATGAGCCCAGGATTGTTTTTCTACTGCAGGCAGTATGGCGAAGATGAAAATGCCGACTATAAACAGCAGGTAAAAGACAATAGCCGCAACCCAATTAACCTCCGGGGAGAGGAAACTGGCCAACTGCCGACCGTAAAACCCTTTGGCAATGACCCCTAACCATAGTAAGTCAATGGCAAAAAACACGGCTGTCGCTAGTAAGTAACTGAAGATGAGTTTAGAGACTGGCATAATCTGAATTGAAGGCTGTTAAGTGCTTTTAACAAAACAATCCAATCATTAATTCAATCCGATGGGCGCTCCAATGCACGCATCAGGAATTTTAAAGGCATCCACCAGCGGTACGGCATCCTGCCTCACCTCCCAGCAAAGCTGATTGATCATTTTCCGAATGGCTTTTGTCTTAAGTCCCGTCATGTAATCATGCTCCAGGTACCAGCCTTTGTTCTTCTCTATCTGACTCAAAGCAAACAACTGGCAGAGCTTCTCTAAGGCGGCTTTGCATGGCTCGTCTTTCACTTGCTCAGCACTCAATATGAACTTCTCCAGCATCAGCCGCTCCACATACGCATAGCCCACATTCACCATGTGGAATTGCGTTTGGTTGAACGCATCGAATGAATCCATTCCGGCATCCAGGTGCTTTTTAAACCGCTTGGCGGCAGACGTGAGAATATCCCTTTCGCGATACCTGAAGGCCGCCAAATGAAATTCCGGATCGAGCAGGTGATTAGGATCCGTATTTCTTACCGTCAGAGGATTCATCTCGGTGATTCCGGTCTTCGCTTTTTCCGCTACATAGTTGAGCATGCCGAAGAAGTTGATATCACTGAATTCTTTCTTAAACTCAGACAGCCTGCCCTTTGCCACCAGCTGCATGAGCACGGTATTGTCCCCTTCAAAGGTGGTGTACACATCCGTGTCGTTTTTCAGGCGGTCAATCCGATTCTCAGATAAGTAGCCCTTCCCACCACAGGCCTCTCGGCATTCCTGCAAAGTGTCGGTGGTATTCCATGTCGCCCAGGCCTTCAAACCGGCCGCCATCGCCTCTATCTCCTGCATCTCCTCTTCCTTTCTATGTAGAAATCGTTCGGTCACGTGCTGAAGAGAAAAGTGAAGGGCATAGGCATTCGCCAACAAAGGCATAAGTCTCCGCTGATGCGTACGATAATTCAGGATCGGCACCTCTGATCCATTCTCGGGACCGAACTGTTTTCGCTTGTTACCATGTCTGATCGCAATAGTCAGCCCGGACTTGGTTGCACTCAATCCCGATCTGGGAATGCCAATTCGCCCTCCGACCAATGTGCCTAGCATGGTAAAGAATCGTCGGTTGTCGCTCGTGATCGGACTCTGAAATGCACCCGTATCGTCTACACTGGCGTATTTGTCCAGCATATTGTCGTAAGGAATCTCCACTTGATCGAACCATATTTTCCCATTGTCTACGCCATTCAAGCCCATTTTCCGTCCACAATCCTCTATGGTCACGCCCTGAACAGGTTTACCCCTGTTCCTCAAAGGGACGATGAAGGCGTTGACTCCATAGGCCGTGTCGTCGATGACGAGATTGGCAAAAACAGTCGCCATTTCTCCGTGCATGGCTGCATTACCGATGTATTCCTTTCCTGCACCTTCATGCGGGGTGTGAATCGTAAATGTGCGACTCTGATGGTTGTACGTGGCAGTTGTTTCAAGGCCTTTGACATTCGAGCCATGACCTGTTTCGGTCATTGCAAAACAGCCCGGCAGTTTCAACGATCCTATGTCTTTCAGATACTTTTGGTGATGCTTTTCTGTCCCGAGGAAATAGACACTCATTCCCCACAGCCCAAACTGAACCCCGAATTTGATAACGGTGCTTAGGTCTGAATATGACAAAGTTTCCATGATGGCGAAATACTTCTTCATGTCCCCTTCTCCACCATATTCCTTGGGGAAAGCCATGGCACCAAACCCTTGATCGGCAAGGAGCTGACACCAATGCAAAACTTGTTCGCGATACGTTTCCAAGTTGTCCGTATCGATATAATTGAATGCCGGATCTGAAAGCACTTTTTTGACCTTATTGATGATCTCGGCATTCTCACCATCAAGAATAGCAGCCATGGCATTGACATCAAATGACGCCTTGGTTGTGAGCTGTTCGGTAATTGTTTCGGGCTTTTTGGCCCTAAGGTGATAGGTAGATTCGCTGGAGACAATACCCAGCATTTCCTCCATTTCCTTCAGGGCTCTTACTACTTCCTGACTCTTGTCCGAGCCTTGCAGGGATGACAACTTGGAGCCAATATCTGTTAGGCTATCATCCACCTGAAAGGTGGATTCATTGATTCTCTTTTGCCACTTTTTCAGTTCCTGCGGCGAAGGAGGATTTTTTGGATCAAGGAAAGCGCTCAAAAACTGAATCTCTTCATCAGAGAGCCATTGCTGCTTCTGGATGTACTTTTCGATAGCCGAAATCTCTGAAGGCAGCAGCACTGCATCGGCCCAAGCCATGTAGAATAAGGGGAAAAAACTTAAGAGCGCCGGGTTCTTGTCGATTAAAGGAGATGCGATGGAGTGGGTCATAACTTTGCTTTGCAAAAAGTTACGGTAAATCTCTCTATCGTGTTCTTTGTGTCTACTTAAATGTCCATCCAAACCTGCACAGCTTGTCTTGGACTTCATGCTGAGTTTGTCTTGGACTGTCATGCTGAGTTGTCTTGGACTGTCATGCTGAGTTTATCGAAGCATAAGACAGTCCATGCATCATTCTTTCAGGCATGTTTCACCTACACCTCCCACGATATTGGGCGCTTTTTATTTTAAGCTGGGGCGCTGTTTTATTGAGTAACTTGCAGCCACTTGCTTGGCCCGTTCTGAGAATTCTTACATCTTTTAAATTCTCGTGACTCTTCATCGAAGTATTTCAGCTCCTGGGATTTCATTGGCACCTCGTCTTCCAAGGAGAAGCATTAAAATCAGGTTACTCAAAACTATGGATCAAAAAGAATCGCTCTTATCTGCACTGGCAGAACACAAGATACGTCTTGGAAGTATCACAGGCAATTGCGTGTACACAGATGATAATTTCTGTGTGGAACTCAAAGAAGGAAATAACTTCAAACTAAGCCGCGGAGGTTATGTCATCCAGTCCTTCTCTGATCTGAATAAAATGTGTGAACTGATCATCAAGGGTTAGCAAAGACAGACGCTCACACGTCGAGTTGGAGCCAAACCTCTTCTCCTACTTTGGCCGTGTGCACTCCGGCTCTGGAGATCAACTCACCTTTTGACGTTCGAATGGTGAGTTCGTCGTATGCTCCGAAATAGTGCACACTCACCACGTGTCCTTTTATGCCTTCCCCATTTTTACTTAACCGTAATCTCTCAGGTCGGATGATCGCCTTTCCTCTCACCATAGTAAACACATTGGCTTTGGCTGGCTCCAATTCATCGGTGCTAATCAGGTTGTAAGCACCACACAAGCCTGCCACATATTCATTCTTTGGTTGGTTGTAAATCACCTCGGGATCAGCATCTTGTATCACCTTGCCTTTGGAAAGCACCAGTATGCGCTTGGCCCAGGACAGCACATCCAGCGGGTCATGCGCCACCAAAATAATGGTGGTATTCAAGGAATCTTCCACCTTCTCCATTACCTCTTTGATGATTCTTTTGTGATTGAAATCCAGGTTAGAGAAGGGCTCATCAAGTAAGAGTACTTCCGGCTTTTTCAGGAGTATTTTGGCAAGTGCCACCCGCTGCTTTTCTCCACCGGAGAGTGAGCTCGTTTTCTTCGTCAGCAAATGATGTACGCGGCAGGCTTTGTAAATGCGCTCTGCCTCATCACTCGCTATCAGGTAGGAATCATGCAAGTGCTCATGCACGGTGATGAACTTCGGCAATTCAAAATGCTGCGACAAATAGGCAATCTTATTATGCCCGGGAATCAATGTTTCAGAGGGGCCTTTTACACGTTCTCCTTCAAAATACACCTCGCCAGCTTCAGGCTGAAGCAAGCCTCCAATGATCTTGAGCAGCGTGGACTTGCCAGAGCCGGTTTCCCCCACTATCCCGACCCTGTCTTTTGAATTGATTTCAAAGGAAAACGTCCGCAATCCGCTCTTGTCGTTTTCATACATTTTAGAAACGCTACGGACGGAAAGCATGGATTTTTGACTCACGGACATTGCGGTGCAAATTGCTATAAAATGCTGATTCTACAGGGTGTTTCCTTGAAAGGATTGCTTAGAAAACCCACTATTACCTGCTCGGTGAAGGCATTCAACTAGAAAATAGCTTTATTTGAAAAGTCAAGGTTTGGTACAGCACCAAGCTTGTCTGTTTTCAACTAGCTAATGAGTTCCCATGATACTTGATCCGGCTTCCCTATCGGAAACCTCAGAGTTAAACTCTGATATCTGCATTATTGGTGCAGGTGCTGCGGGCATTGCCCTGTGTAGTTCCTTGCTCGACACAAATTACAGTATCATTTTGCTTGAAAGTGGAGACTTCAGTGAGGAAGAAAACGGGCCGTTTCTAAGAGGAAGGAATGCTGGTTCACAACCGTTTAGCATTGGAGGTCAGCGCAGAAGGGTGGCAGGTGGCATGAATGACTGGAGTGGAAACTGCAGTTTGTTGGATAAAACAGACTTTGATGCTAGCCCCAGGTTTCCCTCCAACTGGCCAGTAAGTTTTGAGGAATTAGATAAGTATACCAGTAAAGTTGAGCACTTTCTCAAGCTGGATAGTCGATTTTCCAAGGGATCACTTGCCTCGACTTCAAGCGCCGCTAAGGTCAGCTTTCAGGACAAAAAATCCCCCAATTCCTTTTTAAAGGAAAAAACCTTTCTCAGGAGCAAAATCAAAGTACCCAGCGCGCAACTTGATGCCATCACCAAGGCCGATTCAAGGGTGAAAATAATTACCGGCGCAAGCGTTGGTGAAATAAACACGAATGAGAATCGCACCCATACCGATAGTGTCACGGCTGTTTGTGATGACAAGACAATCACCATCCGTTCTAAGGTTGTCGTGATCGCTGCGGGTTTAGAAAATGCACCAATTCTAATGCGCACCATGAGCCAAGATGAGTCCGAGGAACCTCATCCGCTTCCGGCAGTTGGTCATTTCTTACACTCCCATTTGATGACCTTACAAGGTTTTTTCATTCCTCGACAAGGAATAAAAATTAAGGAATACTGCCTACCCGGAGACTTGGGAACCAAGGGTAAAGAACGGGCTAAATCATTCAAAGGGCTTCAGGTCGCTGATGAATTGAGAAATGAAAAAAACATGCTCAATGGCACCATGTTTCTATCACCTGTCACGCCCGAAGCATTGCTTATCCCTGATGAAGTTCGAGCAGAGGCCGGTAAATTATTAGCCGAAGAGAAGTTGCCAAATGACCATCCCATCTATGCCGTACGTCACTACCTGGAACAAATCCCCCGAAAGCACAATCATATTTCACTAGGCAAACCTTGGGGAAAATCTCCTTTTCCTCGACCAGAATATCATTGGCAAATCGACGAAGAAGAAATGAATACCATGAAGCTTAACCTGGAGGTTTTGAGTGATTTCATGGAAGAAAATGATCTTGGGAAAGTATACGATAGGTCTTGTGGTGCCGAACAGAATCAGGCCATTCTGACCACCAATGCCCACCCTATGGGCGGAACCACCATGGGATCAGACAGAGAAAGCAGCGTGGTTGATCAAAATTGCAGGGTACATGGTTTTGATAATCTCTTTACTTTGGGTGGTTCTGTCATTCCACGAAGCGGTGCTTGCATGGTCACCTCAGTTATTCTACAGCTAAGTTTTCGACTATCTGATCACCTCAAAGAAGTTCTAGACTAATATGACGACCCATGCAATTCTTGTTTTAGGCATTGCTCGATCCGGAACCTCTGCCCTTGCCGGAACTTTAGCCCACATGGGAATTCCCTTTGGAGATGGATTGAAACCAATTGATGAGCAAAATACCAAGGGGAACTACGAGCACATGGAGTTGTCAAAATTGAATCAACAAGTTTTAAAGGTATTCGGGTCAAATTGGAGTGATCACAATCCCCTACCTCACAATTGGATTGAACACCCTGAGGTAAAAAGCATCTCCGGGCAAATGGCCAGTATAATTGATCAGGACTTTTCAGGTAATTCCATCTTTGGCATCAAAGACCCGAGGTTAGTCCCTCTGTTTCCACTTTACCTGAAAATTCTTCAAAAAAAATCCATTAAACCTATTGTGGTTGCTTCCCACCGAAACAAGGAAGAAACCTTGAAATCCATAGCTAAATCTGGATACTACCACGGTGAGTTCACCTACTCTCTTGGTAATGAATTGTACGAGCATTACTCTGCAGGCATAGATCAGGCGATCGCTCTCTCTGGTGGCATTAGAATCGATTTTGAAGATTTGCTCTACAATACTGAAATCGTAAAAAAGGAAATACTGCAATCTTTTCCTAAAGAAGTAAGTGAGTATTTGGAGCATGAGAAAACCAAATTACCAGAATTTATAGATGTGCAATTACATCATCACAAGGCCTGAAATGAAGCACAGCATCAAACACCTAAAATGCCCCATGCCATGCACATAAATATTGGTGTTTCAGGCACAGGATTCATTTCGACGGGATTCTTTCAGTTGGTTAATGGCAATCCAAATTATTCAATCAGCAAAGTGCTAAGCCGCAGACCAATAGCCTCATTTTCAAGGTATCAATTTGCTGATCTTGTCACCAACAATGTTGATGAATTAATTGAAAGCTGTGATGTAATATTTGAGTGCTCGGGTGATGCCATTTTTGCTTCAGAGGTGATCAACCAAGCATTTCTTGCCGGCAAGCCTGTCGTCACAATGAATGCCGAATTTCAAATATGTGCAGGAACCTATTTTCAGGAATTAGGTCTCTTGCATGAGTCCGCTGGAGATCAACCAGGGAGTTTGGCTGCACTGAACCAGGAAGTTCAGATGATGGGATTCGAACCCGTGCTCTACGGTTCGCAAAAGTCTCATCTCAATCCCAACCCGGATCGGGAATACGCAGAGCATTGGGCCAAAATGAACCATCAAAGTGTGGAAAAAACGGTCTCCTTTTCTGATGGCACTAAGGTTCAAATAGAAACAGCATTGGTCGCTAATGGACTGGGTACCGAGATACTCCAAGATGGTCTCATGGGGCCATCCGCGGTATCAACTAAGGATGGAGCCTTTATGTTGGCAGAGCTTGCCGAGCAGCAAGGCAAAGTTGTTAGTGATTTTGTGCTGCACAAGGAAGGGCTAGGTGAAGTTTTCATCGTGGCAAAACATCAAGAGAACCATCGGGCAGCTCTATCCTACTACAAATTTGGACAAGGCCCCTACTATTTCATACAGCGATCTTTTCATCTCGGTCACTTCGAAATTCTTAATTCGATTAATTCGGTTTTGAATACCTCGGTGCAGTTATTTAACAACGGCCTGAACCCTACAATCAGCGTGGCTGCTGTGGCAAAGCAAGACATTTCGGCTGGGACTTTTCTTGCTCAGGGCGTAGGTAGTTTTGAGGTTCGGGGAAAAGCCGTTAAAATAGAAGTTCATCCAAATCATGTTCCAATAGCACTTCTTCAAAACTGTGAGATTCAGAGAAGTATAAAACGTGGTGAAATTGTTACCTTCAATGATGTAGCCCTTCCTGATAGTTTGGCCTATCGTGCCTGGAAACATACCCACAGCAAGACTTTGAATACAGTTTAACCCCAAAGAGCAATGATTTCACTGATTTTGTGCGTCTACAATATGACGCGAGAGGTGCCTAGAACACTCCATACCTTGACTAAAACCTACCAGCAGGAATTCACGGGTGAGTACGAGGTAATTGTGGTGGAAAATGGTTCCTCTGAGCGATTAACAAAAGAGCAAGTCGAAGCATTTGGGCCAGAGTTCAGGTACATCTACTTTGATGAAGGAAAGGTTTCGCCAGTTTTCGCGATTAACCATGCCGTTGCTAGTGCAAAGGGTGACATTGTATGCATATTGAACGATGGAGCCCGAATGCTTAGCCCAGGCGTCATTGGTAATGCGGAAAGAGCTTTCAAAATATTTCCCAATGCCGTTGTGGCCACTTTGTCTTGGCACCTTGGTCCCAAAGTCCAAATGCAATCCATCAAAGAAGGGTATTGTCAGGAAGTGGAGGACGAATTGCTTGAAAGCATCCCGTGGCAAACCGATGGGTACAGTCTTTTCACCAAGTCAGTTTTGGCAGGATCCAGCATCAAAGGATGGTTCATTTCCCCTGCTGAAAGCAATTGCGTATTTATGACCAAAAAAACGTTCTATGAAATCGGTGGTCAGGACGAACGCTTCGTTTCACCGGGTGGAGGACTCATCGCCTTGGAGTTTTTCAAAAATGCCTGGCTCAATGAAGCCGTTCAGCCGGTTATGATACTTGGTGAAGGTACCTTCCATCAGGTGCATGGTGGAATCGCCACGAATGCGCCCAAGGAGGTGCAGCAAGAACGAATGAAGCGAATGCGCGATGAATACAAGAGTATTCGTGGTGTGGAATACACTTCGCCAGACCGGGAGCCGTATTATCTTGGTAACCTGCCTAAGGAGGCCCTTCCATTCGTTAAAATCTCTGCCGATAAGCTATTGGATTCACAGTAGAGTTTTTCTAATGAATGACATTTCGGACGGTTATCTTTGGGTTCGATATTTCAAAATTGAATGGAAAAGGAAGAAAGAATACGTGAAGATGAAGTAGCGAAATGCATTTCAATTCTTGAAAATCTTAGTCAAAATGCTGATCAGCTTTTTGAGATTCCTGAAAAGCAGCGCATCGCCTTAATGAAAGCTGCTGGCCAGCTCACACGCCCAAGCAGGGACGAATTCCAACAAAGGCGCAAAGACGCAAAAAAAGCCGCCAAGCGAAAGCAGCAAGAACGGGACAAGCATGCCCGAAAAATCACGGGGATCAGAAGTGCTCGGGAGACGGTAGTTTTCGAAGCACCCAAGCAACTGAATATCCCGAAAGAAGCATTGGAAGAAAGACCTGAGCTTGAATCACCCAGAAACTGCTACGTCTGTAAGAAGCTGTATACCAAGGTTCATCATTTTTATGATGCCATGTGTCAGGAATGTGGCGACTTCAACTATGCCAAGCGTTTTCAGACGGCCGATCTTTCAGGACAAGTTGCCTTGGTGACGGGTTCCCGGCTGAAGATTGGCTATCACATCGCGCTGACTCTCCTGCGCTCTGGAGCCACGGTCATCGCCACCACTCGCTTCCCGGTAGATTCAGCACTCAGATTCGCCAAGGAACCTGACTTCACTGATTGGAGTCACCGCCTCAGGATTCATGGGCTCGACCTGAGACACATTCCAAGCGTGGAAATCTTCTGCAACTACATCATGCTCGAGTATGACCGTCTGGACATACTCATTAACAATGCCGCACAGACTGTCAGACGTCCGGCAGGATTTTACAGGCATCTGATGGCCAACGAAGAAAAGGATTTTGAGGCGCTCCCAGATCAGGTACGAACGGTGCTGGCCGGCCATCAGCAGTGCATCTCAGAACTCAGAGCATTCTCCACGGAAGCAACAAAGGGACAAAAAAACCTGCCGGTAAGCTGGCAAACGCCCGAACCGGGCATAGGCCTAAGCGCGTCCGCAAAACTCTCACAGATTCCCTACAGCTTTGACCGATCACACCAGTCGAATGAAGTCTTTCCCGAAGGTGCATTGGATGCTGACTTGCAGCAAGTAGATCTCCGAAAAACAAATAGCTGGCGATTGAAACTGGGTGAAATTGAAACCCCTGAAATGGTTGAAGTTCATCTGGTTAATGCGGTGGCTCCCTTTGTGCTGTGCAACCGACTCTCCAACCTGATGCGCCGAGAAAATACGGGAATGAAACACATCGTGAATGTCTCAGCCATGGAAGGCAAATTCCATCGCTTTCACAAAGAAGACAGGCACCCACACACCAACATGGCCAAAGCAGCACTCAATATGATGACCCATACGTCCGCATTGGATTTCGCCAAGGATGGTATTTACATGAATGCGGTAGACACGGGCTGGGTCACCGATGAAGATCCGGTGGAATTATCAAAATACAAGGAAGAAGTTCATGACTTCCAACCGCCATTGGACATTGTAGACGGTGCGGCCAGAGTCCTTGATCCCCTAATTGATGGCATCAACACGGGCAAACACTGGTGTGGTAAATTCCTCAAGGACTATTTCCCAATTGATTGGTAGTGGCGAACTGGAAGCATTTCTATTTGATCAGAATCGAATTTCTGGGGTTCAGGTATCACGGCTGGCAAAAGCAAGAAGGTTTTAGGAGTGTGAATGGAATGATTGATAAGACGCTGCTATTCATTCTTAGGCATGACGACTTCAGAACGTTGGGTTGCGGACGCACGGATGCCAAAGTCTCCGCCAATGATTATGCATTCGAGCTCTTTCTGAATGAGCCTGCCCTACCTGAGCAGTTACTTCACCGACTAAACAAGAACCTACCTTCCGACATTAGAGCAAAGTCCGTGGAAGAGGTCTCGGCAGAGTTCAATATTATTCAGAGCCCCAAGTGTAAAGAATACCGGTACTATTTTTCGTCAGGCGAAAAGTCTCATCCTTTCAATGCACCACTCATTCGGGACTTTGGCAAGCTGCTTGATGTGGATCAAATGAAAGCGGCCGCCTTATTATTCAATGGCACTCATAATTTCAAAAGGTATGTAAGCAAACCATCCGAAGACACTGTGTTTGAAAGGGAAGTGCTCCATTCTTCCATTGAACAGAACGATGACCTTACAGGAAGCTTTCTACCGCCTACCTCCTACTTCTTCCGTGTTATTTCCAAAGGGTTTATGCGCTATCAGGTTCGTCTGATGATGGGGGCTTTAGTGGAAGTAGGCCGAGGTACTTGGTCTCAGGAAGACTTGCAGGAGTCATTAAGAAACCCAAACGGTGAACAAATAAAGCACGTAGCGCCTTCATCTGGGCTTGTGCTTTACTCCATTGAATTCAACTAATGAACATTCAAATGCTGACTTATAGACTCTTCAAAAGTCTTACTAGGTATACTACTCTACTAGAATTCTATGGCTTTGAATTTCATTTTTAGATCGTATTTGTACAATGTAAATACCGGCTGTCATTTGTATACCTGAAGTAGCAATGAACTCATAGCCCCCCTCAAACAACATCTGACCGCTAATTGAATAAATACCAATACTTGATATCCCATCTAATTGGCCAAAAATCTCCAATTTTCCATTTTGTATCGGATTAACTATTCTGAAATTTTCAAAATTAAAATTATCACTTGCGGACAAAATAGATTGTTCCACTATGCAGACTTCTGAAAGTTGATTCACATCTTCAATAATGCCTCGTGACGTTAAGGTTATTGATTCAAAAGCCTCATAATCTAATGGGTACCGGATAGCACGAAAAATAGAGTTGCCAACTGGGGTCTCAAATTGATTAAAAATCTCTTGGCCAGATGGATTCATATAACTCCATAAGACATCTCCATCTCTATTTATCTCGGTAATTCGCCCTTTGGATGACTCACAGATAAGCACATTTCCATTCTCCTGTATTTGAATTCCTGACTTCTTTTCTTCATAAAACTGTTCTCCTAGAAGAACACCTCTCCACGACCAAAAAGCTGATTCAGGTTCGAATTTGCCATCAAAAATTTGGTATTCTCCATCAACTATTTCTGGCTCAATTATTACAATTTCACTAGTCAATTCAGTGTTCGGGGGGTTATTATTAAAAACTGAGATTAAACCTTCATTAACGTGACCAGATGCTATCCATTCAGGGTTATGCTGTCCTCCAAGCATTCGATCTTCATCCGAACCTTGACCATACACTTGGGGGTTGCCCCATCTCCACAAGATGTCCCCTCCTTTATTGCTATTACCACCAGTATGTGACGAAGCTTCTTCTGTTGTGGTACTATGATCAATAATATATATCTCGTTTAGATTTCTAGCAGAAAAAAGGATTTGATCCAGGCTAGCATTATAGTCCAACCCATTCATGTGACTGAAATTGAATGTTTCTTCATTGTCAAAGTTTATATCAATCAATTCAGGATGATCAGCAACAACTCCAAAGTTGTTTTTAGTCACGTCAAAATCTTGAACTAAATGGTCAATAAGCGACCAACTCCATACGATTTCAATATCATTTTCGCCTATCGGCTTAATCTCAACGATTTTGTCCAATTGGAATTCGTCATCCGTGATATTAGGATTTCTTCCAGCTTCGATTAAATCAGCTTTGGGATGTACGTCGTAAAGTATACAAAGAATATTACCATTTGGTAAAGGTTCAATATCATGATGCAGTCCAAACTCATTGTCAATAACATCGTATGACCACTTGATTTCCCCATCCCAACCTCTCCTTTCCAGGAAGTTCTTCCCCCCCCTAAGCAAATCTCCATTCTCTAGAAGGTAACATGATCTATTTGGCTGGTCATTAAAAACCCATTCATTGACCACACTTCCGCAGTTATCAATTAAATAAACAGAGTTATTAGATTCAGGTGTAAAGAGAGTATAACCCTCAGAAACATTACCCTCATCTTCAATAAGACCAACAGTTGGGGTTTGGGCTTTAATCTGACTACCGATTAAAAGGCAAAGAATAAGTAATAAATATTTTGATTTCACCATTTAGCAAAAATATTACATCATCTATTCGTAAACCATTAAATCATATAAAATAGAACTACTATTCTCGATAAAAGCACATCGCCGTGCAAAACCTTTAGAACATGTCTCAACAAAATTCAACATTAATTTAGTTGAAGTGGGTCGAGGTTCTTGGTCTCTGGAATACCTGAAGGAATCCTTAAATAACCCAAACGGTGAACAAATAAAGCACGTAGCGCCTTCATCGGGATTGGTGCTTTATCGAGTGGAATTTGATTGACTAATTACCATTGATAAGAAATATTCTCCGCAATAGTCATAATCAAACGATTGCGAAAAGTGTCGATCAATAGGATGAAGACTTTCTCAACCTTTCATTGGTATCTTTAAAGTTCGCATGCGAACTATTGCTGTCCTTTTGCTTTCTATTACTTTGTACTATGCAGGTGGTCAAGGCCCGAGTAAAGATTTGCCCCAATCAAAAGAAGTTGAATTTATTTCCTGGGTCAATAATGAACTAGGTCCTGAGGAATGGCCGATTTACAATGGAGCCACTTATCCGCTGGTAAAAAAGGCAAAATTTGGTCACCAATTCTTTGGCAATATTCAATGGCAAAGTGGATCTGTAAAGTATCTGGACAGATGGTTTTTCGATGTGCAACTACTGTACGATATCACAAGTAACAAGCTTATGGTAAAGCCTCGAGATGCTACGCAGACCTTCGGCATCTTATTGGAAATGGCTCATGTGCAAGCATTTAGTATTGGTGGTTCGTTTTTCAAGAAAGTGCCGGAATTGGATAGTAGAAACTTCTTTTATGAAGTTTTATACTCTGGAGAGCATCTGGAACTTATTGTGAGACATGTGAAGGAGATTGAACTTGAATCTAGCGGAGCTCATGCCAAGGCATTGGATACTTATCTAATTAAGATGGATCAAGGGTTTGTCACTCTCAAAAACAAAAAATCACTGGAAGAAATTGATCCCAACTCAAAGGCCATCGCAAAGGAAATCAAGTCGTCAGATGCCAAATTCGATCTTAGAAAACCCGACTTACTTGTAAACTTTATCCGGAAATTCAATGACAGGATCGAGTAAGTCTCTGCTAGTCTTTTTTCTCTTTTTCATACTCGCAATCCAAGTGATTACTTCGTTTGGTCAAGTGCGGAAGTATACGTTTAGTTTTGATTCCGTCTCGCTTTCATCCGCCTTAAATCAAATAGAAACTGAAAGTGATTTAACGTTCTTCTATAAGTCAGAATGGATAGAAGACATTACGCTGAATCAGAATTTTGACCAAGCAAATTTGGATGACCTACTCAACGAATTGCTGACGAAAAAAGGCATCAATTATATAACTAATGGAGATCGGATTATTCTTACGGGTAAGGTCAATGTCATTTCATCCTTGGTATTCGATAGCTCTAAGACCCCATATCAAGTCGGCTATATATTCGAAAGAGAGTTTAGTTCCACCAGCGACAATGTGCTTGAAGTTGGTGATCGTTCAAAGGTCATTAATGGAAGCAAGGCCATCCTAGCAGGATACATCAAAAATTTGGAATTAGGAGAACCCATACCTGGTGCCATCGTCTTTTCAGAAACTGCTGAGGTCAGTACTTTGACGGATTCCAAAGGGTTCTTTTCTATGATCTTGCCCTCAGGTGCTCATACCCTACTTATTCAATTCTCCGGGATGAAAACAAAGCGGCAGGAAATAGTTCTCTTTTCAGATGGTTCGTTGAGTTTAGAACTTGAGGAAGAGCCTAGACTGCTTGAAGAGGTGACCATAGTTTCGGACGGCAATGCCAATGTGAATAATGTACGAATGGGCACAGCGTCTATCAATCTTGATGAGGTAAAAAACGTGCCGAAATTCATGGGTGAAAATGACATGATTCAGGCCGCTCTTACTCTACCTGGAGTTCAAAACGTGGGTGAAGGATCTGCCGGGATCAACGTCAGAGGAGGCAAAACAGATCAGAATCTTATTTTATTGAATAATGCCACTGTTTACAACCCGTTTCACTTTTTTGGATTCTTCACGAGTTTCAATGCAGACATTACTGCAAATTTAGAATTAATGAAAAGTGGAATCCCCGCTTCCTATGGTGGTCGGCTTTCATCATTATTGAACGTGACGATGAAAAAAGCTGATAAGAATAACAGATCGGGAAGGCTCGCTATCAATCCAATCACTACTTCAGCAAGTATAGAATTGCCTTTGATAAAAGATCGAACTGCTGTGATGGCAGGTATCCGCACCACGTACTCCAATTGGGTAACTCGAAATGCCAAAAATGAAGCCATCAGAAACAGTGATCCACATTTTTCAGATTTTGCATTGAATCTGAACCATAGTTACGGTGGGGTTAACTCTATAAACTTAAGTGCTTATTATAGCTTAGATGAGTATAAGCTGAGCACAGATTCAACGAATAGTTACTCAAACGCCAACGTGGCTGTGGAGTGGAAACACTTACTCTCAGATAAATTGTCATCGACGGTCATTGGCGGCTACTCAAACTATCATTTTGATATTGATTACAATTCACAACCAGAGTCAGCATTCGAATATGGATTCAAAATCAACGAGCTATTTGGAAAAGTAGCATTGAACTATTTTCCTGACGATAAGAATGAATTCACCCTTGGAAGTGAGTCTAAATTGTATCTACTCTCACCTGGGAAGATAGTTCCAACCGGCACTTCTGATGTGGAGAAAGATCGTGTCCAAAATGAACGTGGATTGGAGCAGGCTTTCTTTGTTTCAGATGAGTTAACAGTAAATCCTAAAATAACCCTTCAAGCAGGCCTCAGGTATTCAATATTCAACTTGTATGGTCCTGGAAATGTCAATTTTTATACTTCAGGTGTACCTAGGAATGAAGGATCAATATCTGGAATAAAATCCTTTGATAAGGGGGAGAAAATAGAGACTTATCACGGTCCTGAACTACGATTTTCAGGTAAATACACCCTCACAAACTCATCGTCAGTGAAGATAGGGATTACCCAAATGAGGCAATACATTCATTCCATATCGAGTACTGTGTCTGTTTCACCGACTGATACGTGGAAGCTTTCAGATCCAAATATTAGGCCTCAGAAATCCATTCAGTATTCTATTGGTTTTTATAAAACGCTCTTCAATAATACCATTGATGCGTCGGTTGAAACCTACTACAAGACATTGGATAATTTACTTGATTACAAGGTAGGTGCTGACTTGGTTTTGAATGAATCGATAGAAACAGATGTGTTGCAAGGTGAAGGACGAGCGTACGGTTTGGAGGTTCTACTTCGAAAGCCAAATGGTAAGTTAAACGGCTGGGTGAGTTATGCATATGGTAGGTCTCAGCAACGATTCCGATCCGGATTCTCTGAGAACACAATAAATAGAGGAGAATTTTTTCCATCTAATTTCGAGAAACCTCATTCTTTCAATGTTATCAGTAATTACAAACATACGCGGAGAGTAAGTTCTTCAGTAAATGTAGTCTTCTCATCGGGTCGCCCTGTTACGTATCCAACAGGAAAGTACCAGCTTGGAGGAATTGAAGTAACGAATTTTGCAGATAGGAATAGTTTTCGGCTCCCCAATTACTTTAGAATAGATGTGAGTTTAAATGTTGAAGGTTCGCATAAAATAAACAAGACAGGACACGGCTATTGGTCCTTCTCAGTATACAACTTGTTGGCCCGTAAGAATGCCTACTCCATTTTCTTCACCAATGAAGGTGGAACGGTCAAAGGATATCAACTGGCTGTTCTAGGATCAGCGATTCCATCGATCACATATAATGTCAAGTTCTAATGGAAAAAATAAAGCGCTTTTGGTTTGTAGTAATGATCGCCATCCTGGGTGGTTGTCTTGAACCTATTAGTCTTGAAAAAATCAATACGGAAGAATTATTGGTTATCGAGGCAATGATTACTGATCAACCCACCATTCAGACTGTGTTACTATCTAAAACTGTTCCTCTCTCAAGAAGTGAAGCTTTCAATGGTGAAAAGGGTGCAGAAGTTTGGGTCGAAGATGGAAGTGGAAATCAAACTCACTTTTTAGAAACAAAGGACGGCAAATACCAGACCGTCGCACCCTTCGCTGCGCAGCTTGGCACTACTTACCAGTTGCATGTTATCACTAGAGACGGTAAAAAGTATGAATCAGGTGTAAGCACCATGGTTCCGACTTCTCCTATTGATTCGGTTTATGCTGAATTCGAGCTTTTGCCGGACCCGCCATTTGATGTGTATAATGGAAATTTCAATTTCTTCGTTGACTCAAGGACCAATATCAATCAAAACAAATACTTCAGATGGATATGGAATTCTACTCACCAAGTCAACGTACCAAATCCTTCTAGATGGCTTTGGACAGGAGGTAACACTTACATAATAAGAGAAAGAGGCTCAGAAAACGACCATCTTCAGGTTGAGCGTTGCTGGAGTAGTGATACGACCAAACAACTTCATTTAAGGGAATTGCTTCCTGGAGAGTCACAAGTCATTAAACAACGCATTAATAAGTTCCATTCTTTAGATGATCCTCGAATGAAAGTCAGATATAGCATTGAAGTAAAACAATATGCCTTAAGTGAAGAATCTTACCGATTCTGGAGTTTGATAAGCGAAAGCAATGCGGGTCAGGGATTTCTCTTTGACACACAGGTGGGAACTATAATAGGCAACATTAGAAGTACAAGCGATAATTCACAGACCGTTCTGGGTTTCTTTGAAGTCGTACAAGAGCAGTCCGTCAGAGAGTTTTACGAGCCAAGAGATTTTGTTGACGAGGGATATTTGATAGCTGACCCATATATTGTTGATTGCTCTGACGAAGAACCAATTATCACAAACGTCGACCAAATCGGAGAGTTCATGGAAGAAAATGGTGAGGACTACACATTGTGTTTCTTCATTACAACACCGCCAGGTGCCGGGTTTCATCTAAAGAAATGTTCGGAGTGTACACTCTATGCGGACTCTAACAAGGAACCAGATTTTTGGTGATTTTCATGAAAGTAAGTCTAACCTACATACTGTTATTGGTGGCCTGCATGGTTCATGCTCAGTTGATTCCTAAGGAATTTCCCAAGGAGGAAATTAGAATAGAGCTCAGCAAAACATCGTTCATTCCAGGCGAAGAAATTTCTGTTTCAATACAGTGTTTCACAACTGGACAGAACTTTTTCATAAGCTCCATTGCGTACTTGGAACTTATAAGTCCTGAAAATAAATCCGTCATTCAAAAGAAAGTGCACATCCAAGAAGGATTAGGAGATGCGCAGGTTTACATTCCCTCCCACTTGCAATCTGGCGTATATACCATCCTTGTTTACACTAAATGGTCGAGGAATTTTGGTCACGAAACCTTTGCAAAACGAAAAATAAATATCATTAACCCCTTTATACCTCTCCCCTCTCAAATCACTAAATCAGCCAATCTTGCTGACACATTAGCTTTCAAAATCTACCCTCGAGGCGGGCGATTCTTTAAGCAGGAAGAACAAGTCATTGAATATCGAATTGAAAACCGATTTGGTCAGCTAACACCAGCTCAGGTTTCGATAAAGGATGCCTCTTCTAATGTAGTATTGGATATTCATTCTAAAGGAAATGGCTCATTCAAAATGATTCCCGAGGAATATGCGTCCTACAATGTGGTGATGGTCGACAGCTTGGGCAGGGTTCATTTCTCGAGATTTCAGACTGAAAATCTTCCTTCTCAGCCGTGTATAGTTGTTGAAACATCCGAGCAAATACAAATTACAGAAATTCAAACTCCTCCGAACAGCCGACTGGAGGTTTGGAACAATGGGCATAAAACGAGTTCAATTGCGATCGACCGTGCAGCATATCAAATAACTAAAGGCGATTTAAAGAAAGGTCTGATTCAAGTGCGTTTGGTTACCGAAAATGGAGAAACGCTTTACGAAATATCAACTTACAATCAACCTAACCAATCATTGGCGTCACTTCAGTTTAGCAAAAGTGAGTTCAGCGTTGGTGATTCCATAAGGGTCATGGTAGAAGTGGATTCCCCTATTGCCGCCACAATTGTCGTAAGGAAAAAAGAGCAGTTTGGGACCGATGAAAGCATTGTAACATCAACCTTCAAAAATGACATTGTAAGAAATGGCTATAAAACGACAACAGCAACCGAAACTAAATCAAGGAAGCGCTTCTTACCTGATGTCGGAGGAGAACTTGTGATAGGGAAGCTGACGGACCAACAAGGTAAGCCCGTACCAGATCACAAGTTCTTTGTCACCTTGCTGAGTGGAGACTTCAGAATAATCCCACTAATATCTGACACTGAAGGTTCTTTCAAATTTGTTCGGAGCTATGAGTCCTTTTTGAGCGAGGAATTACAGTTTTCCAATACCAATGGATACTCCATTGAGCTAGAGTCCCCGTTCATTTCCGATCATGATTTTGTTCCCAAGAGTAGATTAGGGTATTATGATCCAGCCAACTGGCTTTTGGAAAAGGCCCAGCAAGTACAAGTCAAAAATCTATATGCCCAGATTAATTCGCAAAATGAAGTATCACCAGGCGGTCGAAAACTAGTCGGTTATACAACTCGTGAAAATGTCACAACATATCACTTAGACGAGTTTACAAGATTCCCAACCATAGCCGACCATATCATTGAGTATGTGCCAAATGTCATGATCAGAAGTAATGATGGACGCAAAGAGTTTGCTATGAGAAATGTAAAAAACCAATCTACTGACGACCAGAAGATCTTGACGACATTGAACGGCGTGATTTGGACCCCAGATGATATTTTAGACTTTAACCCTGCCCTCATAGAGAAATTTGAAGTCTGCATTAATCAATTCCATTTTGGGGATTCAGTGTATACAGGAAGCATCAACTTTATGACCTTTCCTGATGCCTTCATTAATGTGAGAACGCTAAGAAATGTATCATCCGAAAAATACCTGAAGGTGGAGATTTCAGACAACAAGCCTATGAGCTTGCAAAATGAATCTGGCAAAATTCCTGATATGCGTGATGTTCTTCTTTGGAAACCACATTATGAGTTGACAGAAACACCACAATCATTTGATTTTCGTGCATCCGATATTTCGGGGACTTACGAGGTGGTCATATCAGGTGTCGATGATGATCGATTTATTTATGAAGTTGTTGAGTTTGAGATTCTTGACAAGAAATAACTCTGATACTACTTTACTGTATTGTACAACAATCTATCAGTACGGCTTCTTAAGCTACACCACCCTAACTCCTGAAATATTTTCATCTAGTTTTCCACATTTCATTTTCAAAGCCAGAGAGTCTTCTATTTTTGACGCCTTGAATTTTTGTCATGGGATACGAAGGAAAAATTGCGAAAGAATTAGGTGTTAGGAATGAACAGGTTGCCGCCACAATCAAACTCCTGGATGAGGGTGCCACCGTTCCATTTATCTCAAGGTATAGGAAAGAGGCCACCGGGAGTTTGGACGATCTTCAGGTTGCCAGCATCCGGGACAGGCTCCAACAGCTTCGTGATCTTGACGCACGAAAGGAAGCCATTCTTAAATCAATTAAGGAGCAGGAAAAACTAACTCCTGAACTAGAGGCCAAAATTCTGGGCGCAGAAACGATGGCCGTTCTTGAAGACCTCTACCTACCCTATCGCCCCAAAAGAAAGACAAGAGCGAGTGTCGCAAAGGAACGAGGATTGGAGCCGCTTGCAGCACGCATATTTGATCAAAAAGACTTTGATGTTCACACTTTTGCCGCTGATTTTGTGGACGAAGAAAAGGAAGTTGTAAATGAAGAAGCCGCATTGGCAGGCGCTCGGGACATAATCGCTGAGTGGGTCAACGAGGATGCCGAAATAAGAAAGCGAATCCGGGTTCTATTTATGAAATCAGGAGTCATTTCTTCTAAGGTTTTGAAAAGCAAAGAAGCCGAAGCAGCTAAATACAAGGACTACTTCGACTGGTCTGAGTCCATTCAAAAAATACCTTCTCACCGCCTATTGGCCATCCGACGTGGAGCCAACGAAGGGCTGCTCACTTTTAGCATAGCTCCGCCTGAGGAAGAAGCCATTTCCATCATCGAAAGAGAAGTACTTAAGGGATCTAATCAAGCGGCAAGTCAGGTAAAAATTGCCATTCAAGATTGCTACAAGCGCCTTATGAGCGTGAGCATGGAAACAGAAGTGAGAGTGGAAACAAAAAAGAAAGCGGACGAAGAAGCCATTGCCGTTTTTGCTGAGAATTTAAAGCAGCTATTGATGTCCGCACCCTTGGGACAGAAGGCGTTGATGGCGCTTGATCCAGGATTTCGAACCGGCTGCAAAGTTGTTTGTCTGGATGATCAAGGCAAACTTCTGGAGCACACGACCATCTACCCAAACGAGCCACAGAAGGATTTTCATCGCTCTTCAGAAACCATTAAACAGCTCGTGGAGAAATATCACATCAAAGCAATTGCTATTGGAAATGGAACGGCCAGCAGAGAAACCGAGGCGTTCGTGAAAAAATGTAGTTTATCACAAGATATTGTCGTGGCGATGGTCAACGAAAGCGGTGCGTCGATCTACTCTGCATCTGAAGTGGCCAGAGATGAATTCCCAGATAAGGATGTCACGGTACGCGGCTCAGTCTCCATCGGTCGACGCTTGATGGACCCATTGGCAGAGCTAGTGAAGATTGATGCCAAATCAATTGGGGTTGGTCAGTACCAGCATGATGTTGATCAGACAGCTCTGAAAAATTCTCTTGATGATGTGGTGATGGCCTGTGTGAATAATGTGGGGGTGGAATTAAACACCGCGAGCAAGCAGCTCCTGACATACGTTTCGGGACTTGGGCCTCAGATAGCCGAGAACATTGTGAAATATCGAGACGAAAATGGGCCATTCAAATCGAGAGCTGCATTGAGAAAGGTGCCCAGACTCGGAGACAAGGCTTTTGAACAATCTGCAGGTTTCCTCAGAATTCAAAATGCTGATAACCCTTTGGATACGAGTGCGGTACACCCAGAACGATACGATACGGTAAATAAAATGGCCGTCGAACTGGGCTCTTCCATCACTGACCTTATGAAACGGCAGGACCTTAGAGCAAAAATTGATTTAAAAAAGTACGTGACTGATGAGATTGGCTTACCTACTCTCACCGATATTTTGGCTGAATTGGAAAAACCAGGTCGTGATCCTCGTGATCAGTTTGAGGTTGTTCAATTTCAGGAAGGTGTCAATGAGATAACTGATCTAAAGGTTGGAATGACACTACCAGGGATCATCACTAACATTACCAAGTTCGGTGCATTCGTGGATGTTGGGGTTCATCAAGACGGGCTTGTGCACATTAGCCACCTTTCAGATACGTTCGTTTCTGATCCGTCTCAGATGGTGAAGCTCGGACAGAAGGTTTCTGTCAAGGTTATAGAAGTGGATATCGAGAGAAAGAGGATAGCACTATCCATGAAAAGTGATAGACCAATACAAAAAAAGGCGGCTCATTCCAGGACCAGGAAAGAACAAGCACAACAACCTGAAGGTGATTTGCAAGCAAAGCTAAGTGCGCTCAAAGGAAAGTGGAGTTAAAACAATGGAGAGGTTGCTAAACTTACCTTTAAATAAAAACTAATAACATTCTGTATTATATTGGCTTATGCTAATAAATTGCACTCCTCGCGGCTATGGGAAAACAGAAGGCACATTTATTTAACCTCCAGGCCCTTGACCATTTCATCAAGGATTTTCTGGAATCTGCAAGATTTCAAAATTTCATTACGTTCATCATTATTGTTAATTCACTACTGATTGGTCTGGAGACTTTCCCATCAGTAATGGATAACTATGGTGTCTTGATCGATGCATTCGATCTCATCATTCTGGTCATGTTCACCATAGAGATCGCTTTGAAAATCGTCATCTATCGCTTGAAATTCTGGACGAGCGCGTGGAATGTTTTTGACTTTGCCATTGTCGCGGTTTCCATACTTCCGGCAGCAGGTTCATTCTCTATTTTCAGAGCACTGAGAATCATTCGGACGCTGCGACTGCTCAAGAACCTCCCGAAGCTTAGATTGATCATCGAGTCCCTTCTAAAATCTATTCCGAGCATAGGATGGATATTTGTTTTATTAGCCATTGTCTATTACATCTATGCCGTTGTTGGGGTTAATTTATTTAGAGAAGATTACCCCAAATATTTCGGTGATTTGGGAAGATCCTTCTTCACGCTCTTTCAGATAATGACCTTGGAAAGCTGGTCCTCGGCGATAGCACGCCCTATCATGGATGGTGTGCCTGGGGCCGCTCTTTATTTTGTTAGTTTTATTTTAATCGCTACCTACACTACGCTCAATATCTTCATTGCAATTGTGGTAAATACAATGAATGAAATAAGCCTGAAAGAGTTGCAAGAAGAGGAGCAAAACATCAAGGATTACGTCAAAACAGAGAACGCTAAGATTCTAAAAAAGCTTGACAGTATTCAGAAGGAAATAAGGAAAGGGAAAGACTAGCGCTTAGTACACCTTCTCTCCTTTGTTTAACCAAACGCCCCACACTCTACTAAAAGCATGAACTTTAGTCGTAGGTGTATTTTGGTCATCAACCACTGCCCTATCTTGGTTTACCCATTCGAAGATGCCTCCATATAAATTAGAAACATTCGTGTAGCCTGCACCCTGAAGTTTCTCAGCAATTTTCTCACTTCTATAGCCCACACTGCAATACACTACTATCTTCAAATCTTTTGATATTTCTTGAACTCTGGAAAGTTCGAAATCATCATATCCAACCCAAATCGCCCCCTCAATTTTGCTAACCGAGTATTCCGATTTTTCGCGAGCATCCACGAACACAACTCCGTCCATTGAAACATCCGACACAGATAGTTCCTTGACACTGTGTGAGAGTATTTTGTCCAACATAAATCCATAGGATTTACTGCTAACTTCCTGACCGATCGATTTGAAGAATGACATGGAAAAGAGAATGAAAATTAAAATTCGATAAGTGAGTCTCATCTAGTGCCAATTATGAAACCAACTCCTCGATGGTACGAATCAGCGATTTGTGATCTATCGGTTTGGAGAAATATCGACTAAATCCTTCGCTTAAAAAGCGCTCCTCATCACCAGGAAGTGCATAACAAGTCACCGCATAAATCGGCGCACGAACATACTTGTCAGATTTCCTAAGCTCTTTCATGACTTCAGTTCCGGTCATCTTTCCATCCCCAAGATTTATATCCATTAACACTAGGTCATAGTCAGATTCCTGAACCAGTGCCAGTGCTCTCTCCCCATTCTCGGCGATACTGTGTTTCTTGATAAAAGAGACATCAGAAAGCAGTCGATCCATAAGGAGCGCATTTATTTCATTATCCTCAACTGTCAGAATCCTCATGGTATAAAGGTAGTGAAACGGTGAAAGTAGAACCACGTCCAACTTCACTCTTCAAATTTAATTTTGCTCCTAGGAGTTCTAGAAACTTTTTGGCCACTGAGAGTCCGATCCCAGCACCCTCATATTTTTGATGAAGTCCGAAACTCTCTTGTTCGAAATCCTCAAAAATTCTTTCAAAATTTTCCTCCTTTATTCCGCTTCCCGAGTCTGATATTTCGACAAATGCTTCTTGGGCATTGTTAGAAATTTTGATTTCAATTCCTCCTTCTGAAGTATACTTAATGGCATTATTTACAATAGCTGAGAGCGCGGAAACAAAGAGCTCCTTATCTACTTTGACTCGCAATTTATTCACTGATTCCTGTAGCGTCAATTCAAGGCCTTTCAATTTAGCCTGATGGAGGTACATCTTGTAAGTGAGTTTTGTAAGCTTGTTTAGCTTATAACTTTCCATATTCAGTCCCTCTCTCAACGTCTCCAAATCCCCAAGACTGATAAGATCGGTCAGTTGCTTCAATATCCGTAAACTGCTGTCCTTCTGAGCTTCTAGAAGTTCTACCTGACTGGCGTCATCAATTTTTTCCATTAGCAAATCCGTCGCGCCCATTATGCCATTAAGTGGGGTTCTAATCTCATGACTCAGATTTGACAGAATGACTGACTTTAATCTATTCAGCGCTCTAGCCTTCTCTTCAGCCATTTTTGTGAACACCTCCGCTTTTTTCCGTTCTGAAACATCCATGCCATTTGTAAGAACAAATTCAACCTTCCCTTCCTCGTCAAAGACCGGACGATACATAATATCCAGCCATTGCATCGCGCCTGTGAGCAATGGACGCTCAATCTCTTTTCGATCAGTTTCTCCACTGAGAGCCTTCTCAAAAGAAGCTTTGTAGGATTTTTGAAATGCACTTGGCATCACATCGTGGTAGAAGACGACCTGCTTTTCCGGGTCTACGCCGTATTCCTTTTTTATGACTTCAACACTTCGTTTGTCGGCCATTACAATAGCTCCCCTAGTATCCAGCAAAAGGCTGTAAATGAAGCCATTATTGACCATGGCTTCAAGACTCCTCATGGCCCTAAGAACTTCATCTTGCAAAAGGATTCGCTCATTTACGTTGATCAGGTTTCCTATCATTCTTGTCGTTCTCCCTTTACCATCCTTTTTCCTCCAGCCATGAACCTCATAGTGGTTGATTTCTCCGTTTGAATGAACTACTCTGTAGTGGTTGAAGTGATGATTTCCGGGGGCATGGAGCCCGTCGCTAAACCTCTTCATAGCCTCGTCTTGATCCTCAGGAAAGATCAACTCCCTGAATTCTTCTAAGGGTACTTGAGTTCGTTCAGGATCAAGTCCTAGCATTTTCCTAAAAGATTCACTGAAGAACACCAGGTTCTCCTTCACTCTATAATCGAACAAGCCGGATTTGACTCCCTGAAGAGCTAAGTTTTGGGTTTCGGCAAGCTCTTCCAACTTCAATAGGTATTTCCTAAATCTGGTCTCATCACTAGTAACGCCATTCACAAAAATCACTTTGCCCTGGTGCAGAGTTGGTGTTGCCTTGGTTCGAACCCACTTTTTACGTCCTTTCGTGGTGGTTATTTCTCCTGTATGATCATATGGTTTTCCCTCCTCATAGAGCTTTTCAATATGCCCTTTGATCTCCGATCTATAAGGTTCATCGTAAAAATTTAGAAACGTTTCTGAATCAATTTTTTCTCCCAGTTTCAATTCATGAATTCGGTAGACTTCATCCGAACAATAGGTCGTATTTCTAATTGGATCGTGGTACCAAGCACCGGACTTGGACATTTTCGACATTTGGATAAATGCCTCATGTTCCTCACAGGATTTCGAAACATCAAACCCCACGAAATACACCACATCTTCTTTGACTCTTAGATCAAACTGGACATAGAATGTCGTCAAATCATCATCGACAAATCGTGTGATATGTTGGCTGATAAATCCCTGATCCACAGCTTTTTCAAAAGCTGCCTTGAGGTCAGATATGTCGTCGGCATGAGCAAAATCATACAGGGAGTCCTTAGTGATATTCTCTTCTGAGATGTTGAATTTATCTTCCCACGCATTGCTGACCTTCAGCATTTTGGCGCTCTTATCCAATACACTGAGAATGATCTCAGAATCTAAAGAAAACTCTTTGAGTTCATCGGGACTAAAAGCAGGGCTCCTAACGGTCATAGTTAAAGGTAACCAACAATCAAATAAAATCATTCATCTGAATTAGGCATCCATCCATTTTGAGGGTATTTCCAAAAAGCCTTGACTAAGGTGTAACCAAAACCACTCAGCATGTTTCGAATTTCCCTAACTCTCGCCCTATTTACTTTCGGTTGTCTTGCAGGTTATTCTCAAAAAAATGAAGTCTACTTCCCATACTTTGAGTTAATCAATTTGGAGCAAGATGGTGAACTCCAGTATTCGACAACCCGACTTCTGAAAACGTATGTAGAGTCTAGTAACGAATATTATCTAGTCATTCCATCTCACGATCGGATCACTTACCTGAACCCTGTTTCTACTGAAGAATCATTGAATGCAGCTCGTCAGGAAAACGCTGAATTTTTGCTCACTGGTGAAATTCACAATCTAGACGGCAGCTTCATAGTGTCTTTGAGCGTGTTCGACGCTAAAACCGGAGAAAAGAAATGGAGTGATTTAATAAAAGGAGTGTCAAGCGAGGACATTGATCCCTTACTTTCACGACTCGGCCGAACTTTTATGACTAAGACAAAGGCGAGAGATGACATTGAAATTGGAGAGGTTTCAGAATACGAACAAAAAGGAATAGAACTACAGCAGATCAAGGCCAATCATTATTTTGGTGTGATGGTGGGAGGAAATACAATCCTTGGCGAACGAACACTTTCTGGTTTCGGGTTGGCCTATTCCTTCGATGCTTCATCTGTCATTTTCAATGTAAATTTCGACTACTATTTTTCCTCTCAATCTCTAGATTCCGAACTCCAAGCCGATAAAATGGAACTTGGAAGTTTCAACTTAGGCCTAATGTATCCTATGAGCAGGAAGAGAAACACCTGGTTCCTTAGCGGCGGTATGGACTATAGTTTTGTGGAAATCTATCAGGATTCGCCGGATTTCAACCCCGACAGGACAGGTGGTGTTGGCTTGCTCGTTGGAGGAGGGTATCTGATCAACAGAAACTCTACGGTCAATTTGAGGATTCACAGCTCACTATATTTCCCTACATATGATATGATTGGTGGGTATCAACCAAGTATCAAGTTTGGTTTGACAACTTCAATAGCTAAATAGGTTTGAGAAAATTGAGGATGCGGCACAACTAATTAATAGTTTTGCGCTTTCAATTTTAGCGCATGGATACCCCCAAGAAAGAATCGCTCAATTTCATAGAGCAAATGATCGAAAGTGATCTAAAATCAGGAAAGCACAAGCAAATACAAACGCGTTTTCCTCCAGAGCCAAATGGGTATCTTCACATTGGGCACGCAAAAGCCATTTGCTTGAGTTTTGGGCTTGCCGAAAAATACAATGGCAAATGCAACTTGCGCTTTGATGACACCAATCCTGAGAAAGAAGAAACGGAATACGTCGATTCCATCAAAAGAGACATAGAGTGGTTAGGTTTTGAGTGGGAACAACCAGCTCATTATGCGTCAGACTATTTTGAGAACCTTTATGAAATGGCCGTCAAGCTGATCAAAAAAGGATCAGCATATGTCGATGACCTACCTGCTGAGGAATTCAATGCACTTCGCGGAACACCCACCACACCAGGGAAACCGAGCCCATTTAGGGATAGATCAGTGGAAGAAAATCTTGATCTATTTGCTCGAATGCGTGCTGGAGAATTTGAAAATGGAGCAAGGGTGCTAAGAGCGAAAATTGATCTCGCCTCACCAAACATGCACATGAGAGATCCCATCATTTACAGAATCAAGCATGCAGCGCATCACCGCACCGGAAATGATTGGTGCATCTATCCTACTTACGACTTTGCGCATGGACAATCGGATTCCATTGAAAACATAACCCATTCCCTCTGCACACTGGAGTTTGAGGTCCACCGACCTCTTTACAATTGGTTTATCAAAGAGTTGGAAATCTACCCTTCAGAACAAACCGAATTTGCTCGTTTGAATCTGGAATACACGGTCGTGAGCAAGAGAAAGCTACGCGAATTGGTAGAAGGCGATCACGTGAACGGCTGGGACGACCCACGAATGCCTACCCTTTCCGGGATTCGAAGAAGGGGCTTCACCCCAAAAGCCATCAAGGATTTCATTGAAGCGGTCGGTGTGGCCAAAAGAAACAGCCTGACGGACGTTGGATTACTCGAGCATTTCGTTCGAGACGATCTGAACAAAACGACCAATCGAGTATTCGGAATCCTTGACCCTCTCAAGGTTGTCATCACCAATTGGCCTGAGGACAAAGTAGAAATCATGACTGCCATCAATAACCCGGAAGATGAATCGGCAGGGTCCAGAGAAATGCCCTTTACCAGGGAAATTTATGTGGATCAAGGCGATTTCATGGAAGATCCGCCTAGTCCTAAGAAATGGTACCGATTGGGGCCGGATCGCGAGGTTCGTTTAAAATTTGGCTACATCATAAAATGCACTGGCTACAAAAAAGCGGAAGATGGAACCATTGAAGAGCTTTACGCCGAGTACGATCCTGAAACAAGGAGTGGCCAAGATACAAGTGGCAAAAAGGTGAAGGGAACCCTCGGATGGGTTTCTGTCCCGAATGCCGTAAGAGCAGAAGTCAGACTCTACGATAGGCTTTTCAAAACAGCCAACATGAATGATGTGGAGGATGACTTTAAAAATCACCTAAATCCAGATTCATTAACCATTGTTAAAAATGCGGTTGTCGAGCCCTCTATGAAAACTGCTAAAATCGGAGATCAGGTGCAATTCGAGCGAATGGGCTATTTCAGAGTAGACGAAGACTCCACTCCTGATCAGCTAATCATGAACCGCACAATCACCCTTAGAGACACTTGGGCCAAGGAGCAAAATAAATAACACTTGGTTAAGTAAGCTGTCGGAGCTAAATTCCGGTTAGCTTAACTATTAACCAATGCATTTTCCGTCACCGATAGAGGCTTTTCTTCACTGGGAGTCGAAGAGCCCGAACCAAGTTTTTTTCCGCCAACCATTCGATCGTAAGTTCAAGACTTGGACTTATGGACAAGCAGGTCAGGAAATTAGAAAAATTGCCACGGCACTTCAAGACCTGGGTTTGAAGAAAGGCGATCATGTAGCCTTACTATCTAAGAATTGTGCCCATTGGATCATGGCAGATTTGGCCATGAGTGCGGCAGGCTTGGTTTCAATCCCCATCTACCCCACCCTGAACGCCGAGTCCATCAATCAGATTTTGGTTCATTCAGAATCCAAAGCCATTATCATAGGTAAGTTGGATGATTACTCCAAGCAAAAGTCCGGCATTACTGACATCCCCGTTATTTCAGTAGAAGCATACGGCGAAAGCGATGGTACAAGCTGGGAATCACTGGTGCAATCCAAGGCACCAATGGAGCAGCCAGTCATCATGGAACCCGGTGACTTAATGACCATCATTTATACCTCTGGAACCACCGGCATGCCAAAAGGTGTCATGCACAAGGTCAGCTCATTTGCTCAGGTGGCCAACAATTTTGTGGATATCCTAAAGCTCACGGAGCATCCCGACGTTTTTTCTTACCTCCCACTCACCCATGTGGCTGAAAGATGCCTGATAGAGTACGTCGGCCTATTCGCCGGAGCGAAATTCACCTTTCCCGAAACCCTTGAAACATTCGCGGAAGACCTAGCCAATACCCAGCCGGAGATGTTCTTCGCTGTGCCTAGAATATGGGGGAAATTTCAGGAAGGTGTCTTAAAGAAAATGCCGCAGGAGAAATTGAACAAACTCTTAAAAATTCCAATTCTTGGAGGAGTGGTCAAAAAGAAGATAAAGAAGAAGCTGGGCCTATCTAGAGCTGGATTGGTCGCCTCAGGAGCCGCTCCTCTTGCAGTAAGTGTCATGGAATGGTATGCCAAGTTGGGCATTAAAATCAATCAAGGTTATGGGATGACCGAGGATTGTATTTTGTCACACTATAATCTTCCTGGAGCAAATAAATTCGGCACAGTAGGGAAGGCAACCAATGGCGTAACGAGCAAACTATCTGGTGATGGAGAGATTCTCGTGAAAAGTGATTGCCTCATGCTTGGATACTACAAGGAGCCCGAAAAGACCAAAGAAATGTTCACTGATGATGGCTTTCTTCGAACTGGCGATGTTGGAGAATTTGACCATGATGGCTATTTGAGCATCACAGGGCGAGTAAAAGATCAATTCAAAACGGATAAAGGCAAGTACATCTCCCCGGCACCCATTGAATTGGAGTACACCAAAAATACTGATATAGAGCAGGTTTGTTTGGTAGGAATGGGCATTCCCCAGCCACTTGCTCTGGTTGTTCCATCGGAACTTGGACACAAAAAAACCAAAGAAGAATTATCCAAAAGTCTGGCTGAGACGCTTCGACAAATTAATCCTTCTCTTCAGTCTTATGAAAAAGTGGCCAAGGTTGTCATAATGAAAGAGGAATGGTCAGTGGACAATGGCTTGCTTACTCCCACGATGAAGATCAAGCGAAACCAGGTAGAGAAAATACACATGCACATGTACAAGGATTGGTTTGATCAGGAAAATGATGTGATCTGGGAGTGACAAGAAAATGCTTTAAAATCACCCTAACTCAACCGTTTGCGGCATTTTTGGCGGTTTAAGATTATCAATTTCTGCTTACCTTGTACTCGACTTCTAACTTAGAACCGAACCTAACCACGCATGAAACCTCAGAGCCGAGTCGTCATAGAAAACGTGCAGCCGAATATTGAAGATGGCCACTACTACGCAAAGGGAATAGTTAACGATCCGTTCGTAATTACAGCAGATATATTCGCCGATGGTCACGATGTGCTCAATGCCCACCTTCTCTATAAGCCGTCTTCTAAAAAAGCATGGACAGAAATCCCATTTTCCCAGTTGGGAAACGACGCTTGGAAAGCTGAATTCATACCCACAGACCAAACGTATTATGAGTATAAAATTGAAGCCTGGATAGATCATGCGCTTACCTGGCATCATGGGTTGGCCATGAAGGTTCAAGCTGGGGTGGATGTTTCCGTCGAGCTATTGGATGGTATTGAGTTTTTACACAATCTGTCAAAACAGAAGCTGAAAGCTGACGAGAAGAAATTAGTAACCGATGCTGTTAATGCCATTCAAAAGAAACAGTTTGACAAGGCAATAGACCTTCTCAAGGGTGATCAGATTGAAACTATAATTAGGAGATTTCCGGAGAAGAACTTTAAGTCGACTTATGACAAAGGGCTTAAAGTGTATGCCGATCGTGAAAAGGCAGCATTCAGCACATGGTACGAATTTTTTCCCAGATCCGCAGGATCTAAAGAAGGTAGGCATGGCACCTTCAAAGACTGTGAAAAACACCTGCAGCGAATTGCCGATATGGGGTTTGACACACTCTACTTCCCTCCTGTCCATCCTATTGGGGAAAAGAATAGGAAAGGCAAAAACAACACCGTCACCGCCAAGAAGGAAGATGTTGGTTCTCCATGGGCCATTGGGTCGAAGCTCGGCGGTCACAAAGACTTACATCCCGAGCTTGGCACGTTAGACGACTTCAAATCCCTTATCAAAAAGGCAAACAAGGTCGGAATAGAAGTGGCGATGGATTTTGCCCTGCAGGCAGCACCAGATCATCCGTATGTGAAAGCGCATCCGTCTTGGTTCAAGTGGCGATCAGATGGAACCGTCCAATATGCCGAAAACCCTCCAAAAAAATACCAGGATATTTTACCAATACATTTTGAAACGGGTGATCACAAAGAGCTTTGGGACGAGCTGATTGGCATTGTGAAGTATTGGGTAGATGCAGGGATTAGAGTATTCCGAGTGGACAATCCGCACACCAAACCCTTTCATTTCTGGAAGGAACTAATTGAACAAATAAAAGAATACAACAAAGACGTTCTGTTTCTGGCTGAGGCGTTTTCCCGTCCAAGGATAATGGAGGGACTTGCCAAGGCTGGCTTCACCCAATCCTACTCCTACTTTACCTGGAGACATTCCAAAGCCGATTTTATTCAATACCTGACCGAGCTTACCAAGACTGATCGCAAAGACTACATGCGAGCAAACTTTTGGCCGAACACCCCGGATATTAACCCCTATGAGTTGCAGGGTGCGAGTGACACCAAACACCTCATTCGCTATTTCATGGCATTCACGATGAGTTCAAATGCGGGCATTTATGGTCCGGTGTATGAATTGATGAAATCAGATGCACTTCCCGGCAAGGAAGAGTACATGGATTCGGAAAAATTCCAGCTGCATACACACGATTGGAACGCCAAGAATAGATTGACGGCTCACATTTCAGTGATCAATAAAATCCGAAAGGAGAATAAAGCTCTTCAGCGAACCAACAATATAGAGTTCTGCAGTATCGAGAATGATAACATCCTGGCCTACTTCAAGTCAGACGGTGCGCAAAATCACATTTTGTGTATCGTGAATCTGGATGAATACAATGCGCAAAATGGCTGGGTACAAGTGCCTCTTAGTAAAATACACATTGGTGGAAATGAGAAATACCTTGTTACGGATCTTGTTTCAGGTAGCACCTACCAATGGACAGGTGAGTGGAATTTCGTAGAACTTCGCCCGCCAGCACTTCCATACCATCTTTTCAGAATTCACAAGCAGTAGAACATGGCCAATCAAAAGTTAAGTGTAGACAAATGGAGTGAATTTCCTGAATCAGAGAGTTTTAAGAAGGTATTCTTAAACTCCGTTTTGACAGAATATGTCAAAGAATGCCGATGGTTTGGAGCTAAGAACACACCTATTCGACGGTTCAACACCGAGCTTGTACTTCCCCTCCAAAGTAACCAGCACCTATACTATCTCCTGGTACTGGAAGTCCTATACGAAACGGCCTACACAGAAAACTATCAGTTAATCATCGGCTTAGATGACGAAACACATGAGCTGCCCGATATCGCCCGACTAGCCACTATAAAAATTGGAAATCGGCAAGCATCTATCGTGGATGCCATCTATCAGGAATCATTCAGACATTTTCTTTTCAATAACATCCTTGGGGAGGTTTCTATCCTTCATGTAGATGGAAGTCTGGTCTTTGACAAAGGCAAGCTGTTTGACCATGTGCGAATCGAAGAGGTATCCTCCAAGGTCCTGAATGCTGAGCAGAGCAATACCACGATCGTATTCAATGAAGCCTACTACCTAAAGATTTATCGAAAACTCTTTCGAGATGCCAATCCAGACTATGAACTGACTCATTTCCTTTCGGAACAAGCCGGATTCAGGAACAGCCCCAAATATGCAGGAAGCTTTACCTGGAAAAGAGGGGCCTATTTGGTCACGATGGGGCTCATGCAGGAGAAAATAGAGAATACCGGGGATGCATGGACGTATTTTCTCAAAGTGGTCAACGACTTCTACACTAGCCTTCCCAAATCCAAAATCAAGTCGCTGGAATCGCACGAGCTTTACCAGCCCCTTCATCCCGATCAATTAGGGATCAATCTAAAAGAGGCCATAGGTGAACAAACCATAAGTGATGTGAGGAAACTTGCCCTTAGAACCGCCGAAATGCATCTTGCCATTTTCAAAGAGAAACACACTCAGCGCTTTGTACCTAAGGCTTTCAACACTGATTACAAAGCCTGGCTTCTCAACCGCCTTATCTATCATGTAGATCACCGGTTTCATTTACTGGAAAATAACCTGCACAAACTAAAGGGTGACGCGCTGAAATACGCCGAAGAATTCATGAAGTATAAGTCCGTCATCAAGGACAAGATTTTGAATTTCCATTCCAGCCAATTGAATTCCATGAGAATTCGGATTCACGGAGATTACCATCTCGGTCAGGTCATCATGTCGGATGGAGACTTCTACATTCTCGATTTTGAGGGCGAACCAGAGGCCACTATTCGGGATCGAAAGGTGAAACAGCCGCCAATCAAGGATGTAGCAGGCATGTTCAGATCCTTTCAGTACGCCATTTATGCCGTCATTTTCGACGAAGAAAATAAGCTTAAACTGACTCAGGAAGAGCAATTTGAAGTGGGTGAAAAATACTATGCCGCACTGGTCGGCCTTTTCATGGATCAGTATACCAAAACGGCCTTTGAATCGGGGCTGGATATCGGGTATTGGAAAGAAATTGAATTTCTACTTAGGTATCATCTTCTGGAAAAAGCCATATATGAAATGGGGTATGAATTGAACTCTCGCCCGGACTGGGTGGTCATCCCGCTAAAGGGAGTTTTGGACATTATAAAACACTACGTTGATGAAAAATAGAATGGTACATCACTCGCTCTTCAGCGAACAAGACATTCATCTTTTTAAGGAGGGTCGGCACTACCGCCTCTATGAAAAATTGGGCTCTAGGGAGATTGAAGTGGACGGTAAGAAGGGTGTTTATTTCGCCGTATGGGCACCTAACGCCAAGTCCGTCCGGGTCATTGGTAATTTCAATTTTTGGAACAAAGACGAGTGCCTAATGTACCCTCGTTGGGATCATTCAGGCATTTGGGAAGGGTTCGTTCCGAATATCGCAGCGGAAGAATTCTACAAATTCGGCATAGAAACCCCTAGTGGAGACTTTTTGGAAAAGTGTGACCTGATGGCCTTTGCTTGGGAAACTCCGCCACAGACAGCAACGCAGGTAAAGAATATCGACTATTCATGGAAGGATGAAAAGTGGATGAAAAAGCGCAAGAAAAACAATGCGTTGGATGCCCCCTACTCAGTCTATGAAGTGCACATGGGTTCTTGGAAGCGGCAAGGTGCCGATGGAAAAGACTTCCTCACTTATCAAGATATGATCAAGGAAATGGTGCCATACATCAAAGACATGGGCTACACACATGTGGAGTTTCTGCCGGTGATGGAGCACCCCTTTGATGGATCTTGGGGTTATCAATCCTTAGGTTATTTTGCCCCAACCTCACGTTTCGGCTCACCACAAGATTTTATGGCATTGGTGGATGCCTTTCACCAAAATGATATTGGCGTCATCCTCGATTGGGTACCGAGTCACTTCCCCGGCGATGCACACGGCATTAAAGAATACGATGGAACGGCACTCTACGAGCACGCTGATCCACAGCAGGGCTATCATCCCGATTGGTCCAGTTACATCTTCAATTATGGAAGAAATGAGGTTCGAGCTTTCTTGATTAGCAGTGCCATTTTCTGGCTGGAGAAATACCACATAGACGGCATACGGGTGGATGCGGTAGCAAGCATGCTCTATAGAGACTATTCTAGAAAAGAGGGCGAATGGCAGCCAAATCAATACGGTGGTCGAGAGAACCTGGAGGCCATTCAATTCTTAAAAGAACTGAACGAAGAGGTGTATCGGTCGTTTCCAGACGTTCAGACAATTGCTGAGGAATCTACCTCCTTCCCCATGGTGTCAAAACCAACATTTCTCGGTGGATTGGGATTTGGGCAAAAGTGGATGATGGGCTGGATGAATGATACCTTGGAGTTTTTCAAAAGAGATTCGGTTTACAGAAAGTATCATCACAACGAGATATCATTCAGCCTCACCTATGCTTTCTCTGAAAATTTCATGCTTCCGCTTTCTCATGATGAATGCGTGCATGGCAAAGGGTCAATAATTGACAGAATGCCGGGAGATACCTGGCAGAAATTTGCCAACACTCGGCTTCTTTACGCCTATATGTATACTCATCCCGGAACCAAGCTCAATTTCATGGGGAATGAGTTTGCACAATGGGATGAATGGAGCCACCAAAAGTCTTTGGATTGGCATCTCACGGATTTCGAACCGCATAAGGGGGTGCAGCAAATGGTGAAGGACTTAAACAAGCTCTATTCCAAGGAAAAAGCCCTGCACGAAATAGCCTTTGGAGGTGAAGGATTCGAATGGATAGACTATAATGACAGTGAAAATACCACCTTGTCTTATCTGAGAAAATCAGCCAAAGAATCGGTTTTGGTCGTCTTGAATTTCACCCCGTCTGTGCATGAAAAGTATAGGATTGGAGTCCCCTTCAGCAAATCCGTAAAGGAAATTTTCAATACCGATCTCAAAAAGTATGGAGGAAGTGATGTGAAAAATGCAGGGGTGATTTCGTTGGAGAATGTACCTTCGCATAGCAGGGATCACAGCATCACTATTACTTTGCCGCCGCTTGGAGTGTGTGTTTTCAAGGAAACCAATTGATGGCGTAAAGGCAGCACAACGAATAATTCTTAGTAGTACATTTTTCAATGAAGAAGAATCAGAATAAGTATATCTGTATTCACGGACATTTCTATCAACCACCACGTGAAAATGCCTGGTTGGAACAAATCGAAGTTCAGGACTCAGCTGCTCCGTTCCATGATTGGAATGAGAGAATTACAGAAGAATGCTACAGCCCCAATACGCATGCTCGTATTCTGGATAGCCAAGGTAGAATCATTGACATCTCGAATAACTACGAGCGGATTTCCTTTAACTACGGCCCCACTCTCCTCTCGTGGATGGAGCTTCACCGACCGGAGACGTATCAGTCGATTTTGGATGCCGACAAGAAGGGTCAGGAATTATTTGGTGGTCATGGTCCAGCAATTGCCCAGGTATATAACCACACCATTATGCCCTTGGCCTCTCGTAGAGACAAGGAAACTCAGATTATCTGGGGTCTATATGATTTCGAACAAAGATTCAAAAGGAAGTCTGAGGGTATTTGGTTGGCTGAAGCAGCGGTGGATACGGAAACACTCGAATGCCTGGCCGATCATGGGGTGAAGTACACCATTCTTGCACCCAATCAAGCCAGACGATTCAAGGGCTTGTTAGATTCACAATGGACAGACGGAATTGAAACCAACAGGCCGTACGTTGTTAAGCTCTCTGGCAATCGGCAGATGGTACTTTTCTTTTATCACGGTGATATTTCTCAGGGAGTGGCCTTCAAGGGATTGTTGAATGATGGAAGAAAATTCGCTGAAGAATTGCAAACCGGTCTTTCAGCAAATCCAACCCGACCAGAGCTATTGCACATTGCTACAGATGGCGAATCCTACGGACACCATCATCGGCAGGGAGAAATGGCCCTTGCCTACTGTTTGCAACACATAGAGGAGCACACAGACGCTCAGCTTACGAATTACGGTCACTTTCTGTCACTTGTCGAACCTGATCACGAAGTGGAAATCCATGAAAAAAGTAGCTGGAGCTGCGCGCATGGTGTTGAAAGATGGCGAAGTGACTGTGGGTGTCATACCGGAGGTGAGGAAGGCTGGAATCAAAAATGGAGAACTCCCTTGAGAGATGGATTGGATGAACTGAAGGTAAAACTGGATGCGCTTTATGAAAAAGTATTAAGTGGTTTTCATGAAAATCCATGGGATCTACGAGACAGGTTCATTGAAGTGATCTTTCAAAGCGAACTGAGGGATTACAAAACTTTCTTCAAAAAACATCTTCCCCATATCACTGAAAAGGATCAGACCCTGGTCATCCGAATGCTGGAAATGCAACGCAATGCAATGCTTATGTACACCAGTTGTGGTTGGTTTTTCAATGAGGTTTCAGGTATTGAAACCCAGCAAATTCTTCAGTACGCCGACCGTGCCATACAATTGGCAGAGCGAGAAAGTGAATTGGATTTGCAGTCTTCTTTTGCCGAGACGCTTGCGCATGGTCAAAGCAATATTGCTGAGATGGGCAGCATCAAAGACATCTATCTCAATCTCGTTAGCCCAAAGAGAATGACGCTTTCGAAAGTGGGTATGCACTATGCCGTGCACGTGCTATTTTCAGAAGATCCCGATGCGCTTCAGGTGTTTAATTATACAGTGGATACTACTGATTTTCTGAGGTTTAGAGGTGGGCAGCAAACTCTGTGCATGGGACGTGTAGAAGTTAGGTCCAAGGTCACATTATCGGTAAAACATCTAAGTTTTGCCGTTCTCTACATTGGCAATCACCACTTAGTTGGCGGAACTTCCAATGACTATGATGAGGCTAATTTTCAAGCAATGGCCGAAATATTAGGGTCTAATTTCAAGGAAAGCAGGATTGCGTCAGTGATTTACGATTTGGAAAGACACTTTGATCAAACAAGATTTTCGTTCTTCGATTTGATGAAAGATGAACAAAAGAAAATCCTGGAAGAAGTAATAGACAGCAACGTGTCGGACGTCACCAGCTCCATCTCCAGAATAGCCAAACAGAATTACAGCCTGCTGATTCTGATGAAAAAACAGAAGCTTTCCATCCCAAGAATTCTATGGCAAAATCACGTAAGCAAACTGGATTTTGATCTTACAGAATCTATTGACGACTGGCAAAACGGAGAAGGCAATGCCAGTCTCATGACAGCCTTAAAAGAGTTTGAAAACTGGGATGTCACACCAGATGAGGATTTTTCCTTCAAGCTAAGCCAAGGCCTAAATGCAATGGTTAAAAACGAATCGATCGTTCCTGGTGAGATTGTTGAATTGCTGGACCAACTCGGAAAACTAAAAATAGAGGTGAACCTTATCAACCTACAGAACTTCGTCTTCCAAAAACTCGCAGTTGGAGAAAATGGAGACTGGAAAGTACTAGGAGACAAAATTCACCTCGAAGTGAAATCTTAAACCTGAATTAAAGAGTAACTACTGAGTTCTCTTCGAAGGTAAGATTGTTTGGCACGTACTTGTCTGCGTCCCAATCGTTTTCCCAAGTTTTGCCGTCCACGACATATCTGAATTGATATTCGTTTCCTGCTTCAAGTTCTAAGGTCACTTTGTAATTTCCTTCTTTCCCTTTCTTCAAAGGAGTAGCATCTGCTTGCCAGTTGTTAAACTCGCCAGCTATTGCCACTTTCTTAGCGCCATTTAATTGCTCAGGAGCAACTTCAAAAGTCACCTTGCAAACTGGCTTTGATTTTAAATACTTCTTGGTAATCATGTCCGATCAATTTTGATTTTCGCAGCGAATGTAGAATCAAAATTCCAATTAAAAATTAGCTAAATGTTATTTTTTCACCGCAAACGATTGTTAAACCGCGCTAAAAAATCAATTATGTACATAATTTCAAATTACATGTTGAATCTTAACCAGACAATATTTCCCGACACCATTTCAATATCGGTAGCCTCGGCTCATAGAATAGGAAAAAAATGCTAGTTTCCGACCATAAACAGCGCATTGGCTACCATCAATTTGCCGTTGTACCAGAAGGCCCTGAAAAGAGGATTGTCCGCCAGATAGACAATCTGGCCACTGCCTTTATTTTCCACTCCGAAGATCATGGATTCTGCAATGTCTTCCATTACGTATTGTCCGACAAACCCGCTTAGATGGTCACTCGTACTTCGTATCGTGCCCACATTTTGGCTACTTAAATAGCCATATCTGGCAGACGTGGAATGCAACGAGAAATATTCGTTTCCATAGCCAAAAGCTAACGGGTGTGAATTGTCCAGGTGAACCTTGAAAACCGCGCCGGAGCTGTTGTATTTGGCATAATTTCTTTCACTATTCTCGTATCTAGCCAGCTTCAGCAATTCGGATCTTTCCTTGTCTTTATCCTCCATTTCTGCCTTTTCTTGGTCTGAATTATATCGACTCACACTCGCAAAATCACTATCGGCAAATTTCCCAATGGCAGACTGAAACAGTATGAGCTTACCCCCTCCTGATACCCAATCGGATAGTTTCTTCATCCCTCCTTCATTCAATTCTGAATATCTACCCTCTTGCATCATTAACACGTCGTAGTTGGACATGTCAATCCAACTAAACTCACTCACCCAAATCATGCTTACTGGGTAATTCAATTCCTGCTCCATGAAATACCACGTAGCGCCTACATTGGTCACGCTTGTGCCATCTCCTGCAAACATTGCGATTCGTGGTGCTTTCAATAGCGAAATATCTGCGGAACCCAGGTCAGGGCCCCCATCCATAAATCCAGTGGTAAGAATAGCGCCTTGTCTATCGAATGCAGCGGCATACTGAGTAATGGTCGAATCGAAATCCTTGATTTTAGGATTATCTCGTTTCGAAACAATCAAGCTTCCTGGTGCAAAGGTTTGGCCCTGATACTTTATCTCCTTGGAGGTCGCACGGACTTTCACTTTTGATTTTAATAAGTGTGCTAAGAACTTAGCATCATCAAGGCTTTTCCAAGGAAAAACCACGGCATAGGCCTCCTTCACTTCAAAATTCACAGTGGGTGGAGTGCTTTTGTTTTCTGATACAGTCAATGCCGTGGTGGTGGCAAAAGCCTCCATTCCATAGATGTATGGCACAGCCCAAGCCGTGATATCGTAGGTGAGGCTATCAGACAGTTTCGTTTTTGGCTCAAATAGAATTTGTGCTAAAACCCCTTTTGGCTGGTTCACACTCACCACCAAATCATTGGTATTAATCGTGAATGACCTTTCCCTCCCACTTCCATAATGATAGCCAGAGAGAGAGCCTTTATTGGTAGCACTACCGTATTTGATCCCATTGGCATCCAGCCAACTCTGAAGCGTTTTCATCTTATCCGCATTGTCTGATTTCAAAATGAAGGACTTGTATTTGCCCTTGACGGGCGTCTTGAAAAACTTCTCAAATTCTGAAAGCATCCTTTCGGTGTTTTGAGAGGAAATCTCAATGGTCGAGAGGCCGGTGGTTTTATGATGAGTGAGCCGATCCAACAAAGTGAGGGTGTCTCCGTCACTTTTGATCACGCCAAGTCCGCCCCGACCATGTCCGGCTTGCTCATAGGTCATCCCTATGGCCCCACTGAAAGTCGGGTAGCTGTCCCCGTAGCTGGGATATAGCAGGTCGAAATACTGTTTGGTGAAATACAACCAGTTGTTCTCATCGAAGTACTTGGCATTGTTCCTTCCTATGGCGGTCTGAAAACTCCTTTGCCAATCGGTCACCATTTCATGAACTGGCTCGGCAGCTGGAGCAAAATAGTATGGGCTATTGAATCCTTGCTCATGAAAATCCACATGAATTTGTGGCAACCATTGGTTGTATACTGCCAAACGCGCCGAGGATTCTATTTGAGTTTGCCATGCCCAATCTCTGTTCAAATCGAAGAGATAATGATTCTGCCTTCCGCCCGGCCAGGGCTCGCTGTGCTCAATACTTTGGGCATCTGGATTGTATGGGAAATTGCCGTACTGATTGTAAAAGTTCACATACCTGTCTCGTCCATCCGGGTTGATGCATGGATCTATGACAACCACGGTGTTTTCTAACCAGGCCTTTGATTTGACTGTGGTCAATAGATCATAAATGGTGGCCATGGAAGCCTCGGTAGAGTTGGCTTCATTTCCATGCACATTGTAACTCAGCCAGACGATCGAAACGTTGGAGCTTGGCGAACCAGCCAATAAGCCCGCCCTGCGAAGGTTATCCTTTCTTATTTCCTCCAGATTTTCCAAGTTCTCTGTTGTAGACACGAAAGCCAGCAAGAGGGGTCTTTTCTCATAGGTTTCTCCATACTTCTGTAGCACTACATTGTCAGAAGTCTGCGAGAGATGTTCATAGTAGTCTACCACATCATGATGTACAGAAAATCGTGAGCCAAGGTCGTACCCAAGAAATTCTGCGGGTGACTGTACCTGACCGTAATTAGAGAAATAGGCCGTGATTAATAGTGCAAGAAAAGATGCTCTCATAAGTTGTAATTTTGGAGTTTCGAAAATAGGCTATTTAGCGTGCATATCATTTCATATTTGAAATCAAGGTGGTGGATTATAGCTCTTACAGCGGGTTATTTGATTTTGCTTTTTCTTAGAGGAATGGGTTACTCTGTATGGACGCCCTCCTGCCCTATCTCCGCATACACTACATACGAATGCCTTGGCTGTGGCATGAATAGAGCCATTATTGCCTTGATGTGGGGAGATTTTGAAGCGGCCTGGAACCTCAATCCATTGTTGTTTCTTTATCTTCCTTTGACTTTTTTAATCTTGATATTCGATATTCGCAGATATTCTCGTAAGTTCAAGCACTCAATTAAACCAACCAATGGAAAGCAAGTATGATGTCATAATTAGAGAGGGGTACAATTTCAGTATTGGAAAGTACTTGAGCAAAGGGTGGGACTTTTTCAAGGAATCAGCTGGGAGTTTAATTGGGTACGTTTTGCTCTATCTCATCATTGCCATAGTTGCCTCCTTGATTTTAAATTCTCTCCCATTTTTCGATCAATGGGCAGATTATTTGATGAGATTTATAACTGAACCCTTAACGGCCGGTTTCTATATTTTTTTCCTTCAGGCCAAAAGACAAAATGAGGATTTTTCTAATCTTTTTAATGGGTACAAGGATTTTAAGGAAATCGCAGTTTACATCATCTTCTTTACACTTTTATCATTACCCCTTTATGCCTTAATGTTTGCGGCGGTTATACCGTTTGATACTTGGACTGAAATATCATCAGGAACGTTCACTACGTTTGAAGAAATAATTGAGCAATTCACGTATGCTATAGGGGAGAATTTGCAAATGGTCTTCCTTGCCTCATTGATCATTCTTGTTGGCTTTATTTATCTCTATATTTCATACACCCTCGTCCTTCCACTTATTGTAATTGATCGACTGACTGCTTGGAAGGCGATGGAGGTTAGTCGTAAAATAGTGTCAAAGAGTTTCTTCAGCTTTTTAGGGCTTTTTATTCTAATGGCTATCATGGGGGGTATTGGCACTCTTTTGACATGCGGACTTGGATTGTTAGTGCTGATCCCATGGTTTATGGGTATTTCATTTGCGATATATGATGACATAATAAAGCCAGAAACGGAGGATTTGATCTCAGAATTCGACGAATTTGGAAAAACAGATACAGACACAAACACGGAGGCAGAGGAAAACTAAACTCAGCTAGCTAAAACACAAAGGGGGGCACTGGCTCTCCTTTTTTTATACCTGCTCTTTATTAGCCCGAATCAAATAGCCCCCTTAGCTTTCAGCTCAATGTACTTATTGATGATGTTCACCGTCAGGTGCTGTGGCTCGGTCAAAATGGTATAAATGCCGTTTTTATTGAGCTCTCTGATGATCTGCCGCTTATCGAATTGAAATTTCTCTGCAATCGTCTGGTCATAGGCCGACTTGAGTCCGAAGGTTTGGCTATCTGCTCGTTCATTGATTTCTGTGTTATCGAATATGACCGTGCACAGCAGATGATCGCGAGCTATCGCCCTCAAGTATTTGACCTGACGCTCTAAGGAAACAAGTGAATCGAAATTGGTGAAAAGGATGAGCAAACTCCTTTTTCGAATTTTGAATTTGATGTTTTTGTAAAGCCTGAAATAATCTGACTCTCGTAATCTGGTCTCCTGAGCATACAGCGCATCGGCTATCATGCTCATTTGCATGGGCTTTCGGTTCGCAATCATGAACGAACCTATCTTGTCCGAAAAAGTGATCAAACCAGCCTTGTCTCCTCGCCCAATGGCAATCCCAGCCATGACTAGGGAGGAATTAATTGCATAATCGATCAGGGACAGCCCATCAAAGGGCATGTGCATCATGCGGCCTTTATCCACCAGACAGTAGATGTTTTGCGCTCTTTCTTCCTGAAACTGGTTCACCATCAAGTCACCTCGTCTTGCGGAGGCTTTCCAGTTGACCAAGCGGAAATCATCTCCGGTCACATAGTCTCTGATTTGTTCAAATTCATGGCTTACCCCCAGCCTCCTGATCTTCTTCACCCCTATTTCCTCGATGCGGTTGTTAATGGCCAGGAAGGAGTATTTCCTGGCCTGGATAAAGGACGGGTACACTTTCACCTCCTGCTCCGTAGCAAGCGTGACTCTTCTTTTGACAAGAGATAGCGTGCTGCGAACGAAAACCTGAGTGTTGCCAAACTGATAAATACCACGCTCCACCGGCCGAACATCATACTGTATATCTCGCTCGAAAGCAGGCTTCAGCCCTTTCAATTCGAAGCGGGTGTCTCGCAGTTGCAATTGCTCCGGAAACTCCTCAAGAATGTCCAGATTCATGGTGAAATTGGCCTTCCCTACAATTCGAAGAATGACAGGATTTTCATCTCCATTGGAAAGCTTACTTTCGATTATTCGCTCACCGGAAATCAATTGTTTGTTTCCAAACAGCGTGGCTATATCTACGATAGTCAGCAGGACGATAACGGATAAACCGATCTTTCCAATTGGTATAAATATGGGGTATGGAAAGCCCAAACAGAATAAAAAGACAATTAAGATAGAGAATCTTAAAAGCCTGTAATCCAAGTAGATATTACCAATTATTTTATCGAGGAATTTCAATCTGCTCTATTATTTCTTTGATTACCGTTTCGGCAGTCTTCCCTTCCATCTCACGCTCAGGAGTGAGTACCACTCTGTGGGCCAATACAGGATAAGTCACCTCCCTGATATCCTCAGGCGTAATGAAGTCCCTGCCTCGCATCGCAGCTAGTGCTTTAGAAGCATTCAGGATGCCGATGGAGGCTCTAGGAGATGCACCCAAATAAAGGTCAGGGTTGCTTCGGGTATTCTCCACCAACTGAACGATGTATCGAATGAGGTTGGCCTCTGCCCTAATCTCCGTTACCTGCTTTCGAAAAGCCTTCAGTTCTTCCCGAGAAATGATCTTCTGCACGTCCTCAAGATTAGAAGAAATTCTATTCGAAGACACCCCGTCTAAAATCTTAATCTCCTCCTCAAGCGTGGGATAGTCGACATTGATTTTGAAAATGAATCGATCGAGCTGCGCCTCTGGCAACTTGTAGGTGCCCTCATGCTCCACAGGATTTTGCGTAGCAAGGACAATGAACGGGAACCCAAGTCCGTATCGAACCCTATCTAAAGTTACCTGTCTCTCTTCCATGCTCTCAAACAGAGCAGCTTGGGTCTTTGCAGGTGCTCGGTTGATCTCATCAATGAGAATTACATTCCCAAAAATTGGCCCCTTCTTAAATTCAAATTCGGCATTCTTCGGATTGAAAATGTTGGTGCCTGTCACATCCGATGGCATCAGGTCGGGCGTGAATTGAATTCTGGAGAAATCCGCATCCAATACCCTAGATATTAGCTTTGCGGTGAATGTCTTTGCCACTCCTGGCACACCTTCAATGAGTACATGGCCATCAGCCAGAATGCCGGCTATTACCAATTCCACAAGCTGGTGCTGCCCCACTAGCTTCTTGCCAATCTCCTCTTTCAAGGAATTCATTTTATTGGCTAACTGACTCAGGTCTAGTCGGTTTTCGAAGGTTTCCTCCTCTTTTGGATCTTCGTTCATTTTCTTTTGGTCTTAAATAATTGTACTAATCGATTAAACTTTAGGAACTCTTCTTCGCTCACTTCTGACTTGTCTTTGTAGGCAAAATAAAGCGTAAATAATTGCCGAATGTCTTTCTCTTTAATCTCAGCTTTCGCCGCAAGTCGTTGGTAAAAATGGTCGTTGATTTCTGCCGTATTCATTTGATACTCGGATCGCACTTTCTCCATCAGAAATTTCATCTTCTTTCTGACCATCTCCCGATGGTCCTTTCTCATGAGATAAAGCTGACTGATGGATTCTGAAAACTTAAGGCTAATATTTTGAACAGGCTCTATGACGGGGATGGGTCGTTGCTGTCGTTTGATTTCGAACAAAAAGAAAATAAGTACCGAGACAAGCAAAACGTAAAGTGCCCATTTCAAAGATTCCTGAGAATGAATGAAGCTCAGCAATCCAGGCGTGTCCTCATAGTTCGTACGAAACGACCAATTACCAGATGCCCAGTAGGTCTCTACATTTGGTAAAGTGGTTATGAGATTGGCACTCAACTCAGAATTGGTTTTGAGTATGGTGTAATTGCTGAACACATGTGGCATGGTCACGAGCGTGAGTTTTCCCTTCCCAATTTCATATTGAACACCGAGCACATTTCCTTCCTTGTTAGTACCAATAACTTTGGCAGAATCCGGATACGCCTCGATGTAGGTAATAGAATTCAGCGGCTTCAAATCAACCCATTCATCATCTAGAAATTGAACCGTGAATTTCTCTTGCTCAAACATTGGATTCTCCTCATCACCGTCCATAGAGTCCAGTGCATAGGCATAGCCAAGGGTGAGTCCCAATTCATCTGGTAAAAAATCATTGGAATAATTTGTTGCTATCAATGCGTCATTCCCCTGATAGATGTGCAGCAGCAGTGCGCGCGTATCAAGTTCATTTATTCTGAAATACTCATCCAAAACAAAAAAATTGAATTGCTCCAAGGTCTCATCATCCATGTCGTAGAGATAACTTGTCGTATCATAATAAATGCCGGAGTATTCGTACTGATCAAAAATCTCACTGGAAGCAGACTTCACCTTATTGCCCGGAAAAAAGTTATCAATTTGTTTCCCGAACACATAGGCGCCATAAGGGTGCTTATCGAAACGATCGTAGGTTTCCTGCCATCTAAAAGGCTTGGGCTGGGCGGAGTTGTGAATGGCCAAAATTGAAATCAGCACGACGATCCCTCCGATAATGAAAAGAGCTGTTCTATTCATTTGCCCTCTTTTTTATTGATTCCACGCCTGCACTCAAGTGGTTGAATGCTCGCTCCGAAGCGTCAAATTCCCCGTACCACACGTATTCATACACTCGCAACACCGACCGAAAATCACCTTGCTGCTGCTCCGGCATTTCCCACAGGTAATCGTAGTTGGTCTTTTCTATCTGCCAGTCAATTTGCTTGGCCACTTGCAGCACTTTGAGTGCTTTCAAGAAACTGTACCGAATAGCCGCTCGGAAGTCACCGACAGCAAGGGCATTCTGGATAAGTGCATCAAAATCTTCATTTGCCAATTGCTCTCCTGATCGGATTTGGATCAAAGGATCAATGTCCTTTTTGTCCCGAGGGGCTGACCGTCCGAACGTGGTGTTTTTTAGAATAATCCAAATCAACAACGCCACCAGACCGATAACAATCACATATCCAATGATATTACTAAAGAGCCAAATGATTGCCCTTGCAATTCCATTGATGAAGTCAATGAGGTAGTTTTTAGGAGGAGGAATATCACGCGAATAATCAAAGGACTTACTGGTGTTTAAACGCTCAATCTCCACTTGATCGTAACCTCTATTATTATCCGAACTATCCGATTGACTGATCATCAAGAGAGGAGAGAATAGTACCGATATGAGAATGAGCCTTCTAATCAACTGCATATCTTTTGGCTACCCTGCGAGGGTAAATGATGAAATACCAGACGATGAAAACGGCAGAACCGAGAATGATTCCACCCCTTATAAAGTCAGGGAACTCGGTGTGCCTCGTCACAAAACCTTCCAAAAAACCGGCAAAGATGAAAAGCGGCACAAGACCAATGCTGATTTTCACCGCATCCTTTGCTCCCTTAATTAGGGAATATTTGCGTGGATAGGTACCCGGAAAGAGCAAAGAATTCCCTAGGGTTATTCCAGCAGCACCTGCGATGACTATTGAAGAAATCTCGATCGTTCCATGAATCCAAATGGTAAGGAATGATTCCCAAAACAATCCTTTCGTTACAAAGAAATATTGAAAGGCTCCAACCATGACTCCATTGACAAAAAGGAAATAATAGGTGCCAAATGAGAACAAAATGCCCGCTACGAATGTCCAACCTGCAACGCGCACATTGTTCATGGTTATTCCTACAAACATGGATTGAGAGTCTGAATCCTTATAGACACCCATGGGATCACCTTTTTCAATATTCTTCAAGGTCATATCCACGTATTCATCACCTAGTACAACTCGGGGAAAAGACTCATCGTAGTGCGTAGACACCACTCCAATCAAAAGACAAACAGTAAAAAACAAAAAAGCATAGAGCAATTTAAGTCGGTGTTTGAACAAGATAAGCGGCACTTCATATTTCCAGAAAGTACCAAACCGATCCAGTTTCTCGCGCTTGGCCTCAGAGAGTTTTTGGAAAATTCCTCGTGCCAGAGAGTTCAAATACTTGGTAGAGACACTATCCTTGTAGTGTGTTCGGGCATAAGAAAGATCATCGGTGAGTTCTACAAAGAGATCAGCGGATTCGTCTGGAGAGAGGTCACTATTTTTATCAAGAATTTGCTCGACCTTTCGCCACTTTTGTTCATTTTGACTCAGAAAAGATGCTTCTCTCATTGCTTGGGTTTGAGCACGGAATATTAGCTAGAATATGGGGCTTTTGAAAGTACATACAGCGCAAAATGTTTTGTTGGAATTTCCAGTAGGAAATGTGGGTCAAAGAATACTGGCCGCATTCCTTGATCTGGTCGTATGTGGCCTCTATGTGTTCATAGCCCGATGGATTTTTCTGGGCTTGGCCGGAATCGAACTTTTCAATGATAACCCTACCCTCCTGTTTTATGCCGTGATCGTGCTACCTGTCTTGCTCTACCTACCCTTCATAGAATACTTATGGAATGGTAAGACTATCGGAAAAGCCGCACTGAAGCTGCAAGTGATACGAGCCGACGGGAGTGCCCCTTCTCTTGGAGATATTATTCTAAGATGGCTGGTTCGGACCGTAGATGTCAAGCTCGGATTCTTGCTGATTTTTTTTGTTCCAAGAGTACCTTCCTCAGAGTCAGAATCAATGTTCATGGCTTGGGCCGCCATACTGACGATACTTCCACTTCCCATCGTCGGTATCATTTCCATGGCCACCTCTCCTAATGGTCAGCGGTTGGGTGATAGATTGGCCAATACGGTTGTTATCCAGTCGAAACGAATTTTTTCACTGGATGATACGATTCTCAAGGCTACTGAAGAAACGTACATTCCGACCTACACCAACGTCCTCAATCTGCGCGACAAGGATATTTACATCATCAAAAACACCATAGAGCAGGCGGAGAATAGTCACCAATATGCTAATGTGAAAAAGCTGGCCGATAAAGCCCGTGAAGTGCTAAACATCACTGACGACACGCGTCCGCTCATTCTTCTGAAAACATTGGTCAAAGACTATAATCACCTGGCAAGAGAGCGGGATTTGAATGCTTAATGTGGCAATCTGTCTTTCAGTAAACCGTACACGTAGGTTCCCAGCATTGCGGCAAGAATAACCACAGCAATAACCCCAATCCCATTTCCAAGCAAAATGAAAAGCGGTCCGGGACAAGCTCCGGTCATGGCCCAACCAAGCCCAAAGAAAGTACCTCCGATCAGGTAGCGAGCCACACCGAATTCCTTTGGCTCTATGGTAATTGGGTTGCCATTTACGTCTCTGTATTTCTTTCTCTTGAGAATCTGTATGAAAATAATCCCTAGAACGACAGCCGAGCCTATGACCCCATACATGTGAAACGACTCGAACCGAAACATTTCATAGATCCTGTACCACGACACGATCTCCGCCTTGGTGAGCGTAATTCCGAAGACAATTCCTATTAGTAAGTATTTAATGAATTTCATATCAGCTAAGAGTGAGTAAGTGTGGGAGAATGAGATGGGTGACGAAAAGACCTCCGATAAAGAAGCCCATCACGGCAATGAGGGAGGCTAGCTGCAGGTCGCTCAATCCACTGATGGCATGCCCTGAGGTACATCCTCCGGCATACCTTGTCCCAAACCCAATAAAAAATCCGCCGACAACCAACATTATGATGCCCCGGGTCGTGCCCAATGACTCCCAGTTGAAAATGCTCTCAGGCACTAACTTGTTTCCGGTAGTTTCGATACCCATCTCTTGCAAGTTTGCCGTAGTGGCAGCCGAAAGTTGAATCGCATTATCGTCAATCAAAAACTGGCTTGCAAGAAACCCTCCGATAACCAGCCCAAGAGCAAAAACCAAATTCCACGCTTGTGATTTCCAATCGAATCGAAAAAACTCGCAATTCTTTCCAGCACCTAAAATCGAACACATGGTGCGAAGGTTTGAGGAAAGTCCAAATCGGGAGCCAAAAAGCAAAAGTGCCAGCATGACCAGCGATATCATGGGGCCTGCCACATACCATGGCCAAGGTTGACTTATATATTCAATCATTGTGTTTATTTGAACGAAAAGAACAAACAGCTTTCAGAGTTAGATTGTTCCTTGATAAAACTTGCCACAAAGCTATAGTCTGTCCCCTGCTTCTGTGTAACAACTGTTACCGATTAATAAGAATGTAATTCTGAACTTTGAGAAAATAGATTTTGAGATATGACTAAAAACATGAGCAAAACGGACGGGGTAATCAGAATTGTTGTGGCTTTAACAATTGTAGCCCTTTGGTACTTCCAGGTTGTTTCAGGCACTCTACTTGGCGTTCTTGGTATAGTTGCCGCAATATTTATCGTAACTGGATTTATTAATTATTGTCCTCTCTACTCCGTATTTAGAATTAGGACTAGGAAGAAAGACAATTAATAGAGGCAGCTTTTCGGATCTGACTTCAGATAATAGCCCTTGTAATTTTTTGCGGCCTTGTCCATGCAACCACAAAGATTCAAGAGCTCAATATTTCTAAATTCCGTAGCGAAACTTTCGGCCTGAACAGCCAAATATCCCTCTGTCATTCTCATCCCATTTGGGAATTTGACTGTGTCCTGATTAGCCATGCTACCACCAACAACAGGTTTTGAATAAGTAACAAGTGTATCCCCATTCATAATGTGATGAATGAGAGAGTCACCCAATACCACCGCCTCAGCCGTAACCCACTCACCCAGTTCATAAATCGGTCCCTCATAATCCTCCAAGCAATGTGGTTCATATAGTTCACCGATTATCGTTACATGACAGCCCGGAGTACACAAGGATCCAGTTGGACGTTCAGCGAGCAATTGATATTCAATAGATAATGGGAAACCTTGATTTGGCTTCATAGATTCAGGGGACTGACTATGAAGCATTAAACCATTGTTAGCATAAGCCCAATCTGGGGAGCCGGGAATAGCCTCACCAACGAATCTATAGTCCATTCTCACACGATAATAAGACAGCTTTTCTCTGTAGAATAAATGTCCAAACTCAAATCTAAACGAGTCATATTCAGAGTAATCAACACTAAGCACCGAATCTACTACCTTGAAAGTGTTTTTGTAATTCACACCTAAATCCTGTCCGGTAAACTTAGGCGTCCATCCTTCTAGAGTTTTACCATCAAATATGGTTTTCCACTCCACCAATTCTTCCTTCTCAGGAACCGCACATGAAAATAGGACTGTCAGAAGAAAAGAAAATAGGACTGTTGTAATTTTTGTGAGATTGTTATCCATGATTGAAGTTTTTGGTTTCAAATCCTCATCTTGACAAAGATTTTGCTTCACTTATTCAAACCAATAAAGTTAGCGACGATCACATCAGAAAAATAGAAATTTTGCAACAGGCTTTATCAATAATTCTATCTTTGAGGTGTTGAAAACATACATTATCTGCTATTTTCTATTCGTTTCAATTCTTCTCCCTTCTCAGAACACCTCCGATTGTCTGAGACAAGTGCTGAAAGAAAAACCGATGATTGACCGTGAGTACATTGACGTGCTCAACGAATTGACGTTGAATCTGATTCTGACCGACCCAGTGGTAGGTTTGTCACAGGCCAGTGAGTCTTTGAGACTTATTGAAACAATTGAGTATCCTCAAGGGCTTTTTACGGCTCTTATGCATAAAGGAAGCGCACTTTGGACAACCGGATTGCCCGATCAGGCGCTTGGCTATTATTATAGGGCCAAGAAAATGGAAAGTGTTGCTAGCGCGAATACCCGAGTTGCTTTAAACAACAACATTGCGGAAGTGTTTAAGCAGAAAAAGCTATTCGATTCGGCACTACTCTACTACAATAGGGCTCTGAAAATAGGCGTGTACGAAAGGCCCGATCTGGACTTTTCAATTCTAGAATATAATGTCGGGGAGCTTTACTTGATAAATCAAAATTTAGATTCGGCTAGTGAATATTTTCACAAGTCATATGAAACTGCAACAATCACCGGAAATAAGCGCGGCAAAGCTTATGCTCTTTACGGGTTAGGTGAAATTTCAATTCTGAGAGATTATCCTAAAAAGGCTGTTTCCTCTCACTTAAAAGCACTGAATTTAAGGGAATCTGTTGGAGACATTCGTGGTATGATTCAATCTTATCAGAGCCTTGGAAACCTGTACATGAAGTTGTCCAAGATAGATTCGGGACTTTGGTATCTGAGAAAATCCGTAGCTGAAGCAAGCAAAGCAAAATCGATGGATCTTCTTAGTTCTTCTTATCATAGTTTGGCTCTGGCTTTAAAAAAATCAGGAGAATTTAAAATGGCCATTGAAAATCTCCATTTATATCATGAGCTTCAGGACAGCATCAATCAGGTATCCTTTTTAAGCAACTCAAAACAGCTACAAAATGTACTAGAAAGCGAGCTGGTAGAAACTGAAAACAAACTTCTAAAAGAAGAGCAGATCGTTCAAGCGCTTGAAAATCGAGCACTGGTCATCAGAGTAATATTATTGTCAGCAATCCTTTTTCTGATCGCTTTGGTTTACTATCAGCATCGACTAAGGTTGCTCTCCCGAAAAAATGAAGAAAAAATAATGAATCGCAACAAGCAGCTTAGGGATTCTGCCTTTGTTGTATCTCATGATTTGCGCGAGCCTGTGTCACAAATTCTTGGTTTTATTGAACTGAATAAGGCGACCAAGGATGTGCCTCAAAAGGAAACATGGGAACACATGGAAAAAGCTGCAACGCTCATTGACTCAGTAGTACGACAGCTCGCCGGGCAGCTTCACAACACTGACGATTCCGAAAAAAAGTGATAGTCAATTATTTCATCTAACATTTCGATCGTGAGAGGCTTAGTCCTAAAATCATGAATGGCTGAAGAATCCAGAGCCCGCTGCTGATCCTTCGGATCAATGGACGAGGTGAGCATGACGATGACATTTTGCTGCACTATTCCAATTTCTTCTAACCTCTGCACCACTTGCCAGCCATCTAAAACAGGCATGTTGATATCTACAAAAATTAATAGCTCAGAGCTATCTGCGTGTTCTATTTGGATTGAGGTTACAGCATCTTCGGGATTTTGAAAAGTCTCCACGGGCTGGTCATACTTTGACTTCTGAATCACCATTTGATTCAGGAAGTTGGTGGTAAAACTGTCGTCGATTAGTATGATTTTCTTTGGTAAGCCCATTGGACAAATGCATTGCAAATCTACACTTTGTTCACCTAGAACTAAAAAGCAGAATCGAGTTAGAAGCTCAAAGACTTAATAATCTGGTTTTTAAAAGGAAATACATTTTTCTAGAACACCTATTCAAACAAAAATTCAAAGAATTATATTAGCATTTGATAACCTCACCAAATGATGAAACAATTTGCTAAACTATCTTTTGTTGTTCTTAGTATCTTGCTTGTTTCAAGTCAGATTATAGCTCAAACAACATTCACATCAGTTTCAGCCGGTAATTGGAATGATGGGGCAACATGGGGTAACACTTCGCCAGGTGTTGCAGGCATTGATTATCCGGGGGAGGGTGATGATGCTGTCATTGGACATACGGTTACCATAGACAATACATTGGATAACGACACGGATGCGACCCAAGAACAACCTGACAACTTTGCCGGTGTTTGTGGTGCAGATCATGAGGCTTGTGGTACCAATTCCTTCTATCTGAATGGGAAGGTTACCATTAACAGTGGGGGAACATTCTATGCGACCGTGCCTATAATCATAGCTGACACGCTTGAAATCAACAATGGCGGCTCCTATCATTTAGACGATGGTGCTGACGATACATGGGTTTTGGGGTTTTTAGATGTTAAAGACTTTGGCTCGTTCCTTACTGAAGATCACCTGAACGTTAGTGGTACTGGAATTGCGACTGTCAGTGAAAACGGAACCGCTCAAATTGGAGATGACTTATTTTTTGATGGTGATAATTCATTCCTTTGTGGACGGGGTACTTGGAACCTAATTGCGGGATCTAACAACTCTATACGGTCAGTAAATAATGATGGAGAAACTTTAGATCAGATTTGTGCTGAAACCACAATTGATTGCGCGGACGGTAACTGCTGTGGATCTGACTGCACAACGGATATAATGGACAATGCAGGAACCGCTGACGGGAACATTGGCCCAAATGAGCCTGCAGTAAATAATCGCCCGAGTACATCAAGTACCCTTCCAGTGGAAATGACATATTTCGATTTAAAGCAGTCTGATGTTATCTCAATTCAATGGGGAACCGCTAGCGAATTGAACAATGAGAAATTTGAAGTTCAAAAATCGACCGACGGTGAGAGTTTCTATCATCTCGGGTCGGTTTACGGTCATGGAACTACGACTTTACCAAAGGATTACGAATTCGTAGACTACCGTCCCAGCATTGGCGTTAACTATTACCGTCTTAAGCAAATTGATTTTGATGGCGCATTTGAATACAGTAGGACTCGAGTTACTTTTTACGAGGCAGTGAGGGCCACTAATATTTATCCTAATCCAGCCACGGATGAACTTAAGCTAAGTATTGGTACAGATTACCTGAATACCACTACAGAAATCAAAATCATCAATATGGCGGGAAAACAGGTGTTTTACTCGAATGAAATTCTCAAAAACCCGACATTAGAAATTGAATTTAACTTAGAATCTGGATTATACTTTTTGACATTGAAAAATGGTTCATTTAAGGAGCAACTAAAATTTCAGGTGAAGTAAACCTCACGGGTGACTAGCCACCCACACTTCTCCATCCTCAAAGACTTCCTTTTTCCAAATGGGCACTGTTTCCTTGAGGATATCTATGGCGTACTGGCACGCCTCGAAAGCGGCTTTTCGGTGAGGTGTAGAAACGGCGATGATCACCGGCACTTCACCAATCTTTAACACTCCCACTCTGTGATGAATGGCCACATGCAGGGCATCCCACTTTTCAATAATTTGATCAGCGATCTTGCGCATTTCCTTCTCGGCCATAGGTGCATATGCCTCAAACTCTAGTCGCACTACTTGCTTGCCTTTGGTTTGATTGCGCACCGTGCCGACAAACACCACCGTTCCTCCGGCCGCATCGTCTTTGACTGCATCCTGACAAGTCTGCTCTGAGAGCGCATCCGATGACAAAAGGATATCAACCACCGCTTACAGGGGGAATAATGACCACCTCGTCGTTTGGTTGCAAAGTGAAGTCGTCGTATTGGTAATCTTCGTTCACTGCCAATTTCAAACTCTGCAGTTTTTCGAATTCAGGGAACTGGGTAACCAAGGACCGCTTCACATCCAGAATACTGGCACTATCAGACACCTCCAAATCCAAACTGTTGGTTTGCAGGATGTCCTTTGCTATTCCGTATGCGATAAGTTTAATTTTCATTGATTCAAATTTACATCGTTCGTCACTCTGAGTGCAACGAAGAGTCTGTCTCATTTTGAGCAAATTGAATTTAGATTCTTCACTCCGCCTGCTACCGCAGGCAGGTTCAGAATGACGGGGCGTAAGGTGCTGAAAATCAATCAATACGTCACTCTGAGGTACGAAGAGTCTATTCGTGATTTTTACTCTGCATGCCACGGGGTGGTTCAGAATACATCTCGATAATTCAAATAATCCAAGACCGCCTTCCAGCTCAATTGAATACAATCCAGACGCCCCTCAAAGTTCTTCAATTCCACCAAAATCTGAAGCTCTTCAGCCAACCCACTTCCATCGCCTGTTTCAAAAGCATTAAGAAACTGCTCACAAAGTTCCCTGACTTGATCCTCTGACTTCCCCTCCATGTTTCGCAAGAGCAACGACGTGGAAGCCTTTGAAATCGCACAACCAAACCCATCAAAATGGGCTGTTTTCTTGCCAAGATATATCTGGTATTTATCTCCGCACATCGGATTGTAGGCCTGCACCACCTCCCTTGCATTCTCTTCCTTTTCGAAATGAAAAGGTTCGTTATTCTCAGGCAGAATTTTCTCCTTGTACAGCCGCTGGATTTCTTCTTTCGTCACGACCAGAATTTTATCAGTTCCTTCAAAGATGTGATCATTCGATCAATTTCTTCTTTTGTATTGTAGATGGAAAAAGAAGCTCGCACCGTAGCTGGTACCCCCAAGTGCTGCAATAATGGCTGAGTACAATGCATCCCCGCCCGCACTGCAACTCCATCCTTGTTTAGGAAAGAGGCGACATCATGTGGGTGTATGTTATCAATCGTGAAGGGAACAATACCTGTTCGTTCTTTCGGGTTACCCATCACCCTCACTCCTTCAATTTTCGCAAGTTGCACTCGGCAATATTCTCCCAGTTCAAGGATGTGATTCCTCGCCTCTCCCCGATCCAATTCATTTAAGAAATCAATCGCTGCTGATAGTCCGATCACTCCACCAATATTGGATGTGCCTGCTTCCAGTATTCTTGGAAAAGTAGCAAAGTCCGTATCATCCTCTCGCACATCCAGAATCATCCCACCACCGAAATTAAAAGGCTTAATTTGATCTCGGTAATCATTAGAAACAAACAGAACGCCCGTCCCAAAAGGCCCAAACACCTTATGTCCGGAAAAGCCAAGGAAATCATAGCCGATCGATGATTGATCTAATTCGTGGAAAGCTGCTCCTTGCGCTGCATCTATGGCCAAAGGTATTCCTTTTTGGTGAGCCAAATCTATGATTTGTTGGAGATCATTGACAGTTCCCAATGTATTCGACACATGATTGATGGCCAGCATTTTGGTTTTGCTATCCAATAGGCCATTCAAAGCCTTCATATTCAAATTGCCATCCTGATCAATTGGAGCAATTCTAAACTCTGCTTCTTTCTCTTTCGCCAACTGCTGCCAGGGAATGAAATTGGAATGATGCTCAAGGATCGAAACGACCACATTGTCACCCTTTTTAAGCTGATGCGACAGGTAAGAACGAGCGATGATATTCATCGATTCAGAGGTGCCGGATGTGAAAGCGATATTCTCAGGTTTAGCTCCGAGGAACTTAGCTACCTTCTCTCGGGCATGCTCGTATGCAATGGATGCTTGATTCGACAGGTCATAAACTCCACGATGAATATTGGCATTTCCATTCGTGTAGAATTCGCTCATCACCGCAATTACCGACGCAGGACGCTGGGTGGTAGCCGCATTATCGAAATAAGCCAGATTCGGATATTTATCGAAAATTGGGAACTGAGACCGAAAGCGATTTGTCAATTGTGTCTAGCTTTAAATTTCAGGGGAAGTTAGAAAACAAGAATGCTTTTAGACAATCACGGAAGAAAAATCAATTACCTGCGGCTGGCCGTGACAGATCGGTGCAACCTGCGCTGCTTCTATTGCATGCCGGAGAGTGGTATTCAGTATGTCAATCGCAAGGATTTACTCTCCTTTGAGGAAATGTACCGAATGATCCGTGTGTTTAGCGAAATGGGCATTACCAAACTGCGCATTACCGGCGGAGAACCTTTCCTCAGAAATGGCATCATGGAGTTTTTGGAAAACGTATCTGGACTGGACGGCTTGGAAGAAATTCACCTCACCACGAATGGGACATTCACCCATGAGTACATCCCTCGACTTGAAAAAATGGGTGTCAAATCCGTTAACCTAAGTTTGGATAGTGTGGACAAAGAGCGTTTCAAGGAAATCACCCGCCGAGACAAATTCGATCAGGTGATGGAAACCTATCAGGCACTTTTGGATTCTTCCATCAAGGTAAAAATCAATGCCGTGGTAATGGAAGGCCGCAATATTGAAGACATATACCCAATGGTGGAACTGGCGAAAGAGGACAATGTGGCCGTCCGTTTCATTGAAGAAATGCCGTTCAATGGAACCGAAGGTCAAGGAAACGCTACCTTCTGGCCGATGAAGAAAATCCTTTCACACATTCAGGAAAAGTATGAGGTTGAAAAATTGGAAGATCCTCCTTTCTCCACCTCGATGAATTATCAAATTCCGGGATTTAAAGGCACGTTCGGAATTATAGCAGCCTATACGCGTACATTCTGTGGAACGTGTAATCGCATTCGTGTCACACCTCAAGGCCAGCTAAAGACCTGTCTTTACGACGATGGCGTGATGAGCATTCGGGATTTGATTCGTACTACGGACTCTGATGAAGAACTCCAACAGGCATTGCTAAAAGCTCTCGGGAATCGAGCAAAAGACGGATTTGAAGCCGAAGAGCGTAGAAGTAGCGTTTCAGAATCTATGGCAACCATTGGCGGCTGATGATCACGGTAGAAGAAGCCAACCAAATCGTCCTTTCCAATTGCATCGATTTTGGAATTGAGGAGATTCCTTTGTTCGAGGCGATGGGACGAATACTCAGAGAACCCATCGTTGCAGACCGTGATTTTCCGCCTTACGATCGTGTGACGATGGACGGCATTGCTATTCGTTACCAGGATTTCCAAAGAGGACAAAGTCAATTTGAGGTAAAAGGAATGGCAGCAGCCGGCTCACCACAACAAAATTTTACTGAATCAGGCATTTGCACTGAAATCATGACCGGGGCTATCCTGCCCACCGGATTGGATACGGTGATTCGTTACGAGGATGTTGAAATAAGCGATGGAGTGGCAACCATCAATGTGGATGGGATCAGAGAAAAACAAAACATTCACTTCAAAGGCGAAGACAGAAAACAAGGTGATCAGATTCTAAGTCCTGGCAAAAGACTTTCATCAAGTGAAATTGGAGTTTGCGCCACAGTTGGTAAATCAACGATTAAAGTAAGTCGTCTGCCAAAGGCCATAATCATTTCGACTGGAGATGAATTGGTGGAAATAGATGAGACACCATTAGCGCACCAGATCCGTCGGAGCAATGTGTATCGACTCCAAACCTCGCTAAAAAGCTATCAGATGGTGGTTGATGCGGATCATATCAATGACGATTATGATATGATCACAGGGAGACTTGCAAGACATTTAGATACTTATGATGTGGTGCTTCTCAGCGGTGGCGTTTCGATGGGCAAGTTCGATTACCTACCGAAAGCATTGGAAGCGCTTGGCGTTATGAAACTGTTTCATAAAATTAAACAGCGACCGGGTAAACCGTTCTGGTTAGGACGAAAAGATGACACGATGGTTTTTGCCTTTCCGGGTAATCCGGTCTCCTCGTTCATGTGTTCTCAGCGGTATTTCGTGCCTTGGCTTCACTCCTCCTTGAAGTCTGATCCAGAACCTCAACCAAGGGCAGTCCTCACGGAGAATGTGCAGTTTGTATCTGACCTGACCTATTTCATTGTAGTGAAATTGAGTTACTCAGAAAGAGGCGAATTATTGGCGACTCCTCTTCCCGGGCATGGTTCAGGCGACTTAGCCAATTTGGTGGATGGCGATGCATTTTTGGAATTGCCTAGCGAGCGAGATGAGTTCAAGAAAGGAGAGGCTTTTAGATTGATTGTGTATAGGAGTTAGGAGTTAGGAATTGGGAATTTCTGGTTATCAACTATCGACTAAAAACTATCGACTATCGACTAAAAACTATCAACTAAAAACTATCGACCAATGTCCAAATACTGTTCATGAGTGTCCACATCCCTCAAAATGCCTTCATCATCCACCTCAAAGAGCCTTACTAATTCCTTGTTTGCTCGAACAACTCCTTTGCAGCCTTTAGGCTCTTTATGATTCAAAATGGCCTGTCTCAACGATGATGGAAAAATGACGGGATTTCCTTTTTGGCCTTGATAGGTAGGGACGACAATAGAATGACCATCGAATACCGAGATCAATTGACCGAGTGTTTCTGTTCGAATGAGAGGTAAATCTCCCAAGCTAATCATCAACCCATTCTTTGGACTAGCAGCACTTACACCTGCCTGAATCGAACTGGTCATTCCTGATTTGTAATTCGCATTCTCAATCAGCCTAATCTTCAAATCATCAAATTGGGCCAATCGGTCCATTGACAACTCACTCCCAACCAGAATGATCTCGTCAACAGCACTCTGTGAAACTCCTTCGATTACCCACTCAATGATCGGTTTGCCTTTTAGGTCAAGGAAAAGCTTATTGGTTTCTCCCATTCGAGCAGATGTGCCTGCGGCAAGGATGATGGCGGTGACTTTAGCCATTGATCTTATCCATCAGTTCCGTTCGTTCCTCAGGCGTATTTGCATTTCGAAGAATAGTCGAATCTTCCAAATGCAATTCATGAGTATCACTGTTAATTAGCACCTTACGAGGACAGGAATAACCCTGCGAAAGGAAAGACAATAAACGCGGATAGGCTCTTGGTTCCCAGATAGTTATGAGTGGTTCGGGGAAATTAGTTTCGGGGTTATGAAAGCAGGTAGCCAGTTTGGATGGATTACGGTTTTCCACCAGCTGTTTAAGAGTGACTTTATCCAGTAATGGAATATCAGTTGCCACCACTAACCAGGCCGCATTAGGGTCAGACTGGAAGGCGGATAGAATGCCTCCATATGGTCCCAAGCCAACAAACTTATCGGTAATCACCGGTCGTGATTCCGAACCATCGTCCTCTTGTTTGGAGAAATACACTTCCTGGCAAAATTCAGCAAGCAGGTCAGCTGTGTACTCCTTCTGAGGTTTGCCGTGATAGTTTAAGTTGCCCTTGTCCTGCCCCATTCGTTGGCTCTTTCCACCTGCCAACACCAAGCCTTTGATCACAGGAGTCTGCACTTGAGTTCTTATGACCTGAGCTACTTGACTTAACTCAGAAATCTTCGCAACAGGAACTTCTGTGTACTCAGCCTTCAGGTAATCATGAATCTGAGTCTCTCCCTCATCAAGTACAAATAGCAGCACATCCGTCAAGCGATCCAGCTTCTTTTCGAGTGATTCCTTCTTCAGGGCATTGATCAGTACAATCTGCTTTTCTGCTTTGAAGTGGTTTCCATTGACAAGCGTGATGTCGGCATCATTAAACAACCACCGAAACGAGTATTCGATATTGGGATCATCAAAATTGAGCTGATGGTGCCCGATCTTATCGGTGTACTGTCGTTCGAACTTCTTCGACTCTCCGTCACTTCCATGATCAGCATCTACGTATCCTACCTTGTATACAGAAAACTCCTCAATTAGCTTACTCGCAAGCTCCTGAATAACACCACAGGGCGCTCCTATAAATGCAATCTCATTTCGGTGAAACCGACCTCCTATAGGTTTGGTGAGATTTGTATGCTTCTGATGTTTTTTCACTCCGTTTTCAATTTGACTGGTCTTTTATTGGTACATAGTACAAGTCCAAATACCTTGTACTCAAATCCGATTGAAGTCGGATTTGCCCCCTTTCTTCTCCATCAGCTTCGTTTCCTTAATCACAATGTTATGCGAAAAGCCTTTGCACATATCGTAGATCGTCAATGCCGCCACGCTCGCTCCTGTTAGTGCTTCCATCTCCACCCCTGTTTTACTAACCACCTTAGCCGTACAGAGGATTTCCACCTGCTTTTGTTTATTGATTCGAATATCCACTGTGCATTTATCCAACCCAATCGGGTGACAAAGCGGAATCAGCTCACTGGTTTTCTTTGCCGCCATGATTCCAGCCAATATAGCTGTTTGGAACACAGGCCCCTTCTTCGTATGAATTTCATCGTTCTCCAAACGAGCCACAATTTCATCGTCTAAGACAACAAGCGTTTGGGCGGTCGCAGTTCGCACAGTCACATTTTTTACCGACACGTCGACCATGGTCGGGTCGCCGGATTTATTGAGATGGGAGAATTCTTTTTCCATATTCTAACTTACATATTCTCTCATGAAACTATGTTAGCTCTGTATACTAACTTTCAATAATGTCTCTCTCCAACGACGAAAAAATCCGATACGCCCGACTCCCGCTATCCTGAGTTTGCAACTCAGGGTCACTTCATTCCAAATACAAAATATCCAGCAAACCCTTACTCCCTGCATAGTCTCTGGCACTTGAATATCGATAATCCTCCGGTTCGTCCACCATACCTGCCTCCACTGGATTAAAATGCAAATACTTCAACTTTTCGTCAGTAAATGAATTGGAAAACAACTCCTTAGGTTGATTATCCTGTCTCCAAAATTGAAAGGTCTGATTTCTCGAATTCGCCTCTCCTGCCTGTTCAAATATCTTTAACATCCAATCTCTTCGACTTTCTCCTGGATTCTCTTTGATTGCCTGAATAATGCTCTTGGATGTATGCTTTTTGAAATCCCTCAGAATATCACTTAAACCACCGCTCGCTGAAGATGCTATCAAATGAACATGGTTGCTCATGACACACCATGCATATAATTCAAGTCCTTTTTCCCTCTGGCAATAACGCAATGAATCAACAACAATATCCGCATACTGGCTTCTCGTGAAGACGTCAACCCATTCCACCACGGCAAATGTCATGAAATGAATGCCTTCCTTGTTTCGAATCTTGTAGCCTCCAATTGACATTAAGGAAAATTAGAAGAATTTTATCTTATATGGAATGTCCTGAGTTACAAACTCAGGACAGCTTTAGACAGCTCTTTACTTCTTCGATAAACTACGGATAGCTAGGGGGTTTGGGCGGTTGCAGTTCGCACAGTCACATTTTTTACCGACATGTCGACCATGGTCGGGTCGCCGGATTTATTGAGATGGGAGAATTCCTTTTCCATATTCTAACTTACATATTCTCTCATGAAACTATGTTAGCTCTGTATACTAACTTTCAATAATGTCTCTCTCCAACGACGAAAAAATCCGATACGCCCGACACCTGAGTCTTCCTGATTTTGGTTTGGAGTCTCAGGAAAAACTGAAGCAGGCGAAAGTGTTGGTTGTTGGCACGGGTGGTCTAGGAGCTCCATTGCTTCAGTACCTGACTGCAGCAGGGGTCGGAACCATCGGTGTGGTGGATTTTGATGTAGTGGATGCAAGCAATCTACAGCGACAGGTGCTGTTTGACACAAGTGACATTGGTAAACCAAAAACAACCACAGCCATCGCTAAGCTCAAAGATCAGAACCCACACGTTGAATTCGTCGAGCATCCTATCAAACTTGATTCTTCCAATGCATTGGACCTCATCAAATCCTACGATCTGGTGGCCGACGGCACGGACAACTTCCCCACACGCTATTTGGTCAATGACGCTTGTGTGCTCGCGGGTAAGCCTTTGATATACGGCTCCATTTTACAGTACGAGGGTCAGGTGAGTGTTTTCAACTATCTGGGCGGCCCGAATTACCGTGACCTCTTTCCTACTCCACCGCCCGCCGGAATGATCCCAAGCTGTGCAGAAGGTGGCGTACTCGGTGTACTGCCTGGAATTATTGGTTCATTGCAAGCCAATGAAGTGATCAAGGTGATAACCGGAAATGGAGACACGCTTTCAGGGCGATTGTTTTTGTTCGATGCATTGAATGTCACCTCTCGCACTATCAACATCCAAAAAGATTCTAAAAATCCGCTAACCGGAGACGAGCCATCACTTTTCGAACTCATAGATTATGAACAATTTTGCGGGACAACATTACCCGACCCAATGGAAATAATTTCAGTTCAAGAATTGAAAAGCTGGCAGGAGGCCGACAAAGATTTTCTACTGCTGGACGTGCGCGAGTCCTATGAGTTTGATGTGAGTAACCTGAATTGCGAAAACATTTCGCTGTACGATCTCCCTACAAAACATCAAGACTTGCCTAAGGATAAGCCCATCGTTTTGTACTGCAAATCAGGTGCTCGTTCGGCCAAGGCCTTTAAAGTTTTGAGGAATGCAGGATTCACCAACCAGCTAAGTTTGGAGGGCGGCATCTCGGCATGGTGTGCAGCGTACGACCCTGAGCTTATCGTTCTTTAAGAAATTCTCTCTGATACTGATTCTTCACTTTCACAATTTGACTAATGATCGCCAGAGCAATTTCCTTGGCCGTAATTGAATGAATGGGCTCACCAATAGGCCCATGGATACGGTCAACCGTTTTCTCAGAATACCCTTGCTCGATTAGTTTTTTTCTGCGCCTTTCATGCCTCTTGCGACTGCCCAACGCGCCGATATAGCCAACCTCTGTTTTCAACAAATATTCAATGGCATTGTCGTCCACTTTCGGGTCGTGACTGAGAATCGCACAATACGTGTAATTATCCATCGGAAATCTGTCCAATACCTCCGAAGGATAATCAGTCAAAATTTGTGAAGGTGGACTTTGGAAAACCGTATTTTTTGTGAAAAAACCACGAGGGTCGATTACCACTGTTTCAAATCCAAAATCATTGGCAAGTGCCACCAAATCCGCCGTGATGTGCGCCGCACCAATGACCAGAAGTATGGGCTTGCGCGGGAATAGATGAATGAAATACGAAACACCATCCTTTTCGATAACCTTGTGGGCTCTCTGTTCATAAGCCTCCTCCACTTCGTTCCAAAAATTGAGCGGAGCTCCTACCGTCCCTTTGTTGTTAAAAGTGAACAGCGTGTTTGCGCAAGAGCCATCATCGAGCGTTGTAACCAGTGCGCATGCGCTATTAGAACGGAGATTTGATTTAAGACATGTCCATAAATCATCAGTGAAATCGATGGTCTGCAAAAAGGTGAATATGCCACCTCCGCACGGGAGACCAACTGACCATGCTTCTTCGTCCGAGACCCCAAATCCTACATTCAGGGATTCCTTGTCACCTCCGAAAATCTCAAAGGATTTCTTGACCACTTCTCCCTCTACGCACCCACCACTCACTGATCCAAGTATGCTTCCCTCTTCATTCACCAACATCACCGATCCAATCGGACGTGGCGAAGAGCCTTTCGCTTTGATCACCCTTGCAAGCAGGATTTTTTTGCCGGACTCAGCCCAGGATTCAAGCGTGTCTAAGTATTCAAGCATGGTGGCAATTTACGGCAAGAGATGAAATTAAATAAGTTGGGATATGACTACTTGAAAACACCCCTATAATCCCCTCAAGGGGATAATTTCCACTTAAAACGTTTTTACTATAAAAAGTAAAAATAGCTATTTGCTAGAGGTTGTTTTAAAGGGGTATTCCTCCCTTGAGGGAGGTTAGGAGGATATTTCATGCTTCCGAAACTTATCGCCAATACGGATCACCTCAAATGTGCACGCCGAACCCATGAAGAAGGACGAGTCGAATGCCCACATAAGCCACGAGCAGGGCGGTTAGTCTTCTGATGATCACCAAGTTGAATTTTTGATTGGTGAAATAAGAACCTAACGAACCTCCTACCACCACCGCTCCGAGCAGCGGCAATGCAAGGTCTGCGTCCAATGAAAATGAATCTGCGACAATCAATCCACCTAAACCGGCAATAGAGTTTACGAGAATAAAAACGGAGGCCAACGAAGCGACCGTCCTGGAATTGGTCCAACCCATCAAATTCAAAACAGGTGAAAGAAAAATGCCCCCACCAATCCCGGCAACTCCGGATAGAAAACCGATACTTCCTCCAAGACCGATTCGTTTGGTAAGTCCAAAATCACGCTCTTTGGACTGGGCTAAAGATTGTATGACCATGAATACAGCTGCAAGAATCAACGATGAGCCAAGGATCAGGAAGAAGGTTGTTTGAGAGAGTCTGAGCTGTGCACCCACAAAAGCCAAGGGAATGCTGAAAGCGATAAATGGCCAGAATTTTTTCCAATCAAAGACTCGGTGGCGGATGAACATGATGGTTCCGATGGACACGACAGTCACATTGAGCACCAAGGCAAGCGTCCTGATTTCGTAGAACTCCATCAAAACCAAACTCAGGATGGCCAAATAACTAGACCCGCCTCCAAAACCGACCGACGAATAAAAGAACGCCACCGCAAAGAAGATGAGTGCCAGGAGGAGTTCGTTCATTCTGATATGGCGGCTAGGCAGATAACCATCTTAAATCAGAATTACTTTTTGTTAAGCTGCTGAGCAATACTGTCATAGTATTCTCGAGTCAATTTATCCGTCCATATCGTCGGTGCACTTCCATAGATGGCGATATAGGAAACTGATTCCTCCGCCGAGGAAGTATGCCAATGCTCAATGTCCTTTTCGCACTTTATTACATCACCCTTTTTTATGATAATAGGGTCCTTACCTTTCTCTTGATAGTAACCCTTACCATCCAAAACAACGAGTACCTGAGCCGTCGTGTGTTTGTGCCAATCAAGCGTAGAGTTGGCGCTAAAAGTTGCTTGTGTGATATTGTAAACAAAATCATCATCAGCTTCCGTCAAGAAGTTCAGCCATGCATCTCCTATATGATGGGTATTAGGTGCTTTCACTCCCTCATCTAAATAGGAGCTTACCTCATATTCAGGTTCTTGAGCAAGGACAGTCAAGGGAAAAACCATCATCAGAAAGAGTAACTTCTTCATAACCATTATTTTAAAATCAATTTACAGAATTAGGAATCTAGTTAAAATGATCAACCTAAGAAAGCCCTAATCTTCTCATAAGCCTGTTGACCAGTGAAACCAAACTCTTCATCAAGCACTGTCGCTGGAGCCGAGTGACCAAAGTGATCCAATCCAAGCACCATTCCACTCTCGCCAACCATTGCTTCAAACAAATCTGGCAGGCCGGCCGTCAAAGCAACACGGGGAAGATTGCCTAGCACTTCCTTCTGATATGCCGCATCCTGATCCTTGAACAAGCCATCCGAAATGATGGAGACAATGTTTACCGACACCCCATCTTTTTCTAAAAGATCGGCCGCATCCACAAGAGTGCCCACTTCACTGCCATTGGCGATCAACGTGGCTTTAGCGTTATCACTCGATCGTAATCTGTAGGCACCTTTCTCAGCACCTTCCGCTTCAGTAAATCGATTGGAACTGGCTGGTAAGTCCTTGATTCCCTGACGGCTAAGAATTAAACCTGAGGGCTTTTTCTTATTTTTCAGTGCCATTCTCCAAGCCACCTTAGTCTCCTCTGCATCAGCAGGACGAAGAGCCAAGAAAGAGCGATCACCTGAGTGATTTTTCACTTTTTCCATCAATCGAATCTGAGCTTCTTGTTCAATCGGCTGATGTGTAGGGCCATCCTCTCCCACTCTGAAAGCATCGTGCGTCCACAAGTAAATCACATGCAGTTCCTGAAGCGCCGACAATCTGATCGCAGGTTTTTGGTAGTCAGAGAAAATGAAGAAGGTGCCAACTACGGGAATTACGCCACCATGTAGCGCCATTCCATTGGCCATGGCAGCCATTGAGAATTCAGCTACTCCAGCGTGTAGGAAGTTTGCATCGAATTGGTGCGGAGCAAATGCTTTGGCACCCTTAAGAAAACCATCGGTCTTGTCACTGTTTGCCAGGTCAGCAGACGCTACAATTAGGTTCTCTACTCTCCCGGCCAAGTGACCAAGAACTGCCGCAGATGCCTCGCGAGAAGCTCCATTTGCCTTATGCTCAATAGAAGCAAAATCAATATCAGGGATGTCACCGCTCAAGAATACATCCAATTTGGCAGCAGCTTCAGCATTGGCCGATCTCCATGCAGCCTCCTGCTCTTTTGCTTCAGCCGCTTCTTGTCGCTTGGCTACTTTAATCTCTTCGTATTTTGAAGCTACGTCACTGAATATCGCAAACTGATCGTTCAGGTCCCCTCCGAGCGCTTCGATCGTTTTGTTATAATTCGCTTTGGTCGCTCCTATCGGCTTGCCATGAAGTTCGCATTGTCCTTCGTATGGTTTGTCATCTTCTCCAACGCATCCCTTTCCAATGATGGTCTTCCCAATGATCAATGTAGGTTTTTGATTCTCTGCATTTGCCTCTTTCAACGCCTTTCTGATCGCATCGTGATCATGCCCGTCGATGGTCACTACATTCCATCCCCACGCCTCGTATTTCTTTGCCGTGTCCTCACTCGTCACCTCGTCGGTATAAGTTGACAATTGCACGTCATTGGAATCGAAGAACATCACCACATTGCTCAAGCCCAAGTAACCGGCAATTCGTCCAACGCCCTGTGAAATTTCTTCCTGAATACCACCGTCAGAAATGTATGCGTAGATCGTATGTTTCGTCCAGTCTCCGAATTTGGCTTCCAAAAACTTACCCGCCAGGGCCGCTCCTATGCCCATTGCATGACCCTGACCAAGTGGGCCAGATGTATTTTCCACACCTCTTTTTTGATCGACCTCCGGGTGACCAGGCGTAATTGAGCCCCACTGACGGAAAGTGGCTACATCCTCTTTTGAGTAATTACCCAAAAGGTAAAGCTGCGCGTAAAGCATGGCTGATAAATGTCCCGGATCTAAAAAGAATCTATCTCGCCACATCCAATCCGGTTGATCAGGATCGAACTTGAGGAATTCGCTGTACAAGATGTGGATGAAATCAGCACCGCCCATTGGGCCTCCAGGGTGTCCGGAATTGGCTTTTTCTACCATTGCTGCGGACAATACACGGATGTTGTCGGCGCACTGCTGATCTACTTTTTGATTACTCATGAGGATTGGAAGGTTGGTGGATTATTCTTGATCAGGCAAAAAAAAGAAATAGTGAGCAGGTACGCCTACTACCTTCTAGGATAATTTGTTTTTTGCCAATAAAAAAGCCGAATCTCACAATTCGGCTAATTCTACTATTTCAAAGTGCTCGGACAAACATAATCCGTGACCGGAAGGCCAGCCTCGGTGATGGCCTTATAACCACCGGCTACATCTACAAGCTTATGATAACCACGGGACTTCAGGATAGAAGCAGCAATCATGGAGCGATAGCCTCCAGCACAATGAATGTGATATTCGGTTTCTTTATCCAACTCACCCATGTTCTCACTGATGAAATCAAGTGGGAAAGTGACTGCATTCTCTACGTGCTCAGCTTCAAATTCTCCAGGTTTTCTTACATCCAGCACCAATGGATTCTGGTTTTCATAAATAGCCTTGAATTCCGTGGCAGGAATTGACTTTACAGTTTCCAGCTCCTTACCTGCTTTTTGCCAAGCATCCATGCCACCTTTCAGGTATCCAAGTGTATTGTCATAGCCGACACGAGAAAGTCGAGTAACGACCTCTTCTTCACGACCTTCCTCCGCCAAGAAAACGATGGGTTGCTGAAGATCAGGGATCAACGCTCCTACCCAAGGGGCAAAACTCCCATCAATACCTATAAAAATGGAGTTAGGTACGTGACCGTTGGCGAATGCCTGAGCCGAACGGGTATCCAAAACCAAAGCACCTTCGTGATTGGCCATCGCCTCGAAAGTCTCCACGTCCAATCCAACATTTCCTACTTCTAATATTTTGTCCAAATCAGCCGCTCCAGACTTGTTCATTGCCACATTTTGAGCAAAGTACTGAGGAGGCGGAAGCAGTCCATCTGTAACTTCTTTGATGAACTCCTCTTTGGTCATGTCTGCCCTAAGTGCATAATTTGTCTTCTTCTGATTTCCGAGCAGGTCCGTGGTTTCCTTGCTCATGTTCTTGCCGCAAGCCGATCCTGCACCATGCGCTGGATAAACTATCACCTCATCTGGTAGGGTCATGATTTTGGAACGGAGACTGTCGAATAAATATCCAGCTAAGTCATCCTGTGTCAAATCTCCTTTTTGTGCTAAATCTGGTCGGCCAACATCTCCGATGAACAGCGTGTCACCTGAGAAAATGGCGTGCTCTCTGCCATCCGCATCCATTAACAAATAAGTCGTGCTCTCCATGGTATGTCCAGGGGTATGAAGCACTTTGATTTTGATATTACCCAATTCAAAAACTTCATTGTCTTTTGCCGCATGAAAATCAAACGATGGGTTTGCATTCGGACCATAAACAATTGTCGCTCCTGATCTCTCAGCAAGCGCAACATGACCTGAAACAAAATCAGCATGGAAGTGCGTCTCGAAAATGTATTTGATTTTAGCTCCATTCTTCACTGCCCGTTCGATGTAGGGAGTTGATTCTCTCAATGGATCGATGATAGCAGCTTCTCCTTCACTCTCAATGTAATAGGCACCTTGGGCAAGGCATCCAGTATATATCTGTTCTATTTTCATGTGTATCAATTTGTTAAGGCAAAAGTAGTAGGATAGATAAAATCAGTTTGTGATGAATGTTACAAAAGCATTAATCCTCCGAATGCTGCATTGCATAACTCTTAAACTTTCCTCCTTTGTGAGTTGTGACATAGGTCACTGCCTCGTTTAAGTCGAGGAACATATGCTCTTCAGTAAGTAGTTCCATAAAACCTGTCCGATGAAATGCATCTCTCACCGGGCCAATGACATCACAAATAAGGAAATGCATTTGCTTTTCCTCTAAAGTTCTTATTAAATCTTTTAGTCCTTCAATGGCGGTGCTGTCCACATGACTTACTGGACCCGCATCAAGAATAACCGTTTGAGTGTCAGCTGGTGTGTGAGACAATACATAGTCCTTGAAATATTGGATGTTAATGAATGTGAGCGGGGCATCCAGCCTCAAGAGGACAAGGTGTGGATATTGCTTTAGGTCTTTGAAACGCTTGATATTTCTAAATTCATGGTGTCCTTCCACTTTCCCCAACTGCGCAATGTGAGGATATGCCGACTTGTAGAGTAGATGAGTAATGGATAAAATAATGCCCCCAACAATCCCTTCTACCATTCCGATATTGAGCGTAATAAGGAATGTTGCCAGCAATAGAAAAAACTCTGTTTTGTTTTCTCTCCATAGCTTCCTGATGAATTTGAAATCTACTAACCGCGAAACAGCAACCATTATTACCGCTGCTAGAATGGCATTTGGCAAATAGTAAAAAAGTGGAGTTAAAAACAGCAAAGTGACAATCACCAGCACCGCACTTATGATAGATGCAAGAGGAGTGTTTGCCCCTGCTTGATCGTTAACGGCAGATCGTGAAAAACCTCCGGTAACCGGATATGATTGAAAAAACGAACCAACAATATTGGCAGCACCAAGCGCCACAAGTTCTTGACTAGGCCGAATGGTGTGGTCGCGTCTTTGCGTTTCAATTGCCTTGGCCACAGAAAACGCTTCCATGTAAGCAATGACAGCAATGGTCATGGCTAAAGGAGCCAACTGTCGGAAAGAATCCAAAGTTAAATTCGGCACTATAAACTGAGGAAATCCCTCAGGAATCCCGCGAACAATGCTTACGTTTTCAAACTGAAACAAATATACCAACAAGGTTCCTGCTACAACGGCAACTAATGCTCCTGGGAAACTTGGGTGCACTTTTTTGGCATATTTAATAATCAAAATCCCAACAACTCCAAGTCCAAATGTGAGCAAGTGGGTTTTACTAATCTCGGAAAAAAGGCTTTGTAAAATCTGAAATGCCTGGCTGCTTTTAGTCAATTCAATTCCCAGCAAATGCTTGAGTTGGTTGAGGCCTATAATAAACGCAGCAGCCGATGTGAAACCACTGATTACCGGACGAGAGAGCAGGTTTGTGATAAACCCTAATCGAAATACACCTAGAAGAAATTGAAAGGCTCCCATGAAGAAAGCGAGCATGATTGCAAAACTGATATAGGCGTCAGTTCCTTCGACAGCAAGGACAGAAACGCCAGTTGCCACCAACAGTGAGTCCATCGCGACAGGTGCTACTGAAAGCTGTCTGGACGTACCTAAAATAGCATAAATAAGTTGTGGAACGATTGAGGCATATAGGCCATATACTGGTGGCAATCCCGCAATCATTGCATACGCCATACCTTGAGGAATAAGCATGACTCCTACTGTCAGACCCGCAGACAAATCTCCGCGCAAATAGTCCGACCGGTAATTTGGCAACCAATCAAAAATGGGGATGAAACGCTTCAGCAATGGGTTAGCATTTAGTGCGCAGCAAAATTAGCTTGCTTGCTGCCCTGCAATGTAACATTTGTCACATGATCTCAATTCTATTTCTATGTTGCTCTATTTTGTCTTCACGCTCCAATTGCTTTAGCAATCGCGATACCACTACTCTGGACGTACCCAATTCATTTGCGATCTGGGCATGTGTCTTATGAATTTCGAATGAACCAGTCGCTTGTTTCGTATCCAATAAATATCGGTACAATCGTTCATCCATTTTATGAAAAGCCACATTATCAATCGTTGTTAGCAGTTCATCGAATCGGGTTTGGTAGGCTCCAAAAACAAATTTTCTAAACGTCTGGTATTTCACAATCCAAGTATCCATCAAGTTCATTGGAATCATCCAGAGCTCCGAATCCTCCTCTGCGATCACATTAAACGCGCTTCTTGTTCCTTCAATGCAACAAGTAATGGACATGGCGCAAGTCTCTCCTCCTTCCAAGTAGTAAAGAAACATTTCATTTCCATCAGGATCCTGGCGGTGTACTTTAAGAAGGCCTCTCAAGACAATAGGCATCTCATTTCCCGGACTACCCGGGCTGACTATTATCTCTCCTGCTTTGGATTTCTTGAGTCGACCGATGCTCAATATCTCTTCTATTAAAGGTTCTTCAAGACCTGAGTGACTGAGTACGCTATTGGCTAGTTCATTCATTTTCGCAGCAAATATTAGATTAAAATAAAAAAGCACCTACATTTCTGTAAGTGCTTCATTTTCAGTGGGCCCACCTGGGCTCGAACCAGGGACCACCTGATTATGAGTCAGGTGCTCTAACCAACTGAGCTATAGGCCCTGATGATTGCTCATCAAAATTGGAGCGCAATATTACAACAGATGAGAACAATGACCAATCGAATTTGCGCTTCCTTTTATCCTGTTTTATTTTAGTCAAATGTGATAGCTTTACTTGTCATTCATCAATCAACTTAAAATGAGAAATTTACTCGTACTATTCCTAGCCATCGGTATTCTGTCAGCTTGCACGCCCAAAAAATCGGGTGAAAGCAACGAAGAAAAAGTGATCCACGACATTGACAAGCTGCTTGAGGATTTGCCAGATCCATCTTCAATTCCTTTCGCTCTTAAATCAATTGGTGCAGAATTCGGTGATTCACTTATCAATCCACTTTCAAATATCGCCAAGTATCAAGGAGATGTAGATAAGCTGGCAATGAACATGGGTGTGTACGCAAGTGATGTCAGTTATTTGGCCGCCTATGAGCAATCAGCACTCACAATGGAGTATGTGAAAGCATGTCACCAAATAGGTGAAACATTGGGTGATTCTGCGATTTACAAGCAAGACCTGTTGGATAATATAGAAGCCAGTCTAGGCAATGAAGAAGAGCTTGCGAAGCTACTTAGAGGTATGATCGTAGAAACAAGTATTCAACTTGAAAAAGATCATCACCTTTCGATGGCTGCTCTGGCCCTTACCGGCGGTTTTGTAGAGGAGTTGTATCAGGCGGTGAATGTGATAGAAAATTACCATCAAGCGAACATGACAGCTGATGAGGAAAAGGCAAAGGTAGAACCGCTTGTAAAGCTTGTTCTGGCTCAAGAACAGCCACTTTTAGACCTTATCGCCCTATTAAAGGACATTCCTCATGATGATACAATTCTTGAGATGATCACTTTGATGAACATTCTTGACAAACTGTACAAAGGCGAGTTGGCTACCATTCAAGAAAAAATGGATGCCGATCCAAATTTTGTGGTAGATAGAGATTTAATGTTTGGTGTTACTCTTGAGATTGAAAGAATTAGAGCGGGGATCGTTGAGTAGCATTCAACTTTAAAAAATCAGAAGGCCTCATTTAGAAATACGTGAGGCCTATTTTTATGTCATGTTTTTTATTCTATCCAAGGTGTTTCTCTTTTTGGTACTACCCTTCTCGTGGGTTGTTATCCTCTCCGTGTGGTCAATTTTTTCTAGAAATCCACGGTTGAAAAGACGATTGAGACGAGTCGCTTTTGGATTATTGCTGTTCTTCTCTAATCCATACTTGTCTAATGTGGCTTTGTCTGTTTTGGAGACTGATCCTGTATTGTTAGATCAAGAATACACGGTTGGAATCGTTCTTTCAGGCATGGTGGAGGCTGGATATGACACCCCCAATCAAGATCAACTCAATGAAAATTTCGACCGGTTGATGGAAGCGGTAAAATTGTATAAAGATGGTAAGGTCAGGAAGATTCTCATTTCTGGAGGAGCAGCGGATATCCTCTACCCCGTATTCAATGAAGGTAAATCCTTAATGGAGCTTTCGGGAATCATGGGTGTACCTGACCGAGATATAATGTGGGAAGACAAATCTCGAAACACGTTCGAAAATGCTCAATTCACGTCGGACTTATTGGCTGAAAAAGAATACAGTCTACTATTAGTAACAAGTGCCTTTCATATGCCGAGGGCCAAATCCTGTTTCGAGAAAGCAGGGTTAGAAGTATCGGTTTATCCCGTCGACTATAAGGGAAGGACTGACTTCAAGTGGAAATACATGCTGCCAAGCAGCGATGGATTTCAAAACTGGAACATTGTTTTAAAAGAGGTGGTTGGATTGATCATGTACCGATTGCTCGGCTACATCTAGTTGCAGTATTTATCAAGCGCTTCGGAGGCTCCTTCCACCTTCAAAATCTTAGCAGTCTTGAAATCTTCACAAGCCCTTTTATGTTTCATTGCCGACCTCAGTGCCCCTCTGTACAAATACGCTTCACCAAACTCCTTGTCCAGTGAAATTGCGTTGTTGTACGCCTCCAAAGCCGCTTTTGCATATCCAAGCTGATGCTTTGCTCTTGCAACTAGAAAGTGAGCTTGTGCCGATGTTTCATGGTTTTTCTTAACCTCCTCGCTGAGCAGCAATGACTTGGAATAATCTCCCCTTTCATATGCCATTTTTGATAAACTCAGCATGGCATTTAGATTCTTGGGGTCATTATCCAAAATGTAATTGTAATCCTTCTCGGCTGAAGATAAGTCGCCCATTTCCTCATAAGACCTGCCTCGATTGTAGATCAAATCCAAGTCGTTTCCACTTTGTTCTATTTGGGTGGTATAAGCATCAACTGCTTTTTGGTATTGACCCGCTTCAAAGTATTCTTCTGCATTAGATGGGCCTTTACCACATCCAAAAAGGACAACACAAGAAATAAGGATAAAAAACAGTCGTTTCATGCCGCGAACTTAGTCAAAATCCGGACCGAATTTGATGTTTTTGTAATCTGTCAATTCCACGTACGCGGTACCAAAATACATTCGTGCATCTGCTCTTAGCGGGAGTTGACTCTTATCCGCTGATATCCAAATAGTGATAGGATCCTTTCCTGGAAACAATCGATTATCGGGAAGTTTCGGAATGATCTTGTGCGCTCTCAATTTCCCAACCTTGCTTTTTAGTTCAACTACACCCGCATACTCCACTTCCATATTGTACTCCTCCCCCTCGAAAAAAGCCTCAATATTTATCTTATCACCCTTTTTGTGCTTGAAATAGTCTACCGAACGCATCATCATAAAACCGCCTAACATCCCCACACGAGGCTTATCCATCTTCAAGGTCTCATCAGGTAAGGGTTTACCCTTTCTAATTCGCGTATACAGAATTGAACTATCTGAGTAGTTAAAGTGGGTTTTTTCATCCAAGACATATTTTCCTTCCACCAAGTCACGATACGCCATCATTGGTAAATAATTGTCGGTGCGCATGTACTCGCCCCATTCATCATCCACTGTAGCAAAAACGCCCAACAGGCCAGTGCTTTCAGCGGTTACCTTGAATTTATAGCACTCCTCACCCTCATAAGTTTTGAGGTATTTATCAGTAACCCACCGTGCATGTCCAACAGTGAACCATCCATAACTCAATCGGAAATCCAGTACTTCACCGGGATTGATGGGAGTCTCCCGCATCAAATTTGGAGGTTGCGCCTCGGAGGCAAACAAGCTCGCGATTAGCAGTATGAGCGTGTACATAATTCTAAGTTTTGATCGAGTCATGAGTTGCAAGTTCAATGCCAAATGGAATTATACTGAAACGTTGTTCTCACGCAAAGCTGCATTCAATGATGTCTTTTTATCGGTACTTTCTTTTCTTTTGCCGATAATCAAAGCACATGGAACTTGGTATTCTCCAGCCGCAAATTTCTTAGGAATTGAGCCAGGTATGACCACCGATCTTGGAGGAACTTCTCCCCTGTACTCAACAGGCTCTGGTCCAGTTACATCGATGATTTTGGAACTGGCCGTTAGGACCACATTTGCACCAAGCACTGCTTCTTTACCGATTTTCACTCCTTCAACCACGATACAGCGCGAGCCTATGAACGCATTGTCTTCAATAATCACTGGAGCCGCCTGCACCGGTTCAAGCACCCCTCCAATCCCTACTCCTCCGCTGAGGTGAACGTTCTTTCCAATCTGTGCACAACTGCCTACGGTTGCCCATGTGTCCACCATGGTGCCTTCATCGACATACGCCCCGATATTCACGTAGGAAGGCATTAAAACAGTTCCTGCCGAAATATAAGCTCCATATCGAGCTACAGCATGAGGAACCACGCGAACGCCTAGCTGATCATAATTTTCCTTCAGTCTCATCTTGTCGTGAAAATGAAAAGGTCCCACTTCAATCGGTTCCATCTTTCTAATAGGGAAATATAAAATCACAGCTTTCTTTAACCAATCATTTACTTGCCAGCCGGATTCTGTAGGCTCAGCAATTCTCATTCTTCCCTTGTCAAGGTCTTCAATGATTTGTTCGATAGCTGAAACAGTCTCCTCGCTCTTAAGAAGCGATCTATCCTCCCAGGCACTTTCAATAATATTTTTTAAGTCCATATTTGAGTAATTCAATACTAAATGATCAAACGAAACGCGAAGATAGTCATAGCCTCAGTTCTGAAGCCAGTGGATGACGTGCGCAACTATGAAAAAATCGGTTGTTCACTAGCCAAAGAAGACTCGTTGGAAGTTCACATCCTTGGCACGATTGGAAAGGTCGGTAACTCAAAAATATCAGCGCACCTCTGGAAGCCATTTAGGCGACTCTCGTTTGGACGACTGATGATTCAGTTTCACTATCTAAAAAAATTGAGAGTGCTGAAACCCGACCTGCTGATTGTAACCACCCATGAATTACTTCTGGCATCCGTCTTATTGAAGGCCTTCTTTTCCACAAAAATCATCTATGATGTCCAAGAAGACTATTTCAAAAACCTATGGCATCAGCGTTTCTACCCTCCTGTCCTTAGGCATGTTATGGCCATTGCTCTGCGCTCCATTGAATATTTGTGTTCCCCGTTCATTTCCTCGTTTTTACTGGCTGAGAAAACCTACCAAAATGACCTGTACTTTATTGGCAAAAAAGGTTTGGTTCTGGACAACAAGTCATTAGAAATTAACCAAGAAATAAAATCAGAGAAATTCAAAGTAGTCTTTACCGGCACCATTTCTCACTACTCAAAAGCAATTGAATCGATAGCCTTGTTCTTCAAGCTACAAGAGGAAATTCCAGATGCTGAAATGATAGTAGTAGGGTACTGTCCAAGAGCTAGCTATCGCAAGGAAATTGAAACCAAATATGGCTCAAGAGTCACACTGAAAATTGGGGATCATCCTGTACCTCATACTGAAATTGTACAGGAAATAGCCACAGCTAATTTGGCCATTATTGGATACCAACCTGACCCTGTGAATCACAAGAAAATGCCCACCAAACTATATGAATACGTAGTAGCGAAACTCCCATTTCTTGTTCAGCAAAACACCTTGTGGGCTAAAGAAGGTGAGCGGCTTGGAGCAGCCATCTCCGTCGATTTTCAATCGCCCGATTTCACTCAAATAAGAAATCGTATTGCTAGTATCCGGTCCAAACCAGTCCAAGTGAGCGAGTGCCTCTGGTCAACAAATGAAGGAGTACTTGTCAATAAAATACTGTCAATTATTAATTCCAATAATTAATAGTATATAATAGAATATCAATGAGTTATAATTCAATAAATGAATGTATCAAAATATATTTTTAGAATACTCTAAATTCTATTTTACCTTTGTGCTATGGATTCACTTAGCCATACAGAAGAAAACTACCTGAAGGCACTATTTCATCTATCGTCGGACACTGAAAGTGTGTCAACTAACTCTCTCTCCGCAGGCATGCAAACCACTCCTGCCAGTGCCAATGACATGCTGAAGCGATTGCATCAGAAAGGCCTCATCAGTCACATTAAATATAAGGGTGCTACCATTACTGAAAAAGGTAAAAAATCGGCATTACGAATTATAAGGAAGCATCGACTTTGGGAAGTCTTTCTGGTTAATAAACTCAACTTCCAGTGGGATGAAGTTCATGAAATCGCGGAGCAACTGGAGCACATAAAATCTCCCCTATTGACCGAGCGCTTAGATGCTTTTTTGGATCACCCAAAATTCGATCCTCATGGAGATCCTATTCCCGACTCGAATGGAAACATGCCCGTGATGGTGAAAGAATCTTTGAAAAACCTAAGAGTTGGAAACAAAGGACTACTCATTGGTGTTGGTGAAGATGACCCCAAGCTTTTGCAATATTTGGGCAGTAAGGGGTTGAGACTAGGAATTGAAATCCAAGTGATCGCTTACAATGATTTTGATGAGTCTTTCGAAATAGCATCGCCACAAGCTGGAAGGCAATTTGTTTCAAGCAAAGTGGCTGAATTACTCCTGATTTCATTGAACAACTAAGACGATGGAGAACCCGGCATTGGCTTTAATTATTTTCTTCAGCTCAACACTGATCCTGCTCTTTCTCTGGAAAAGCAGAGCTTATACAATCATTACAAGAAGTAGAGAGAGTCACTGGAGTCAGCTGAAGGAGGACGTGATGAAAACACTTTTCAAAGCTGATCAAAACAACCAGAATGCAGGGCTACAGGCTTTGTCAAATGCTTTAAAGGTCTCCTCAGAAAAGCTATTAAGAATTGTCAATGAAATGACCAGAGAAGGACTAATTGAACTCTTCGAGGATCAGCTTATCCTTACGGCTGAGGGTAGGCTCAGAGCGCTTGAGATCATTAGAAGGCATAGGCTCTGGGAAACCTATCTCTCAGAAAAAACTGGCATAAAGAAAGAGGAATGGCATGAATTGGCCGAGAAAAAGGAGCATCATCTTACGATTGATCAAACTGAAAGCTTGTACCGAGCACTAGGTAGTCCAAGATTTGATCCGCATGGTGACCCAATTCCTACAGCTTCTGGCGAAATGGATGAAAGCCCGACGATACCGCTTTCAAATTTCCCCATTAATACGCCTGCCAAGATTGCTCATATTGAGGACGAACCCAAAGTAGTCTATCAACAAATAGTGGATAACGATCTATTTGTTGGGTCTCATCTGATGGTGACTTCCTCTGATCATTCGAGCGTCAACTTCCAATGCGAAGGGCATGATTTTTCGCTATCACCAATTATAGCCAGCAATATCGGAGTTGTGGCACTCTCAGAGCAGGACGTCTATGAGGGTCAGCAAATACGGCTCTCTTCACTTGAGACAGGTGAATCGGCACGTGTGCTTGGTATTGCATCGGAATGTCGTGGACCAAATCGGCGAAGGTTGCTTGACCTAGGTTTTGTTAAGGACACGGTTGTCCAAACAGAGTACGAAGGACCTTTGAAGTACCCAAAAGCCTTTTTGGTAAGAAACACCCTGATCGCACTACGCAAAGATCAGGCGGATTTGGTTTTAATAGAAAAGGAATCGTGATGGAAAAGGAAATAGAAAAAGGTTGTCAGGACTGTGCTTTTTACAACGTTGCTCAGTTGAAGAAACTAGGTGTCAATGTCGACAATGCAGACTATGTCATTGCGCTAGCAGGAAATCCAAATACCGGAAAGAGCACAGTTTTCAATGCTCTGACTGGACTAAGGCAACATACAGGCAACTGGCCAGGCAAGACAGTTACCCGAGCCGATGGTGGCTATTCGTATTCCGACAAGAAATACAAATTGATTGATCTACCTGGCACCTACTCTCTTCTATCGACTTCAGAAGATGAAGAGGTGGCACGAAACTTCATTTTGTTTGGCAGACCAGATGTGACCGTCATAGTTGTCGATGCTTCACGCCTTGAAAGAAACATGAACTTGGCGCTGCAAGTATTAGAAATCACTGATCGGGCGGTTCTTTGTCTCAATCTGATGGATGAGGCAAAACGCCATGGAATACAGATTGATGATCGTGCACTAGCCAAAAATTTGGGTATTCCGGTCGTTCCGACAAGTGCGAGAACACAGGAAGGCATTCCTGATTTATTGAAAACCATTGAGGAAGTAGCTTCCGGTAAGATTCAGTGCAAGCCACATCGCATCAAGAATCTTCCTAAAAAACTATCTAGTGCTGTTGAAAAGTTGAGCAAGCAGATTCTGAAGGAATATCCATCGGTACCTAATAGCAGGTGGATAGCCATGAGGCTTTTGGATGGTGATCAAGAGGTGATGCGCGCCTTGAAGGAAGGCGATTTTCAAATAGAAGCCGCATGAGCAAGGAAAAAGACATATTGGAGCTTGCCTCAGACCTACGGTGGGAAGTGGGGCATGACTTTCATGATAAACTCACGGAGGGCATCTATGCCGATGCGGCCAAGATTGTACAAAATGTAGAATCAAAAGAAGGCAAAGAAGCTAATTACACCTTTGACAGGAAGCTTGATAAAATTCTCACGAGTAGAAAATTTGGCTTCCCCATCATGCTGATGATTCTGGCAGTGGTTCTGTGGCTGACCATACAAGGAGCCAATGTTCCATCAGGGATGTTAGCCACGCTATTTTTAGACACCATTTATCCTTGGCTGAAAGAAGGTGCAGCGGCCATTGGCATGCCTTGGTGGTTAGATGGGTTCTTGATCGATGGGGTGTACTTGGCTGTAACGTGGGTAATTTCCGTGATGCTCCCTCCCATGGCTATTTTCTTCCCGATTTTCACCCTACTTGAAGATTTCGGCTATCTACCTCGTGTCGCTTTTAATCTGGATGCATGGTTCAGAAAAGCTGGTGCCCACGGCAAGCAAGCCCTAACGATGACAATGGGCTGGGGCTGCAACGCCGCAGGTGTGGTCGCCACAAGGGTGATCGATAGTCCGAGGGAGCGGCTCATAGCCATCATCACCAACAATTTTTCCTTGTGCAATGGTCGCTGGCCAACTCAGATTCTGATTGCTACTATCTTCATTGGAGCCTTGGTTCCTTCAAGTCTTTCTGGGCTCGCAAGTACGGCCACTGTCCTGATCGTAGCTCTGCTAGGTGTTTTCTTTATGTTTTTCTCTTCGTGGCTACTTTCTCGCACGGTGCTGAAAGGCGAAATATCTACCTTCAATCTGGAACTGCCACCGTACAGGCCGCCAAGATTTTGGCAAACCATCTATACATCTCTCATTGACCGGACAATGATTGTACTGTGGCGGGCGATCGTCTTTGCTGCCCCGGCAGGTGCCGTCATCTGGTTGACTGCCAATATTGATGTGGAAGGAATCAGCTTGGCTAATTGGACCATTGACTTTCTGGATGAATTTGGAATATTTATTGGGTTGAATGGAGTCATACTTTTGGCCTACATAGTGGCTATTCCTGCCAATGAAATTGTAATTCCCACGATTTTGATGCTGACGGTGGCCAACTTGAATATGCTGGGAGCTGGAGAGGGAGAAGGTGTCATGTTTGAACTGGAATCGGCCACTGAGACAGGTGAAATACTGCGAGCAGGTGGTTGGACACTCCTCACAGGAATCAACCTTATGCTATTTAGTTTGCTTCATAATCCTTGCAGTACGACCATCTACACCATTTACATGGAAACCAAAAGCTGGAAGTGGACGGCCGTTGCAACCCTGCTCCCTGTGGTAATGGGTCTTGTGGTTTGTTTTCTAGTTGCACAGTTTTGGTATCTATTTGCAGGCTAATTGTAATCCCTTGCAGAACAATTTCAAAGACACTATAGTAGCACTTGCCACGCCTCCAGGAGTTGGCGCCATTGGCGTCATTCGTGTCAGCGGCGATAAGACCATCGAACTTGTCAATGGTATTTTCAAAGGGAAAGACCTCAGTAAGGTTCCCTCCCATTCTATTGCTTACGGAACCATCAGAGATGACAAGTCGATCATAGACGAGGTATTGGTTTCTGTCTTCAAAGGACCGAACTCCTACACCAAAGAAGATGTGATTGAAATTTCCAGTCATGGATCGCCTTACATTCTTCAAAAAATTATAGAGCTGATTCTCGACAAAGGAGCTCGCTTGGCAAAGCCCGGGGAGTTCACACAACGAGCGTTTATCAATGGCCGCTTTGATTTGGCGCAAGCCGAAGCAGTCGCAGACCTGATCTCTTCGGAGAATTCTGCGATGCAGCAAACCGCCATGAAACAGATGAGAGGTGGCTTCTCAGCCGAAATAAAGCAATTGAGAGAGCGATTGGTCCACTTCGCCTCCATGATTGAGCTGGAGTTGGACTTTGCAGAAGAAGATGTGGAGTTCGCCGACCGAGGAGAGCTGATCAAACTGGTCGAGGAAATTAAAGCGACGCTGGAACCACTGATTGAATCCTTCAAATGGGGCAATGTGATCAAGAATGGCGTGCCGGTAGTGATTGCGGGGAAGCCAAATGCGGGAAAGTCCACCCTACTCAACGCCCTTCTCAACGAGCAACGCGCGATTGTTTCAGAGATTGAAGGAACTACTCGCGATACAATAGAAGATCAAATCACCATACAAGGCATCACCTTCCGATTCATTGACACGGCGGGACTTAGAGAAACCTTGGACAAGGTGGAGGCTATTGGGGTGCAACGAACCTACGATAAGCTGAAAGAGGCATCATTGATCCTTTTTTTAATAGATCTAAGCAAAACCAAAATCGAGGACTTTCAGAACGAGCTTGCCCCAATCCTTTCCTCCGACATTCCCTTCTTGGTGATTGGCAATAAAATGGATTTGCTCAGTGAGGAAGAATTGACCAACTGGCAAAAGAGTCATCCGATCGTTCCTTTGTCGGCTTCTAGTTTGGTAGGAATAGATGAATTGAAAAATCAACTGGTGGATAAAGTCAAAAAAGACAAAGTAAGTGGCAATCAAACAGTAGTGACTAACTCTCGGCACTATCAGGCGCTTACTTCCACCAATACCGCTCTAAACAAGGTCTTGGAGGCAATTGACAACCAAACCACTGGCGACTTTCTGGCAATGGACATAAGGGAAGCCCTAAATCATTTGGGTGAAATCACAGGTGAAGTGACAACAGATGACCTGCTGGACAACATTTTCTCCAAGTTCTGTATCGGGAAGTAAGCACATGAGCTAGTTTTGCGATGCTCAATCACGACACTTACTAATGAGACTCGGACAATTAGCTCGTAAATACGACATTCCTGTACAAGACATCATCGAACATTTAGAGGAACAGACTGGGGAGAAGTTCCACCCAAACGCAAAACTCTATGATGCGATTGAGGATATGATCTTCGCGCATTTTGAATTGATGCCGGTGGTTGTGGAAGCCGAAGAAGTCGTCGAAGTAGCTGAGCCTGAACCCATACCTGAGGAATCCGCTCCAGAGCCCATTCAAGAGCAGAAAAGCCCGGAACCACTATTCACTAAAGAAAAAGCCAAACCAAAGAAACCTGAGACACCTCTGGATGATATTGCCTCCGTAGATGGCGAGCTTGCACCAGATGTTTTTGAGGAAAAGGTCGAGGAGGTGCCTGAGGTAGAAAGTGAGCAAACCGAAGAAGCGCCTACTCCCGCTCCAGAGCCAAATGAGGATGAAGTCATCCAAACCGATAAACTCCTGGAAATGCTGGAGGCTGGTGAAGTTCCTCCCGACTTGGACAAAATCAAATTGATAAAGGCGCCAAAGAAAGAACTTGCCGGACTTAAGGTCTTGGGAAAGGTCGACCTTCCAGAACCGAAGAAGAAAGAAAAGCCCGAAGAGAAAGAAACAAAGGAAAACCGAAGAGGCAGAAATCAACGTCCTCAGCTGAGCGAAGAAGAGCGTGAAAAGAGACGCCTAGAAGGGAAGCGTAAACGTGAGGCACATCAGGCCAGAGAAGAAAAGCGACAAAAAGAAAGAGAGCAGCGAGAGCTCAAGCGACGAAAAGAAGCCCACTATCGTCAGAAGCTAGAGAAAGCCAAAGCCGCAACGGCTGCAACCCCTCAGAAGCGAAAAGCTGAAGAGTCAGCTATCCAAACTGAAGAACTACCCGTTCAGGAACAACCAGTGATGCAGCCAAAAACAGTACTTGGTAAATTCTGGAAGTGGTTGAATACGTAAAATTATCTACTAACGAGCGTAGATATTATCAGTCACACATAATCTCCTCACCCCAGCCCTCTCCTCATGGAGAGGGAGCCGTGCTCAATTGATCGATTCTCACAACCGCGCGAACAAGTGGCCTACATGAAAATGGTAACCACGACCGTCACTCTGAGTGCAGCGAAGAGTCTCTAGATTCTTTACTCCGTTGCACTATGCTCAGAATGACGAACGCTTATTAGCTGTCTCCTTTCCAACCCCAATCATATAAGCCCATCAGTTTCATAAGATATCCAAAAAACAAAAAAAGCCTCCATAAAGGAGGCTTCCCGTAAACACTCAGAAGCCCTCACACCTCCGAATATGCTCACCTTCTACCACTCTCAATTCTACTCGTTCATTGTCACCCTCTGTTCGTATTGGAATTTGTCAGGATGAATCCTATGCAAATGCTCATCTATGGACACAATTCGCTTGTCGATATGCTTCAGGAATTTCGCTATGTCCGTTTCCAGAATGTATACCTGTCCATCGTACGAATCTGCCCCCTGCCCCATTTGCAAATCCTGTTTGTTCTTTTCAAGTCCATTTCTTGTAACGCAGCTTTCTCGCAAAAAATCAATGAAGGATTTGATATCATATTTCGCTTCAAACTTCTCTATGTCCTTCAATGTCTTATGATACTCCTTCTGACCAACAATCATGGCTGTGGTCGGGTCGTTTAGAAAATCCAAAACCACAGAATCGTAATGATGAAGTTGCTTGAGTAGCTCCACGGAATAGTCACGAAATTTTGGTTCCATACAAAAGTCGGACAGCCCTTGGTAGGATTTCAACACATCAGACACCTCTAGCCAACTATCCGTAAGCCTATCGTATTCTTCCTCTATGGTCACAGACTGTGCAGAGCTCTGTATTCCCATAAAGACGATTAGCAAGGTTGATAAAAGTAGCTTTTTCATAAGCCAAAAGTAGATGCACATTCCAAGCGGAAGAGTCCTGATAATTGCTGAAAATTAGCTGTCTGATAATCCTGAGATTAGCATCAGTATTTTTCCTGAAGAGGGGTCAAAAACACCCTTCGAGAACCTCAGGGTGACATTCAAATACAATTGAACCAGCAGGGCCAAGCCTAAAAGCAACGCTAGAACAGAACGTCATTCTGAACAAAGTGAAGAATCTAGGCTCGTTGCTATTCTCGGAATTACGTTACTAGTGCATGCCCAAACAAAGACCCGTCAAATGAGCGCGCACAGTCCGTATTTTTCCTGAAGTGGTTCTCATCCGAAGCAAATACTTTTGCCTACAATGCTCAAGCGACTAAATATCGGAAACAAGCTGGCGCTCATCATGATCACGCTCTCAATTGTGATCACTGCTTTTCTCTCTTCTTCCTTCTATTTACAATTCGACGAAGCTCTGCGGGAGCGCGTCCTCCTCCAGCTCTCATCGGTCAAGTCTTTGAAGCTAACGAAAATCAAGGCAGAGCTGGAAGACAAAATTCAGGCTTTCAAGGATCGATCAACGGAAGAATTTATTTTCACAGAGACCTACGCTTCACTTCCAGCATCTGTGGAAGGATATTCGCTGGATACCAATACACCGATCACTAAGGACGTAAGCTTAGTAGGACTCACCTTTCAGAATCCAACGCTCGGTATTACTGTCGCCTTTATTCAGCGTACCGAAAGCGATTCCATTCGTTTGGCTCTGGCACGATTGCCAGAAATTCAGGAGGTGCTTCTTGAACGAACCGGCCTGGGAGAAACAGGAGAATCCTATCTCGTTGGAGAAAATCACAACCTAATCAGTAAGTCGCGTTTTGGTCAGGCCAACTATCCAATCATTGTAAAAACCATGGGGGTCAATCAGGCCTTTGATGGTCGGCCGGGAACAGACACATTTCTGGACTATCGAGGAATTGAGGTTTTTGGTGCCTATGAAGAAATTGAAATAAATGGGCTTAACTGGGTACTCCTAAGTGAAATCAATCTGGAGGAAGCACTTTCGCCCTTAGGCCAGGTGAGAGCCAACCTGATCATCACTGTTCTAATCATCTTGATATTCATTCTCATCGTTTCCTATTTCTTGTCAAAACTCATTGTGCAACCCATTGTCACTATGAAGCAGCGCCTCACTAGAATGTCTCAGGGCCTATTCGATTCAGACACTACCAACTCCGACCGCACAGATGAGATCGGAAACATGTTTGAAGCACTCAATAGATTAGTGAAGGCAATGACAGAGACTATTCATTTTGCCGGTGAGATAGGATCAGGAAACTTCAATGCTGATTACCAGACACTAGGCGATGACGACCGATTAGGCACGGCGCTAATCAAGATGAAAGAAAAACTTCAATCTTATAAGGAAAATGAAGCTCGCCTTGTAAAGGAGAACCGGCACTCAATTATAAGTGGTGAGGAGAAAGAACGTTCTCGTATTTCGAAAGACCTTCATGATGGACTGGGGCCACTTCTTACCACTCTCAGAATTAATCTTCAAAGTTCGGAGCTTCACAAAAAGACGAAAGATCAATTGCTGGTGCAGTTGGACGACACCATCAATGAAGTGCGGCGTATTTCAAACAATCTCATGCCCAGCGTGCTTGTTGACTTTGGAGCGGGTGAGGCCGTCGGCAACCTCGTAAACCAGATGAAGGGAGACATAGCCATTCGGTACAAGCACGACATGAGTTCATCATCTGCCATTAGTGAAGAAATACACCTTACCATCTACCGAATAGTGCAAGAAGCTTTGAATAATGCCCTAAAACACTCCATTTGTAAAGAAATCAAAATTTCAATCAGCGAATTTGAGGATCACATTGGCCTCTATATTTCCGATGATGGAGACGGTTTCGACCCTTCCAAGCCGCATGCTGGTAACGGACTAAGAAATATGCAAGAGCGCGTGAAACTTGTGAACGGATCTTTCGATATTCACAGTTCCGGTGAAAAAGGTACAACCATAGAAATAGAAATTCCCACGGCATGAGCACCATTAAAACCATGATTGTAGATGATCACCAGCTTTTTAGGAATGGCATTGTCTCCCTGCTTTCCAAAAATGAGGCAATAGAGGTGGTGGGCGAAGCTTCTAATGCTGAGCAGCTTTTGGAGTTGCTGGAAACCACCAAGATTCATGTGGTATTGATGGACATTTCCATGCCCGGCATGAATGGACTGGAGGCCATAGCTGCTGCCAGGGAGAAATTCCCGGAAGTAAGGTTCATTGTGCTCACTATGCACGCCGAGGGGCAGTATGTAGTCAAGGCGGTGCGAAGTGGAGCATTTGGGTACATGATCAAAAACTCGGACGAGTCCGAACTCATCCACGCCATCCGTGAAGTGGCTAATGGAAAGAAATACTTCAACAGCGAGATTTCTCAGCTGATGATTGGTAACATGGCCATGGAAGAATCTCACAAGAAGCTCTCTGATCGTGAACAAGAAATATTGACTCTGGTTTCTGAAGGGAAAACCACTAAGGAAATTGCCGAGGAGATTTTCGTGAGTGCCCGAACCGTGGAGACCCACAGGGTGAATATGATGAAGAAACTGAACGTTCAGAATTCCGCCGAATTGATCAAAAAAGCGGCTCATCTTGGCCTAATCTAAGTTTGTCAGTATTTATACCGAACACATTTTACACGCTTTTCCTGATAAAATCGCTTACTACGAACCCCTAGCTTAGCTTCTGAAATCAAAAAGCTTAAGCCATGCACGTATTTGATGTGATTACTATTCTTATCCTCTGTTCAGGAGCATTTCTTTTCATCAACACCTTTCTTCTCAAGCTACCCTCCTCCATCGGCTTGATGATTTTGGCCCTTATTCTAAGCGCACTGGTTTTGACCATCGGATATGTCTTTCCTGAATACCATTTGGCGGATAAGGTGAAAAAATTTGACTTCACTGAAGTCATGTATCGCTTTGTGCTGAGCGTCATGCTATTTGCTGGTGCACTCAATGTTGATTTCAAGAAATTGGGAAAGCAACTTATGCCTATCCTCTCCCTTACCTTTTTTGGGACCCTGATCTCCACATTCGTCATTGGCACCTTGGTCTATGGCTTGCTTTTCTTATTGAATATTGAAATACATTTTACAGCCACGTTGGTCTTTGGTGCGTTGATTTCTTGCACAGACCCCATCGCCATCACCAAAATATTGAGACAATTCAAGGTATCAAAACAGCTCGAAACAAAGATTGCTGGTGAAGCCTGGCTCAACGGCGGCATAGCCATCATTCTGGCAATGACACTTACAAACATCTATCAGGAGCAACTCTCTATAGGCTCTATGGAAGTTGTGGATACGGTGTTTCTTCTCACGCGCGACTTGTTTGGTGGAGTTATCGTGGGGATTCTTTTCGGCTGGGTAGGGTTCCTGGTCCTCAGGTTCATCGACAATGATATGGTGGAAGCTGAGGTGCTGGTCACTCTTTCGCTGGTTATGGGTGGGTCCTATCTAGCCGATTTACTTTCCGTTTCTCCAATGCTTGTGGCTGTACTTACAGGGTTGATTATGGGCAACTTTGGTCGCAGCGAGACAGGCGAAAGTGCTGTAGGGTCGTATGTCTACAAGTTTTGGCATTTACTGCAAGAATCATTGGCAGCCATGCTTTTCGTTCTAATTGGTTTTGAAATGCTCGTGATTCCTCTTCGCATAGATTACTTCGCTGCTGGCTTCTTTTCAGTGGTCATCGTACTTTTTGCAAGGTGGCTGAGTGTATACATACCCATCAAACTTATGTCGAGAAGTCATGCATTTGATGATGATACCATTACGGTTCTTTCTTGGGGTGCACTTCGGGGCGGTCTACCAGTTGCCTTCACACTTTCACTTTCAAATTTCCCTGGAAAGGAAATCATTGTAACACTCACTTATGTGGTCGTGGTTGGCTCGGTACTTTATCAAGGACTCACCCTGTCTCCAATGATGAAAATGTATAGAGAGCGGCAGCTGAAGCAGCGATCTCTCACAAGAAAGAGCGCAAAAGAGGAAGAATTGCACTACTCAGACAGGCTCAGCGCTTAAACGTCCGTATTAATACGGAAAGGATATACCAAATTTTCGATATATCATTTTCTCAACCATATTCGTAAAATTGTATAGTAAACAACATTAACCCCCATGAAAAAATTAGCATTAGCACTCGTCTTAATCTTAGCTGTTTCTGTAGCCAGTGCACAGTCAGCTGACAAGCCCTTGAAAGGTCCTAAAGCCAAAAATTACAAACACTGGAAAGACACAAATCGCACCTATGTGACCATTCAAACATTGGATCAGCGCACGAAACTTCAGGGCCCGGTGGCAAAGAATCAGAAAATTTGGAAGCGAGAAGAATCTGCCTCGTCCGTGAGTGTCACCTATGGAAGCGAGCGATCAAAGCTTAAAGGACCAAAAGCCAAGAATTTCAAATACTATAAGTAGTAATAGGTAGGTTACGTTAGTAGAGTGAGTATGAAAGGGTCCCTGTAAAGGGACTTTTTTTTATTACCGAACTCCAAAAGGCTTTGGCTGAAAATCAGCATCATTTTCTTCTGATTCTCTCCTTGCAGGAGCTTGTCCAGATGAGTAAGTAATGTCACGATAGAATGGAATCACGGCATACGGGTATGAAAATCGTTCACCCGGCCCCTTAAGGGTAAGCATATGGAGACCCTCATCGATATCTGAAATGTCTATGTAAGTGAGGTAACCTCGTTGCTTGGTTCTCGCTTTATAATGAAAGTACATGTCTGAACTTTCTACTCTTTCACCGTCTAACAATAGTTCATAAAAATCTTTTACTATCATCAATTTCAAAGCCGCTGAAATGGTGTCTGGGTAGACTTCTTGAAGTGAATCAAGGGACATGCGCTTGAGCATTGCTTCCTCGGTGGAAACATCAGCCACTATAAATAAGCGCAAGACATCACCTGTCACTACATCAGATTGGATGTGTGATCGCATGGATTGAAATTCATCATTCTGATCGTCATAATAGCCCGAATAGGCACTATAACCACGGCTTGTCCCCCAAAGCGCAATTTGTGAAAAGCGATCACCTGGATAGGTCGTATCTGTAATGCGTCCAGCTCCAGCGATACTCACAAAAGTGAATATTGAAAGGAATAGAAAGAAAACCCATTTATTAAAATTAGTGACCATACCATAATAGATCGGTCGATAAAACCTGGAAAGGGTAAGAATACTTGTGAGCTTATGGATAGGCCAAAAGACCTTGGCAAAAAACTTGAATTTCCTGAAGTAGCCCAGGCTTAGAAAGTCCACCAGTGATACAAGTCCCAGGGTTAAAACCACCAACACGTAGTACTGAAATGAATCAAATAGAAGACCTGAGCCGGTTAATCCAAAATACAAAAACAATATGGTGAAGGGAACAATCACAAGTATCAAGAAAAAGAGATACCCCCCAATCAAACTCATGAAAAGCATAAATGACACACTAAATAGTGAGCTGCTAACTTTTTCTAATCGGATAACGATTTGCTCATAGGTAGGCGTCCTTTCCACCTTTTGCTTGAACCGCTCCTTATAATTCAACTTATCAAAGCGAATACCTTCCGGAAAAGTGTAACTCAAACCGACCATCCCAATCCAGATACCTCGACAGATCAAATGAAGTATCAAACCTGTAATGAGCCAGTAAATCCCCATTTTGGACAATGCAACCAGATTATCAATGTCCTGAGAGTTTCCGAAAATATTGAGCTTGAAGTAGGCAAGAAAACCATCCAGTAAATTCGGCACCTTGAACATTCCGTAGAGAACGATCCCCGAAAGAAGAATTTCAGGCTCCCAGCTTCGCTGCTGCAGTTCACTGAGCCACTTTGGTACGTTTGATTTTGGTTCTCCGCTCATGAGTTTAAAACTACTCAAAAGCAATTATTCTTACTGCCAATCATACTCATAGACTGAGGCATATTTTCCATTTGACTGCACATAATCAATCATTTTATTGAAAAATGCATCGCTACCCAAGGTGGCTGAATCTCCCACCAGCACCAGTCGCTGTTTGGCTCGTGTCATGGCTACATTCAAACGACGGTATTCCTTCAGAAAACCTATTTCTCCTCTATCATTTGACCGAACCAAGGAAATGTAAATAACGTCCCGCTCCTGCCCTTGGAAGGCATCCACACTGTTGACGTTGATCTCCGATCTGAATGGAGCCAACACCTCCGATTGATTTACCAGTTTTGTGAGCACTTCCACCTGGGCCTTATAGGGAGCAATAATGCCAACCGACATGCCCTCAAGAAACTCCGCCTCCAACAAGTGAATGAGAAGCTTGGCTTCCTCCTCATTGTAGGTGCTTAAGGTTTCAGTTTTTACTTTTTCGTCGTATCCGGCACCAGCCGTGTCCACATAGGTGACCGGATTCTCAAAGTGAATTGGTCGATCATCTATGCTTTCGTCGGCCTTCAATTTCCCTTCGTAAAACTGCTCACTCGAAAAGCCCATAATCGCAGGGTGCATTCGGTACTGGGTTTGAAGCATTACAACACCATCCGGCTGATTTTCTAGTCCCTTTGCAAAGAGCGTATGCTCCAAGCCGTCCTTAGCAGCTTCGCGCGATTTGATGGTCGGCGGTAGCTGATGATGGTCTCCAGACATAATGACCCTTCGGGCTCGAATGATCGGAATCCATGCAGCCGCCTCCATGGCCTGAGAAGATTCATCAATAAACACCGTCTTGAATCGCCTATCATAGAGCAATGAATGACTAGCTCCTGTCAGCGTGCAAGCTATGACTTCAGCATTGTCCACCAGATTCTCAGAGATGTAATTCTCCAAGAATCTGGATTCACTTTTCAACGTCTTGGCTTCCTTATAGAGTAAGTCCCTTTGCTTACGCTCCTGAGTCCCAAAATTCCTCTTGTATTTGCCCGCAAGCGCACGATATTCTTCAGACTGCTTGCGCATATCTTTCAACCTGTCAAAGTCCGGGTGCTTGCTGATCTTGACATCAAGGCTATTTTCCACCACCTCAGGAGTCAATCGTGCAGGATGCCCAATTCGCAACACATTTAGCCCTTCAGCCACTAGCTTCTCCACGAGTAAATCAACCGCGGCATTACTGGGAGCACAAACCAAAACCTGCTTTTCTTTCTTCGCAGTTTCTTTGATACACTTAGTCAAAGTAGTGGTCTTCCCAGTTCCGGGCGGACCATGAACAAAGGCAACATCCTCAGCGTGAATGATTTTTGCGAAAGCCTCATTCTGCACTTCATTGAGGTCTGGCAATGCGTACGCAAATGCATCTGTGAAAATGGCCGGTTTGGCTCCATAGAATACATCTCTCAGCTCACTGAGTCTATCATTTTTGGCGGCTATTACCGTGCTAATGGCTCGGTTCATTTCCCGATATGTGCCGTCATCAAAAAGCAGGTTTACTCCAATTTTATCCTCTCTCACCCAGTCTGGGAGAAAAGACTGATTCAGCACTATTCGCATAGTTCCTTCCTTCAGGTAGCTCACTACACCACCAACGGTCTTTCCTTTTTCCTCGGAGCTAGGGAAGATACCCACCACCCCTCCGACTTGAAAAGAGTGCTTTTGTTCTGGGTTTTTATGTTTGGATACCTCCAGCGTGATTCTCTCCCCTGTGCTAATGAAGTCACTCATCAACCGGACAGGATACCAGGTTACACCATTTTTTTCACGCTCCTTTATGGAGGTGTTCATCATTCTCTCCTCGTATAAACGATAGTCGGCTTCCTTCTCCTTTTTGAGAAGAGCTAGTTGATGATTGAGTGTTTCGGTTATTTGCTCGGAGGTGATTTTCGGCATTTACTGAAGCTGCTTTGAAACAACTTCCGAAGATATGGCATGGTGAGATGTATCGAAGACTGATTTACCATCTTTCAGGATAATGATCTGGGGAGACTGATGAATAACACCGAAGCGCCGTGCTATTTCATTGGATACGTCTCTATGAGATAGGAGATCAAGGTAATAAAAATCAAAGCCGTCGGTTATTTCCAAATCGGCCAATTTTTGTTTGGCATATGCACTAGTCCCACAAGTGGTGCTATGCTTGAAGAGTACAACGGGTTTTTGAAAAGAGCTTTCCTCGGCATGATCCAAATCTGCCATGCTCTGAAGCTGACTCCAATTTTCAACAATCTCCGAAGCACCAAAAACTCGATCTAAAAATCCCATTGCATTATTGATATATACAAAAGTCTACAACCTTATGCTAAGGGACAAATGGCCGAATGGACTTGCTGCCTGGACGACAATTAAAATGGGAGGTTAGACCTCCCAGGGTTTCTTGATTCCAAAATGCTTATGAATGAGTTTTAGTAAAAATTGTCCTATTCCTTCTCTCTTCACTTGTTCGTTTGCTTTCACCTGTTTCATACTGTTTAATTTCTATCTTAAACTAGCTAACGAGCAAATTCCCTTATTCTTATCTCAGCTTTTGTTCCCAGTTTTGGGCTCGAGACTCGGCCACTATTCGCTTCTGCGTTTCATCCTCTAATAGCGTAGAATTTGTGGGGAGCCGAGATGTAAAATGCCAGTTGTCACAGTCATCGCAGAGATAAACATTTTGAGGACCTGCGCCCTTCCTGTGACCAAATCGGATATGATTTTGAACAAGCGCTTCTACTGCTATTTCTTCAGACTGAAATGATGTTTTGCCTGAAGGACATCCCATAGCTATTTCATTAACCAGTCGCGCAGTTTCCCCTTGATGGTGACCCATACGAGTACCATGACCAGGAAGAGGCCAATGACGGTGAAGATTGTATCTGAAGGATCTTGGATCGGCTCGTTTTCTTCGGCCGATTGAGTTTCGATTTGGTAGCGGCTGGTCATATGAGACGGAATTTAAAAAGAAATGTATAAATAGTTAGCTACCTAGAAATCAAATTCAATGCTTTCATGGGAAAAGTGGACTTAACTACTCTATTGGCCGCTTCTGGGCCAACCAATCGCTATAGCTTCCAGAATAATTGTAGACATTTTTAAAGCCAGCGTTTACAAGCTGCGTAGATGCCATGGTACTCCTCCCACCAGATTGGCAATAAAGGATTACAGGCTCCTCCTTGTCAAAGCTTTTCATCTTGTCAGCAAATCCATCCGAAAACACCACGTTCATTGCTCCCGGGATTTTGCCAGACTCCACCTCCGCTACGGTTCTAACGTCGATTACCTGCACACCTTCCCCTTGCAGGCTTACAAGTTCATCAGCGTCTATAATCGTCATACCTGTGGAAGACTGGCCACATGCACCTAATAAAAAAGTAATCAGAGTTAAGCCGAGTAGGTTTTTCATGGAAGTGTCTTTCTTGGGTTCTTTCTCTATTCAAACTTACATCGAAGGTACTTTATCGTTTCACCTTTTCCCGTCCAAATTTTCTCATACTTGGTCGTCAAACCGTGATGATCAGCAAGCATGTCCGAATTGTATAAATCCATTGTGAAATCGAGCTGTGTCAGCTTCATTCCTTTCAAAACTTCAAGGGTATATTCAAAGAGCTGCGTGTTGTCCGTTTTGAACCTGAACCAACCATCAGTTTTCAAAATGGTTCGGTATAGGTTGAGGTAGAAAATATTGGTAACTCTGTGCTTCTCATCACGATCCTTCGGTCTCGGATCGGGAAATGTGAGCCAAATTTCGTCTACTTCATTTGGCGTGAAGACTTGAGGTAATAGTTCTATTCTTGAGCGTATGAAGGCCACATTCTCCAACCCCAGCTCCTGCGCCTGCTGGCTCCCTACCCAGATTCGATCCCCCTTCAAATCAATTCCAACAAAATTTCGATCCTTGATTTTCTGCCCAAGCCCGATGGTGTATTCTCCCCTTCCGCAAGCCAATTCAAGGGTTATCGGCAGGTCGTTCTTGAAGAACTCCGATTGCCATTTTCCAGCTATTTTTTGAAAAATTGGTTTTTCAGCTTCTATGACATTACTGCTCGCCAGATTTTGAGCGTACCGTTGGATTTTACTTGGTCTTGCCAATTTTTTTGATGCAAATTTAGCTGGCTCAGAACCTAAATTGTGAAAAGACCTGCGATATTTACCGCAGCTTAACTTAATTGAAATGAAAAATAGTATTGTACTTCTGGCTCTTGTACTTTTTGGAACAAATGCTCTGGCACAGGAAAATGTGGGAGAAAAAATTGAAGAGCTAACGCTGGCATGGGACGAAGAGGCCAAGAAACTGGCAACCTACGAAGGTCTGTCTGAATTCTGCACAGTAGAGCCATACCGAGCAAGAATGATAGAAACACTAAAGGGCATTCATCATTATGATTCGGTTCTATATGACATAATCACTAAAAAAGCCAGATACGGCGGTGGAGATGCAGAAATGAAGAAGACACTTAAGGATATTGAGAAATTTGAAAGTGATTTTAGTATTCGCGAATTCCTAGTATTTCTTCACGAGGAGTGTAATGCCAGAAATGATATCGAGCGAAATGCTAAGAAAACTGGTGAGAATAAAGACGCAGAGGCGTATGTGTTGGAGACTGAGCTAAACAAATACGTAAAGCACATCACCAAGCGAATTGATGTACTGCGCGAGCATGTGCATCATTTGAACATCAAATAACTACAGTCCTTCGATCTCAGCAACAACGAAAGTGCTGCCTGTGATCAAGACCAAATCATCAAGAGCGGCGCTTAGAAGTGCCGCTTTTTTTGCGTCGTTTACATTCTCATAGGCTTTACCCTTTAGATTTCGTGTCTTAGCGCTCTGTTCTAAGTTTTCAGCTGAGAAACTTCGGGGAACGCCTGACTGTGTCCAGTAGTAAGTAGCATCCAATGGCAATACTGAGAGAATATCACTTACGGGCTTGTCTTTTACCGTACCGAAAACAACGTGTAGATGCTTATACTCAAATTGCTTGATCAGTTCTAAGAGTAAGGCTATGCCTGCTTTATTGTGGCTAACATCAGCGATGACAATAGGCTTCTTTTTGAGAATCTGAAACCTTCCTTTCAATCCCGTAGAAGTCGTGTAATTTTCCGCTCCTTCTTTTGTGGTTGCATTGGATATTTTCCATCCATGTTGTTTCATCTCCTCAATCACAGCCAACACTCCAGGCAGATTCAATTCAGTATATGGCGGAAGGTTTCTCAAATCAAATTCATGATTTCTCCTCTTGCTTTTGATCAACCGAGACTCATTCTTAATGGCCACTTCTGATATCACCTCCAAAGGCCCCCCCGTGATTTCCCCAACAACCACTGGGGTTTTCGGCTTTATAATTCCTGCTTTTTCAAAGGCAATTTTCTCAACGGTATCTCCCAGTAAATCAGTGTGTTCCAAAGAAATAGTCGTAATCAAACTTACCTCCGGCTGGATTACATTCGTGCTATCCAATCGACCACCCAACCCAGTTTCTATAACGGCAATATCCACCTTCTCCCTGGCGAAATAATCAAAGGCCATAGCCACTGTCACCTCAAAAAAGGAAGGCTTTATTTCTTCAATGGAATCCTGATTCTTATTGGTAAAATCTTCTACGAATTTCTTTGAAACCTCTCGACCATTGATCTTTATGCGCTCGGTAAATTCCTTGAGGTGAGGTGAGGTATAGAGCCCTACCTTGTATCCTGAAGCCTGCAGTATGGATGCAAGCATGTGAGAAGAAGTGCCTTTCCCATTTGTTCCCGCTACATGAATGGATTTGAATCTTCGGTGCGGGTCCCCCAGCTTCCCTAATAACGCAATCGTATTTCCCAAATCCTTTTTAAAAGCGGATTTACCCTCACGCTGGTACATTGGCAACCTGGAATACAGGTATTCCAGCACTTCTGAATAGGTCATCGTCGGATTATCTAGAGCGAATGATAAAAGTAAGAATCCCCTTGGAAGATGGAGCGGGTTTATAGGAAGATGTTTTTGAGAAAGTCAGTTGCTCCACGGCTAGCGAATACTGCTGAACCACGGAAGGAGAAACGGAAGTTGTCAGCACTTTGTAGCTCGTCAAATAACCATCCGCATCTACCACAATTTCAAAAACAATCTTGCCTGACTCCTGAGACTTGTCATTGGGTTTCGGTGGTGCATCCCACTCCCAACCTGACATTTGCAGTGTGGAGCCATCATCACCACCCCCCGGCTCGCCGTACAACGCCTCCTCGTTTATATCCCCTTCAGGATTTCCTTGATCCCCAGTTTCTTCATTATCGCCTTGCGAGGGATTTGTCTCATTCGCTTTATCAGTGCTCGCTGGATCTTTGGTTTCCTTCTGATTGTTCTCGGTTACTTTTTTTGTTTCGGTTTGCTGCTTTGCCGAGGAAGTCGTTTCCTTCTGAGAAACGTCAGGGTTCGGGTTGTCCACAACTTTCACAGGGTCAACAGGTTCGTTAGTCTCTGTTGATTCAACAGGGGTAACTTCTTCGGCCTGAGTTGAGGATTGCTCTATTTCATCTTCTTGCGAAACCTCCTGACTCTGGACTGGCTTTGCGCCACCACCCGTTTGCACTTGTCCGAAGTTCAATTCAATTCCAAATTCAGGATTGGGCGGAAAGGGCTCTTTCCAGGCGATCAAGAAATAAAAAAGCACAAGAAGAACCACCTGCATTCCCACAGATGTGGCCCAAGCTTTTCTTTTCCTTTGCTTTTCCTCTTGTTCTATCATTGTTCCGGTTTTGTAGCTATTGAAACTCGCGCTTCTAACGAAGTGGCTATTCCTGCAACCTTAACCAAATGCTTAACAGGCACTCCTTCGTCGCAGTGTAGTACCACTACGCCTTGTTTTTCAGTGAGAGCAGCTCTCAATTCACCCTCCAATTGGCCTTCATTCACCCTTTTATCGTTCACAAAGAACTTGAGGTCCTTGGTTATTGTCACACTCACTTTTTGAAGCACAATATCGGCACTCTTTGAAGAAGGTAAATTGACCGGTAGACCAGAAGGAGTGACGAAAGAATTAGTAAGAATGAAGAACAGCAACAACAAGAAAATCACGTCGGTCATGCCCGACATGCTGAATGAAGCCTCTACTTTATTTTTTGGCTTTAAATTCATTCTTATTTCTTCTGAGGTTCTTGCAACAATTCCACAAACTCAATGGCATTGTACTCCATCGTATGGATCACTTTCGAAACTTTGGCAACCAAATAGTTGTACCCCAGGTAGGCCAAAATCCCAACGATCAACCCTGCCGCGGTGGTAATTAGGGCTTCATAGATTCCACCTGAAAGCAGCTTAGGGCTAACAGCTCCTTCTTCCTGAGCAACTGCCATAAATGCCTGAATCATACCCGCAACTGTTCCTAGAAAACCGATCATTGGTGCTGCACCTGAAATAGTAGCCAAGAGATTAAGATTCTTTTCCAACCTGTAGATTTCCAGTTTACCAAGGTTTTCAATGCTCACTTCAATATTCTTCAAAGAGCTCCCGATTTTGGAAACACCTTTCTCAATCATTCTGGCAGCTGGTGTATCGGTTTGAATGGACATCATCCTCGCTCCCTGAATATCGCCACCTACCACAAGCTGGCGTATTTTATCTTGAAAATTATCGGGGGTTTGAGAGGCTTTTCTGAGCATCATTAATCTCTCTACGAAAACATAGATGGCAACCATCCAAAGTAGAAAGATTGGGATCATCATGATTCCACCATTGAAAATCAGCTCTAATAAAGAAATTGATTCGGTGGCAGCCTCAGGTGATTCAAGTGGAATATTAGCGTCCTGCAAAAGTTCGTTGATCATAGATTTACTTGTTAGTGCTCTTAACGGAATTGACGTTCATTTAGTGTCGTCCTAAAGGTGCAAAACTAAAAAACCCACTCACGCTAACGCATGAATGGGTCTTAAGATTTTAAAATAGCTTAATACTTGAGTATCCAGGCACCATTGTAGGTCTCACGGTATCTTTCAAGATTGCTGTTTGCAGTTGCAAAATTTGCGAAAGAAGCAACAGCTACTCTATAATTCGGTGCATTATTAAATGGTGGAATAATAGAAGGGTTTTCGCCTTGTGCAGCAAGCTTATCAGCATAAGCCAAGGCAGATCCCTCATCTAGAAAACTTCCAACAATTATATGTCGCTGGCCAGTTGCAGCGCCCATTTTTGACACGCCACTTGCCGCCGGTTTGGTTGTTGCTGGCTTAGTAGTTGTTTGCTTAGGAGGCGTCTGTTTTGGCGTTTGCTTTGGCTCCTCTGTTTTCGGCTTAGTGGTTGCTGGTTTTTCGGCTGGTTTTTCTGTCTCCACCTTACTTTCGCCAGTTGTCTCTTCCTGCTTAGGCGTTGTTTTCTTCACCTCGGGCTTTTTCTCTTCCACCTTATTCTCAGCCACTTCTTTGCTCTCGCCTTCTGCGCCACCGCCGAACAATGTTCCGTTCCAATACAGAAATCCAGTACCAATAGCCACAAACATTATGGTTCCGAGCACTACGATTTTAACAAACTTACTCTTGGAAGAGTCGATCTCTTCCTGACTTACTTGCTCCTCTGGTTCTTCATCATGCCTATACTCACCAGGCAAATCGCGCTTAGCGAAAGGAATTGGTGCCTCTGCACCTCCACCCAAATCTAAACCTTCAGTGTCATCGTCAAAGATGGAGCTATCAAAGTCATCCGTGTCCTCCAAAGAAGGTAAATCTCCTGGCTCAGGAACCTCCTCTTCCTCCATAGAATCGCCTTCCTCAACGTTTGCTTGAGGTTCATCAGCTTCATCCTCTACAGAAGCCTCTTCATCGAATTCACCATCAAAATCTCCGAATGATTCTTCTTCATAGAATTCACCATCATCAGCAAGTGGTTCTTCAGAGTTGTCAGGAGCCTCCCCTTGGAAAATATCTTCTATCTTCTCAGCACTTGCTGCAATTGGTACATCGGTTTCTTCGATGGTCTTATCTAAATCCTCCAAATCCTTATCTAAGTCATCAAGATCTAAATCTTCCAAGTCGAGATCACCTAGATCATCCAAATTATCGAGATCAAGGTCTTCTATGCCTTCAAGGTCTATACCTTCAAGATCGAGATCCAAATCTTCTAAGTCACCATCATCTATACTAGGTAAATCATCGTCCGATTCTGAAGTAATTTCATCTGAACTCTCTTCGCTAGGGCTAGTGCTTTCACCAGCGTCATCATCGTCATCATCCTCCAGTGCTTCGAACTCAAAGTCCGGTAAACCAAAATCATCGTCATTCGATGCTCCTTTGTTTTCTTCCTCAGGGTCTTGATTCTTATTTTCGTCGGCCATTCAGGTTATTTTTTAATCGAACCAAGATAAACAAAACTTAAAAACTGGCTGATTTTTTCTTTGAATAATGAAATCAATTTGGGAAACTAATTACTCAGACTAAAAGCGATAAAGTGCGCCTATTCTAAATGACACCCCTCGGCCTGGGTAATTAAGGTATCGGGAGTACTCCGCTCCAAAAAGGTTTTGAAGTTGCACAAATGCCTGAGCCCTCTCATTGATTTTATAGATGCCCTCTAAGGTTAAATCCAAAATCGGGTCAAGATGCTCTGCCTCAAAAGTAACCGGCCGTGGAGCTTTGATCCCTGCCAAAGAACTCAGGGTGGTTTGAGTACTTATTCGGTCTGTAAACCTTTGAAACCAATCAATGGTAAGCTTAAAGTTTGGCTTGTTCCAAGCTTTATCGAATGTGTCAATTCCATAACTATAGACATCAGCTCTCACTCCGAGATGGGTCTGCCGATCGGCCTGCCAATTTAGTTGACCATACCAATTAAAGACTGTAACGGCCTCTGGGTCCACTGCAATAATAAAACGTGCGCTATCGCTAGCAGAAGGCACGAAAAAAGACATGTTTTCAATGCTCGAAAGTGCAACCCCTGTATTCATGAAAAGCCTTGAACTGATATTTCCACGAATCCCCCCAGAAATCTTGGTTTTGATGTTTTCATGCGCCATGGTCAAACTGTCATCGAGAAACAAGTTGTCACGGGTAAGGCTGCTGAATGTTACCGGTTTCAATTCACCACTCAATCCTCCATATACTGTCCAGCCCGGCAGTCCAGTCCATTCTGCGGAAATGTCTGGATAGAAAAAGCTCTTTACCCCACTAATTATTGTGTCATTAGTTGTCGCCAACTCCACTCCCGCTTTTATGAAAAGAGTCTTTCTTTTGATCCCGACCCAAGGATTGACCTTCACGAAGTTTCGATTGATTGAAGACTCACTTTCAAATGAAATAGCGCCTAGTTGTAGTTCAACTCCTGCAGAAAGCGTGCTGTCGAATTGATAAGTTCCGGCTGTGAACAAATCCAAGTAGTTCTCAGAACTTGATGGAGCGTCACTCGGTGTGTTTTGGTTAGTAGATCGGAAGACTGGCTGAAGCTCAAAGGACCAATCATTGTCATAGATCTCTTGAAGCTTAGCTCCTAACCTGATTCTACCTACATGGTTTTTATCCTCTGAAATTCTAGTGTCGGCATCATCATACCCATAAAATCTATATCCATCGGATTGCCATCCCAATGTTGGTGTAAATGCCCAATTGCGATTCTGGAAAGTGGTGAACACGTCTGCATAGCTCACCGAAGAGGCGCTCTGACTATCGCGAACTGAACCTTTGGCAAAGCTCTCATGGTACACCCATGCACCCCAATTTACTTTCTTAGTTTCCTGACCGTAATACCCTGCTAATAAAGGCGATCCAAAACTTCCAAAGCCGGCTTTAATGAAGTTCTGATATTGAATCTGCTCCCGACTTGCGGCATAGACAAATGGCCTTAACTGAGGCGCAAACTTTCCAATGCTGAAATTAGGAGACGAAATGTTGAATCTCAATCGTGAGGTATCTCTACGAATTTCCGGCGGAGTAACGGGCAGATATAACTTATCAGCACTTGGCAGAACAATCTCCTTGTCCTTTTCAATGACTATTTCTTCCGAAGTAACCTCTCCTACTTGGGCGATCAATCCGCCACAAATAAATACAGTGAATATAAACGCTAATAATCTCATTTCGCTGTGTCTTGAGCAACCTCCTCCAATTGCATTTTTTCAATTTGTTCCAATTTCACCCTCGCTTCAGACTTGATTTCTGCATTTGGGTGGTTATCAATCAGTGAATTCAAGGTGGCTTTTGCTTGAAGTAGCTCTTCAAGCGCCAGGTAATTATCAGCGATCAAAAGGAAAGACTTTCCTACCCAGTCATTGTAGGCGGCATAACGGGAATTCAACTGAAACAATGTCTCCAGAGACTGTTTACACTTTTTCTGATCGTACTGGATCTTTCCAATACTAAATTTTGCCTCGGCGGCAATCTCATCAGTTCCCCCATTAATAACATTTAAGAATTCATCAATGGCGAGATTGGGACTTCCCTTTTTTACCAATGATTTGCCAATGTATAAGGAAGCTTCACTTTCGGCATTCGATGGCTTCCACTCCGCACCTACAATAGACCGACCGTATTCGATTGATTTGTCATATGATCCCAGCAGAAAATGGGATTTCATCAAACCTTCGCTAGCGAGGTAGCTTTCCTTTCTGTTCTTGCTGTACTCCTGCAGCAATTGATAATTCGATATTGCTTTTTCTCCTTGTTCAGTTCTCAGCAGCAATCTTCCTCTTTTATCAAGTACTCTATTCAAATACTTCGAATTGGGCATTTCCACGATCTCATCATAGTACTGAGTCGCTTTGCTAACATTCTCAATTCGATCATTGGCATCTCCCAAGTAATAGATTACATCTTCCTTAAAAGCTCCATCGGGGTTCTTTGTGAGAATCCTCTCGAACCTATTAATAGCCTCCTGATACTTCTGCGCGAAATACACATTCTTAGCTTGTTCAAATTCAATAGACTCCAAACTGGAATCGTCCGGATTAGCCGTTTTAAATGCGGTCAGGTATTGATCAAAGTCGATTTCCTCTCCCCGCTTTTGCAATTCTTGAATACCTAAAAGTGCACTTTGCGCAGACGGGTGATTGATATGATTGTCTAAAACGAATAAATAGTCCTCCTTGGATTTTTGATTTTGCTCTAGGTTGAAGTAGCACAAACCACGCTTGATTCTGGCGTACGGAGCAAGGCTCTCATTTGAATACTGATCAATATATGCCGTGAAACCTTTTTCGGCTTCAGCGAATTGTGCATCCTCAAAATAGGTCTGGGCCACTTGAAACATGGCATTGTCCCGAAACGTGGATGCTGGCATTCGAACCACTTTCATAAAAGAACTTACTGCCTGATCAACACGACTATTCAGCTGATGAATGAGCCCTATTTGATAGTGAAGGTAATCCTGAGAAACATTTGCATTGAATAGGGCTTGGTAGCCGGCCAATGATGCATCATAATTTTTGAGGGCATACTCACAGTCCGCTATTCGAAGAGATGCATCCGGTTGAAATTGGTGAGACGAGATGGCCTTTCGCTTGAATGACTGGAACAATTCTTTTGCTTCAGCATACTCGTTGGAATTGTAGGCTAAGTAGCCAAGACCATAATCCGGCATTGGGTAAGAAGCGTCCAGACTTTTGGCTTTTCGGTAGGCCGCTTCGGACTTGTCTTTGTCTCCGAGGATAAACTGGCCCTCGCCTATCCAGTAATAGGCCTCCATTTCAAACTGACGATTGATATTCGTATTGACACTTTTGTTAAAATATCCCAGTGCCTCTTGGATTTGTCGGTCGCTGAAAGACTGCATTCCTTTTACAAGCGTGACTTGCTGATAATTTTTCCTGAGTACCAAACTGGGCGAGTTGATCTTCTCAAAATGATTAATGATCAAATCGTAATTCGAAGTGCTCAGATATGCGTTTGAAAGTAGGTCGTTCGCTTCCCTGTTTTTATCACTGGTCGGGAAATCCTGAAGAAATGATTCGAGTTTGACAATGGCCTGATCAAACTGAGCAAGCTGAACACTCGTTTTACCAGCCAAAAACTGGGATTCCTCCTGAATAGTCTTATTGTGGTCACTTGATGCGGCTATTTCATAAGCGTGAAGAGCGCTCGTGTACTGGCCGAGCTCCGTGTAGATTTTCCCTAGCTGGAACGCGCTTGCCTGCCCTGTGGCACTTTCGTTTAGACCTGATTTTTTTAGTTGATCAATTGCCTTTTCCTTTTCCCCAATTTCATAATATGAATGGCCTAGTTTGAACAGTGTTTCTGAATCAGGCTTTCGGGTACCGAGTGCAATTCCCTTATCATAAATACGAGCCGCTGATCGGTACGATGCTTCTTGATAATACGACTCTGCTGTGTAGAAATGGAGATCAGTGTTTTCCTGAGTCTTTTCGTTTGATAATAGTGGCTCATTAACCTCCTGAAGTTTATCATACTCCTCAGAACTCAGGTAAATCTGAGATAGATAAACGGCCGACTTTAGTTGCCATTCAGGATCCTCGGATGCCTTCAAGAGCCATTCTTCGGCTTGATCATTGTCGGAGTAAACGCCTAAATAGTAGGCGGCTCGTGACTGATAATCCCCTCCTACATTGTAGGCTGACTCAAGAGATGTAAGTCCCTGATCGACCACATTTATTTGAATAAGTGAATATCCTTTCTCGAAATAAGCCTGTTCTCTTTGCGACCTATCAAGGGTCTCAGGATTCATCACGCCATAGGCTAATAGTGCCTTCTGATAATTCTTTCGGACAAAATATTGACGGGCTAACTCGAACTGAGCCTTGTGAGCCAATGGGTGAAGTGGATAGTTTTTGATGAAAGACTGCACATAAAATTCGCCAGACTTTTCACCTGTTTTTATGGAGCTCATAGCTCGGTAATAAAGCGCCTCAGGGGTTTCGGTAGTTACCAAAAACTCATCAAGTAAATGGCGAGCCACTTTGTAGTCACCAGACTGGTAACTGGAAATGGCTTGATTAAAATAAAAGTCGGGGTGCTGGTTTGGTAAATAGCTCTGTGCTAAAAGCCCAACTGACGAGAAAAGCAATAACAGAAATAAGTATCTCACTCTTGAATTTTGATTTTGATGGTTGAACGAAATCTATTGAGAAATGGTGTGTCAATTCATCATCTTGTAAACAAGTTCTGTCAGCACCTCTTTTTCTTTCATTCCAATAGAGTCAATCCCCTTGCTCTGCAAATCTGCTTTATAAAGATGATCCAAGTTGCGAAGGACGGTAGGTAAATTGTAATTTCTTGCGGCCACCAAATAATCATTGGCGAAATACGCATTGACACCTATCGCACGAGCAAGTTGATTGCTGTCTTGAGTACCTGCCTCATGTACTAAAACCAGCTTTGAAAAGAAAGAATACAAGCTAAACAGCACCAGAATCAATGGATTGTTTTTGGGATTCTCAGCAAAGTACCGAACGATTTTCAGGGCTTTGGCGTCATTTCGCATTCCTATGGCTTTCTGTAGTTCGAATGTGTTGTATTCCTTGCTGATGCCCACATATTTATGGACCAGTGCTTCGTCGATTTTCTTGTCAGCTCCTACATTCAGCAAGAGCTTATCAATCTCGCGCGCCAATCGCTGCAGATTGTTCCCAATATTCTCCGACAAAAGCGCACAAGCCTGATCGGTGATATTTGCTTCCACCGCCTTGACATAGCCCTGAATCCACCCAGGAACCTGATTGTCGTAAAGGGGCTTGCTGAGTACCGCCACCGTAAGTTTATCAATCGACTTGCCGAGCTTAGTTCGCTTGTCAAGTGTCTTGTATTTGTAAGCAAAAGCCAACACCGTACTAGGCATTGGATTTTCGAGGTAGTTCAGTAACAATTTCTGATCCTCTTCTCTCTGCCAACCTTTTAGTTCCTGTGCTTCCTTGACCAATATCACCTGTCGCTCGCCCATCATAGGGTACTTGCGGGCTGTGGAAACCACCTGCTCAAAAGACGTTTCCTTACCGTACAAAATGTACTGGTTAAAACTTTTCTGGGATTCGTCTAGCGCTAGGCTCTCAATGTGATCCATGATATTGTCAATGAAAAACGTCTCCTCTCCCTGTAAGAAATATACAGGGGCAAACTTCCGGAGGCGGATGTCCTTAACGACCTGTGCGAATTCTGCCATGAGGCAAAATTAAGACTTCAAGCATCCACGAACTAGTTTTTAGAAATTCTATAATCATCCAATGAAAATTAAGGCAACCAATACGTTTTCGAGAGAAAACTAAAAGACCAACGGCCAGAAGACTATATCGACACGCCTGTTCCTTAGCCTGCCCATGTATGTTGAGTTATCAAAAACAGGATTGAATTGACCAAAGTCCTTAATGACTATGCTATTAGGGTCGAGATTTTTATTTAAAAGTTCCTCTATCACCGATTCACTACGCATTTCAGAAAGCCATTTGTTATAGGCCGCTCCACCAATGTTATCCGTGTGACTGTGAATGCTAATATCGTACAAATGCAAGTCTGGGATAGAGTCTAGAAACTGATAAAGTTCTTCCCGCTGGAGTGAATCCACATAAAAGCTTCCGCCTCCGAAATAAATACTTCTAATGAGGTACTCGGGGTGTTCATCATTTTGCCCGTAGGTGCGAACGAGAGATCCTAACAAGACTATGGCTAAGATTAGGCGCATTTCATTATTTTACGAGAGCTTTCACAATAAAGATATTGCAGAAAACCTTTCTATCCTGTGAAGTGTTTAATCAGCATCCAAAACTTCGCATTGTTTGACATTGGGATAATAAAATATTTGGTTCGATGTTTGTCAAATAGTGCTTGACTCAAAAATGATAAAATGAAGAATTTGTTTCTACTTGCTACACTAGTTGTCTGCTTCAGCGTGGCTGGGCAGGAGACCAAGGAATCACTTGGAAAGAAAATCGATGAGCTGACTTATGCCTGGGATTTGGAAGCTGACGAGCTTGACGATTATGATGGAATGTCAAGGTTCTGCTTCGAAAATGAGTATCGGTATGAAGTGATCACCATGCTCAAGAATATCCATCACTATGATTCGGTGCTACTCCACAGGCTTGAAAGAGCTTCTCGGTTCTCACACGACAAGGAAATCAAGAAGACTCTCAAGGATATCTCAAAGTTTGAGCAGGACTACAGCATGAAAGAGTTCATTCAATTCCTTTATGATGAGTGCTTGGGAATAGCCGAAATCGAAAAAGAAAGAGACGACTTGGTTGATGAAATCGGTCAGGAATCCTATGATGGACGCAGGTACGTAATCGAAACGGAGCTAGCCAAATACATCCACCACATCACCAAGCGTGTAGATTTGGTCCGAGAGCATGTGCACCATCTGCACATTGAGTAATTAGAGTTTCAACTTCTTTTTTAGAATCTTGCCAGAGATTTGAACAATTCCACCGATCGGAATTTCTCCCAGTTTTACGTCTTCGATTCCAACACGAATTAGCCTTAAAGTGGGATGTCCCACTTTGGCCGTCATTCGACGGACTTGGCGATTTTTACCTTCCACGAGCGATATTTCCAACCAACCGGTCACAGGATGTTTCTTCCTGTTCACGGCAGGTTCTCTTTCACTTATCTCAGGAGAAATCAACGTTACCTGTGCATGCATTGTCTTGTATTTCTTACCCTTCAAGTTGATTTCAACACCCTTTTCAAGTTCCCTCAACGCTATTTCATCAGGCAATCCTTCTACTTCCACCCAGTACGTTCTCCTGTGCTGATTGCGAGGATCAAGTAAAGACTTGTTTAGAGAGGAATCATTCGTCAAAATCAACAATCCTTCGCTATCCATATCCAGCCGTCCTACAGGATAAACATCTTTCTGCAAGTCAAACAATTCTCCAAGTCCCGGATTCCCTGCTTCAGAAGAAAACTGGCTCAGGTAGCCAAAGGGCTTATGTATTAGAAAATAGACGTGTTCTCTTCTACTCATTATTTAGAAAGGTAAGCTTACGGAATTATCTTTAAGATTATGAAATCTATTAGTATTCCGTTTGAGGAAAAAACCATTAATGCGTTACTTACCGAAGCTTCCCGGCCTTCGGCTCTCATTATCTTATCTCACGGAGCAGGGGCACCAATGACGCATTCGTTTATGGAGTCACTATCAGAAGCACTTGTTCAGCAAAATCTTTCGGTACTTCGATTCAATTTTCCCTATATCGATCAAGGAAGGAAATCTCCCGGAAGTCCTAAAGCAAACATAAACGCATGGAGAGCTGTTGCCGAATGGTCCTTGAATCAAAACGATGTGCCTATCCTTCTTTCTGGAAAATCCTATGGTGGAAGAATGGCCTCCCACCTATTGGCGGAACATTCTTTTGATCAGGTGAAAGGCATAATCTACTTTGGATTCCCGCTGCATGCACCCGGACGAGATTCTAAAGATAGAGCAGCTCATTTACCAAACATTCAAGTTCCACAGCTTTTCTTACAGGGAACTAAAGATGCATTAGCCAATAGTAGCTTGATGAAAGAAGTAGTGAATGAATTGCCAAAATCTACGTTAGTGGAATTCGAAAACTCGGACCATTCTTTCAAAACAAAGGGCAAGAAGATTGAGGAAGTAATTACTCAACTTGCCGAAGAAACAAATCGATGGATTTCTCTAACCGTTTGAGGAATTTTCATCGACTTCCCTTGATACATCGTCTGATTTTACCGATTTTAGGCATCACTTATCACCCACATTATGAAACTCATTAAATCCAGCTTATTCTCTCTCTTATTACTCGGAGTTACAGTCCTTTCAGCACAGGAAGCGAATCTGGTAATCCCAATGGGGCATGCTCAGCGTGTGAACTATATCGAGACCAGTTTTGACTTCAAGCTGTTAGGCTCTGTCGATGATTCTAACATCATACACATCTGGGACACTGAGTCGCAGCGAGAGATTTACCAGCTAAATGCACACTCAGCTGGGATTGTCAATCTTGATTTTCATCCTACAAAAAATGAAATGGTTAGTAGCGACCAGGATGGCAATATTTATATCTGGGATACAAGCAATTTCACTGTCATCAAAACAATTGAAACCGGAGATAAACGAGCTCTTGTGAAATACCTACCGGATGGATCAGCACTAATTGCAGGCGGCAAAGAGAAATTATCTGTCTATGAAAGTTCTACATGGAGTGAAACCAAATCCATTGAAATGCCTAGCTCGGTTACCAGCATGGCCTATTCGCTCTTTTTGGAGACGTTATTCGTGGGGACACAAAGTGGTGAACTAAGAGGGTATAAAATAGAAGGAATGGAAATGGTCTACACGCTACAAGACAGAGACCAATCAATCAATGCCATTACAGCTTTCGACGATAAAGCCGCCATTGTTTTGGGTTACTCAGATGGCCATATGACGACCGTGAACTCAACAGAAAATAGGATAATTAAATCCATCAAAGTGTTTTCTCAGACTGTTGAAAGCATTTTGGTCAATTCAAAACATGGGGGAATCATAGCATCCGGGAGAAGTGCAGATAGCGACGTAAAACTCTTGGAAAATGATCTCACTGAGCAAAGTAAGTTCAAGTGGAGCAGCCAGCGCATGAACGATGAAAGCCTCAAAGGTCTTTCATGGGCGGATAATGAATCTGACAGAGTTTTCATTGCCGATCATGCCAATGTGATTCGAATCTACAAAAGTCAAGATCGCAGTTGGGAAAACGGCTCCTTTAAAGGTACTGCCAGACCCATCTATGATATTGACATTGATGCCAATGGAGAAAAGTTGGTAATTGCCTCTCGTAATAACCAACTTAAGGTATTCGACCTGACAGGAGCAACCTACCCAATGCTTTTGGACGGGCATCAGGGCGGCATTGTTCAGTTGGATTACCACCCTGATGTCAATCTGGTTTTAGCAGCTGGCAGAGATAATGAAATCAAAGTATGGAATCTGAACCAACAGGAAATGAAGGATCAGCTTAAAAAAGTTGAATTCCTTGATTTCAATATTGAGTTCATCGGGGAAAAAACATACATCCGTAAGACAGGAGTAAACACCTACGAGGCATATGATTTCAAAGCGCAGAGTAGTAAGAAACTAGAGGTTGCAGGAGCTTTTGATATGAAGGTATCTAATGATGCTTCGACCTTGGTTTTTAAAAAAGCCGATGGGCTCTATCTATACCAGTCCTACGACCTAGCCTTCATTGGATTAATTCCAATGCAAGGAATTGTGGATTTCAGTTTTGATGACAAACAGATAATGGCCCTATCAAATTCGAAAGACATTATCTATTTCGATGGTCTGAATCAAACCAAGAAATTGAAAGTAGATAAAACCGGAGATAAAATACAGGGATTACCAAACGGTGATTTTTTCATCTATTCCTCTTCTGGCTTTAGGTCAAATGATTTCAAAGCTTATCATTTTAATAGTTCAGGAGCTCTGAAATCTGAACTTTCCTCTCACAATGATTACATCACAAAAATCCTTAAGGTAAAAGACAACATTCTAACTTCTTCTCTGGACGGTTCAATCAAAATTTGGGAAGGCAAGGACAATTCCTATGCTGAGGCGGGCACATTCATCCCTTTGAGGTTTGACAAGTTTGTGGTCACCACACCTGGACAACTCTTTGACGCATCTTCCGACGTGATGCAAGAGATGCACTATACTAAAGGAGCTGAAATAATAGCTCTGGAGCAATTAAAAAATTTCTACTATGAACCGAACCTATTGCAGAAACTAGTCAATTCAGGATCCGAGGGACTCAGAAAAACAGTGAACATCAGTGATCTGGGTTCAGCACCTCTGGTAGAATTAGTGAAGCACCCCAACAAAGATGGGGGTATTCTGGCCTTCAAAGTCATCGACCAAGGTGGTGGGATTGGCAAGGTTTCTTTGGTGATCAATGGCAAGGAAGTTTCGAATGATTTGACACAATCGCGAAGTGCGGCAGCTGAAAAACTCATCGAATACGACATCAAAGGACACCCCTACCTATTCGATGCTAAACCGTCGAGAATTAGCATTAAGGCTTACAACAAAGACGCTTCTATCGGTAGCGAGCCTAAGAATATTTTTGTGCTTCCCACAAGTGATCAAAAAACGGCAATCAAACCAAAAATCTTTGCAATTGTGATCGGCACGGCAGATTACGCAGAAGATGAAATGGATTTGAAATATGCCGCTAAGGATGCCACCGATTTTGCTGCTGCACTGCGTATCAGCTCTTCCAATTTGATTGGTGGTGAAAACATGAATCTGACCGTGCTCACTACGGATAGACCTGAAAACGAATGGCCAACGAAGAACAATATCAGGAAGACTTTTGAGAAGTATGCCACTGAAGCCAGTGCGCGGGATTACCTCATCGTGTACATGGCCGGACATGGTGTGAATTCCGGTGGAGAAGATGGGGACTTCTACTATCTGACGTGCACCGCCAAAGACGGAAAAGTCTTTGAACAAGAGACTAGAGAAAAGCATGCTATTTCGAGTTACGAATTCACCGAATACATCAAATCTGTTCCGGCTCTCAATCAAGTCATGATCGTAGACGCCTGTCATTCAGGCACCCTTACCTCAGCCTTTGGAAAAGAAAAGGTGAGCAAGACAATGAGCTCAGAAGAAGTCAAAGCCTATGAGCGAATGAAAGACCGAACCGGTATCTTTTTGCTTGCAGGCTCAGCCGCAGATGCCGTTAGTTATGAAACCACACTTTATGGGCAAGGTCTGTTGACTTATGCGCTACTCTTTGGAATGAAAGGTGCAGCACTACATGAGGGAGAATACATTGATGTGCTGGATCTGTTTCAATTCGCCTCCAAAAAAGTACCGCAGCTTGCCGCAGATATCGGAGGCATCCAGCGACCGGAGGTGAGAGTGCCTTCGGAAGTTGAGAGTTTCAATATTGGAAAGATGACGGACAGTGACAAGCAAAACATCAAACTGCTCTCCCCTAAGCCGGTGTTTGTCCATACCAGCTTTCAGGATAGTGATCTTTTCTATGACGCAAAAGGAATTGGAAATTCCCTGGACAACCGTCTATCCGAACTGAGTAAGGAGGATAATGCAAAAATCATATTCATGAATGAAAACCGCTTCAGTGGAGCGTATATAGTTCGGGGCAGATACGAGCAAAAAGGAGCCCTAACGATTGTTGATGTGAAGGTTTTTGAAGACGATAAAAAGAAATTGGAATTCAAGGTGGACGGCACAAGTGCTAATAGCATAGCAGATAAAATTGCGGCCAGATTGGAAAAGATGGTGGAGGGGTAATGAATTTGCCATACTCTAATCTTTAATGAATGGTATTTAGTTCAGCCATTTTCCTATTCGTATTTCTGCCAATCGTCGTATCCGTCAATTTGGTTCTTAGGAAAAAAGCCCAAAACCTTTTTCTGCTTGCGGTTAGTCTCCTGTTTTATGCATGGGGAGAAGGATTATTGGTACTGCTAATGCTCCTGTCTATTAGCATCAATTACATCGTAGGAATCCTCCTAGGCCATGGCTTAAAAAAGCAAGAAAGAAAATTTCTCAAGCCTATCCTGACCATAGGGATTGTACTGAACTTAAGCCTGCTCATATACTATAAATATGCTCATTTTATAGTCCAAAGTTTGAGTGAGCTAGGCTTTAATATGACCTTTAATACCAGCGGAATTGTACTTCCCATAGGCATTTCATTCTTTACGTTTCAAGGTCTCTCCTATCTTATTGATGTATATCGAGAGCAGGTTCCTTATCAAAAAAGTCCTTTTAAACTTGGGCTCTACATCGCTCTTTTTCCACAGCTTATAGCTGGGCCAATCATTAGATACAGTGACGTCAATGATCAAATTGAAAATCGAGAAAGAACCCTTGATAAGTTTACCAATGGCATTATTCGTTTCGTAAGGGGACTTGCCAAAAAGGTGATAATTGCCAACAATATGGCGCTCGTAGCTGATCTGATATTCGATGGTAACCCGACGGACTTATCTGCACCCATTGCCTGGATTGGAGTCCTGTGTTACTCACTTCAAATTTATTTCGATTTTTCAGGGTATTCTGACATGGCCATCGGTTTAGGACGAATGTTCGGTTTTGAGTTTCGAGAGAATTTCAGTCATCCTTATCGTTCCAAGTCATTTCGAGAATTCTGGCGGAGATGGCATATCTCCCTCTCTACGTGGTTTAGAGACTACTTATATATACCACTGGGAGGCAACCAAAGAGGCGAATTCCGAACATACATCAACCTTATCATCGTGTTTTTCTTGACAGGTCTGTGGCATGGAGCAAGTTGGAATTTTATTATTTGGGGATTGTTCCATGGATTTTTTCTCATAATAGAAAGAATACTCCCCCTCAAACTACCGTCATTGCTTAACCCTCTCAAATCTCTATATGTTCTGTTTTTTGTGCTGATAGGATGGGTCTTCTTTCGAGCTGAAAATTTAAGCCTAGCACTTGACTATTTACAATCTATGTTCTCCTCAAACATGAGTTTACATCATTATGCGATTACGCTCATTAACCCCTATTTTCTTTTCGTATTTATTCTCGGGGTTATTTTCTCAATGCCGATAAGGTCAAAGGCAGAATACCTCATGATGTCGTTGGTTACTTCTAAAAACCTCCAGACACTTCTGATCTTAGGGTTTAACTTGGCCTTGTATTGCTACACGATTATAGAGTTTAGCAGCTCCACCTACAACCCGTTCATTTATTTCCGATTCTAGTAAGTATGTTCAAAAAAACAGATTTGAGTGTTTCGGATTTCTTGAAAATCATATTTTCAAGTCTATTAATAGTTAGCCTGTCTATTCCGGCCATCTTCTCTGGAGCCTCGGAATCATCCAATGCTGAAAAAAGAGAACTTCAATCAAAGCCAGAATTTAATTTCTCGAAAGAATACTTTCTAGATTTTGAAATGTACCTGTCTGATAACTTTGGTTTTCGTGCATCCCTGATAGAAGTGGGATCGAGATACAAACTCAAGTATTTCAAATCATCCAATCGTCCTCAAAATGTTTCTGTCGGAAATTCCGGATTTATCTTCTTTAATATCCCTCATGTGTATAACAGCTTTTCAAATTCCAACCTACTGACAGTCGAAGAAGGGCTGGATTTCAAAAATCAATTTGAGAAATTGAAGAAGCATGCGGATAAAAATGAGTACAAACTTATCTATGCATTTTGGCCCAATAAACAAACCATCTATCCAGAAAAACTGTCACCTGCTATTTCAAGGGTGAAAAAGGACACTATTTCTTTAGCAGATCAACTCATCGACCTTCACTCGCAATTGCAACAAGAATTAATAGATGTCCGAGAAGTTTTGTTAGATTTAAAAATGAAGGATACCACTAATGGTAACCTCCAACCTTATTGGAGATTGGACACTCATTGGAATGACCTTGGTGCCTATTTCGGATACAAAACCCTTATGGAGGCTTCATTTCCAACCCTTGGGATTTCTCCGTACCCACTGGATTCACTAGAAACGAGCATGACTAAAAGAGCCCATGGCGACCTGACTGGCAATTTGGGTTTTCAAGACCGAATAATTAAATCCTACAGAGAGAAGTACCTTTCTATCAAACCAAAAGAAGCAATTAGAAATCACATCAAGGAACATCATAAACTGGCCGATGAATTTGGCAACAAAGCTGCCATGATGGTCAATGAAAAAATTCAGGACGGATCTACCCTAGTTATATACGGAGACTCATACTCTATACCCCTCCGCAGACACTTTTTTTCTCTGCACTTTCACAAAGTCTATCATCTAAGAGGTAGAGTTGATCTGACTCTAATGGAGAAAATCAAACCTGATGCAGTTATGATTTGTCGGGTCGAAAAAGGTCTCAAGAATGAGTACTTAAAGTAACCATTACCGTCTCATTCCAGTCCCCTATACCCCAATTTCACCATCCTGCTCACTTCCAGACTCATGGCATCAAATTCCTCTACCACCTTTCCAAACAGGTGGTAGATGCCTCGTCCCGTAAAAGGATACTGCTTAGCCACCGGTGGGAAATGGACCGTGTCAATAAACTCACCATCCGTATCCACGAAAGTGCCGAAATGCATTCTATCTCCTTTTAATGTACTGGTATTTTTGGTTGTAATCAGGTAACCCACCATCTGCACATTTCGATTGATGTGTTGCTTCATTTCGCGCACAGAGATCACCCCGATAGGCATACTCTCCAGTAGCTTAAACGGGCTACTCAGCGGAAATCCCAGCAACTCGATTTCATCATACATATCCTCCAATCTGGTATGAGAAATATCCGGCAAGGTGTAGTCCTTCACCGGAGGGTCAAAGAGTAAATTCTCCACTTTGCTTTTTGACGTATTTCCCAATAGAAAATGCGCTTTCCATAGGAGCTCTTTCTTATTAGCCTTCAAAAAATCAAATGCCCCTACCCGAATCAACAAACTCAATTGGTCTAGTGAAATTGATACTCGCTTGACCACATCCTCTATCGATTTGAATTCCCCAAGAATTCTCTCCTTCAGTATCGACTTGATGGTCTTTTCCTCTAATTCCTTCACAAAACAAAAGCCCAGATAAATGTCCCTTCCGTTGATCGTCGTTAGATATTCGCTGCGATTCAGATGCGGCGCTATAATGTTAGCTCCCTTCATTCGCGCTTCATGCACATAGAACTCAGAGCTATAAAAGCCACCCCCATTATTGAGCACAGCCACCATAAACTCTAGCGGAAAGTAAGACTTCAAAAACAGGCACTGGTAACTCTCCACAGCATAAGAAGCAGAATGTCCTTTGGCAAACGCATACCCCGCGAAGCTTTCGATCTGCCGCCATATTTCTGTCGTCAATGCAGGTGTGTAGCCTTTATTCGCGCAATTATCGAAGAACTTCTGTTTGACCGCCTGAAACTCCGCTCTAGAGCGAAACTTCCCCGACATTCCTCTTCTAAGTACATCCGCCTCACCCAAATCCAGCCCAGCGAAAAAGTGCGCCACCTTGATCACGTCCTCCTGATACACCATCACGCCGTAGGTCTCAGGCATGATTTTCAGCAGCACAGGATGGGCGTCCTTGCGGCGCTCCTCGTGGCGATACCTGAGGATATACTGGCGCATCATTCCCGACTTGGCCACTCCGGGCCTGATCACCGAACTGGCCGCCACTAAACCCAGGTAATCATCCACTTGCAGTTTCACCATCAGCATCCGCATGGCAGGAGACTCGATGTAAAAGCATCCAATCGCATTGGCCGTGCGCAGGTTTTGCTTGATCAATTCATCCTGCTTGAATCGCTTAATATCATGGATATCAAAGTCCGCTGCGTCGGGTTGGTTTTGCTTGATGATTTCTATCGAATCCTTGATTTTACCTAATCCTCGCTGTGCTAGCAAATCGTACTTGTAGAGCCCCACATCCTCAGCCAAAATCATGTCGAAATGCGTGATGGGAAACCCCTTTGGAGGCAAAGAAGTCGCTGTGAAACAATGAATCGGTTTATCTGCAATCAGCACCCCTCCGGCATGCACACTCAGGTGGCTAGGAAAACCCTGAATGCGATGGCCATACTTCAAGATCAACTTATGGTGATGATCTAAATCTTTGTCTGGCGTTCGCTGAATTCGATCAATCTCATAAGCCGGCACACCGAAGACTTTCCCAACCTCTCGAATCAGTGATTTGTACTGAAAGGTGATGTGGGTAGCAATGAGAACCACATGCTCGTACTTTTCAAAAAGATAGGCCGTCACATCCTCTCGATCGGCCCATGAAAAGTCGATATCAAAGTCTGGTGGGTTTTTGCGAAAGAGATTGATAAACCGCTCAAAGTACAAGTCCAACTCGACAGGGTCAACGTCCGTAATCTGCAGCAAATACGCCACGATGCTGTTCGCTCCGCTTCCACGCCCGATGTGGAAATAGCCTTTCTTCCTCCCATAATTGATCATGTCCCAAGTGATAAGGAAATACGAAAGAAACCCCTGCTGACGAATGATCTGCACCTCCTTGATCACGCGCCGCTTGATGCTCCACGGCGGATTTTCGCCATACCGATAGCTTAGTCCTTCCAAGCACAACTGCCGGACCTTTTTGTAATCTCCCTCAACCGATCCTGTCCAGGTTTTGAGGTTTTGAGGTGTGGCTTTTTCATTGAAATCAAAATGGATGGACGAATGCTCAACGATACCTTTCAGATTTTCAATGGCCTGAGGGAGCGCCTCGAAAGCTTCGAGCAATTCTCTTTTCGAAAGGAACACATCTCCACGCTCTCCTTTGTCAGAATTTTCCAATTTGCTAACCAGCGTATTCAAATCAATGGCTCGAAGCACCTCGTGCATTTCCAGTTCTTCATCAAGCTCATTTCCCGGTAGGAAGGTGAATGTCGGACAGGCCACCAGTTTTTCCCTTTCCAGCTTCTTCTTGGTAAATCTCACCTGATTCACTTGGTCGGGTTTCACGCCGATGAACTCATAGTCTTTCAGCTCGCGATTCGGTCTTTTGTCAAGTGGGTAAATAACGAAGCAGTCCTCAATCTCAATCTGCGGTGGAATCTTGAGGTCATTGTGAAGGTGAAAAGACAGGTATTCATTGAGGTTTCGAAAGCCCTGATTGTTCTTCGCAATGCCTATAAATTGCTGCTCTGCTCCATTGCGAAAATCAATTCCCACGATGGGCTTAATGCCCTTTTTCTGCCCCTGCCGGATAAACTCCAGCGTGCCTGCCGTGTTATTGATATCTGTGAGCACACTGGCTCTGTACCCACCCAGCTCCGCCAAATCGAGGAGTTCTTGGATGGCCCTCAACCCATACTTAAAACTGAAATAGGAATGCGTGTTGAGCATTACCTTCTTCGGTTTGCCAACAAGGGCGGTGGTTCTCCTGTGAAGGGATTGAATCGGCTGATGGTTCGCGCTTCCATTCCAGACACCCGTAGCACTGAACGATCGCCGTATCGGTCCCTGACCTTATCCATAGCCTGATACAAATCCAGCAGCTCTACCTTGTCATCAAACATGTTGATCTGATGAAAGCCATTTACTAAATGACTAAATCGAACCCCTATCAATCGTACTAAAAGCCGCTTGTTGTACAGCTTATCAAATAGCTCCAAAGTCTTCGGGATAAGCACGTGATCCGCTCCTGAGTACGGAATGCGGTTCTGCATGGTGTAGGTATTGAAATCCGAATACCGAATCTTCACCGTCACACAAGCGGTGAGTTTCTCTCCTCGCCTCAGCTGAAAGGCTAGATTCTCAGCCATAGCCGTCATGATTCCTTTGAGCTTTTTCACATCAATCGTGTCTCGATCGAAGGTGCGCTCGGTAGAGATCGATTTTCGCTCGGAGTACGGCACCACGGGAGAGTTGTCGATTCCATTGGCTTTCTTCCAAATAGTGACGCCATTCTGCCCAAACGCTCTTTCCATCAAATCCACCGACATCTCCTGCAGTGTCTGGATTTTTCGCACGCCCAAACTGATCAATTTGCTGTGGGTCTTTTCGCCCACCATCGGGATTTTTCGCACAGACAAAGGCGCTAGAAAAGCTTTTTCCATACCGTGCAAAATCTGCAATTGATTATTAGGTTTTGCCTCTCCTGTTGCAATTTTCGAAACCGTCTTATTGTCCGACAACCCAAAAGAAATAGGCAATCCCGATTCTCGCATGACCTTCTGCCGTAGCTCACTCGCAATCTGAAGACATCCAAAAAAACGATCCATGCCAGTGAGATCGGCATAGAACTCATCGATGGAAGTTTTCTCTAACACAGGCACTTGTTCTTTGATGATCTCCGTAACGATCTGCGAATGCTTGGTGTAGTCGGCAGAGTTGCCACGGACGACAATCGCCTCTGGACAGAGCGAACGAGCCAGCTTCATGGGCATGGCCGAATGGATGCCAAACTTGCGAGCCTCATAACTGCAAGCCGCCACCACGCCCCGGTCGCTCGTGCCACCAATGAGGATAGGTTTCCCGATTAGCTCCGAGTTGTTGAGCCGCTCCACTGACACGAAAAATGTGTCTAAATCCAGATGTAAAATGGCGTGTTGCACGGTGGTCATTGTCATCCTGAGCCTGTCGAAGGGTGTGTTGGAAGGTCCTGTTTCGACAAGCTCAACATGACACTTCAGTTACTCAGAGTGGCACTCTTTTTAATGTTTTCACTATATTCGTATTTCAAAATTGCGAATATTATCGCAATAAATAAATGAACGACGATGAAAATCGCTACAACGAAAGAAAGAATTCTTCAATTCATTGATTATCAGGGAATTTCAAAACAATATTTCTTTAGAGAGACCGGACTGAAACGAGGCTTATTGGATGCCGACAAACTCGATTCGTCGATTTCAGATATCTATCTGGCGAAAATACTCGCTACCTATCCCCGACTCAATCCTGAGTGGCTGCTTACCGGAAATGGCGAGATGCTCCTGAGTTCGCCCATGGCAAAACTCCGCGCAAGTATTCCCCTCATTCCCATCGGGGCGATGGCCGGCTGGGGCGAAGGAGACATGCAAATCATGGGCAATGACCTGACGCAGTACGACGTGCCGGAGTTTGCAGAGCTCAAAGCGGATTTTATGATCACCGTGAAGGGCGACTCCATGTACCCAAAATACCAGACGGGAGATTTGGTGGCATGCAGGAAGCTGCCACTGGATACATTCTTTCAGTGGAACAAAGTGTATGTGTTGGACACGGTGCAAGGCGCAATGATCAAGCGGGTGAATAAGTCCGTGGCAGAAGGCCATGTGACCTGCATCAGCGAAAACACAACGTACGATCCGTTTGACTTAGCACTTCAGGATATCCATGCGCTGGCGCTGGTGCTTGGGTTTATTAGGTTAGAGTAAGCGGTATATTTGAAGGATACGAGCGGAATTCTACTTACTAAAAACACCACTCGATTGATTCATGGAGGTTCCTGTAATTATTTGTATTCTCATTCTGTTGGCAGCACTAACAAGAGTTCTAACTGTATTCATACATGAACTTGGACATGCTATCGCTGGACTTATTCTTTTAAATGGAGATATTTCAATATATGTTGGCTCTTATGGCGATCCGAAGAAGGGGATTCACTTTAAGGTAGGGAGACTGAATGTTCATTTCAAATACAATCCTCTCCTTTGGAACCACGGTTTGTGCACTTCAAATTCATCCCATATGTCTTTCACTCAGGGATATATCTTTACTCTGGCTGGGCCACTCGCCTCTCTGCTTGTGGCAATTTCAAGTGCCCTCCTACTTGCTAATCCCGAATTACACGGCTCAATAAAGTTGATTTCAATTTTTCTACTATTCTCGTCAATACCAGATTTCTTTCAGAACATTAGTCCAAATAAGAACCCAATATTTCTTCATGATGGAACAATGACATACAATGATGGTCAGTCCTTAAAGCTCCTAAGAGAGTATCGCAATGTGTATAAAGAAATTACTCTATTAAGTCAATATTATAGAAATGATGAACTCGAAAAAGGCATTATGTTCTTTGAAGAAGTGCATGCAAAAACTCCAGATATTAATATTCTTCGAATGGGAGTTGCTCTTTATTTAAGGAATGGAGAGTATGAGAAAGTAAAAGCCCTATATGTCAAGATGAGTCTCGAACAGGATTTGAATTCAGATGATTATTGCAATTATGCCTTGGCTTATTCTCATAGCGGACAGCATTTAAATGCTTTAAATTTCTACGAGAAATCTCTGAATCTTAATCCAGAATCTTTCTATTCTTTGAATAATAGAGGCTATACCTTAAATATCTTGGAAAGATACGATCAGGCAATTAATGATTTTAATAAAGCAATTGATCTGAATCCACATTTCGCCTATGCCTACAATAACAGGGGACTTTCTAAGATAAAATTAGGGCAAGTTGAGGATGGACTCGCTGATATAGAAAAATCAATGGAAATTGATATTAAAAACTCGTACGCATATAAGAATCTTGGAATATATCACAAGGATAAAGGAGAGTATGCAAAGGCTATGAAATATTTTGAAGAAGCCAAAAATTATGATCCTAAAACAGATGGATTGAGCGAGCTGATAGCAGAAACTGAAATTGAAATGAAAGATTTATGAGTAGTTGGCATTTATCTGTAGCTCCTCCCCGATAAAAATTCAATTAGCCAAAATAATTTCCTCCAAAAATTTGTGTAGCTAAATAACTACACATATACTTGTAGCCAAATGGCTACACGATGAAATTACGAAGAGACATTTTTCAGGCAATTGCCGATCCTACCCGCCGAGCAATCTTGGTTTTGCTATCTACCCAGACCATGACGGCCGGGGCTATTGCTGCGGAGTTTGACGTGGCACGGCCCACCATTTCCAAGCACATGCAAATCCTCAACGAGTGCGAGCTGGTGGAATCGAACCAGAAGGGACGGGAGATTTTCTACGAAATAAAGATTGATAAGATGAAAGAGATAGATCAATGGATTGAGCAGTTCCGCAAGATTTGGGAAAACCGCTTCGACAACCTGGACTCCTATTTGACCAAAATTCAAAACAAGACATCTAACTAATAGCTAACAAAATGAAAACAGCCCTATTATTTGATTTTACGGTGGACAAAGAAACGCGCACCGTAAACGTACAACGCGAATTTGCTGCACCTCTTGACCTGGTTTGGGATGCCTGGACCAAGCCGGAAATCCTCGACCAATGGTGGGCACCAAAGCCTTACCGAAACAAGACCAAGTCTATAGATTTTCGAGAAGGTGGCCAATGGCTTTACTGCATGGTCAGCCCAGAGAATGAGGTACATTGGTGTAAAAACGATTATTTGAAAATCGACCCGAAAACGAGCTTCACCGGATTGGATGCCTTCTGCGATGAAGATGGCAATACCAATACTGAAATGCCTCGCACTGAATGGAAAAACTCATTTGCTGAAAATGATCGTATAACGAAAGTGACCGTTGTGGCTACTTATGACAAGCTGGAAGACCTGGAGATGGTAATCCAAATGGGCTTCCAGGAAGGATTTACTATGGGATTGAATCAGTTGGAGGAAGTGCTGAAGAAATTGACAAGCTGATCAATCAGTATGCGTACCTTTTTTTTATCAAGGCATCAGAAAGAGTGAAGTAAGCACTACATCTAAAGCTCCTGTTCTAACTCGGGAGCTTTTTTATTATCGCCTCACCCAGCATTTCTACTCCCCTCACTTCCCAATCCTATCTAAGATAAAACCAAAATCCATTCAGCCTTTTCAGCATGGTCAAACACACGCAAATAATCGTACAACCAAATCCCTCAGATGGCGTATCTTGATCTTCTCATTGTCGAGACTACATGCAAAAGCAACTAGAGAATTTTCACCAGAAGTACATTGACCTAGTCACCAATACCCTCTTTGCCTCCATTGATAAAGAGGTGAAAAAGGATTTGAGCGAGTTTGACAAACTAGAGCAAGGCCTGACGGAATCGCTCCCATCGAAGTGGAAGTCGTACGAAGACCTTATTCAATTCAAACAAAAAGCACTAAACCTTACCGAAAGCATTTGGGGGTCTTTTTCTCCGGAGGATTTCAATGAGTATGCCCAAGCTTTCATTTCCAGAATGGAGCTGGAAATTGCCAAGTTTCCAGCGGTTATTGAAGAGCAGCAGGATGCAAATAGGTTCACTCTTCTTGACACGGACTCTGGCCTACTCACCATCAACAAATCCCTAAAGCGCTTCATTTTTTGGGCAGCCACGTTTCCCAAAAGAGTATTTGCGAGGAAGAAAAGAGACGACCTGTACTGGAAACATGAAGTGCCCGTCCGGCAAGTACTTCGGCACCACCTTCTAGTTGATTTGTGCAATCGGATTCTCACCCTGCGAGACCCCCTGTTTGTGGAGTCCATGAAAGCGCACTTAGCCCTCAAAGACTGGGAATATGGAGTGATGAAAACGGGCGAAGCAGTGACTCCACCAGAAATTTCTGACAATTCAAGAAAAGCGATTTCCATCCAAAAGAGGAAAGTCAAGAAAATACTAAAAGAAACTGCGGAATCATGCTGGGAGGAAATGCTGGAAGCTCTTGCAAAAGTTGATACAATCGAGCTATCTGGTAGAAGTTATCAGCCGGATACAGTGAGCTATCACTTTGAAAAAGCAAACAAAAAATGGACGCAAATAGAGACTAATTGGATCAATAATCTGGATGTGTTTCTTGAAGATTGGCGCTCAGATCTGGCCATTCAAGTACTCATATTGCAGGCTGAAGCCGATTTGGCGCTTTTTTGTGAGAACCAGGATGAAAACATGGATGACTATTTGGGCGAAGAGCTCAATGCCATCCAGTCCTTCATATCTTCTTCGCTAGAAGAAATCGATAAATCAGACAAAGACCTTGGATCGGTCATCAAGAAGCAGCTTTATCACGCCCAAAAGACGCTTGACAAGCAGGTGATTCCGGCCCTTATAGAAAAGCTCGGCAATAAGAATCTTGTGAGTGGAATTGATCGTCTTTTGGTCGGTACCTTCAAGGAAATGGAGAAGCTCACCATAGAGCGAAAAGTCCCCAAGGTTTCCACCGAGTACCTCACTCCTCTTTCTGACGCTGACATCACGACCATGTCTCCTTATGAGCTGATTGCATTTGAAATAGCTCCCGACCTGAAAAGCTCACTCGAAACAATCAAGGAAAAACTCAGTGAAGAATTGAATGAAAATCTCCTGATCGCTCAGGACTTAGATCACATCATCGCTTTTGGTCTGAATACCGCCTTGGATGAGTTAGAAGATGAGGTGGATTTGAACGAAGTGGCCACCATCGCCAATACCAGTCTAAAGCGCGCAGAAAGCCGTGCAAAGGATGTAAAAGAAAGTCTGCAAAAGGCGATGGATTTGGTGAATGAGTCTGTGACCGCTGCAATACACTCCTATCAAACCTCTCTGAACGAACTGACCGAAAATGAAAATGTCCGTGAAATCAGATTGAGAATACTGCGGGCGAAAGCACTTCAACAGACGGAAGAATACCGCGAGCAGGTTAAAGGAACGGCTAAGACGTGGTTTGCGCAAGGACTTGCCTGGGCCAGGGACAAATGGCAAGTGGTCACAAAACTCAAGAACCGCCTGACCAAGAAGCTGATCACGGAAGACAAGGGCATGGATGTGGAAGTGGCCAATTTTCTGATTGACTCAGAAAAAGTGATCATGGAACTTCCGGTGATCTACAGAAACCTTTATCAAATCCAGCCTGTAAAGGATTTAGAATTGTTTGTAGGGCGCGAGAAAGAATTGAAAAACCTTTCGTTAGCTTATGATAACTGGTGCAACAACAAAAAAGGCGCGGCAGTGATCATTGGAGAAAAATGGAGTGGTCTAACCTCTTTTATTAACTACTGCCAAAAAAATAACCTTTTCAATCACCCATGCAATAGATTCAAACCATTGACCTCCGTGGATAGCGAAGGGCAAGTATTTGATTTTTTGAATTCCATAGTGACAGAAGTTCCAAGGAAAAATTTGGATTGGGATGCCATGGCCGTTCAGCTCAAGTCCGAGAACCGAAGAGTTATCATCATAGAGGATATTCAGTGCTTGTATCTGCGTCGAGTTGGTGGATTCGACACCTTGCACGGATTAGCCTCTCTGGTTCATCAGACTTCAGATCACATTTTTTGGATAATGACCTCAACGAGTCACGCTTGGAAATATTTGATTAAAACGATAGGGATGCACGAAGCATTTAGGTTCCAAATCCACTTTACCAATCCCTCAGCCGAGCAAGTGGCTGATATCATCAAAAAGAGGAGCAGGATCAGTGGGTACAAAATGATTTTTAGAAAGAGTGATGATGATGAAACCAATAAAAAGTTTCTTAAACTGGATGAAGAAAGTCAGCAGAGATATTTGCGGGATCGATTCTTTGATCAGATGGTGAGTTTTGCTTCTGGCAACATAAGCATGGCTTTAATGTTCTGGCTGCTATCAACTGAGAAAGTAAATGAGGATCAGGTGGAGATTAGTGCATTCACAAAACCTGATTTTTCTTTCCTTCACAATTATTCTCAAACTTGGATATTTGCCTTGCATCAGTTGGTCTTGCATGATGGGTTAAACCTTGAGCAGTTCGCACTTGTTTCCAGAACGAATAAGAGAGAGGCTATCGTTCTCTTACTTGCCCTTCAGGAGGACGGCATCCTGCTCGATAAGGACGGGTACTATGTCATCAACCCTCTTATTTATAGAAGTGTTATTAACCTTTTGGTCTCCAAAAACCTTATTCTGAAATGAAAAAACTCGCATTCTTATTACTAACAATAGGGTTTTGGGTTAGTGCCAAAGCTCAGGGAACGGTCAGTGAAAATGCTCAAAAGGAGATCGCCGAAAACGCACCTGATTTTTCAGAAATATTCTCTGTAGCGAAAATATTCTGGGCGATCGTCTTCCTAACAGGAGGCTACTTTGTGATCAAATTCGTCACTCGTATCCTTACCCTTCTAGCTGAGCGTAGCACCACCTACCGAATCACGTTGAAAGGCTTTGTGCCAGTGGTGAGAATCCTTGGATGGGTAGTCGTACTGACCATCATTATTGCCGGCATATTTCAACCTCCTGCTGCTACCGTATTAGCGCTGAGTGCTTCGGTTGGGGTAGCGGTGGGATTTGCTTCTCAAGACATCCTGAAAAACATTTTCGGAGGAATAGTCATTCTCTTTGATCGTCCGTTTGTAGTCGGAGACAAAATTGAAGTTGGCTCCTACTACGGGGAAGTGTCGAGCATCGGCTTGCGCTCTACGCGGATTGTAACGCCGGATGATTCGCTCGTTTCAGTGCCCAATAGTGAAATCATGAACAGCTCTGTATCCAATGCCAACGCTGGAGAACCCAATTGTCAGGTAGTTGCAGAGATTTACCTTCCTCTGCACATTGACACGGTGCGGGTGAGAGAAATTGCTATACAGTCTGCTCAAGTATCGAAACTGATTTACCTGGACAAGCCCATTGCTGTCCTCTTTTTCAACGAAATCAAGGATCGTAAATCTTATCTCAAGATGAGGCTAAAAGCCTATGTAGCAGATATCAGAGGAGAATTTGCCTTCAAAAGTGAAATGACCGAATTGGTGATTTCTGCGCTTTATCAAGAAGGTTTGATAAAAGATGAAGACTTTAGATAATGCTGTCAGCAGCTAGCCGGTCATCTATTGACTACTCCTATTTCTCTGAATACCATCACTACTTCCCGGTCTGCCAGCACCATTCTGTTCCGAGCGAGGTATCACAGGTGCATTTGCCCTATATCTGGAAGCTGAATTTTGATTAAAATCATTTTGAATTTCCATATCATTCTTTGATAGCAATGAATTCCTAATAAAACTGTTGAAATAGAGATCCTCTCTGTGTAAATGAAACCGAGCATTTTGATTTGAGAAGTATTCAAATTCCAATGGCAACTTTTCTCCAATAAATTTCATCTGAACCAAACTGAGCATTAACAAATTATTTTGCCCGATATACGCGTTTGCATATTTTTCATAGGGGACTTTGAAGTTTCGAGGAAATTTCTTCCAATACCACAGATAGTAATCCGCTGCAGAACTTACCCTAAAATATTCACCTCCTGCTAGATAGTGAGTGTTACCCGAATTTTTATCAGCCAAATCTTTACTGAACTCACCTAAGCCGGTTTCCAATAATTCGTGTTTGACTTGCACAAAAGCCGCAGGATCATCCCAATTCCTAAAATCGATCACCACACTTTGTGCAGATAAATGGGCTATTAAGGCTACTGAAAAAATAAAAGATAACGTTCTCATGTTATAATTATTAAAAAACGATAGGGGTTACACGATCTATAAACAAAAAGGTTATTTGGAATTTTATAACCTAGAGAATGAATCCACAATGCTATTGATATAAATCAGGGAAACGCTTGCTACTGGTCATACCATCTCGGCTCCAAATCGAGTCACTTTACAATAAAAATTATGTTATGGATTATAGTAGGTGTAATTGTGGTCACAGTGGCCATCTACGCCATGGTCAGTATCTCCGCCAGTAACATGGAGAAATCCAGTAAGATGATGTGGTTTGCTATTGTGGTATTGATACCATTCATAGGCCCCCTGTCCTATTACTTTCTGAGAAAGAACCCAAGCAAGGCTTAAAAGCTAATATTTTACCTTGGAAAGCTCTTCTGGTTTCAGAATAGAGATTTGACTTGAGTCAATTTCAATCAAACCATCTTGCTTGAATTCAGACAGCACACGAATCACAGACTCAGAAGCGGTTCCGACCATAGCTGCCAGATCCGAGCGGACTATTTTAAACGACGTGAGTTCATCGTCAGACTTGTATTTATCATACAGTTTCATCAGAGCATCTGCGGTTCGCTTGCGCACGGTATTGTAAGCCATATCCATCAGTTCCCTTTCTCTCTCACTCAGGTTAGAAGACAACATTTTGATGAATCTGGAGGATACTTCTCTATTCTGAAAAATCAATTCTTGAAAGTCCTGACGAGGTATCAGCGCTAGTTCAGTGTCCTCCATTGACATGGCAAACTCAGTTCGATCCGTATCCTGAATCAATGCCTTCTCTCCGAGGTAATTCCCGGCATTCAGGATGTCATGAATGAACTCCTTACCATCCACATTGATCTTGTATGTCTTGACCTTGCCTGATAGTATGTAGTAGGCATAGGACGCGAAATCACCCTCTCGATAAATGATATCCTTCTTCTGAAACTTGCGAGTTTTTCGTTCGGAAAGCGTAGACTCCAGGTCGGGATATTTTCCTGCAGCCGCCACCAGTTGCTCCACATTTTGGCTGTTTATCAAGCCGGAGTATTTCTCCAGTCTACGCTCAATAGCTCCCAGCAATTCTATTTCTTGATAGGGTTTGACGATATAGTCATCTGCACCGAGGTTCATCCCTTTTCTGAAGTCCTCTTTCTCCGCTTTCGCTGTGAGGAATATAAAAGGAATACTCGCCGTAGAAGGGTTTTTCATTATCAAATACAAAACTTCGTACCCATCCATTTCTGGCATCATGATGTCGCAAAGGATCAAATCAGGAACTTCAGAAAGGGCCATTTTTACACCCATTCGACCATTTTCTGCGGTGAGGGTCTTGTAATTGGACAAGTTCAGTAACTCCGCGATATTATCACGAACGTCATCCTGATCTTCTATAACGAGAATCGTTTTTTGGCTCATATCGGCAAATTAATAATGAATGAGCTTCCCTCACCTTCCTCACTGGTAAAAGTGATTTTCCCTCCAAGCAGATCAACGTACTTTTGGACAATGTGTAGTCCCAAACCAGTGCCTTGAATATTCGTCACATTAGCCGCACGGAAAAATCGGTCAAATAAGTTCTTCTGTTCCTTCTGTGGAATCCCAATGCCTTCATCTCTTATTTCTATAAAGATGTGCCCCTTTTTTACCATGCACGTCACCCAAATATTCTTGCTCTCATCTGAATACTTACTCGCGTTGGATATCAGATTATAGATAAGATTTTTCAGTAAATGAGCGTCGGTTTTGAAAGAGATATTCTCGGCCTTTTCGCAAATTATTTCCTGACCTTTCTTCAGTGTGACTTCCATATCCCGAATCACCTCCTCCAAAACGGCATGGAGATCTACCTCCGCAGTATTTACTTGAATAGCCCCACTCTCTAGTTTTTCCAATGAAAGAAAATCATTCAAGATTCCGGTTAGATTAGTCACACTCTTACCAATTCGTGCAATGTGCTTTTCCCTATCGCCTTGCTGTTCAGCGTTAGGATATTTGGCGATAAGATTTGCCGAGGAGGCAATAGTCGTCAATGGCGTCCTGAACTCATGACTCGCCATAGACACGAATCGTGATTTCAACTCGCTCAATTCTCTCTCTTTCTCCAACGATTTTTTCACTTCCTGCTCTGCCCTCTTCACATCTTCCAGACTTTTTTTCAGGGCCCTCTCAGCAAGCCTCCTTTCCTGAATCTGGCTTTGCAAGCCAAGGTTCAAGTGCTCCAATTCTCTCGTTCTTTCTTTCACCTTGGACTCTAGCTCTCGTGTCTGTTTTTCCAATTCCTTTCTCTGAATGTCCAGCAGACGCTCCTGTTCCTTTCTAAGGGATATATCGGTGATGAATGCCACCACCAATATTTCCTGATTTTGCTCTACATAATTGAGACTGATCTCTATGGGAAATGTAGAGCCATCCTTTCGCTGACCAGACAAATCAATTCCTTCTCCCATGCTTCTTCGAGACGGCTTGGCTACATATTTTTCTCTGTGCGCAGTGTGCCTACTTCTTAACTCGTCAGGCACCAAAACCTCCATTTTTTTGCCTAATAACTCTGATTCTTTATAACCGAATAGTTCCTCCGAGCGAGGGTTCATTGCCTTTATTTGGCCTAATGAATCAAACACCATCATTCCTTCACCAGCACTTTGAAAAAGCTGACTGAGGAGTTTTAACCCCCTATCTGACATAAGATAATCGCTATTTATTTTCATAGCTAAGGTTCAACCGATTGCGTGTGTTTGAAATGATAAACCTAACCAACCTCGATGATTAAGACAGGCATAGGTACTGATAAAGTTCAAAGCCAATACTGACAGATGTCAGAATTCTCATTTTATCAGCTTTCTACTTTTGAATGAAAGTATAAATGTGTTTCATTCGATATTAATAGCGACGGATTTTTCCCCTGCAGCGTGGAAAGCAGTGCAAGTAGGATTGAAAATTGGACAAGATCAGGATGCTCGGGTAAGCATGCTTCATGTGTTTCCTTCTGACAGTTCCAGCATTCCATCAGCTCAGGTAGTACGAATGAATGATATAAAAAAGAATATGGAAAAACTCTGTGAGGATTTACTTCCTCAGAATAAACTAGAAGTCACCAATGAAGTTCTGCCAGGGAAAGTACGAATTGAATTAATGCGCTTCATTCGCAACAATCAGTTTGACTTGGTCATTATGGGCGTTAATGGAGATGGCTCCAGCAATGAGACCGGCTCCAACACCAAACACCTTATTGAAAAGGCGACCATTCCGATCTTGGTCATTCCTAATAATTACCGGCTAAATGAGTGAAAAGGTCGTAGTAGACAGGGAAGTCAAATGCCACCATTGCGGCGAGGATTGCCCGGATCTTGACATCAGGATCGGTGAAGACTACTTCTGTTGCTACGGGTGCAAGGCCGTCAACGAATTGCTGGGTGAGACCAACATGCAGTCCCACTTTTTGGAAATTTCCAAAAAGAATAAGCGATTCTCAGAGAAGCAGGCTAAATCCAAATTTGACTTTCTAGACACTGCAGAGGTCCAAGTGCAGATCATTCGGTTCAAAAATGAACAGCAATCTCGGATTGTACTGTCTTTGCCCGACATCCACTGTAGCTCCTGCATCTACCTGCTGGAGCACCTACCCAAGCTGGCGCATGGCATCATCAAAAGCGAGATCAACTTCCCTAAAAAGGAGGCAACCATTTCGTTCGATCACAGCACTATTTCATTGAAGTCTGTGGTGATGTTGCTGGCCCAGATCGGCTACCCCGCAGATATTTCGCTGGCGGAAATTGGGGATCAAAAAAAGGCTAAGAAAAGTAAACTTGGCGCACAAATCGCCGTGGCGGGTTTCTGTTTTGGCAATGCCATGCTCATGAATATGCCCGAATACCTTGATCAGAATCTGTTGCTTACGGAGGAGTTCAAAAGCCTTTTTGGTTGGATAAACCTTGGACTGGCCATTCCTGTTTTGCTCTTCTCGGCACGCGGATATTTTGAAAAAGCCTGGAAGGGACTAAAGCATAAAACCCTGAATATTGATGTCCCTATTTCATTGGGCATTCTTACACTTTTCGCCAGGAGCGCATTCGAGATTATAACTATGACCGGGATGGGTTATGTAGACTCTCTCGCTGGTCTTATATTCTTGCTTCTGGTTGGGAAATGGTATCAAAATAAAACCTATCAAGCCCTCTCATTCGAGCGAGACTACAGCTCCTATTTTCCTGTATCCGTGCTATGCATAGAACATGGAAAGGAGGTTTCGAAATCCCTCAAAGACTTAAATGTCAACGACTTGGTCATAATTCACAACGACGAACTGCTACCTGCCGATGCTATGCTGGTCGAGGGGAATGCTAATCTGGACTATAGTTTTGTTACCGGAGAAGCCCAACCCATTCAGCTCGAAATAGGTGAGAAAGTATACGCAGGTGGAAGACAAAAAGGCCCGCAGATTGTGGTAAGACTCACGCGCGAAGTGAAGACGAGCGAACTAGTGAGTCTATGGGACAATGACCTTTTCGCTAAGCCAGAACCGGAGCTGCACTTGTGGGTAGATCAGCTCAGCAAATACTTCACGGGCATTGTCATACTGTTAGCATTAAGCACCGGAACGTATTGGTGGTTCAACGACCCAAGCCTCGTATGGAACTCAGTCACCGCTGTGCTCATTGTCGCCTGTCCGTGCGCGCTTGCCTTGGTGCTGCCCTTTACCTATGGCCATGCTCTCCGGATTCTGGGCGGACATGGCTTGTACCTCAAAAATGCCGAGGTGATTGAGGCTCTTGGGAAATCCAAAGAATTGGTTTTTGACAAAACAGGCACACTGACGGAAGCTAGCGGACATATTCACTTTCAGGGAACCGAACTTCAGCAGTATGATCTGCAATTGCTAAGGTCTGCATTGAGCAACTCCTCCCACCCATTGAGTCTGCAGGTGATGGACAGAATCCCCAAATATCAAAGACTGAAAATTGATTCCTTTGAGGAAGTAGCAGGGAAAGGTTTCAAATGCCAGATCGGAAATCACAAAATTTGGGTTGGGTCTGCGGAGTGGGTCGGTGCTGAGTATTCAGATGAAAATGAATCTCAGGTTCATATATTTATTGACGGATACAGAGGGTATTACTCATTAAAATCTGATTATCGCAATGCCATATTCGATATGCTAGAGCGGCTGAAAGGCCAGTTCAAAATGCACGTGCTTTCTGGAGATAATTCCAGCCAAAAAGAAACCCTCAAGCCTTATTTTGATGAGCTCGCCTTCAATCAAAAACCAAAGGACAAACTGGAATACTTGCAAAACAACACTCACAAGGCGGTGATGATCGGGGATGGATTGAATGATGCAGGCGCATTGAAAAGTGCCATGGTTGGTCTGGCCGTAACCGAGAATGTCCACCAATTTTCCCCTGCATGTGATGGTATCTTGAGTGCCGAAAAACTGAACACCCTTCCTGAAATTCTGACCTTCGCTAAGCAGACCAAGCCCATCATTTTCGCTGCATTCGGGCTTTCATTTCTCTACAACATAGTGGGCGTGTACTTCGCCATGACGGGTCAACTCACACCGCTTATTTCTGCCATACTGATGCCGATTAGTTCCGTGACGGTTGTTGGGTTGGTGACATTGGCTGTGTTATGGACTGGTAAGAAGCTGCGCACTTAGGCGTTTAATGCGAATTACATGAGTGAGCAAAGTAATCTCCCGTATCGAAAAAGATTGCTTCGTTCCTCGCCAGGTCGATTCATTTTAAGAATTCGAGGTTGCAAGGCCTACGCCTCATTCTCAAAGTAGATCTTGTAGAACTTCCCTTGTTTGTCCCGCCCTTTTTCAATCTTGTTTCGGCCCAAAGAGGAAAGGCTCCAGGCAATAATCACCACCAATGTGTTTGATCTTCTATATTTGACTTAATGATTTCAGGAGCTCCATAGTGAAAAGCACGTTGAATAAATTTTTCTTTCCACATGATGACAAGCCGTATCAAAAACAGTACTTAGATGGATTGAGGGGCCTTGCCGTACTTTTTGTTGCTTTTGCTCACTTGAGCAACAATAAGATTCACATAATTCCATTCCTTGATTTTGGCGGGATAGGACAAAATGGGGTCAATATCTTCTTTGTCCTAAGCGCATACCTTCTTGACAATCAGATTTACAAAGCTCTTCTTGAGAAGAAAAACTCAATTAGCTATTGGAAGTACTACTTCGCTCGTAGATTTCTTAGAATATACCCCTTGTATATTGTTTCTCTATTAATCTATCTTGGTTTATCACATTTCCACTTTCCTTATAGAATTGGAATCGGGAACTGGGGAATATTCTGGGATCATGTCTTTCTGCAAAAAACGCGAGGGGTTTATTGGAGTATCCCGATTGAGTTTAAATTCTACTTTCTTTCTCCTCTTCTACTTTTGGTTTGCTTCTATGTTTTGAAAAACAGGCTCTTGCTGATCAGTAGCCTAATCCTGATTCTAATAGCAATAAGTTGGCACCTCGAATCCAATGGGTTTGACAGAGCGAGTCTATCCACTCTTGGATATCTGCAGGTATTTCTATTTGGCACCTGGCTTGCAATAGCCGAAAGACTCCATTTCAGAATACGATTGAATGTCAATGTAGCTCAAGTATTGGCTTGGGCTTTACTCGCAAGTCTTATCATTTTTTCAACTCCTCACTTTTTCCGAATGATCCCGGTCATCGGTCAGCCGCTTGGTTTATTCTTTCGACATAATCTTTTCGTTCCAGCCATTACAATCATGATGCTCATGATGCTTCTAAGAACATTTGATGGAAGCTTCAGAAGGTTTTTTGAATTAAGGTTTCTTAGGTTTCTTGGCGTCATTGGCTACAGTTTCTACCTCTTTCACTACCCAATAGTGAAGTTTGTCAAAACCCTGGAATTCACTGTAGCAGAGGGATTCTTGAAAGTCCTAATATTTTCAGCAATTACCCTTCTCGTTTCTATTACCGGTTATTTACTTATCGAACGCCCTTTCAAAGATCTTCAATTTCGCAAGAGCATTAGCGAATTTTAGCCCTAGAATTGTGCTGCAAGTGCGACTGTATCAAGCCTCATTCTCAAAGTAGATCTTGTAGAACTTCCCTTGTTCGTCCTGCCCTTTTTCGATCTTGTTTCTATCACCGTGGATGTACACATGAAAGTTCTTGTCGAGCTTCAAAATACTCTTGAAAATTCGCGCTTGTTTCTTCACAGACTGGGGGGCTATGTCAAATTCATCGTGAATCTCTACATCGTTGGTTTCCTTGTAGGAATGACCAAAAGACTGAAACGACTTGATGGCCGCATCGTCCTCAAGCACCGACTGCTCAAACGCCGACTGACTAAAGGACTCGTTTTGCTTGAAGAAATCAAGTGACTTGTTCAACAGCTCGATCTGATCGGTCTTTTCCACTTCAAACTCGCTCGGCATCTGATCGGTGATGTACGACTTGGCCATTTTTAGAAAATTGTTTGTGCTGTTCACGTTATCCTGCTTTGACCGAAGCTGGATAAAATCCTGTCGCCAATAATCCGTCTCCTTGAAGTTACTGTCTATGACCAGAAGGGTGTACGGCTCACGATCAAACAAAATCAAACATCCTTTCTCCGGCTTCTTTGTGCCAAGTCCGCTTCTGAAACTCGCCTCCATCCTGCCCTCATTGTTGGCCGTCTCCACGAAGCTCTCCTTCTGCTCAAACTTGTAAATCCCTAGCCCATCCAAGTACTTACTTCCGAACTTGATGTTCTCAAACTTGGCGATGAACAGGTCGCCATCCTTGATGTGCGGATGTGTGGAAACGGCAACCAAATGTTGGTGAATATGCTTGGACTGCTCCACAAAATCAGCTTCCTCATGCAAGTCCTTCGCTATGTTGAAAAGGACGTTGTAACTAAGGTCCACCTGGTGTGTAAACTCAAAGGTTTCCGAGTGATTTGCGAAAGGCTTCAGCAACAACTTCCTTAAGGTTTCTACCTCGCGCTCCTCTTCAGGGTCGCTGAGTCTGGAATTCAAACTGGACACGACTATGCCCGGAAAAACCGACTGCAAACTGATGTCTTTGATGATGGCCTCTTCTATTTCTATCATGGGGCGCCAAAAGTAGGAAGGAAAGTAGAACAGCCAGAAATCAAAGCGTGATTTGTTGGATTATGGAAAGCGGTATATTTGATAGGTTTACCTACTACAATAGTATTAAAATAGGCAACTGCTGAGCACCATCAAATGACAACAAATAATTTATCGGTTTATACTTCAATAATTGCGAATGAAGCTATTAAAAGGGGTATAAGTGTAAGGGGTTTTACTGAGATAAATATAAACCACGCTATTCTTGAATATAATGGTCATAGAGAATTCATATCCCAATCCAAAACCGGTAGAATAGGACATACTACCTATCAGTTCCTTTTTGACAAGTGGATTAGTCATGAATTATTGCTTGAAGATGGCTTTCCAGTGCCTGACACAATACTCACAAATAATATATCTGAGATTAATGAATTCTTGAAAATACACAATGAAATAGTGATTAAACCAACTGATTCTACTGGTGGAAAAGGAATAACCAACAAGATTAGAGTAGAAGAAATGGCGAAAGTGGGTTTGGAAATTGCGCAAGAGGTTACTTCACTAAAAGATAAGAAGGTTATAGTTCAAAAGCACCTCGAAGGTTATGACTACAGGGTTCTTGTAATTAATTATGAGCATGTCTTTGCTGTAAAAAGAACTCCAGCATATATAGTGGGCGATGGTCTGAGTTCGATGAAGAAACTCATTAATAGCTGGAATAAAACACTAGTAATTAAGAATAGAAAAATAAAGTTGAACTCAGATTTAGAAGGATTCTTAGCCAAACAGAATTATACCCTTGAGTCGATTCCAGAAAAAAATGCAATGGTCTCTCTAAATAATCTATCAAATGCTCATCAGGGCGGAATTGTAACTGATGTCACAGATTCACTTCTTAAGGAAGTAAGGGAAATATCAATAGACATTTGTAAGAAGTATCAATGTCCTATTCTGGGAATAGATTACATGTCGAACGATATTTCCAGGGAAGTTGGTAAGATTATAGAGCTTAACCCTCATGCCGGCCTAACTGTTCACGTTAACCCCACTTTTGGGAAAACAAGAAATGTTGGTGAGATAATCGTAGATATGTTGTTCCCCGAAACAGTACACCCAATACTTTAGTCTTAGGGATCGCACCCCAGCTAGCATACCCCGCCTCACGTGTGTTTCAGAAATTCCCCCCGCCTGACGAGAAACTTAGTTCCATGACTTATTTAAAGTCGATAGCAAGGATGTGTCATCCGTGTTAGATAAATTAATCTCCGTTTCCTCCGTGGTTATATGACAAAGATTCCTGCGGAATGACTCACCATCCAACCCTCCGTTTTCTGGATGACAAAGAATGATCCGCAAATGCCCTGACAAAAATCAGTTTTCCTGCTGCCAAGACTCATAACGATGTTTTTGGCGTGCGGCTAATCTTGTGGAGTGAGTGTCATCATCATTTTAATTGCGTGTAGCCTGTTTCTGGCTGTAGGGTTTTTGATCGCCTACCTGTGGGCATCTCGCTCAGGTCAGTTCGAGGACGATTATACCCCCTCGGTGCGCATGCTCTTTGAGGACGATGATGATGCATCCGCTAAATCAACCAACAAAAAGAGTTAGTATGTCAGCAACCACTCCTACCCAAACATCTTCGGGACTCGACACCTTTTACTACGACAATACCACCGTTAGGAACTTCCTCATTGCCACCACCATTTTCGGGATCATTGGCATGTCGGTAGGTTTACTCGTCGCTTGTCAGTTCGTATGGCCAGAGGCCAATTTTGGTCTACAGTACACCACCTTCGGGCGGGTACGTCCGCTCCACACCAATGCCGTCATTTTTGCCTTTGTAGGTAATGGCATTTTCGCCGGAGTGTACTACTCGCTTCAGCGGCTGGTCAAAGCCAGAATGTATAGCGACCTCCTCTCCAAGATTCACTTCTGGGGCTGGCAACTGATCATTTTATCTGCAGCCATCACACTGCCACTGGGCTTCACTACAGGGAAAGAATATGCAGAGCTGGAATGGCCTATTGATATTGCCATAGCGCTGATTTGGGTTGTTTTCGGCATCAACATGTTCATGACGATCATCAAGCGTCGTGAGCGTCACTTGTATGTGGCCATTTGGTTTTACATCGCCACGTTCGTGACGGTGGCCATGCTCCACATCGTGAATTCGTTCGAATTGCCGATCAGCTTCATGAAGAGTTACTCCTGGTATGCTGGCGTGCAAGATGCGCTGGTGCAATGGTGGTACGGTCACAACGCAGTGGCTTTTTTCTTAACCACACCTTATCTGGGACTGATGTACTATTTCATCCCCAAAGCGGCCAACAGACCGATCTACTCCTATAGACTTTCCATTGTTCACTTTTGGGCGCTGATCTTTATCTACATCTGGGCTGGCCCTCATCACCTACTCTACACTGCACTGCCAGATTGGGCACAGTCACTTGGTGTCGTCTTCTCAGTGATGCTGATTGCCCCTTCCTGGGGAGGAATGCTAAATGGTCTGCTGACACTTCGCGGAGCTTGGGACAAAGTACGTGAAGATGCTATTTTGAAATTTATGGTGGTGGCAGTGACCTGCTACGGTATGGCCACATTTGAGGGACCATTGCTTTCATTGAAGAACGTGAACGCCATCGGTCACTTCACCGATTGGATCGTGGGACACGTGCACATTGGAGGACTAGGATGGAATGGCTTCCTGACTTTCGCCATGCTTTACTACCTCATTCCAAAGCTTTATGGAACTGAGATTTATTCTAAAAAACTAGCAAACACGCATTTTTGGATTGGCACACTAGGCATCCTTTTCTACGCCATTCCATTGTACTGGGCAGGATTTACTCAGAGTTTGATGTGGAAGCAATTTAATCCTGATGGAACGTTGGTATACCCTAACTTCTTAGAGACGGTGACTCAAATAATCCCAATGTATGCCTTACGTGCATTCGGCGGTTTGCTCTATCTCAGCGGTGTTTTCGTGATGGTGTACAACCTGGTGAAAACGGCTCGTTCAGGTTCCTTTATTGCATCCACCAAAGCTGAGGCCGCTCCTCTTCAGAAAGATTACCAGCCTGCCAAAAGTGAGCACTGGCACAGACGAATGTTCGAATGGAAGCCTGTTCGCTTGCTAGTGTGGAGTTTGATCATGGTAGCCATTGGAGGGATTTTGGAATTGGTGCCAACCTTCCTGATCGAATCGAATGTGCCGACCATCGCATCGGTAAAACCATACACGCCCCTAGAGTTGCATGGCCGTGATATCTACGTGCGAGAAGGTTGCTACAATTGCCACTCGCAGATGATACGACCATTCCGCTCAGAGGTGATGCGGTACGATCCTGAGGATTTGGAATACTCCAAAGCTGGAGAGTTCGTGTACGATCACCCATTCCAATGGGGCTCTAAACGTACAGGGCCGGATTTGCACCGAATAGGTGGAAAATACGGCGATAACTGGCACTACATACACATGTTAGATCCGGCATCTATGTCGCCAGGCACGATTATGCCGCCTTACCCCTGGCTCTTTGAGCAGGATTGGGACAAGGAAACTACAGCCAAGAAAATCAGGGCGATGCAAACTCTGGGTGTGCCGTATGAGGAAGGATTCGACGAACTGGCGTTGACAGCTGCAGAATTACAAGCCGATGAAATCGTGTCCGGTTTGGCGAAAGATGACATCAAGGTAAGTCCAGATAAGGAGATTGTGGCATTGATCGCTTACCTCCAAAGGCTTGGCACAGACATTAAAAACATTGACGATTTAACCGAAAAGAAATAATGCTGAAATTCATCAAACATCACATGGAAACCATCGGAGGCATAGAAATCTATCCGGTCATTTCCTTCCTGATATTCTTCACCTTTTTCGTTTTGGTTCTGATCTATGTGGTGAAGGCCGATAAAAACACGATTGAAGAAATCGCAAATATTCCTCTGAACTCAAACGATTCTGAACATGAAGAAGCTTAGTCTACTCCCTCTAACTGTTTTGACTCCTACACTCCTTTCCGCTCAGGCCAGTCAATCTTTCTTTGAGCAATTCCAATGGGAGATCATCATAGGAATGATTATTCTGATAGGAACTGTCACTATTCTTGCCCTTTTGGTCGTATGGTCAGCCCTGAATGCCATGGTTCGTGCAAGACGAGTGGAGCAAGGGCTGGAAGTTGAAACTGTCATAATTGAAGCTAAGCCGGGTGAAGAGCATCTAGGATTCTGGGCCAGGTTCTGGAACCGCTTCAACTCCGCTGTACCCGTGGCAGTGGAGCACACTGTCGCCACTGATCACGAGTACGACGGTATCCGAGAATTGGACAATAAAATGCCCCCCTGGTGGCTGTACACATTTTATGTAACGATCATTTTCGGAATCGTCTACATCTTGAACTATGAAATTTTCGGGTCTGGGATGACGCAAGACGAAGAATACCAAGCCCAGATGACGGATGCAAATGAGCAGGTGCAAACCTACCTTGCCAGCCTAGCCGAAGAGGAAGGGGAAATAGTGATAGAGTTACTCACCGATCAGGCTGCCTTGGCAGCAGGAGCCACCATTTACAAGGTGAATTGTGCCCAATGCCATGCCGCTGATGGCGGAGGAATGAACGGACTTGGCCCAAATCTCACCGACAAGTATTGGAAAAATGGCGGTGATTTCGACGCTATCGTATCGGTCGTGCAGAATGGAGTTTCGGGCACTAGTATGATCCCTTGGAGCAGTCAGCTAAGACCGGCTCAGATTCAGGAAATTGCCAGTTACGTTTATTCATTAGAAGGAACCACCCCTGCCGTACCTAAAGCTCCCGAGGGGGAATTGTTTGAAAGAAGTGCTGCCTCTGCTCAGCCAACTTCAGACACCACCGCAGTAGAACCATAAATGGCTGAACTCGCCGACATATACGACGAACAGGAAGCTGCCGAGGAAACCTTCAGAGACCATCTTTCTACTGTAGATAAGGAGGGGAAACGAGTGTGGGTATATCCGAAAAAACCTAAGGGTCGATTTACAAATTATCGCTCGTTGGTCAGTTATGCTTTATTAGTCGTTTTGCTGAGTGGACCTTTCATAAAAATCCAAGGGCAACCCCTGCTCTTGCTCGACATTCTTGAAAGAAGATTTATCATTTTTGGTCAGGTTTTCTGGCCTCAGGACTTCTTTCTTTTTGTGATCGGAATGATTACAGCGGTGGTCTTCATCACGCTATTCACGGTCGTCTTTGGGCGCATATTTTGTGGGTGGATTTGTCCGCAAACCATTTTTATGGAAGGGGTCTTCAGGAAAATTGAATATTGGATAGAGGGCGATTATATGGCCCAGAAGAAGCTCGATAAGCAGCCATGGAACCGAGAGAAGGTGATAAAAAAATCAGTAAAGCAGCTCCTCTTCTTGGTAGTAAGCACCGTGATCATGCACACTTTCCTGGCTTATTTGGTTGGTGTAGATAAAACCTGGCAAGTCATTCAGGCAGGACCTGAGGAAAATGTGGGATGGTTCATTGCCATGATCGTGATGACCGGACTTTTCTATGGGGTATTCAGCAAATTGCGAGAGCAGGTCTGCACCACCATTTGTCCGTATGGTCGTCTGCAAGGAGTACTTCTAGACCGTCAGAGCATTGTAGTAGCGTACGATCATGAACGTGGCGAATCCAGATCCAAATTCAGAAAAGACGAGGATCGGGCAGCTGTAGGCAAAGGTGACTGCATAGATTGTAATCAATGTGTTTTTGTATGTCCCACGGGAATTGACATCCGAAACGGCACACAGCTAGAATGCGTGAACTGCACGGCGTGCATTGATGCATGCGATTCTATCATGGATAAGATTGGCAAGCCCAGAGGATTGGTTCGCTACGCCTCTGAGCAAAACATTACAGACAAGAAGCCCTTCGTCTTCACAGGACGAATGAAAGCCTATACCACAGTGCTTGTATTGTTGTTAGGTGTTTTTGCGGCACTTTTGATCATCCGGTCTGATTTTGACACGACCATCCTCCGAGCGCCAGGCATGCTTTATCAGGAAAGAGAAGATGGCATGATCACCAACCTGTATCAAGTAAAGCTGGTAAATAAAACCAATGAACACATGGATATCAGGTTCGAATTGATGGAGCCAGCAGGCACACTTGAAGTAATTGGCGGTAAGTTTGAATTGGATCAGCAAGGCTTAGGTGAGGGTCGATTTTTTGTAGCCATTGATCCTGAAAACTTGAGTGGAATGAGTCAGAAAATAAAGATTGCTGTGTACTCAGGAAATGAGAAAGTAGAAACGATCAAAACAAAATTTTTGGGGCCAGCGCTTTAGGTAGGAGTTAGGGATTAGGGATTGGGGATTAGGGATTAGGGATTAGGGATTAGGGATTAGGGATTAGGGAACTAATTAACCAATAACCAATAACCGACTACTTTAAACATGAAAAAAATGAATTGGGGACATAAAATAACACTAGCGTTCATCTTGTTTGCAACCTTCATTCTCTACATGGTAGTGAAGGCATTTCAGCAGGATATTGATCTCGTCGCGCCGGACTACTATGCTCAGGAGATTGCGTTTCAAGGTAAAATGCAGCAGCAGGCGAACCTTCAAGACTTGGGAGAACGAGTAGAATTAACCATTCGCCCGAATGAAATTGAAATAGAGTTTCCATCCGAAATAACCACGGGAGAAATTCATTTTTATCATCCCTCCCGCTCCATTTTCGATAAAAAAATGGAGATCAAGTTGGATGAATCGAACAGGCAACTCATCGAGCGTTCGGAGCTCGTCCTCGGTTCTTATCGTGTCAAACTCACCTGGACGGCAGATGGAAAAGAGTATTTTCAGCAAGAAACCATCTTTCTGAAATGATTGGAGCTTTGGTCATAGGACTGGTGGGTAGCCTGCACTGTGTGGGCATGTGCGGTCCACTGATGCTCACTCTGACCGGCCCCAACCAATCCAAATCTACCTTTCTGACCTACCATGCCGGGCGCATATTGAGCTACGTTTTTTTGGGCCTGATTCTCGGCATTATCGGCCAATCGCTTGCATTCATTCAAATACAGAAGGCAATGACTGTTAGTATTGGAATTGTCTTAATGGCCGTCTATCTCTTCCCAAAAACTCGAAATTCGGTGGAACGATTCTATTACCAATCTTGGGCTTACGGGAAAGTGAAGCTGATTCTGGCAAAAAACCTTTCGTCTAAAAAAAGATGGTTTATAAGTGGGGTAGCGAACGGTTTTCTTCCATGTGGCTTAACCTATGTCGCGGCTGCAGCGGCTTTAGTTTTAGGAAGTTTGTGGTCCAGTGTAATCTTCATGGTCCTATTCGGATTAGGCACACTACCGGCTATGGCATCAGTTTCATTTGGTAGCACACTCCTTTCCGTCCGATTTAAGAAAATCATTCCTTCAGCCGTTCCTGCCTTGGGTGTGCTCTCAGGCACAATTCTTCTATTTAGAGGTCTAGTAATGAGCTTTCCTAATCTTGATCAGTTGGTGCGTGAAAACGCCATCCAATTGATCACCATTTGTGGTTTGTGATTAGTCCAAATGGACGGTTACATTTCGCTCAATTAAGTCAAATTTCCTTCCATCGTACTGAAGCTTATAATAGCAGCAGTTTGCGTGCTCAAACTGATCCATTTGTTCAAGTGGCGAATTGGTTAGCCAGCTAAGCAGTATCCTCATGGCCCTGCCGTGCATACATATCAAAACTCTAGAGTGATCGCCTTCAAGGACAACTTTCATCGCTTCCCTTTGACGGTTCATCACTTGGATCGGCGATTCTCCTCCTCCAAGGTTGGCATTCAGGTTTCCGGCGCACCATTCCTCTAGCGTCTTTGCATATAGAGTTTTGGATTCGTCGGTTGGCACTACCCCTTCTTGACTGCCCCAGCTAATTTCATCGAATCCCTCAAGGGCCACTTTGCTTTGATCGAAATGGGCTACTGTCTCGTGCGTCCGCTTGAGCTTTGAAGTGTACACCTGATCGAAAGGAATATGCTTCAGTGCTTCGAAAGTCTTCCTTGCTTGCTCACGGCCCCTCTCATTCAGCGAAGAGTCCACCCCTCGTCCCTGCACCATTCCCTTTTTGTTCAAATCGGTTTGGCCGTGGCGAAGAATGTAAAGGGTTTTGGAAGTCATATTACAAGGGATAGTGAGTCAAACTTTTCATTTGCGAAGAAAACAAGATATTTACTGTCAAACAGATCATGTCTTGAAAACTTCCTCAGAATCACTTTCGCGCCGATTTCAACGAATAGTAAACGAAAATCTCCCAAAACGACTGCAAATGTTCAAGTTGTTAATGGAGCAACCGATCGACCATAGAATGTTTGCTAAGAAAGGCCAAGGCCTAAAAACTATCCTAAAGGAGCTTGGCCGACTTCAGGATTTTAAGGGTATATATGGATTTATTCTCGATCACCAACTCGTCTACATCGACGATTCATCTTATGTTCTAAAACGAGTTCTCAGGCAGTACAAAGGAACCACGAAATACCAAAGAAACTTACTACACTTAATTCAAGATGCTCGTGAGGACATTGACTTGATCAACAACCCTTTAGTCGCAGAGGAGCAGCTTCATAGAATGCAAGTGGTTATCATGGAAATTCCCGATGATCTTGAGCGTGAGCTGACGACTATCTACTTGAAATGCGAATTTGATTGTCTTTACAATCGGTATGAAAATCAGAACTGATATTCGAAAAGCTTGTTGAAAACATCGTAGTACTGCTTATTCAGCTCATCCGTCTCCAATGATTTATTAGTGAAGAGTATTCTTCCTACACCAGACTCCTTTTCAAAGAACATCATGGTGGCTGTGCCGAAATCATTTCCCGCATGCCCGACACAACAAGGAATGGCCATATCCCAACAAACCGCATCTGGAATTTCATCATTCGACTGCTCAAACATCTTGGCGTATGCCTCATTTGAAAGTAAAGAGCCCTCTCCTTTGTAGCCCCTGATCATTTCCTGAAGGAATTTGGTCAAGTCCTTCACCGATGAATGCACAAATCCATCAGGGTACGTATTAAGGGTGTATACTGGCGCGATACTGTCATTCTCCAGATAGTGAATCGTCCTATTTTGCGATTGAACTTGGTCGGGAAACCAAGTAGTCTGGGTCATGTTCAGAGGTTTCCAAATTTCATTTTGCACAAATTCACGATAGGGAGTTTCGGTGGCATTTTCTATTGCCAGAGCTAATAAACTCGAACCTATATTGCTGTATTCATAGCTTGCTCCTGGCTCACTTTCTAGATATTGTAAATTACCCGATTCGTTTTCTAGGAATTCTCCAAGCTCCATTGGCACATTGCTTTTATAGGTCTTTACATATTCGTGCCAAGCTTCAGGAAACAGGTCTAATGATACATCCTCATCGAAAACATAAGATCTATCATAAACCACTCCATCAAATATCGACGCAGTATGATTGGCCAGCATTCTTAAAGTTATTGGCTTGTTTGGAAAATTGGGGTTTGCCACAGCGAATGGGATGTAGTCTCCAATTGGATCATCAAGATTTATTAGGCCTCTCTCTGTTGCCATAATAAGAGATACCCCGATAAACGTTTTGCTAACTGATGCGATGCACTGAACCGATTCTGAAGAGTAGGGCCTGCTTTTTTCAACATCCATCAAACCAAATCCTTCCTGAAAGTAAAGAGAATCGGTAGTGAAGATCGAAACAGCAAAACCAGGAAGATCTCCGTTGACAATCATCGAGTCCAGATCAATTCTCAGTGAATCAAGAGCATTTGAACTAGTTGATTCTATTGGGGCTCTCGAGCAGCCTAAGGCAAGTAGAATAAGTAAAAGTGGGAAATACTTCATGTGATAAGATTTCCTCAATGACAACTCGATATCAAAAAAGTGAACTACTTCTCTTCCTTATCTTCCTTCTTTTTCTCCTTTGGCTCTTCTGGCTTTTCGTCTACAATATTCCCGAACTCGTCCACGTAAGCGATCATGTCGTCAAGATCACCACTGGTGTCCTGCTCTTTCTTATCGATTTTTTTCTGAAGTTTTTCTGCACGCTTCTTCTTTTTCTGTTGCGCTTTTTGATGCTTAATGAAACTGTTCTGAGACCTTGCCATATAAAGGATTTATGTTAAAAAAAGATCGAGGGATCGACCTGGGAGGTGGAAAAGATTGCCCGAGAAGGAATACTTAGCTTGACCTCTGCGTGACTGCAAATCTAGATCATATTCCTGAGGGCAACTAATTAGTTCAAACTCAATGAGAATCATTTTGCTTTTGATTTGGTTTTGAATTTGGTTTGTGACCGATGAGCAAAAGACTATTTCCAGAAGGAGTTCTTATTGAGCAACTAAATGCAGTTGGTGAGGGATGCATGATCGGGCATTTGGGCATTGAAATCACAGAAATCGGGTCTGATTTCCTGATTGCAAAAATGCCGGTGGATCATCGAACCAAACAACCAATGGGCTTGCTTCATGGTGGGGCTAACGTCGCTTTGGCTGAGTCTCTCGGAAGCTTCGCCTCCACCCTGCTTATAGACCTGACCAAGCATGGGGTCGTTGGCCTAGAGATAAATGCGAATCATATCAGATCAGCACGAGAGGGCTTTGTGTATGGAAAGGTAACCCCGATTCACGTAGGGAGAAAAACCCATGTTTGGAATATTGAGATCACAAACGAAGAAGAGAAACTCGTCTGCATTAGCAGACTTACTGTGGCATTAATTGAGAACAAATGAGGGAGAAATTAGCTCAGATAGCTTCAGAAAATCTGGTCGAAAAATTGATCGATGGACCCTATGCGTTTGCTGCTTGGCGATTGCCCAATAGTGAGGAGTCAAATTTAGCCATTGCTCTTGATGAACCAGAACAAACGTCAATTGCCTTAGATGAACTGAGTCCAGGATTTCTTTTCAATAAATTTTCGGATAATCACCCGTGCCATCCCTATCATATCAAAGGGGACTTACTATTTACTCATGACCAGGTAACCATCTCTCCGACCCTCTCCGCAGAGAAAGTGGATACGTTCATAGCGGCTGTTTCAGCAAAAAAGGAAACACCGAGAAAAGAGTCAATTCAGGCGAATGCTACCACGGACTTTGAGTTAAATGTACAACGAGCCGTGGAAGAAATTAAGGCTGGCACCTTCGAGAAAGTCGTGCTGGCAAGGTTCGAAGATTTCAATCTCCCTGAGAATTTTTCGGCAAGTGCATTCTTCGAGAAAATTTGCGAAGCATACACCAACTCCTTCTGTTCCATGGTCTACATTCAAGACGAAGGTCTGTGGATTGGAGCGAGCCCTGAAACGCTACTTTCCTCTACAGAGGATACATTCAAAACGATCTCGTTGGCAGGAACCAAAAAACTAAATGATGGACAGTCATTGAGTGAAATTGCTTGGACGCAAAAGGAAATTGAGGAACAGGCTTTCGTGAGCAGGTATATTGTCAATTGCTTCAAGAAAATCAGGCTGAGAGAGTTTCATGAACACGGTCCAAAAACGATACAAGCAGGAAACCTTGCCCATCTTAAAACTGATTACACAGTGAATCTTAGAGAGGCACAATTTGACTCACTGGCGGATCAAATGGTGGAGCTCTTACACCCGACTTCTGCGGTTTGCGGAATGCCATTGGAGGCTGCTAAAGAATTCATTGGTTCCAATGAGAAATTCGATAGAGAGTTTTATGCTGGCTTTCTTGGTCCGGTAAATTTCAACGGGTCAACTGACCTTTTTGTGAACCTAAGATGTATGAAACTATTGGGCTCATCGGCAAGACTCTTTGCTGGTGCTGGCATAACCGAAGACTCAAATCCCACAAGTGAACTTCTGGAAACACAGCTAAAAATGTCCGTACTAAAGAGTCTAATTTAGCAAATGCTTCACCCTGCCGTATTTAACACCTCTGAGCTATGTCACACCCTTGGTGTGCGACATGCGGTGATGTCTCCAGGCTCGAGAAATGCTCCGCTGACCGTCTCATTCGCTAGAAATGAAAAGGTAAGAAAGTGGGTAATTCCAGATGAACGAACCGCGGGATTCATCGCTTTAGGAATTGCTCAAGAGACGAAAGAGCCGGTCGTATTGTGCTGTACATCAGGAACGGCTATGCTGAACTATGCTCCAGCTATTGCAGAAGCTTATTATCGCGAAATTCCATTGATCGTACTTTCTGCGGATCGTCCGCTAGAATTAGTCGATCAGCGTGACGGACAAACTATTCGGCAGTTTGGAGCATTGAAAAATCACGTCAAGAATTCATTTCAAATGCCGCCCGTTCATAATGGTACGGCCACCGAATATTTCAATAAACTCATTGAAGGCATTCGGTATGCGAATGAACTACCAAAAGGACCGGTTCACTTTAACATTCCGTTTAAGGAGCCCTTCTACCCTACCCAAGAGCAGAAACCTGAGTTTATTGAATTCAATCTCAACCACATCGAGTTTAAGAAAAGTAAGGTAGATATTCCTGACATTGCTAATTTCAAACGTGTGTTAGTTTTGGTTGGACAGCAACCTATGGACGTAGAGCTTAGTGAAGCATTAGAATCACTAGCAAAAGAAATTCCCATCCTTGTATCACCTCTAAACAACCTGCAGGTAGATGGAATCAGACATTACGATCTTTTCCTGAAGAATCAATCGGAGTTAGCTCCAGATCTTTTGATTACAAGTGGCCTGTCCGTTCTGTCAAAGAATTTGAAGGGTTTTATTCGATCTGCGAACCCGAAAGAACACTGGCATTTCGATCCAGCTGGTGTCAAGGTGGACACTTATAATTCTAACCCTCACCTCATCAAAGCCGACATTAAATTGGTTCTTCCCGCCCTTCACCAAGCCACACTGGATGTAAAGTTTTTCAATGCTTGGCAAACGGCCGATGAACACGCCAAGGCATTATTGAAAGCAGTCATTGAGAAAGCGGATTTTTCTGAATTAACTGCCTTTGAGAAAGCACTGGGATCAATTCCGACAAACGCAAACCTTCACCTCGGCAATTCCATGCCCGTTCGATACGCAGATATCATGGGGGTGAGGAAAGGCATTGAGAGCTTCTGCAATCGAGGTACGAGTGGTATCGAAGGTGTGACTTCCACAGCTTTGGGAGCTGCCCTTGCAAGCACCAAGCTCAATGTGCTGTTGACCGGGGATTTGTCGTTTCTCTATGACCGAAATGCCTTCTTTCACAATCATGAGTATTCCAATCTTAGGATTATCGTTTTCAATAATAATGGAGGGGGAATATTCAGATTGATTGAGGGGCCGAGTAAGCTGGAAGAGCTGGAGGAATACTTCGAAACCCGTCATGATCGAACGGCGGAGCACGTTTGTGCTGAGAATAAAATTGCGTACCAGCAGGTCAGAAATGGGGATGAACTAAGCTTGGCTTTGGAGGATTTCTTCGATGATTCCAGCACATCCAAACTTCTTGAGGTCTTCACGAATCCTGTTGTCAACCAGAAAGTTTATCGCGAGCTAAGAAAGATATTCGCATAAAAAATCCCCCGACACCTCGGGGGATCCTGAAAGGTTCTAACACCCTTCACCACTTAACACTACTTTGTCTTTATCAATTTCGTATGTCCAATTGAACGTAGCTGACAGAATTTGGATGACTTCTTCCAAAGAATTTTGGCTGAATTGGGCAGTAAGCCGACAATTCATGATTTTTTCAGGTGCTTCAATTTCGACATCATATGTATCCTCCAATGAGGAGATAACGTCATTGGTCATAGTTCTCTCAAAAGTCAAAATACCATCCTTCCAAGCAAGGAGATTCAGATTATCATTCCTACGCTTAATCACTCCCTTTATTTCCTTACCAATCATTCCCACATCGCCCTTCTCTAGGTTCAATGAAAGGTTATCTTTTGTGGAGAACGACACCAAACCACTTTCCACACACACCTCCGTATAGTCAGTTTCACCATTTACCAGAAAGCTCGTACCCAAAACTTTAACTGTGGCATCTTCGGTGATTACATAAAAAGGCCGATTCTCATCTCTCACTACCTCAAAGAAAATCTTGCCTTTCACATAAACCTTTCTCTCGCTTTCTGTGAATTCTAATTTAGTGATCTGCGCACCAGCCTTCAGGCTTAGCGTACTTCCATCCTCCAATATTTGGGAAGACCCTGCAAATACTGAAGGTGCCAAAGAGTCCTCACCTCCTTGGTTGAAGAACCAGATTGTTCCGATCATAGCTAAAAGCACCACAGCCGCAGCATATTTTATATAACTCGGCCATCCAATCACTTTAACTTCTGACTCCTCTTCACTCTTTTGTTCGGAAATAATTGTTCCTTCAAAGGAAGTCAGGAGCCACGTTTCTTTGAATTCAAGGAAAGCTATAGCGTTCTCCTCATTCTCACTTCTCCACGTATTTATGACATTTTTCTCCTCAGCAGATGCCTCCCCTGCAAAATACTTAGCTAGTTGCTCTTCCATTAATTGTTTCTATTCAATCGGCAAACAAAGTTCACCATAAATCCCCTTATTGTAATATTTCAAAATTATCATTTTCCGGATCGTAGTTTTCAGGGAGTAAGTCCCCGATTCTCTCCCAGTACCAATATCCGTAGGTCGCTACACCCGGATACTCCATCCGGCCATTGGATCGGACTACCACAGGGCCGTTTGGCAACACAAGCAAAGATGCCTGGTAGTTAATTGACCCACCCTCTTCATAAAATTGATTTTGGTATTCTTCATCAGGTTTACGCCTGTACACTACTTTCAAAAAATTCTCAAAGTCCAACTTAAAGGATGACGTGCTCTCAGGTTCTAAGTTTTCTAAGATGTCGTTTCGAGTTACGTCGATTTCGTTTGCCGACCGAACTCCAGAGATATCTTGCGACTCAACCAAGCTTATTCTGAAATTGTTTGACCGCAATTCATCATTAATCAAAGACCTCCTAAAATGAAGAAACGAACCATAGTAGACTCTTTTTCTGTTTCTCAGCCACTGCCTCGCCTCTCGTTTGTATTCCGGCTTCAGGTTGTCGAATCGAGCTTTTCCATAAAAATTGACAAAGTTTCCTGTACGCTGAAAAGTCTCGAACACATAGGTGATTTCATATCCAAGGTATTCATTTTCGATTTCAAGCGGCTCTAGCGCAAAGACCTCCAACTTGTCCTTTTCCGGATCATAAATAAAATCAAGCACTTCGGGATTCAACAATTTACACCGCGATGAAATAGAAGATCTTCCTAGAAACTCATTCTCAAAAATTCGTAAATATCTGTCCCTCTCTTTGGGACCAATCAACCTTCTGGAAACCACCTCCACGGTATCAAGCACGTTCAATTGTAGGCTCATGGCAGCATTAATTGTCTTTATCCCCGGACTGAGACGGCTTACCAATTCTGTTTCCATCTCATATGAAAGGTGAGAAAATATAACTTCGTAAGACCCTACCGGGATTCGGTCAATTGTGTAATAACCTTCCAAATCCGTCACCCCTCCTATATTGGTTCCTGATAGAAAAACATTGACACTTGGAATGGGCTCACTAGTCAGACTATCCAACACTCGACCGGAAATAGAAAAAGAAACTTTTGGATTCTGATTAAAGGGCTCAATAACCGTTTCTTTAATGATCACCTGATCTTGAAGCATTTGATGCTCAAGCCCTGTCCCAAGCAAGAATTTATTCAAGAACTCTTCAATGGTGACATCTTCAACTTTTATTGAAAATCGATTTCCCTCCGGTACTATTTCAGAATTATAGGCAAATAAGTATCCCGTACTGGTCGATACTAGCTCAAGCACTGCCTCGAAGGATTCATTTTCAAAATTTATAGAGAATGTTCTTTTCTGACCATTCGCTAATGAACCAAATAGCAATAGCAAACAAACCAGAAGCGTTCGAGTCATTGATTTTTCAAATGCACCAGTTTTTCACGAAGCACCCGTAGTGCTTTACCCATTTGAACCTCAACCGTTTTTACGGAGATTTCCAAATGATCGGCTATTTCCTGGTATTTCAATCCTTCTAATCTACTCAATTTGAAAATCTCACTACATCTCGGTGGTAGATTGTCGATTTCGGCGATGATTTGCGCACGTACTTTATCCGGATCGGGATTCTCCAAAGAAATTTCTGACGTTCGCTCCATGTGATGCATGACGTGCTGCTTGTATGCATCCTTGACTTTCTGATGTTTGATCTGATTCAGACAAGTATTGTGTACCGATCGGTATAGGTAACTCTTGATGGAAGACTCTGGAGCCAGCTCCTCGCACTTATCCCAGAACTTGACGAACACATCTTGAACAACTTCCTCTGCTTCTTCACGAGTGTCCAGAAATCGAAAAGCATACGATACCAGAGGATTGAAATTCGAATTGAATACGAGTTCAAATGCAGACCTATCTTTGCCTCTTAATCGGGTAACTAATACGTGTTCGTCCAACTCCTGCTGCATGAATTTCTACTTTCCAAATGATTCGTTCTCACTCGAGAATTTACTTGCGGGAAAAATTAACCAAAAAAACTTCACCGACTCAGAAAAGTACATCGTAACGTACGTTCAAAATTGGTTTAGCGGATTCAAGCACTTCCATTTTCAAACCTCAGGCTCTACGGGTAATCCAAAATCAATTCAGCTTTCTCGAGAACAACTTGCATACAGTGCCAGTTCAACACTCGACTTCCTCTACCCTAACTCAAAGCCTTCAAATCTCTTACTTTGTATAAATCCAAAGTTCATTGGAGGTACACAGGTCATTACCCGAGCAATTCTCGCTGATGCAGATCTGATCTATCGTGAGCCATCATCAACCCCTCTCAAGCCTACCGAAAGAGTAGATCTGGTATCAATGGCTCCTCTTCAGGTCAAAACCATTTTGAATGAAGACCCGAGACTATTCGATAAGGTTGGTACTGTACTCATCGGTGGAGCCGAATTGGACCAAAAAATTCGCCAACGCTTGAGTACCAACAGCACCCGATTCTTCCAGACATTCGGAATGACAGAGACTGCCTCCAATGTAGCCTTGAGGTCAATGAACGAAGAATTTTATCAATTCATAGGAGACACCAAATTTTCATTGGATGAACGTGAGTGCCTGGCTCTTAGCGGAACAGTCACCAATAATGAAGTGATACAAACAAATGACATAGTGAAGTTAGTAAGTAATGGATTTACTTGGAAAGGACGTGCGGATTGGGTGATTAACTCAGGTGGAATTAAACTGCACCCCGAGGTAATAGAAAAGAAAATTCACGCTGCATTTCCTGAAATAGAATCTTATATCACAAAGGTGAAAGACGAAAAATTCGGCGAAAAAGTCGTGCTGTGCTCGCAGAAACCAATCTTAGGTTTGATTAAAGAAGGGCAGCTTTTGGATAAATACCAAGAGCCAAAAATCGAGATACTTTTGGAGCAATTCCCACGGACTTCTTCAGGAAAAATCAATCGAATGGAATTGCAAAGTCTTGCAGAATCAAACGTCCGAATTATTGGTAAAATGCCCTAAATCACGTATGTTGGTACACGAAATTTAACCTCAACCAATTAAACTCAATCGTATTATGAAAGGAATCGGATTTATTGGAAAGCTGATGTTTGCATTAGTGATCGCATTCTTTGGAATCAACCACTTTATGAACGCCAGCACCATGGCCGGGATGGTACCTGACTATTTCCCAGTCAGAGAAGTGATAGTATATCTGACCGGAGCTGCCTTGATTGCTGCTGCCGTTGCGCTCATTATCGGAAAGAAAGCCCAATTGGCCATGACACTCCTTGGTGTCATGCTCATTCTGATAGCCGTCTTAGTTCATTTACCCGGCGGAGAAGCCTCCATGCCTAGCTTACTAAAAGACCTTGCCATGGCGGGAGCTGCTTGGTACATGGCGGCTAACATGAGTGACTGATAAGTATAAGAAGAAATATCATTATGAAATCCCGGAACAAGTTCGGGATTTTTTTATGCCTAAAATAAAGACCAATCTCCTCCTCTTCTAAACTGCGAGGTATCCAACGGAGCAAATGTTTTAGCTCCAAAGTACTTGGCTCTGCTCACTTGAAAGAGCTGTTTGATAATTCGGCTGTATTGCCCCTCTCCACTCATTCGCTTACCGAACCTGCGATCTTCCAGTGATCCACCATGCAGTTCCTTTATTTGATTCAGCACTTTTTCCTTTCTGTCGGGAAAGTTCTTCTCCAACCAATCCTCAAAGATGCCAGCAATCTCACCGTTCAGTCTAACCACGGTATAGCTCGCCATCTGAGCTCCCGACTCGCTTGCTTTTTTCAATAGCTCAGGGATTTCATGATGATTAAGTCCTGGTATGATCGGAGCGGTCATAATTCCCACAGGAATCCCAGCCTCGGATAGCAACTTCATAGCGGCAAACTTCTTGGCGGCACTCGCGGTTCTTGGTTCAAGAGTACGCCGTAGATTTTCATCAAGCGAGGTAATGGAGAAAATGACGTGAACCAGATTCTGTTTGTTCATTTCCTCAAGGATGTCTCGATCACGCAGAATCAAGCTGTTCTTGGTGATAATGCCAACGGGGTTTCTATGCTCCAGCATCACCTCAAGGAGCTGCCTTGTGAGCTTGTATTCCTTCTCTATCGGCTGGTAGCAATCCGTATTGCCGCTGAGCATAATTACTCCCGGCTTATATCCCTTCTTTTGAAAAGCTTTTCGCAGGAGCTCAGGTGCATTCATTTTCACCACAAGCTTTGATTCAAAATCAAGTCCCGCGCTAAAACCCCAATACTGATGCGACTCACGTGCGTAGCAATAGACGCACCCGTGCTCACACCCTTGATACGGGTTGACTGAATAAGCTCCCGGCACATCAGGGCTGATGTATTCGCTGATGATTTTTTTCGGATGCTCTTGAAAAATTTGGATTGGAGGCTTGCCTGTAAAATTTGGCTCGTCCATTCCGTCCAAATATTCGTCATCAAGTTTCAGAGAAGAGAACTTGTTCTTTGGGTTGTATTGCGCACCTTTTCCCTTGAAATAATTGTCCTCACTCACGGGTCTGGAACTTTCTCATCGTAAACGCCGCAACTACACCGCTAATGGCACCAAACACGTGAGATTCCCAGCTGATTCTTGCATCGAAGGGGAATACCGTGTAGACCAACCCTCCGTAAAGTAGAATGACCATGGCCGAAATCACCAGAGATCGAACATTCCTTCTGAACAACCCAAAGGAGATCAAAAAGAAGGCAAGGCCATAAACAAGACCGCTCGCTCCAATGTGATAAAAAGGGCGGCCAAATACCCAAACCAGAATGTTGGTGAAAAAGTAGCACTGAAGGAAAACCCGGATGGCAATAAGTGGATAGAAATAAAACAGGATGCCGGCCAGAATTAAGAAAGGAAGCGTGTTTGACAAAATATGCCCAGCCGATCCGTGCACTAAAGGAGCCATAATGAGTCCCATGAGTCCTTGCAACTTCAAGGGATAAATTCCCAAAAATCCGAGATCAACACCAAGGTAAAACTGGATTGAAAAGGTGGCCCACATCAAGAAAACAAAGCGCATGGGAAAAAGTAGACTACTTCGGATCATTGCAGGCAAGTTGAATATTCTTTGACAGAAATCACATTTTAAGCAACAAAAAAGCCATTCCAAAAAGTCGGAATGGCTTGAATAATTTCAGATTACTATTTTCTACCAAGTGGCAGGATCCTGAAGCATTTTAAGCTCCATTAGTTTTGACTCCTCGTAGCTCACTGTCAGGAAACTCATGACCCCACCGGAAGCTTCCGCTATCTTTTTTGCCAAATCCTTCAAGCTGGCATGCAGCTTCACCGCGAATGCTCTATCCACCTTCTTCAGGATAAAATTCAATTTTCTAAGCTCACGAATAATGGCCGTTGTACGTTCCTCCGTTCCTCCCGGTAATTCGGCAATCAACTTTTCAAAATCTCTGTTGAAATCTACCTTCTTATAGTATTCGCTGAGTTGCTCTCTTGATCGAGTTTGTCTGTTATTCGCAATGTCAATAGCCTCTCTTCTCTCCGACTTATCTATGTCTCCGTCAGCGCCCGCAATCAGGATCGCAACATAAATAGGTGCTTTCATAAGCACGTCAACTTCATCTTCCCTGAGTTTCTCAAATTCCTTAATCATGGTTGGATATTAGTGATTGTAAATGAGCCTCGAAATTAGCGATTATTCAGAAACCACCGAGTCATTTTCTGAGGTAAAAGTGAACTTCATAATAACTGGGAAATGATCAGAGATTTCGCCTGCTTCTTGAAGGACTTTCGAATAAATTGGTTGGATAAATTTCGGGTTGTATAAGATGTAATCAATCATCTGATAAGGTGCTCCTGAACTGAAGGTGAAATTTGCCTCATCAACACCTCCACCCACGTTTTTATTAGTTGCTGATGACAATCCGCTCGCAGACGTTATGGTCTTCATTGTTTTATCATAATGGCTTTCAAACCAAAGACTCGCATTAAAATCTCCGATAAGAATGACGGGCATGTCATTGGCATATCTCTCAAATAATTCCTTGACAATTACTGCCTGACTTTCTCGTGTCTCAGGATCAAATGCCTCCAAATGAACATTCATGACTTTAACAACTCTGTCTCCAACCTGAACATCGGCGATCTGCACCAGTCTGTCCAGATAGAACTTGTTGTAGTAAAACGGTGCATTGATTGGCTTTTGCAGCACAACAGTTTCTTCATTGCTAAGCGGATATTTTGAGAGAATGGCCTGTCCCGAAAGCATTTTTCCAAAATGATATTTCAACGGCCAGTATGGAAACGGAACGTAGCGCTTGTCCCAGTTTACTGACCTGTAAGCCTGATGATAGCCAGCAGATAAACTATCGAGTTGGTTTCGATTCCAAGACCTAGAAGAGGCAAAATCAATTTCCTGAAAACCGATGATGTCAGGCTTGTACTTGTGGAGTAACTCCCTGGCCTTCTCCAAATTCTCATCAAACAATTCTTCCGGTATATCAACGGCCAGGTTGTTCTTCATGCCGCTCAGGTACCCGAGGTTGTAGGTCATGATCGTGAGGGTGTCTTTTGAAGGAGAAGCCTCTTCGAAGGTCAATATTCGCTGATACTCCTTTTCGGCAATGATGCCTGAACTAGCCCAAAAATAGAAAACAACGAAAGCCACCACCAAAAGCAGCAGTCCTCCCAAAACACATTTCAGTATTTTCATTTGATGTTTAGCTCCTCTTTCTCCCCGAGGAACTTCGGTTCTTTGTTTAGCACGTAAAGGTCGGCAACTGCCAGCATTCGTGCAATGGCCTCACGAAAGAGCAGCGTGGAATACGTTTTACTTTCAAAATTGGCCATGTAGGCTTGGGCATCCAGTCCATAGTAATCCGCTATGAACATTGCCCGATACGCGTGGAATCGCTGCGTTACTATGATCACGTCCGTTTGTCCGAAAACTTCTTTGCATCGGATAATTGAATCCAGCGTACGCAAGCCGGCATAGTCCAGCGTGATGGCCTCTGCAGGAATGTCTAGCTCCTGCAATGCGGCCAGCATGTCCTTTGGCTCATTGTAATACTGCGTTCGATTATCCCCACTGACGATTATATGTTTCACCTTCCCTTCTTTGTAAAGCTCCGCTGCAGCCTTCATTCTGTCCTTAAAGAAAAGATTTTCAGCTCCCACGCGAGTGAATTTACTGGTGCCTAAAACCAGCGCTACCTTGGCGTCATTGAGTTCTTTCTTCTCAGAAATTACTCTCGATTTGGTTTTGGAAATGATGATGATATTGGAGGATACGACACAAAGAATCCCTAGGAAAAGCAGCCACAACGTCCATTTAAAAAGTCTCTTCATCCGATCAGTTTGCTCGTGCAAGGATCTTGTCGGCCTCCCGCACAATTTTTCGATACCACTCAGCCTTCAGCTCTAATTTCTCCTCATCGCTTAACGCCCAATCGGGTGAATAGTTTTTCATGAGTGTGGTGAGAATGATCGCCGCGCTTACGGAAAGATTGAAGCTTTCTGTAAAGCCACGCATGGGAATTTGAACCAATCCATCTGCATGTTCCGCCACATGAGGAGTGATACCTATGGCTTCAGTCCCAAAAACTATGGCCGTCTTTTTTGAGGTGTCTATATCTCCAACAGGCATTGCTCCTTCTCCTAGAGAAGTTGCAAAGATTTGATAGCCTTCTGATCGAAGCTTGGAGAACGCAGTGTCAATATTGTCCGTACTCTGCTTTTCGTTATGATGATGCAACGTGAGCCATTTCGCTGCGCCTTGGGTTATTTCAGGATTGACATGGTAATCATTCTGATTTTTGATGAAGTGCATATCCTGCAGCCCCATAATCTCGGCGGTTCGCAGCACCGCACTCACATTGTGCGGTTTATCAATGTCCTCAAAAACGAACGTCAGATGACGGGTTCGCTGATTCAAAACATTATCCACTAGAGACTGTTTGTGCTCAGAGACAAACGGGACGAGGGTTTCTATAATCTGCGATGAGTTCAATCCTCCTTTTTATCTCCAAACAATCCCAGCTGCTTTTCCTCCTCCTCCACTTCGTTGATCACCGTGTTTTTCAGGGCCTCCAGATCGATTTCCAGTTTTGGTTCAGGCTCATCGCTTTTTCTCTCTGACTCAGCCGACTCTACTTTAACCACATTCTGAACGGGGAGTTTATTGCCAATGGCCTTCCAGCCCTTGATGTCAATCAAATTGATCAAATCGAGCTTTTTGGTCTCGTGCTTCCGTCCATCCTTATAAGTGACAACTACATCTGCATCCACACCTTTTGAGATGAAATAGAGTTTCGAACTCCTCGCCTCTGTAACAAAAGGGAAGCGCTTATTGAGAGAATTGGTCTCAATAATGAATCGCTTCACATAAAAATTCTTGGACTCTCCATCGTAGTGCACCGCATTGAATGTAGCATCTTCATCCAATTTGTAAATGCCCATTACATTGGCAAAATCATAGTGATTAGTTAGTTCAAAAGTGGTGGTCTCGTAGCTACCGTCCTTGTAGAAAACTACCACCAGGTCTCCTGATTGGAAGTTGCCCAGCTTTTCACCGCGCTCCTCACGGTTCAGTCTGCCCACCGTAGGATCGTACCAAATATCTACTCCTCCCAGGGTTGACTTGCCTTCTTCCTTGAGCTCAATTTTTCGGACTCCATACTTGGTTAGCGTATTTCCACCTGCTCCTCGGCCTTTGATTTCCAGTTCGGAAAAATCAAAATCAAATACCTTTTTCCTGGCCTTACTGGCTTGAGTGAGCTTCACCGTGACTATCTCTGCCTCACCATTGGGGTTTGCAGTGAAATAGAGCACCTTACCTTTTCCTCCCTTGGTCAAATCATATTCTCGATCTCTTGTGACAGAGGAAACTTGGAATCTCTTGACATAGGATTTGCCGGATTTTCCATCTACATAGGCCATGTTGTACACCATCCGTTCGTCTCCCTTTTTGAACACGCCCGCATAGATGATGTCCTTGCCCATAAAGACTTTGTCCTGAATTTTCTTGACCACACAAATGCCAGATTTAGTAAAAGCAATGATGTCATCTATGTCCGAACATTCTGAGACAAACTCATCCTTTTTCAATCCAAACCCGACAAAACCATCCTCACGATTCACATAAAGCTTGGCATTGTTTGCAGCTACAACCGTGGCTTTGATTGTATCAAAATTTGTGATCTCAGTTTTTCGCTCACGTCCTTTACCGTACTTATCGAGAAGATTTTGATAATATGCAATGGCGTAATCCGTGAGGTTCGCCAAATTGTACTCCACCTTCTCAATCTTATCCTGAAGCTCCTGAATCTGAGCTTCGACCTTACTCGTGTCAAAACGAGTGATGCTGCTCAGCGGCTTGTCTATTAATTTCTTGTAATCTTCGTTTGTAATTTCTCGATAGAATCGCTCGAAGAAAGGCGTGAATAATTCATTCAACACCTCATAACATTTTTGTAAATCACCTGAATTTTCATAGTCAGGGTGCTTGTACATCCCATTTTCAATGAAAATCCTGAGTAAGTCGCTGAAGAATATCTTCTCCAAAAGCTCAGCTTTTTCTATTTCCAGCTCCTGACGAAGCAAGTCAACAGTCTGAGCAACTGAAAGGTTAAGAATCTCCGAAATGGTCATGAACTGCGGCTTGTCTTCCACAATTACACAGGCATTTGGCGAAATGGAAACCTCACAATCTGTGAAGGCATAGAGCGCATCCATCGTAATATCCGGCGATGTGCCTGGCGCCAGTGTTATTGAAATCTCAACATCCTTGGCGGTATTGTCAACCACTTGCTTGATTTTGATTTTTCCTTTGTCGTTTGCTTTGACGATTGATTCAATTAAGGAGGTAGTTGTTGTTCCGTACGGAATATCCTTGATTAAAAGTGTCTTACTGTCTTCTTCTACGATCGTAGCTCGTACGCGAACCTTACCTCCTCTTTTCCCATCGTTGTAATCGCTCACATCGATTTTTCCTCCGGTTAGGAAGTCGGGGTAAAGCTTGGCTTTCTTTCCTTTCAGGATAGCAATGGCTGCCTGAAGAATCTCACAGAAATTGTGCGGAAGCATCTTGGTAGAAAGCCCGACAGCAATTCCCTCCACTCCCTGAGCTAAAAGCAAAGGAAATTTTACAGGAAATGTCACCGGCTCCTTCTTTCGCCCGTCATAGGAAAGCTGCCAATCGGTTGTCTGAGCGTTGAAAACTACGTCTAACGCAAACTTCGACAGTCGAGCCTCAATGTATCGTGGGGCTGCCGCAGAGTCCCCTGTGCGCACATCTCCCCAGTTTCCCTGTTGATCAATGAGCAAGTCCTTCTGTCCCAAGTTCACGATCGCGTCAGCAATGGATGCATCACCGTGCGGATGGTACTGCATGGTGCTACCGATGATGTTGGCCACCTTGTTGTACCGTCCATCGTCCATTTCCTTCATGGCATGAAGAATACGTCGCTGTACAGGCTTAAGTCCATCATTGATAGCCGGCACTGCCCTTTCAAGGATTACATACGAAGCATAATCCAGAAACCAGTTTTCGTACATTCCTGAAATAGGAATGGTCTTGTCATGTAGTTCGTTTTCGTCTTGATGTTCCTCTCCCATAACTAAGTCTGACTAGCTAATCTGTTTTCGTTACCAATTTTATCTCGATAATTCTGGTGTGACTTTCTTATCAAAGCCCTAACCCTATTAAGTTCCTTATCCACAGCCGGATAATTCAGGGGATACCACATTGAGGTCTTACAGGTCACGAAACCATCATGTAAGTCCTTATTGAAAAAATTAAATCTGTATATCCCATTCAGCGACATAATTTCCACATCCTTCACCTGCTCGAAAGGTATTTGTTCTTCAACTCCATCCTCCAGCACATACAAATTCTCATCATCATACGATAGATTCTTCATTTGCTTGATGGTTTTCAGCGCCGATGGAAACCAATATGCTATTAGAATAACAGCGTACCCTACACCAAATACCCACCCAATAATTGATCCGTCTAATGCCCGTCCGACTACTATAAATGCCAGAAATGCGGTTAATAAACCCATCGAAGCATACTTGTAAGTTCTGTAGAATGAAGTCGATATAGCTCGCGTCCGCTCCACTAAGCCGCTGTTTCCTCTATCAAATCCTTCTCTACCCTCAGCTTATCGATGATAAACTGCTGGCGATCCGGGGTGTTTTTACCCATGTAGAAACTGAGCAGGTCGGCAATTTTGGTTTCCTTCTGCAGGATCACTGGTTCCAGCCGGATATCCTCTCCTATAAAACCTGAGAACTCATTCGGCGAGATCTCACCTAGTCCTTTGAATCGAGTGATCTCTGGTTTGTTTCCTAGTTTCTCCACTGCCTTCCGCTTCTCATCTTCCGAATAACAATAGATCGTTTCCTTCTTATTTCTCACTCTGAACAGCGGCGTGTCAAGGATGAAAATGTGATTGTTCCTGACTAGTTCTGGGAAGAATTGAAGAAAGTAGGTCAGGAGTAGCAATCGAATGTGCATTCCGTCCACATCGGCATCCGTGGCAATAACAATCTTTCTGTACCGCAAACCTTCAAGGCCATCCTCAATGTTCAGGGCATGCTGAAGCAGGTTGAATTCCTCGTTTTCATACACCACTTTCTTGGTGTGACCAAAGCAGTTGAATGGCTTTCCTCTGAGCGAAAAAACCGCCTGAGTCTGCACGTCACGTGATTTTGTAATGGATCCACTCGCAGAGTCACCCTCTGTAATGAAAACCATGGATCGCTCCATTTTCTCTTCATCCCCCTTCTTATCATTGAAGTGAATCCGACAGTCTCTCAACTTCTTATTGTGCAGGTTGGCTTTCTTCGCACGCTCATTTGCCAATTTCTTGATTCCGGCAATCTCCTTTCGCTCACGCTCCGACTGTTGAATTCGCCTGAGCAAGGCTTCAGCCGTTTCCTTGTTCTGATGAAGATAATTATCCAGCTCAGTCCCGATAAAATCATTCACAAACGTCCTCATGGTTGGGCCTTCCGGTCCTACATTCTGGGAACCCAGTTTTGTCTTAGTCTGTGATTCGAAAACTGGTTCCTGCACTCTAACAGCTACAGCTCCCACTATGGCCGAACGTATATCCGAAGCATCAAAGTCCTTTTTATAAAAGTCTCGTACGGTCTTGACAATGGCTTCTCTGAAAGCGGCAAGGTGCGTTCCGCCTTGTGTTGTGTACTGGCCATTTACGAAAGAGTAATACTCTTCGCCGTATTGATTGGCATGACTAAGCGAGACTTCAATGTCCTCGCCCTTCAGATGAATGATGGGATAGCGCAGCAGCTCCTCGTCTGTCTTTCTCCTCAGGAGATCGAGCAGCCCGTTTTCAGAATAGAATTTCTTCCCATTGAGCTTTATCGTCAAGCCCGCATTTAGATAGGCATAGTTCCAAATGAGATTTTCGAGGTACTCGGGGATATAGTGGAAGTTTTTGAAGACTGTTTCATCCGGCTCGAAGATCATCATAGTGCCGTTTCGATCTTCCGTTTTGGTCACCTTGGCATCTACCTTTACCTCACCTCTTTCAAACTCGGCAACCTTCGTCTCGCCATCACGGAAACTCTGCACTTTGAAATAGTTAGAAAGTGCATTCACCGCCTTGGTTCCAACCCCATTCAATCCAACTGATTTTTGGAATGCTCCCGAATCGTACTTTCCACCGGTATTTATTTTTGATACACAGTCTACGACTTTTCCTAAGGGGATTCCTCGACCATAATCTCGAACGGTTACACGATGATCGGTCACCTTGATTTCAATGGTCTTTCCATGCCCCATCATGTGTTCATCGATACTGTTGTCGATGATCTCTTTGACTAGAACATAAATACCATCATCTGGGGACGAACCGTCTCCTAGTTTACCGATATACATTCCGGGACGTAACCGGATATGCTCCTTCCAATCGAGTGACTTTATACTGTCCTCGGTGTATAAAACTTCTGCTTCTGCCATCTATCTCAAGAAATTTTTATGGGGGTGGCTTATCGAGCCATGAAATTAAGCAAAGTGATTCATTCAGAAATGACCAATCTTTTGCGGGCTGGGAACCTAAAGATTAAAATATACACTTATAAAACTCTGATCAACAGAGAATTATAACCTTCTAACAGAGACGAATAAAAATGAAAAAAACCATGCAGCTATCAAAATAATGCTCACATAGTTGAGGTAATTGTAGATGGATGGATCTTGGAATTTATTCACTACTGTGATGTAGCCGATCAACACAGTCATGGAAAAATAGAGCACCGGAGCGAGCGCATGAATGTGAAGTCTTCGATAGGTGGACATCCCGATACGATCGGCATAGAAGCGAAGGAAGTAGGTGATCAGATTAAAAAGGATATACAGCCCAATAGCTAAGTAAAAGAAGAAGTCCCTCCCTACCCGATCGAATCCTTCGATGTTGATGTCGAGGGTGAGGGGCAGATAGGCATAAGCTAAAAGTAAAACCCCAAGAAAAATGAGGGTGGTAATGAGACGAGCTACTTTGACGACATTGAACATGGCCGCAAATGTAAGATGTCAGAACTTATTCTCTTAATCGTCATTTCGTAGTGCAATGGAGAAATCTTTGGAATTAGGGAACAAGGATTCCTACGGAATGACATTGATAAACCTCAACTTATTCACGCTAATTCTCAAAAGGTGCGAATAATTCAGCCGATCGAACCAACAGCAGTAACTACTTTTACCCTATGAACATTGACCCAGTTGTTCTTTCTATCCCGCTCTATTTTCTACTCATCGGTATTGAACTGATTTGGGAGGCTCGAAGCAGAAAAGGGGTATATCGAATCAATGACGCATTGACGAATATTTCCTGTGGAATCAGCTCTCAAGTGACAGGTGCCCTCTGGAATGTCCTCTCAGTTCTGGCTTTTGCGTTCGTCTATGAATACTCCATTTTCAAGATTGAAGACAATTGGTTCACTTGGATCATCCTCTTTATGCTCATCGACCTGATGTATTACTGGTACCATCGTGCCAGCCATGAAGTCAATTTCCTTTGGAATGTTTCTCACGTCGTTCATCACCAAAGTGAAGATTACAATTTGTCGGTGGCACTAAGGCAAGCATCTTTCGGTGGCGTGTTTTCCATGATGTTCTATTTGCCCTTGGCTTTCCTTGGTTTTAGTCCTACAGCATTTGTCCTACTGAAAGGCTTTAATCTTATTTACCAATTCTGGATTCATACAGAAGCAATAGAGAAGATGCCAAGGTGGTTTGAGTACATTTTCAATACGCCCTCACATCATCGAGTGCATCATGGCCGAAATCCAAAATACATAGACAGAAACCATGCAGGCACATTGATCATTTGGGATCGAATGTTTGGAACCTTTCAAAAGGAAGAAGAGAAGCCGACTTACGGCGTGACCAAGCCCGTGATGACGTGGAATCCCGTGTGGGCAAACGTGATGCCCGTCGTGGATATGAGTAAGCAGTTTGTTCAAACGCCCGGGTTTATGAACAAAATGAAAGTGTTGTTCTACAAGCCGGGTTGGCAACCCGCTGAGCTTGGCGGCTACCAGCCTGCACCGGATATAGATCCTGCCTATTCTAAGTTTGCGACCAAAACTTCCCTGGGACTAAACACCTACCTAATCGCACAGTATATTTTGCTATTGGTCGGCACGGCGCTGTTTTTATTCAACCATCAACAATTTGGGATGGATGCGAAACTGGTCTCAGCAGGCTTCATCCTACTCACCATCGTTTCGTTTGGCATGCTGCTGGAAAATCGAAAAACATGGAAAATCATTGAAACCATTCGTAACATTTGTCTACCCGTGATTTCCTTTTTTTATTTCCCATCACTTTTGATTCCGACTATTGTGGTTGCAGTTTTGTTCTCTGGTTGGTTCATATTTCTCAATAGAAAATCAGATGCGCACTAGTTTCCTTCTTGCCTCACTCCTTCTTTTTTCAGCTTGCACTTCTTCCGTTGAGATTCCGGGACTTGATATTGAAAAATGGAATACTTCGGAGGTTTGTTCCGACTATCGAATAAACGGTGCTACTTTGATCGAAGCGAACGATGAAGTCCTTCTAAGCCTAACGCAAGCTGATATTGAGAGCATTTTTGGAGTAGCTCCGAGGCATCAATTATGGAACCGAAACGAAAAGTTTTTCTACTACCCTGTGACCAAGGACTGTGGTGAGGGAATTAGCAACACCTCTCTTTTCATCAGATTTGATGCGCTGGGCAGAGCCAAAGAAGTGCTGGTGCTGTTAGATGTCTAATACGAGATCAGGAAATCAACAGGAGCTATTTTCTTGAGATCCTCACTTCCTTTAAAAAAGTCCAGTTCTATCAAGAAAGAGAACCCAACAACTTCAGCACCCCCTTGCTTGACAAGGTCTGCAGCCGCAAGTGCCGTCCCACCTGTGGCCAATAGATCGTCATGGATGAGTACCTTCTGACCAGCTTTCAGGGCACCCTTTTGCATTTCAAGAACGGCCGACCCGTATTCCAACTCGTACTCTGTTTTAAAGGTATCACCCGGCAGCTTCCCCACTTTTCTTAGCGGGACAAACGGCACGCCCAGTTTACCAGCTAGGCTCATTCCAAAGAGAAAACCACGCGACTCTACCCCTGCTATGCAGTCGATTTGAGTACCATTCCATCTATCAGCAAGCTCATCAATCAGATCAGCACAAAGTTTTGGATTGCTTAGGACAGGAGTGATATCTCGGAACAAAATCCCATCTTTCGGGAAATCAGGAATTGCGCGGATGGATTGTTCGAACTCTTCTAATACGTTTGCCATTGGCTAAAATTACTAAAGGAATTCATTCGCCGTTCGTATCGATAGTAAAACATCCACCAATCGTAAGCGTATGTTTTCTTAACTTTCGATTTCATGATCAAACGACTCTTTTTTCTTGCACTTCTGATTGGAGCTCTTAATGCCCGTGCCGCATACATTCTCATCCCGATGGATGAAACACAATCCAATCACTTGAAGGCCTATGGTATAGCGTATTGGATTTTGACCAAGGACGTGAATGTCGATTGGTTGCTAAATTTCAGAGGGGGAAGTTTTATGGTGAAAAACCTCCAGGTCTTTGAAAATGAATGTGTGATTCGTGGAGTTTCCTATGAGGTGATTTCCGATGCTCAGGCCAACAATATCCTTAATGAAATAGCGAGTCCATCTTCCAACATGGACGTGATGAAGTTGGAAAAATTTCCAAAAATAGCTGTGTACACACCAAAAACCAGTCAGCCTTGGGATGATGCCGTGACACTGGTCTTGACCTATGCGGAAATTCCATACGATGTGCTTTTTGATGATGAAATCATGTCGGATCTCCTCCCAAAGTACGATTGGCTTCACTTACACCATGAAGACTTTACAGGTCAATACGGAAAATTCTACAGAGTCTATCAGCATTTCCCTTGGTATCAGCAGCAACAGCGAGATTATGAAGAGTCCGCCCGTAAGCACGGATTCTCCAAAGTTTCGCATTTAAAATTGGCGATTGTCAAAAAGTTTAAAGCTTTCGTCGCGAGTGGAGGCTTTCTATTCGCCATGTGCTCGGCAAGTGACACTTATGACATTGCTCTAGCCGCGGAAGGCCTGGACATTTGCGAGTCTATGTATGACGGAGATCCCGCCGACCCCATGGCGCAACAGAAATTGGATTTCAGCAGAACTATGGCATTCCAGGATTTCACTCTCGTCCGTGACCCTTATCAGTACGAATATTCCAACATTGATTCTCAAGCAAACGAACGTGGCTTGACTCAGGAAAATGACTACTTCAACTTGTTTCAATTCTCGGCGAAATGGGACCCGATCCCTACCATGCTCACCCAAAATCACGAACAAATCATCAAGGGATTTATGGGGCAAACCACATCCTACAAAAAGCGACTCATTAAATCCGATGTGGTGATCATGGGTGAAAACCGATCGATAGGCGAAGCGAAGTACATTCACGGTGTTTTAGGAAAAGGCTTCTGGACGTTCTATGGCGGGCATGACCCTGAGGATTATCAACATTTCGTAAACGAACAGCCAACGGACTTGAACCTCCACCCTAACTCGGCAGGGTATCGGTTGATTCTCAATAATATCCTCTTCCCTGCTGCCAAGAAGAAAAAGCAGAAGACTTAGTAAGCCCTTACCTCTACTCCTTTCATGAAGTTTACAAAGGCGCGATTCACGACTCTGTTGCCTCCAGGTGTTGGATAGTCTCCTGTGAAGTACCAATCTCCCAAGTGATCAGGACATGCTTTGTGCAATCCTTCCACAGTCTGATAAACAACCTCCAACTCGGCCTTCATCCCCTTTGGTCGAACTATCTCTGTGATCTTAGCCGAAATTTGTTCGTAGGTAAAAGCCTCGTAAAGTTCATTCACATGGTTAGGCTGGTTCATCGAGCTGCCTTCGGCCAAACATTTATCAAAAACAATATCCAATAAATCTTCCTTGTTGTGCTCTTTGAGCAAAGCCAGCACTGCTCTGAAGGCTAGAAAGTCCTTCATTTTACTCATATCAATTCCGTAGCAATCAGGGAAACGAATTTGGGGAGCTGATGAAACTATTACAATTTTCTTAGGTCCTAATCTATCAAGAAGCGTCAAAATGCTCTTTTCCAATGTGGTACCACGAACGATACTGTCATCAACAATGACAAGATTATCCACTCCCTTTTTGATTACTTCATACGTGGTATCGTAGACATGAGACACTAAATCGTCTCGCTCATCATCGCGAGTAATAAAGGTTCTGAGCTTCGCATCTTTAAGCACAAGTTTTTCCACTCTTGGTCTGAATGAAAGAATCTCTTCAGCCGAAAAATTATCCGGCTTATTCTCCAAAACAATTTCCTTTCGCCTAGCGCTTAAGTAATCCTCGATACCTCCCACTAATCCTAAAAAAGACGTCTCTGCCGTGTTTGGTATGAAGGAGAATACCGTGTTTTTCAGATCAGAATTAACCGCTCTTAGTACGTGCGGTACTAATTGATGGCCGAGCTGCTTTCTTTCCTGATAAATGTTGGGGTCGGTTCCTCTCGAAAAATAAATTCGTTCAAAGCTGCACGATTTGCGCTCCTGAGGTTTTATAAATTGCTCCTGTCGGAATTCGCCAGATTTCTCAATAATGAGCGCATGCCCAGGGCTCACTTCTTGAATCTGATTGTAGTCGCAGTTAGTAGCTGTCTTGATGGCCTGTTTCTCACTTGCCACGATGATGACCTCATCATCGGCAAAGTAAAATGCAGGACGAATTCCAACAGGGTCTCTGGCAACAAAAGCTGCTCCGTGCCCGACAAGCCCAGCTATAGCATACCCGCCATCAAAATCTCTACATGATTTCTGAAGAACATTGACCAAATCAAGCTCAGTTTCAATTCGATCGGTAATCTCAGTGTTTGGAAGCCCCCTGTGTTTATCGAAAATTCGCTGATTTTCCAGATCAAGAAAATGCCCAATTTTCTCCATCACAGTGACCGTGTCCACTCTTTCCTTTGGGTGTTGTCCCAGTTCCACCAGCTTATCAAAAAGCTCATCCACATTGGTCATGTTGAAGTTTCCTGCAAGCACCAGGTTTCTACTTCTCCAATTATTCTGTCTGAGAAAGGGGTGGCAATTTTCTATGCTGTTCTTGCCATGCGTACCATAGCGCAAGTGACCAAGCCAAAGCTCCCCAGTAAATGCATTGTTTTCCTTTAGCCACTCGGCATTTCGGTAGTTCTTACCGCCATCTTTTCTGGCCTTCTCATATTTCCTATTGATTTTGCCAAAAATCTTCTCCAAGGGCTGGTTTTCGATAGTTCGGTACCTACTTATGTATCTAAAACCCGGGGCAAGATCCAGTTTGATACTGGCTACTCCAACTCCATCCTGTCCACGGTTGTGTTGTTTCTGCATGAGCAGATACATTTTTTTTGCCGCGAAAGTTGGGCCGTATTTGTCGACGTAAAACTGGAGGGGTTTTCTTAGGCGAAGCAGTGCAATACCGCATTCATGCTTGATTGGATCACTCATGTGATAGCTGTGAGATGCAAAGTTAGATAACCTGACGGTAACATATACTAGACATTAATGCATTCTGTCGCCTCGCGGTTCCAAGTTTTTAATGATCTCCGCTTCGGCTACTAAAAACTCCTTCCATCGTTGTTTTACGTACTCTTCGGGAGCGTATTTTTTTGCGAGATCTATGAAGTTCACGTAGTGGCCCGCCTCCGATACCATAAGGTCGTAATAGAATTGCTGAAGCTCCTTATCTTCTAAATTTTTCCAGAGCAATTTGAATCGCTCGCAACTACGCGCTTCGATCAGCGCATTCATCAAAAGCCTTTCTACTAATTGCTGATCTCTGGTTCCTCCCTTTTTTAGAATGCCCTGCAATTGATAGACATATTCGTCCTTTCGGGCTTTTCCCAGACCAAACCCCCTTTTCTTGAGTTCCTTCAATACCCGATCAAAATGCTCCCATTCCTCCGCAACTATGGGTGTCAGCGCCTCCACCATTTCGTGTTTTTCGGGGAATTGAATAATAAGAGAAATGCAAGATGAAGCGGCCTTTTGTTCACAATACGCATGGTCAATGAGTATATTCTCGATCTGTTTTTCTGCAATATTGACCCAGCGCGGATCGCTTGGAAGTCGAAGACCAAGTATGGTTTTTTCTGGATTCATCAATCAAAAAACAACCATTGCACGCCTATATCTGTGATCGATTTTTGAGCAGGATAAAAAGGTGTCTCCATGTACCCATCGTTTGCCTGTTGATTCACATGCGTCCATTTGACGAAAGCGCGCAGACTTCTAATTTTCATGTTCACGAAAACATCGACAGCCACATAGTCTTGAAGGCGAATGTCCGATTGAACATAATATTGTGTAATCACAGGATCGTACTGATTTGAGGTATAACCAGACCGATAGTATACGTCGGCTCCCACTTCGACAGGGACGGCATCTTGGAACCAAAGTCCTCGCCAAAAAAGCCTGCCAGCATACCTGACCGATGGTGAGCGAATGATGCCTGTGCCGGTGGGTGAGTAGAGGAAGTTGGTTATTCTATTCTCCAATCTAAAATACTCGTTCTCATTCATCCTCAGGAAGTTGAAAGACAGGCTACCGCCGAAGTTGTATAACAAAATGGCACTTGTTTCCTGCACGGGTATTTGCTCTTCATTGAAATAGACCATGTTTGAAATGGTCGACAAACTCCCCTCCTGGGATATTTCGAATCGATTCAAATTAAGTTTTAATCGTGCTGATACTTTATTGGAGAACTGGGGTTCGAAACTATTGTTCCAATTGTGATGATTTCCTGTATAGGACTGAACTAAGAAGCTTTGAAGCGCTCTTTGAGAAACATATGTGATGTTAACAAATTCGCTGGCCAGGGTGCCTTCCAGCCTGTAGGCACCTTCGTTAGACAGTTCGCCAATTCCAGAAACTGAGAATTTGTCCTTCCAATCAAATCGCAAATAGGTACCTGCATAGGTCTCACTCTCAGTAGTCTCAAGAGAACCCTTTGGGTTGTAAATAAGCTCCCGCCGTTTCAAATAGAAACGATAAAACGCACCTTTTATATTCCCTTTCAATCCAGCCTCATTTTCGAAAGCAGAATAAATCGTTTGGTCTCTGGTAGTATCAGAATCCAAGAAAAAATTAGGATAGAAGTTTACATACTGATCGCCCCCTCCTGTGGAGTCATCTGCGAAAGTATTTTCCTGAGTTGTGTAGTCCGCTTGATGATACAGCTGAAATCCAGATCCTAATTTATATTCATGATACAAGTGGTATCGCCTTCGCTTATCCTCTGCTACGGCATCATCCAAAAGAACCTCTGAGTCTTGATATTGGAAAAAATCAGCTCGAGTGGGCTCTTCAGAATCCACAAAAACACCTCCAATGTCCGCCACTCGATGGTTCATTGAAGTGATGCTGAACGCCATACCATACGGCTTCTCCTCGTTGAAATAGTTCACATAAATGTCAAATAAAGAACTCTCGGTTGCTCTATCACCTTGACCTTCACCTCCTATTTGCTTGTCGGCCGTGATGCGATTTACATCAAAACCAATGTTCCAATGGGGGTTTATATTGCGACTAAAGGAGAAATCAATTTTACTTCTATTGTCTCCCCCTAGAACCACACCCAAATCCATATAAGGTGACTTGGTATCAAAGTATCGAATTGAATTAACGTCTTTGAAATACTGATCATATCCTGTGAACCCCATGGTTCGACCCGGATGACTTGGTAAGTCGTACTCAAGATCAAAGAGTGCACTCCCCAAGAATCCCAATGACTGAAACTTTCTATCGGAAGCATCAACCCTATTGTACTTTTCGAATTCGTAAACCAGTGTGTCAGGATTCTGATAGCGATTGCTGAAATTATTCTTAATCAAGAATTCATTCGTAAACTCCACGGTGGTGGGCCCATAGACCAGCTTTGTAGAATCATCTACTATTTGCGTATAAGCATAGCCGGTTATCAAAATAAAAAACAGAGAGGATAGTTTCCGCACGCGGCAAAATTAAGATTCCATAATGTGTAAACCCCGCCGAGTCTTCAATGTTTCTTGAAATTCTTTTTCACCTTCCAAAAAACTCACTTCAATGGGTATATACCCCCAGGAAGTTTCATTCATTCTTTCATGGGACCTGAGCTTTACATAGTCCTTATAAGTACAAACAATTGTGGCATTTGTTTTATTGGATAAGTCTATGATTTTTTGAATATCGTCCTGATTGAAATCGTGATGATCAGGGAAGCCAATCTGGTCAGCTAACCGAAAATGTGTTTGTACATACCTGAAGAAATCCACATTGTTCGCAATGGCAGCAACAGCGACAAATTTCTCATTAACAGACCCTGCAACCGAAACGAACGATCCATAATTAATGGAAGTGAAGCCTAGGTAAGAGCTAGGCAATCGTTGCTGGACTCGACCAACAAATTCAGGGGAAATATCATGTGGACACTTGGTTACTAAAATATGATCTGCTCTTTTGTACCCCACTCTAGCCTCTCGCAATCTTCCTGAAGGAAGGATGAAGTCTTTCCAGAATGGTTTTTTGAAAGTTGTCAGAAGGATGTTGAAATCGGGCTTCACATATCTGTGCTGAAAAGCATCATCCAGAATGACGACATCAACTTCCGGGAAAGAACTAAGAATCATCCTCACGCCATCTGCCCTATTTTCCGACACTACTACTTTAATGGATTTGCCAAACTGCTCGAGGTACCCAAATGACTCATCTCCCAAATCTTTCGGTCCGGAATTTTCATCCCCCAAAACAACACCCCGGGTACTTCTCCCATATCCCCTGCTCAAAGTGGCAATTTGCCAACCTTCATTCAGCCCGTGTCTAATGAGATACTCCACCATTGGCGTCTTGCCTGTGCCCCCGACCGATAAATTCCCAACAGAGATGGTGAAGACTTGTGGGAAAGCATGCGTCTTTAAAATGGAGATATCAAAGAACCAATTACGGCATCTGGTAATGATATCATATATTATTGCAAAAGGGAAAAGCAGAAATTGCCACCAATTCATTGAGGATACTATGAAGGTCAAAGATATAACAAGCGCTCTTGAGGAGTGGGCTCCAAAATCCTATCAGGAAAGTTACGACAACTGTGGACTTCTGGTTGGAGATTTCAATCAATCAGTGGATAAAGTACTCATCACATTGGACGTGACAGAAAAGGTCATTGATGAGGCAATTTCAAAAGGCGATCAGATCATTATTGCCCATCACCCGCTAATTTTCAAAGGACTCAAAAAAATCACGACTGATCACTGGGTGGAACGATGCGTGACAAAGGCAATTAAAAATGACATCAGCATATACGCTATTCATACCAATTTAGACAATGTCTCTAACGGGGTGAACGCCAAAATTGCTGAGAAATTAGGTTTAAGCAAGGTAAGAGTCTTAGCGCCTAAATCAGGTAACCTTTCTAAGCTTGTTACCTTTGTCCCTGAATCCAGTGCTGATGATGTCCTGAACTCTTTGTATAAAGCTGGGGCCGGTCAAGTTGGGGAGTATGTAAACTGCAGCTTCCAAGTGAGCGGTACTGGCACTTTCACTCCTGGCTCTAACGCCAATCCGACTGTTGGGAAGGTTGGGGAGCAGGAATTTGTAAATGAGAAAAGAATTGAGGTAATCCTGCCGTCACATTTGGAAACTCCAATGATCCATGCACTAAAGGAGGCTCACCCGTACGAAGAAGTAGCCTACTTCATGTCCAGTTTGAGTAACATGAATCAGGATGTGGGTTCGGGACAAATCGGTAGGCTTCCTTCAGCCATGGCTTTTGAAGAATTCGTAAGCCATGTCAAGAAATCCATGAATCTACAGGTAGTAAAGCACACCCATCCTCTTGAAAAAATGATAGAAACTGTGGCAGTTTGTGGAGGATCCGGTTCCTTCCTTTTGAGCCAATCGATTCAGCAAAGGGCAGATGCATTCATATCATCAGATTTCAAATATCATGAATTTTTTGAAGCAGAAAATCGAATAAATATTCTTGATATTGGCCATTATGAAAGCGAAGTTTTCACAAAGGAATTAATACTCGATTACTTGAGTCAAAAATTCGCTAATATTGCGTTTCGTTTATCAGGGGTCAATACAAATCCCATAACATTTAGTTAGAAAATACATGGAAAATACGGTTGCTAAGAAACTGGAAGCTCTTCAAAAATTACAATCCATAGACTCAGAAATTGACGAACTCCAAAAAGTAAGAGGTGCCTTACCTGAAGAGGTGATGGACCTTGAAGATGAACTTGCTGGGTACGAAACCAGAGTTGAAAAACAAAAAGCAGAACTCGTCGAAATCGAAGAGGGAATTGAAGCGAATAAAGTAGCAATCAAGGACGCTGAAAAACTCATTAAAAAATATGAGGAGCAGCAAATGAATGTGCGGAATAATCGTGAATATGACGCCATCACTAAAGAGGTAGAGTTGCAGAAATTGGAGATTCAAATTCTTGATAAGAGAATAAAAGAAGCCTACGACAGAATCGAAGCTAAGAAGGAAGAGATCAAGGAAACTGACGACATCAGAAAGGAGAGGAAAAAAGACCTTCAGAGCAAAAAGGAAGAGCTTGCTGTCATTACAAAAGAATCTGAAGAGGACGAGCAAAAGCTTGAAAAAGGAAGAACAAAAGCAGCGAAGCAAATAGAAGATAGACTGATCAAATCATACAATAAGGTTCGTGAGAATATGAGAAATGGCCTTGCCGTAGTGCCGGTTAAGCGGGGTGCTTGTGGTGGCTGTTTCAATATTGTACCTCCACAGATGCAAGCTGAGATCAGGGAGCAAAAGAAAATTATTGTTTGCGAGCACTGTGGTAGAATCCTGGCAGGAGTAGAAGATGAAATCGTGGAGGAGGAAAAGCCAAAAAGAAGAACAACAAGAAAGAAGGCTACTGAGAAAAAGTAGGCTCATAGGAAAGAAATAAAAAAGCCCTTCGATAATCGAAGGGCTTTTTTATTTCACGCCGTTCTCAGGGTGTTTCGCTACAATCGTTCGGAAGTAAGATTTCATTTTTTCAATGTCAGCTTCCATATCTCCAGTAGGAAAAAGAGGCTCGCAAAATTCAACGACCTTTCTTGAATAATCTATTCCAGCCATGATTATTGGAACGTTAGCCTTTAGAGCCACTCTATAGAATCCCGTTTTCCACTCGGGAGAATAAGATCGTGTACCCTCCGGCGTAATGGTCATTATGAATTTTTCACTTTCCGAAAAAATTTCAACTATCTGATCTACCATATTGGTCTTCTTACTCCTATCGACAGGTCGCCCTCCCGCCATTTTCAAAAACCAACCCACGATCGGGATTTTAAACAAAGAATCCTTTGCAAGGAAATCCGGTTTGATTTTCATGATGTGCTTTACGCTGTACCCAACCACAAAATCCCAATTGCTGGTGTGAGGTGCTACAACGATGACATACTTTTTTAGATTTTCGGGGATGGCACCCAAAATACCCCAGCCAAAAAGCCGATACCAAAACCCGAATAAGATGCTTTTGAATTTCATCACCGGGTTTAGGCGTACGCCCCCATACCGCTGAATTTTTCTATGCGATCAGAGATTCGCTTGTCAATTGTCTCGTTTTGCAATTCTTTGAGCGTGCTTAGAATCACTTTTTTGAGTTCCTTGGCTGCCTTGGGCATGTCCGTGTGCGCACCCCCAAGAGGTTCCTTTATCACGCCATCTATCAGTCTATTTTCTAACATATCCTTGGCGGTCAACTTTAGAGCCTCTGCGGCCTGCTCTTTATAATCCCAGCTTCTCCAAAGTATTGAAGAACAAGACTCTGGAGAAATGACCGAATACCATGTATTCTCCATCATAAGCACCCTATCCCCTATTGCTATTCCCAATGCACCACCAGACGCTCCTTCTCCAATGATGATACAAATCACAGGCACTTTCAGCATAAACATCTCCTTAAGGTTTCTTGCAATTGCTTCGCCTTGGCCCCTCTCCTCTGCTTCCAAACCAGGAAATGCTCCTGGGGTATCAATCAATGTCACTATTGGCTTATTAAACTTCTCGGCCATTTTCATCAAACGAAGAGCCTTTCTATAACCTTCCGGATTAGCCATACCAAAGTTTCTCATCTGTCTTTGCTTGGTATTCCTCCCCTTTTGCTGACCAATCAACATTACTGTTTGAGAACCAATCTTTCCGAAACCCCCAATCATTGCTTTATCGTCCTTGACTGATCTATCTCCATGAAGCTCCACAAAATCGCTTGTCATTTCATAGATATAGTCAAGAGCATATGGTCGCTCCGGATGCCTTGAGAGTTGTACTCTCTGCCATCTTGTGAGATTTTCAAAAGTTTCCTTCTTAAGTTTTTGAATTTTTGATTCGAGTTGTTTGATGGCGTCAGAAACGTCCACATCACTTTGTTTGGCCAAATCCTTCATATCTGAAAGTTTAGCTTCCAGTTCCGATATCGGCTTCTCAAATTCTAGCTCCATAAGGTCCTTAATTGATTTATTTTATCAAGTGTTCAAATTTATAGAGAATTAAAGGAAAACAGACCTTGCATATGAAAATGGGTCGTCTTAAATTTGCGTCGCTTTTGAAGCAAAAAGGTTTGGTAGTTCAGTTGGTTAGAATGCCTGCCTGTCACGCAGGAGGTCGCGAGTTCGAGTCTCGTCCAGACCGCTTTAAAGTCAAGCACTTACGTTAATTCGTAAGTGCTTTTTTTGTTTTAGAATATTAAGTTTATTTTCAAAAGGAGCTACTCAAGTAAAGTCTGATGCTTCCAAATAATGGGAATACTTTAAAATAGGATTTTTATTATCCCAAAATTTCCAACCTCTCTTCCTAACCCCAATTCTGCTAATCACTGGGATAAGAAGTGCAGAATAATATTTATATAAATATTTTAATATTTTTTTTAACTATTATAATTTTTTTGCGTTTAATTGCTATATATGTTCAATTAAATCTTAAAATAATGATAGAATTTTTTAGAGGGATACTTTTTAAAGACACCCCAAAACTACGAATTGAAAAGACCGAAGATGGTCAATGGATGTTTACCAGAAAATTTAAGATTCTGTACATAGGCACTAAGGAAATGTGCAAAAAATACATGAAGCAACAACTTTCTATTACTTAATGATGTCATGCATTTGCATGACATCATTATTGAAAATCTTCTTCATTGATAACCCTATTTTCCTTACTCGCTAGGTAGGTGTAAAGTGCAGGAATCACATACAAAGTGAGCACCAATGAGAGTAACAGTCCGCCTATAATTGCTCGCCCCATGGGGATTCTACTTGTCGACGAATCGCCAAGAGCCAGAGCTATCGGCAGGGCACCCAAAACGGTGGACAGACTGGTCATAAGAATTGGTCTAAAACGCTGAGAGGCCGCCTCAGTTGCCGCTTCTCTCAAGGTCATCCCGCTATCTCTCTTCTGATTGGCAAATTCAACTATTAAAATCCCGTTCTTGGTTACGATACCAACCAAGACAATCATACCAATCTGACTAAACACATTCAACGTCTGATCAAATAACCAAAGGGTTAGAATCGCACCGGCCAAGGCAAGAGGAACAGTTAATAAAATGGTAAGTGGATCCCTGAAACTCTCAAACTGAGCAGCTAAGGTTAGATAAACCAGAATGAGAGCAAAGATGAAAATGATTAACGTACTGTCCGAGCTCTCAGCAAAATCCGAAGCACTACCTGCCAACTCCGTACTAAACGACTCGTCCAAAACTTCCGCCGCAATGGCTCGCATTTCCTTTACGCCATCCCCTAGTGAATAACCGACTGCAGGAGCAGCATCTACTGTAGCCGAGGTATATCTATTGTATCGAAGCAAAGAAGGTGGTCTACTGGCAAAATCAATGTCCACAAGGTTGTCAAGGGTTATCATCATTCCCTCCCGATTTCTGACAGTGATGTTATTCAGGTCCATAGGCTCATCCTTCTTTTCGCGAATGGCCTCCGTAAGAATGAAATATTGCTTTCCATCTTTAATGAAATATCCAAGCCTTTGCTCACTCAAGTACATTTGCAAGGTTTGTGCAACATCTTGCACGGTCACTCCCATGAGCAATGCCTTATTCCTATTAATATTAACAGTGATTTCCGGCTTTGTGAATTTCAAATCCACCTGTGAAACGGAGAATACGGGACTGCTCTGAACCTTATCCATGAAGACAGGAAGAACCGCTCTCAGCCTTTCCATGTCAGGTGCCTGAATCACAAATTGTAGAGGTAAACTCCCTCCTCCTCCACTGGTTTGAATGGTCGGCTCTTGGACAACAATGGACTTAGCGAAAGTGGCCTTTTTCAGCTCTTCCGTTATTTCATTAGCAATCTCGTTTTGAGATCTTTCGCGTGTCGAAGGTTCTTGAAGCGTGACTCTGACGAATGAGGAATTAGCAGAGGTTGATGATCGAAACGTTGGGGAAGTCACCCCCAAAAGAAATGCCTTTTCCGGAAGGGTGTCCATCCAATGCATGATCTCCAATTGGTAGTTATCCATAGCTTTATAAGACGTACCCTCTGGAGCCGTTGAAACGATTCTAAGAATGCTCTTATCCTCTATGGGAGCTAGTTCCGTTTTCAGCAAAGACCCAACCCAAAAAATAATGGCAAGCATGACCAATACAATCGGAAAAGCCAGCCATGGTCGATGCATAAACAACCCCAGCGAACTTGAATATTTGTCTGTTAGGAAATTGATGAGTCTTCCAAAAGCCCTCATTAAGGCATTTTCTCTCTTACTTTTCTTAAGCATTCGAGAACTCATCATGGGAGTCAAGGACAATGTGATGAAAGTGGATATGGCAATGGCACCAACTACTACCATGGCGAATTCACGGAATAACTGCCCGGTGAGTCCTGGCATGAAGAAGATGGGCAGAAAGACACAAACCAAAGTGATCGAGGTGGCGAGCACCGCAAAAAACACTTCTCTCGATCCCTCAAAAGCGGCTTTCATCGGGTGCATTCCCAGTTCTATTTTCGAATAGATATTTTCCATTACCACTATGGCATCATCCACGACCAGTCCAGTTGCTAAAACTAGCCCTAACAAGGAAAGGACGTTAATGGAGAAGCCTGCAGCATAGAGAGCACCAAAACTCCCAATTAGCGCAATTGGTATCAGGACAATTGGAATCAAGGTGGTGCGCCAGTTCCTCAAAAAGAAGAAAATCACCATGAGCACTAAGATGAAAGCCAAAACGATCGTGAACTTCACCTCACTGATAGCCTTTCTTATAGAAACTGTCCTATCCAAAGCCACATCTAATTGGATGTCTTCGGGGAGTTCCTTCTTCATTATTTCAATACGTCGGAAAGCTTCATCGACAATGTCGATATAGTTAGAACCAGGCTGTGGCTGAAGCGCAATGCCCACCATAGGAATCACGCCATTGCCACGTAAAATTGTTCGCTCTGTCTCCGCCCCCAAACGCGCTGACCCCACATCCTTTAATCGGATGAGGGTACTCCCTTCTTGTCGAATAATTAGTGCCTCGAACTCCTCTGGTGTATAAAGCCGTCCGATAGTTCTCACCGTCAGTTCTGTTTCCGTTCCTTCCACCCGACCTGATGGGAGCTCCACATTTTGCCGATTAAGTGCGCTCTGGATGTCGAGTGGCGTCACATTAAATTCACGCATTTTCCTTGGGTCAAGCTCAAGGCGCATGGCATACTTCTTTTCTCCCCAAATCCTAATACTACTCACACCTGGAATCGTCTGGAGTCGCTCTTTGAAAATGTTGTTGCCTATTTGACTAAGCTCCAACAAACCCCGCTTATTGCTCTGAACTGTGATCGACAGGATAGTTTGAGCATCAGCATCCGCCTTATTCACTTGTGGGGGGTCAGCATCTGGAGGCAAGTTTCTAACTGCGCGAGATACCTTATCTCGCACATCATTTGCGGCATCATTAAGATCCATTGTCGGTAGAAACTCGATGGTAATCGTACTTCGACCATCCGTGCTATTCGACCTTAAAATCTTAACTCCATCGATACTATTTATCTGTTCCTCAAGTGGTTCAGTGATCTGGGATTCTATGATTTCCGCATTGGCTCCTGGGTAATTAGTCTGAACAGTTACAATAGGAGGATCAACACTGGGATACTCACGAACGCCCAGTCTTATATACCCCACGGTTCCGATTAGGATAAAGACAATGGCAAACACAATTGCCAGAACGGGTCTCTTGATACTGATTTCGGAGAGTGTCATGACCTTCTATTTTACAGATTGAAAGATCAAATCCATACCGTCTTTCACAGCTAGAAGCCCAGTAGTCAGGACTGTATCTCCTGCAGAAATTCCTGCGGGAACGTGAACCATATCCGCGGTACGGTTTCCCATTTTTATTACTTTCCTCCTTACCTTTCCGTTTTCACTGACAAAAACAATTTGCTCGTTTATAGATTGAACAATTGCTTGTGAAGGGATCAAAAGAGCGTCATTCAAATAGTTAGTAGTGACCAATACCTCAGCAAAAGTGCCAGGCATGACATTCTTCGATGGGTTTTGCAAAATCGCACGAACATTAATGCTTCGCGTGAGTGGGTCTATAACGGGGTTAATCGCATAAATGCTGGCTTCTAGAGTATCTGTTTGAATCAGGACCTTTACTGACTTCCCAACCTGAATACTACTCATATGATTTTGGGAAATAGTGAAATCTACTTTGAGTTTGTTCACTTCCGAAAGCGTAGTGATCGTACTACCCTGCGAGAGAAAGGCGCCTTTACTGAAATCCCTCATACCCAGCCTTCCGGTAAAAGGTGCTGTAATCTTGGCTAAGTCGATATTCACTTTCAATTGCTGGATCTGAGATTTCAACGTCTCCACTCTCGAAATTGACTGATCAACTTCCTCCTGACTGCTCCCTCCTATTTTGAGTAAAGCGCCCTTCCGTGCTAAATCTTTCTCAGCAACGTCCAATTCCGCCTTAACACCAATTAATTGGGCTTTCCAGTTTCGATCATCAAGTTGAACCAATAAGTCTCCACTATTCGTTACAGCACCTTCTTTAAAAAAGATTTCCATCACCTGACCTGCCACGGGAGCCTTTAATTCTACTTGTTCGTTCGCCATCAAATTAGCGGTAGTTACCAACTCATTTTTGAAAGGCTGTGGAACCACTCGAAACGCTTGAACCTCAATAGAATTGGAGGAAGCCTCCTCTTTGGTTTGGACGTCACATGAGGTCGTAAGAAATAAAAACGAAAGGACGAAAACTTGTAATGATTGCTTCATTGGTCACCTGATCGGCAATTGATTAAGGAGTTAAACACTAACAATTTCAAACCTGTTCAATCCTGGCCTGAAAAATTCACTTCATTAATTTCCGCGCAAATTATCCATAGATTTTGATGGAAATTTGAAGCGCACCAAAAATTCTAATAGAGCCAAAATCAAATTACACTCAAGACGCTAAAGTTTCGTTCCTAAGCTCGGTCTTATAGTAACTTTAAAAAATGCGAACTATCCTATTTTCAATTTTGCTTTCCTTTTCTATAGTGGGGAGTGCTCAGAGTATAATTATTCTTGGAACCACGCAAGATGGCGGTTTCCCGCACATTGGGTGCATGGAGGAGTGCCAACTGGCCTATAAATATCCCGGGATGAAGAGATATGTGGCAAGTATCGCTATCACCGACAAAGAATCCGGCAAATGGTGGCTTATTGATGCTACACCCGACCTAGACGATCAACTGAAGTTATTTCAAGATCTTACTGAGGGGAAATATCCGTATCTGCCAGAAGGAATTTTTCTGACACATGCGCATATTGGTCACTATTCGGGTCTGATGCTTTTGGGCAGAGAAGCACTCGGTGTTAAAAAAGTGAAGGTGTACTCCCTACCTAGGATGAAAACATTTTTGGAAACCAATGGCCCCTGGAGCCAGTTGGTTGAGTTAGGCAATATTCAACTTGAGGAAATAAATGCCGATGTGCCGATTAAAGTCAGTGAAGAAATTGCCATCCTTCCCTTTCTCGTTCCGCATAGAGATGAGTTTTCTGAAACAGCAGGATACCGGATTGACTTCAAAGAGTCTTCGGCCTTATATATTCCTGATATAGATAAATGGAATAAGTGGGATCGGGATATCGTGAAGCTTGTGAAGCAAGTCGATCATGCCTTTCTCGATGCTTCCTTTTATGAGGAAGGAGAATTACCGAATCGGGCAATGAGCGAAATACCTCACCCATTTGTGACAGAGACTATGGCTCTCTTCAATGATGAGCCAAATGAGGTGAGATCAAAAATCAAATTCATTCACTTCAATCACACAAACCCGGTTTTATTTCTGGATAATGCCAGACAAAAAGCAAAGGAAAAAGGATTCAACATGGCCGAACAAGGGGATATCTACTGAATTAGTCCATCTCCCAAATGCTCCTCTTGAATTGATACCCCGTCTTCGTAAGGAATTTTTCTGAAGACACCTCTTTCCAATCCTTATGACTTGATTGGTCATAACTTGGTTCTTCAAGACCCAGCTTCAAGGACATCTCGGGATAATACGTTGATTTCACCGGATGCTCTGAACTACAGATGTTGAATACCTCTCCCCAAAAATCTTTCTCGATGATCGTGCAAATAGCCCCAATGCAATCATCCAAATGCACCAAGTTCACCGGCACATTACCACTTGATAAACCAGTCTTACCGGCAAACCATTTTCCAGGATGCCGGCGGCCATCAATCAGACCACCAAATCTAACAACTGTATTCCTGTCAGAGTGAAATTTCTCTTCAGCCTCTAAAAGAGAAATACCCGATCTTGAACTTGCTGATTTGACGGCATCCTCCTCGGTGACTACTCTATTTGCGTCTGGATATACCCCCGTTGAACTCACAAACAAAACATTGGTGCGCTCCGGCTTGATCCGTTGCAGCACTCTATCCAACTGCTCAAAATACGATGACTCAGTATCAGCATTGCTTGGAGGTACGTTAAAAATGAGCACATCAGATTCAAAGAAAACCTCAGACATTTCCTTCCTTTGATTCAAATCAATTAGAAAAGGTGACATACCAAGAGCTGTGATTTCCACTAATTTCTGTTCACTACGGGAGCTTCCCTTTACATCAAAGCCCTTTCTCACCAGCTCCGCTCCCAGCGGCATACCCAGCCAACCACATCCCAAAATGCTGATCGTTTTCATTTTCTTATACTTTTATCGTGATCTTTACGGTAATTTATACAGCGCCAGTTCCGACTAATTACCCTCGCTAAATACCCAAAGGACTAAGATCTTATCCAAAATTGAGAAAGCTCTTACTTATCACAATCATTCTTATCGTTTCATGGTTCATTTGGCAGAGGTCAATTCTCCCAAGAGAAGAAATTGACTTACTGAAAAACTGCTACATCAGCTATGAGCTCGACAAGGGACATGTCCAGTACAGGGTGACGGATGAGCCGCCAGATAGCTGGGTCGACATAGCTGATTTGTCTGCTACCACAGTTCAATCATTGCTGATAAGTGAAGACCCGCATTTCTGGGGACACAATGGAATCAAATACGACAAGCTATTAGAAGCGATCTTCGAGACTGTTTTTCAGGGTAAAAAAATCAGGGGTCATAGTTCTATCACTCAGCAATTTGCGAAGAACTATTTTCTAACTCCTGACCGCACACTTAGCAGAAAAATCAAAGAAGCGGTTATAACCTGGGAGCTTGAAAAAGAACTGACCAAACTAAGGCTAGTAGAACTCTACTTAAATATTGTTCAGTTTGCAGATGGCACTTATGGGTTGAGCGATGGTGCCTGCTACTACTTCGATAAACCTGCCGCTGATTTGACGCCTATCGAAGCGATATATTTATGCTCTCTACTTCCTAACCCAATGGTATTCTCAGAGGGCTACAGGGATGGCGCAACCGCCCACCGTGACAAAGCGGCCATTGATAGAGTGCTCAAAAGACTGTACAAACAGAAAATCATTTCTTGTGAAGTATATGAAGAGCAGTTGATCACTCCTTTGGTGTTTCATTAGCTCCCAGCAATTTGCTGTCGGGGAACTCCTTCCATATTTGGTATTGAGATTCAAACTTCTGAAACAGATGCTCTTCAATATCTATTTCATGAGATAGTCTTTCTCTCTTGGGTGGGAAATCGTCAAAAGGGATATTTAAAAAATCCCCTAACAAATCCAGCGAATCATATAGCGCTTCGTACTTAATACAGAGAACCGGGTAATTCACTTTGGTCTCTGTCCAGTTATTGAATTGTCTGAAAACACTCTCAAGCAACAGTTCATCCGACTCACCAAGTAATCGGGTATTATTTAACTTTTTGATGTTAGTCTTAACCAGCCCTCTACGCTTGACGGATTTGAGAACCTGAAAAGGATCTGAATGCAAATAGACAGCCTTGAAATTTTCTTGATTCACCTGCACGGGCTCTTTGTGATGGGTTAGTAATGCGGCCAGATAAGGACTTTTAACTTTTACATACTTATCGATATGATCTTTCAGCAAGTTGCTTCCTGCTCCTCCTGTGCTGCACAGCCACACGTCCACATCCCCCAAGCCTTTTTGAATTAACCGATCCGAAAACGGAATCTGACGAAGCAGATACATTTTCTTTAGCCAAAATGCCATGTTGTATTTCTTCTCCATCTAACTTTTTTGTGTGCTATATCTGGCCAAATACGCGTCCCAAAGCTCCGGTGATTTATTCCTAAAGTAGTTGTCAAAGGCCAATTGCTCCTGCTTAGTCAAATGGCTATCTGCATGGAAATTTTTCTTTGATGTGTCACCAGCTGTCACCGAATGATGCGATGAATGATAGGAGTCAATGGAGCGTGATTGCTGATTTTTCAAGTCGCCCACAAAAGACTGAATGTTCGCTTTTTTTGCTCCAAGAAAGTGGCCCAACTTCTTTATCTCCACTTCAGGATTCTCAAGTAAATCCTCGTAGTACATCAATAATTTTTCTCCTTGAAATTGATGAAAAACATCGACATTCTCCAGATACCAGGCAGGGCGGCTTGTTACTACGTCATTTTCCATGAAAAGCTTCACATCACCAATTTCCTTGAATAGCTCCAGGTGGTGCCTTATCAGGCATTCTCTATAATCACGCAAAACAAGAATCATCTTTTTGTATCTCAGACCATTTCTCATGGCCGAGTGCGCCCGATCCACAGCGTAATCCTTCCCGCTGTGCAATCGCACCTTTCCGGGTGTGGGCTGACCGGTCATTGACTCTATGATATACCGAATCCAATTGGTCCCACTTCTTGGAAACGTCACCAGTACAGGCAAATGATAATAGCCTTTTCCGTAGATAAGGTTCTTTCTAGGGAAAAATAGCAAACGGGAAAAAAGCCTTGTCAAATAGGGAATGAATGTGATCAAACCAACGAACCAGCTCCCTCCACTTCCCTTGCCTCCAAGGTGCTGTCTAAATCGAACACGAATGTTCACATGGATGTACTGAAAAAATCTAATCACAGTAATGTATAACCGAGGTTCAAAACTAGCTCAGCATCTAGTTGATTGTTCACGATTCCAATAGTTTCAGACGTAAATTTTTCCTTCCACATTTCATCTTGATAGTACGTACGATAATCCTGATAACTCTTTTGATTAGCCGACTTGGTCGATTTCAGAATATTCGTCACCTCCTCGTCTTTCATGTCCAGCTCAAATTCCGAAGCTATTCTCCGAATGATTTCATGAGGTTCATTTACCAAATCTTCGTATTTAATCAGGATACCCTGTGGTTCTTGAGCGAGCTTCTGATATGATCCATTCTTTTGGTTCCAAAGCTCAACGGCAGACACCCGAGTTGTCGAAATATTGTCTCTCCCCAGTACCATCAAATCCTTTCTGGATAAGAAATCTTCAAACTCACCCAACTCGATTCCCTCGAAATGATGAGGACTTCTGTGAAGGGACACTAACCATGAATAAGGATTCTTTACGAGGCACAAAAAGCCCACCTGTTCAAATTTCTTCACATCCTTCAATTCATGGACATCCACTTTTGTATGCTTCCAACCGAGGTTATCTTCAAAGGTTTCTTTGAAATACGCATCTCTGGTAGATTCGGAACCTGAGGTAAGTTTCTCTTTGATCTGAATGTGAAATGGAGCCTTTCCTGGAAGCACCTTTACCTGAATATTGGCTTTGATCAATTCACTGAGGTAGTTGGTTCCTGTGTTTCTTTCTCCATAAATCTTAACCTCGCGGATTTGTCCCATTTCTCGGAATTTGCACAAAGATGCCTAAATGACTTTTAATCAAATTTACCTAACCAGCGATCCTTAAAGTAGCGGATCATGGTGGTGTTATTCCGCTTCTCGGCGACACCACCGCCCCGATTGAACTGGGCCAAACTTGTGCTTACAAACTTGCTTTTGAGTCGTCTTGGATGAAAGCAAAAGCGCTTTCCTGGAAACACCATCTTCGATACAAGACAGTGAGCACTGATCCAGACATCATCCACAAACCGAGCAGCTTCCGGAGCACCTTCATAATCTTTCAGTTCTCCAAGTCTGAAAAACTTTGGTTTGACCAAATAACCTGAATAGCCCTGCAAAATATCGATTGAAGTGGCCTCTTTTATTCGCGTAAGTTTGAAAGGCATAGGTGGGATTTGGAAAACATTCATTCTGAGAGTCACGAAATGACAAACCAAATCATCGGGCACTAGCCATCCACTGCTTGCTATGGCCACCTCCTGATGTTTAGTGGATTTTTCGAAAAAATGATCGAGCATTTTTCGTGGATAGATCATGTCATCATCCACCACCAGCACTTTTTGTTCAGGTGCCAAATCTTCTACCGCCGGGATAAGCTTGGTTGCTGGTCCATAGTCTTCGCAACGAATGATTTCCAAACATTTTAATGACTTCAAATAGTCGGGAATGTTGTATTCCACCCCCTCTCTGTCCGAATAGTTAGGCAAATGCAGTCGAATGAGCTGGGGCCTCCTCGTTTGAGCAAGCAAGCTTTTTAAGGTTGTTTGGATATAAGGAAGCCGAGAAGGAATTGTAGTCAGTGAAACAATGATATCCGACTTTACTTCATTTCTGGTGCAGAAAAGGTCACATTCCTGAAGGCTCAATCTGGAGAGTCGGAACTCCTCGAACAAATCCAATAGGAAGTGACGACCTACTAGAAAATTATATACTTTTAACCCAATCAGGAGACTGGCTCCAATGACAATGTACCACATGAAATGAGGCGCAAGATAGATATTGTTTACACGTGGGTCAATGTTAACGATTCCGAATTCACCAAACAACTCGGCGAGTATTTGGATGAGGACACCCCGCCTCAGCAGTCTCGGTTACGGGACATTCACGATACCCTGCGATACAGCATTAGATCCATTGAAAAATATGCTCCATGGGTAAACAAAATACATATCGTCACCCAAAGGCCTCAAGTGCCAGATTGGCTAAAATCGGTTCATCCTAAGCTTCAGATCGTGCACCATGATGAGTTCATTCCGGCACGGTACCTGCCCACCTACAACCCCCGGGTCATTCAGTCTTTTTTTCATGAGATTCCAAATTCATCAGAGCACCTGATATACTTCAATGATGACTATCTATTAGGAAACGACATTTCCGAAGAGGACTTCATCTCTGAAGATGGTAGACTGAAGGTCTATGGTTCTATTTTTGGTATTCCTCTTTGGTTTCGGGTATACGCTCAGAAAAATCAAATCAAAGGTTTACCAAGACTTGAGCACACACCCTTTATTATTTTCAAACCGTGGTGGAAGGAGATGCTAACAATTAAAGAAACAGAGCTAGAGCAAACGCGAAAAAGTCGGTTCAGAGAAAAATCCAATGTTCGGGTAGACAGATTATACAGGTATTATTTGCTTTCCAAAAAACGTAAAAATATATCGGTGGTTAATTTTCACAATTTGCTTAAAATCAGCATGTTTCATAGAATAACCGATGATCTTTCACAGCAAATTCGAGGATTAAATCAGGTATCAACAAGCCGCCCAAAGTTTCTTTGTTTGAATGATGACCAATCCAACGAACCGAATATTGAAGTGATCCAACTAATCGAGGGTTTTCTCAAAGAGCATTATAGTGAGCCAAGCTCCTTTGAGAAAATTTCAACTGCATCAACATTACCGAAAGCCAAATGATTGTCGCTATTGGGATCATAACCAGGGGTAGAAATACCTTACTCAAAGGCTGCCTTGAATCCATTGCAAGACTTACCATTCCCAACGGCAAAGTACAGGTTCATTTCATTTTAGTTGACAACAATCCGACCGATGATGCTCGTGCAGGATTCGAGCAAGTTGACTTTCCGTTTGACTCCATCTACGTCCACGAGCCACAGCGGGGAATTGTCGTAGCGAGAAATCGCGTACTAGCCGAATCCAAAAAAATAAACGCAGACGTGCTTGGGTTCATAGATGATGATGAGCTGGCGGCACCCTGTTGGCTCCTCGAAGGGATAAGGATGATGAATGATGAGTATGAAATCTTTACAGGTCCTTGTTATTTCGAATTTGAGGAAACCGTTCCGAATTGGATTTCAAAAACAGAAATTTTCAGGTCTAAAACATACCCTGACGGCCCGCTTGATAAGGCTTCTTCTACCAGAAATGTGTTTGTAAAAATGGATTTCATCCTGCAAAACGAATTGAAATTCAGCCAAGCATTTAACGACACTGGAGGCTCTGACACGCTATTTTTCAAGCAAGCGAGAAGATTAGGCGCAAGAACGTACTGGAATTCCAATCAAATAGTCACAGAAAGAATTCCCCAAAATCGGACAAAGCTCAATTGGATTTTCAAAAGAAACCTCCGGCTTGGGGGTGCCAAGTTCAAGAGATGGAATCATCTCTTCCCCACATCCAGAGCCATTAGCAAGGGGCTTCCAGTGGTCCTCAGTTTGCCGTTCTGGCTGTTACAAAGTCTACTGACTTGCTGGCATTCACATTGGTGGGTTATCGGCATGGAAAAATCAGCAAAGGGCTTGGGTGTATTTCTTGCCATGATGGGCAAACCGTATGCAGAGTATAAAAATAGTTGATGCTATTTTGAGCCGCTAGCGTATTGATGGATAGAGATGTAGTAATTCATATCCTCCTCGCTCCTTACCATCCCAATGAGCTTGTCTACCAGCCACTTAGAAAACAAATTGACACTTCTACCTCTTCGTCTCACCAGTACCACAAAGAGCCATCTAAACAGAGGTTTCATAAACGGGAATACTGAAAGGAACTTGTCAGCCGATGATCTGGTAAGTAAAAAACCCTCCTGTTCGAAATACGTCAGGCACTGAGCGTGCTCACCAATACCATGCTTATCAAAAAAATCCTTAACAATCAATGAGCTATCCACGCCCGATTTCTTCTCTCCCACTGCCTCCATCACCCGTGAGGTAATTGATCCATCGCCATCCTTGTTTCTGGTGACATGTCTCAACCGCTTTTCGGAACCAATGAAAGTTGAAAGATCCCTTACCATGTTTCCATCCTCAATATTTATCATCAAAAATTTCTCTGATGTACCCAGTTGGTCCAAGACGAACTTGTGATAAGAGTTTCGAATTTTGATCCATCTGATCATGGCCTTCTCATCATTCACCAGAAATTTTCTAAGAACAATTCTTAAAAGGATTGGTATAGGCACGTACTTGGTAAGTAGCCAACTTACAACCGTTTTTGCTCTCTCCACGGCCTTATGCCTGCTGGTTACCCAAGAAATCAGAGGCCTGGTGTTCATGATGAATTCAGCCTCAGGATAGCGAACCAAGAGCCTATTAATTAGGGGTGTCTCACCATCGGTAAAAGCTTCAAATTTGTCGAGCTCACTTGCTCCACGATCTGCCGACCAATAAGGCCACTTCGGCTTATGAACCGATTTCAATTTCAATTGACGCTTTAGAATAGCGTTGACTGTGGTCGTCCCGGTTTTGTTGAATCCAATACAAAATATCTTTCTTGCCATCGCTTTCAATCAGGTCTTAAAGATGGTAATAAACAGACATGTATCGGCTAATATCCTTTTTGCTTCTGGTCAAACTTATGAGGACATCCCAGAACCATTTCGAAACAAAGTTCTTGGCGGCACCACGCTTATGAACAAACCACAGAAACGATGAGCGATAAACTCTCTTGCTAAATGGCAGAAACTTCGTGATTCTATCCGCAAAAGAAGCATTCAGAAACAATTTTGGTTCATCGATATAAGTCAGGCATCCACCGTGCTCCGCCAGACCGTGCTTGTGTAAAAACTCATCTACCCTCTCCTCACTCGACACCTTAGTCTTTTTATCGCCAATGGCAAATACAATCCTTGAAGCGATGGATCCTGTCCCATCCGCTGATCCCTCAATGTTTTTCCAAACAGGCTCAATTGGCATAGTGAATCCAAGAAAGTCACTCAGTTGATCTGTCATTGTTTCTGACTCAATATCTACCATCAAGAACTTGCTATCTCCACTAAATTCATCAAGCACATACCGATGATACGAGTTTCGAATTTTGATCCATGTCATCATGGCCCTTTCATCGTTGCGCAAATAGTATTTCTTCATCCAATTTGCAAGAAATTCCAAGGGCATAAATTTTTTCAAGAACCAAGCTGCAGCTGCCTTGGTGCGCTCCGTGCTCTTGTGTCGACTTATCAGCCAGGACCTCAGGGGTCTGGTGTTGAGAATGAAATAAGCATCGGGATACTTTTCCTTCAACCTTCTCACCAAAGCTGTCTCACCATCCGTAAAACAGTCCCGCTTATCAATTCTGGATTTTTGTTTATCCGCAGACCAATAGGTCCACCTACCCTTATGAGTCGATTTTAAACCCAGCTGTTCTTTGAAAATGGTGTGTAGGGTTGTTGTCCCCGTTTTATTAAAACCAATACAGAAAATTTTCCTTCGCATTCCGGATTTGCTCAATCAGCCGCAAAAATAGATAGCCCAGCTTTGATATGAAGGGGAAGTTGAGAAATGTGAACCTTTGATTTTGGATTCAATCAAAATAAAGTCAATGCAAATTGGCGCGGTGCAATTTTGAATAACGGCTAAATTGCCACTTCATGATCGACTACACGCCCAACGATATTGCCAAACTTGCCGCCAAGTACGTCAATTCTACCAACCGGCACATCTTTCTTACGGGCAAAGCTGGAACCGGCAAGACCACCTTTCTTCGGTACATCGTTCAGCACACACACAAGAACTGCGTGGTAGCTGCCCCGACGGGAATAGCAGCGATAAATGCCGGAGGCGTCACCCTGCACTCTCTTTTGCAGCTTCCCTTTGGCACATTCGTGCCGGAGAACATTCCACCCCAAGCATCGGAAACGCAGATCAACACGCCTGCCTCCATTGGTCGAGACCGAAGATTTAATGCCAACAAGCGGAAACTCATTCAGGAACTGGAGCTACTCATCATAGATGAAGTGTCCATGCTGCGAGCAGACCTGCTGGACTGTATTGATCAAACCCTTCGGCAAATCAGGAGAAGAAGACATGAGCCGTTTGGCGGGTTACAGATTCTCTTCATTGGTGACCTAATGCAACTTCCACCGGTGGTAAAAGACACGGAATGGGGCTTGCTCCAGAAGTACTACAAATCGCCTTATTTCTTTGAATCAAGAGCACTCAAAGAAAATGCACCCATCCGTGTAGAGCTAAAGGAAATCTATCGACAAAGCGATGAAAAGTTCATTGATCTTCTTAACAGACTAAGGCACAATGAGCAAAATGAATATGATTATGAGGATCTAAACAAATACTTCAGCGAGGGGGTAGAAAACATGGAAATGCCCGGCTACATCCACCTCACCACGCATAACAAAAAAGCCGACCATATCAATCAAACCCGACTGGAACAGCTCGCCACAGATGAGCGAAGGTATGTGGCAGACATAGATGGAGAGTTTCCTGAAACCATGTTCCCAACCAGCTACGCCCTGAATCTGAAAGAAGGAGCTCAGGTGATGTTCATCAAAAACGATCCATCGGGTGAAGGCAAATTCTTCAATGGAAAAATCGGTGAGATCTGCTCGCTGGGTAACGAACCCGAAGTACGCTTCTCTGATGGCAGTGAGATAAAAGTGGAGACCTACAAGTGGGAAAACAAACGATATGTGCTCAATAAAACCACCAATGAAATTGATGAGAAATACTTGGGAAGTTTTGAGCAGTTCCCACTCAAGCTTGCATGGGCCGTCACCGTACATAAGAGTCAGGGATTGACTTTTGAGAAAGCGATTCTTGACCTTTCCGGTACGTTCGCCCCAGGGCAGTTATATGTTGCGCTTTCACGCCTCACCTCGCTAGACGGACTTGTCCTTTCCTCTCCGCTCCCGGGGAATCCACCGGCTATCGATGAATCGCTGCAAACTTTCACCGAGTCGTTTGAGTCTGAGAAAGAGCTCGAATCCAGGTTAGAGAATGATCGAATAAGCTACTTGGCCAGTTCAGCCGAGAGAGCCTTTGCTTTGGATCACCTCGTGCAGCATTTGAACTATCACTTGCAGTCCTTCAACAAGGCAGAAAATCGCTCTGAAAAACAGCAGTACCTCCTATGGACTCGTGAGCTAATTAATTCAGTGGGCACGCTGCAGCGCACAGGTGCTCAGTTCACTCAGCAAGTAAAAGGCATCCTTGATTTTCAGCCGGACTGGGAGCACTTATCCGAACGAATGACTAAGGCCGAACACTACTTCACCCCTGAATTAGAGAGCCTAATTACCAAGGTGAAAACCCATGCTAAGGAATTGAAGAATAAGACCAAGGTGAAGTCCTACATTTCTGAGCTTGCCGAAATTGTGGAGCTGTTGGATAGTCAAATCCGTCAGATCGTGAAGCTGACGATGCTGGTAAATGATGGCGAGGAAGTAACGAAAGAGAAGCTCAGAGAAAAGGGGTATTTCACCTCTCGAGCCGACCTCAAGAAGGTTCCAAAAAAAGACAAAAAGCCAACGGCACTAATTTCCCTTGAACTGTACCAGAAAGGAAAACTGCCAAAGGAAATTGCCGAAGAGCGCGGCTTGGTGGAGAGTACAATTATTGGCCACCTCGCCCAATATGTGGAGTCAGGGGAGATAGAACCCCAGCATCTGGTTGCAGAGGGCAAGCTTTTGAAAATTGTAGAAGAATATAAATCAGGGCTGACCAGCTCAGGCGAGATAAAGGAAAAGCTACCCGATGATATTTCGTACACCGAGATCAAAGTAGGCATTGCATACGCCAAGTGGTTGGAGGAGCATGGGCAGTTGGAGAGTTAGGGTGTTTGTTTTATCCTCCTTACTGAGGTGTAAACCACACACCGTATAAATTTGATAATCCTCAGCCTCGGCTCGTGTCCTTACGAATAGAAACTCGCCCTAGGCGTAGGTTGCACCTTGGCCTTCTTCGTAGTAATATCCCAGCCAAGATTCGGGAAACTTTATCCCCAACAATCACTTAGTGGCACGGAATGTGCCAAGCCGCACCAAACTAAAACAAACCTACTTATGAAGAATCTATTCAAAATGTCTGCTTTTGCATTGCTATTGAGCGCCATTGCTATAGTGACTAGCTGTAATGTGGAAGATGCACTTACCGATAGCTTTTCCGATGATCTGCCTGATTCCTTCCTTGGAACTTGGGAAGATGGAAACGAAAATCAAGTGATCCTTAAAGCCGGAAGTATTACTTATGATGGTGAAGTTCAAAAATTTGAAATAATCGTGAAGATCACCGCAAATGGTGTGGATGTGTATTCTGCAGACACCAATGACGCAGACAACACTACGGATTACTACATAAAGCAACCCGATTCTGCCGACGAATTAGAGATTTCTCTTACGGCTGTTTCCTCTTCAGATTACGTGACTTACACAAGAGTTCAGAACTAAAAAATTTGAAATCTTTAAAAAAGCTCCCGATTACGATCGGGAGCTTTTTTTATGAGTATTCCTAAATCAACACATCCGTTTGTACCATGTTCTGGCACATTGATGAATTGTTGGTGTTATCATGTCAAATGGAAGAATCGAACTTGGTAGATTAAGCATATATCCTTCTTTGCGCATAATTTTCATGACCTTTGCCTTCAGGTTATTTGAAAACCCACAAGCACATGAAAACCATCTCGATAGCCATTCATGGCGGTGCAGGCACCATCCTGAAGAGTTCTATGACACCAGAGAAAGAATCCGATTATTCAAGGGCTCTGCAAGAAGCCCTTGACGAAGGGTACGAATTGCTGGCGTCTGGCGCTACTGCCATTGATGCCGTGGAACGAGCGGTGGTGCTTTTGGAGGATTCTCCCCTGTTCAATGCCGGCAAAGGATCGGTGTTTACCTCACAAGGCACCCACGAAATGGACGCTTCCATCATGGAAGGAAAATCACTACAGGCGGGTGCTGTATCCGCGATCAGAGGCATCAAGAACCCCGTGAGTCTTTCTCGCCAGGTCATGGAAAAATCCGAGCATGTGTTTTTGTCCGGGGAAGGTGCAGAAGCCTTTGCCCGACAAGTGCGCTGTGAGTTTAGAGATGCGGCCTATTTCTTCGATGAATTCAGACACCAGCAATGGCTAGAAGTAAAAGATACGGATCAGTTCCAGTTGGATCACTCCACCTCCAAGGAGCAAAAATTTGGAACCGTGGGTGCGGTGGCACTTGATCTAGACGGCAACCTGGCCGCTGCTACCTCCACAGGAGGAATGACCAACAAACGATTCGGGAGAATTGGCGACAGCCCCATGATAGGTGCCGGCACCTATGCCAACAACCGCACATGCGCCGTGTCCTGCACGGGAAGTGGCGAGTTCTTCATCCGAGCCGTGGTGGCCTACGATGTGTCCTGCCTCATGGAGCACAAAGGATTGTCACTGAAAGATGCCTGCCATCAAGTGGTGCATCATCGCCTGAAAAGCATAGGTGGCGATGGCGGACTAATCGCCGTGGATGCACAGGGGCACATTGTTCTTGACTTCAATACGGAGGGCATGTACCGTGGACAAAGAAACTCTCATGGCCTCAACGAAGTGGACATCTATCAATAGGCATTTTCCGGCTAAACCCTTTCAGAACAAACTTCTGAGGAAAATCTGAGCTACACGAAAACCTCGTTGAGAGGCAGGATCGAAATGTTCCTGTCATTCAAAGAGAATTGGTCTCCATTGGCAAGAATGTGGGTGGTGAGATTGGACATAGAGACAGGCGTCCCCTTCTTGAGCTGGCTATGCGCATTATGCGTCAACTGACTGCCATCCATCACGATCACCATTCCCGATCCGATCACACGAAAATCATTGTTGTTTTTGATGATCACTCCCGTGTCCTCAGCCAGCCCCAGCCCGATCATTTGCGGATGGATGGCTACCGCTTCAGCCAATCGACCAAAACGGCCTCTTCTCACGAAATGGGTATCGATGATGAGTTCGGGGATGAGCGCAAGTCCTTTGCTCATGAGCACCGCACCTTTGATCAGCGCCTCACTGCTGCTTCCTCCAGCGATCATTTCATGGGTCATGGCCATTGCCCCTGCACTCGTGCCGGCTATTACAAACTCCTCATGGATCAATCGCCTGCTCAGAACTTCATGCACGGGGGTTCCTCCTATCTTGGAGGAAATCTTTGATTGGTCTCCGCCGGAAAACATGACACAGTCTGCCCCTTCAATTTCGGCCACTACACCCTCATCTTCGCATTGCTCCCGCTCCGAAATATTGAGGATTTCCACATTAGTACAGCCCAGCTCTTTGAAAGCGGACAGGTAGTTCTTTCCCACTTTTTTGGGGATACTGGAGGCGGTCGGGATCACCACAATTCTTGATCCATTACCACCACTTTCCCTCACTACGTGAGCCAATATTCCCTCGGCGATATAATCCAGCCCTGTCGATTCTTTTTTCCCTTTCGCTTCATTGCCTCCGATGGGCATTAGCGTACCTTTCACCTCACGTATACTCATTTATCCTTATTCTCTTTCAGCCGTCAAAATTGCCTATAATTTCTGGTTAAAAATCTATATTTAAGTCAATCATCAGAATAGTCCTAAAATCTAAATCCATGATCATACGAGAAATTCGCGCACTTAGAGGGCCCAACTATTGGTCCATCAATCGACACAAGCTGATTGTGATGGTTCTTGATCTGGAGGAATTGGAGCAGCGCCCGACCAACACCATAGACGGGTTTCTGGACAGACTGAAAAAAATGTTTCCCTCCATGCAGGCTCATCGCTGCTCGGTGGGCACGGAGGGCGGATTTTTTCAACGGGTAGAAGAAGGCACCTGGATGGGACACGTCATTGAGCACATTGCGTTAGAAATTCAGTCACTTGCAGGAATGGAAGTAGGATTTGGGCGAACCCGTGGATACGGCGAAGAAGGCGTCTACAATGTGGTGTTCGCCTACACCGAAGAAGAAGTAGGAAGATTTGCTGCAAAAACAGCTGTTGCCATCGCTGAAGCCTTGATTGAAGGAAGCCAATATGACCTGGAACCAGACATTCAGCGCATGCGCGAAATCCGTGAACGAGTGCGGCTTGGGCCTAGCACGGGATCTATCATAGAGGAGGCGGAGAGTCGAGGAATTCCCTGGATTAGACTGGGTACCAATTCACTGTGCCAGCTTGGATATGGGGTAAACCAAAAGAAGATTCAAGCCACGGTCACCAGCCAAACGAGCAACATAGGAGTAGAAATCGCCTGCGACAAGGAGGACACCAAGTACCTGCTGGAGCAAGCCGAAGTGCCTGTACCCAAAGGCGATATTGTGCGTACGGAGGCTGGTCTCAAGGAAGTCGTGGAGAGTATCGGATTTCCTCTGGTAGTAAAGCCAATAAGCGGAAACCACGGCAGGGGCATCACGACCGATGTGCAAAGCTGGGACGATGCGTTGATCGCTTTTCATGCAGCCAAGAAAGTGTCCAACTCGGTCATCATAGAAAAATTCATCACAGGTGAGGATTACCGACTTCTGGTGATCAACTACAAACTCGTGGCAGCTGCCAAGCGCACGCCTGCGCATGTAGTGGGCGATGGAAAATCCACCGTGCAACAGCTCATTGACAAGGTGAATGAAGACCCACGCCGAGGCTATGGTCACGAGAAAGTCCTGACCATGATCGAGGTGAATGACCTCACCCTTGGCATACTGAAAGACGCAGGAAAATCCCTTGATTCTGTTCTAGAAAAAAAGGAAATCCTGTACCTAAAAGACACGGCCAATCTGAGCACGGGTGGCACGGCCGAGGACGTCACAGATATCGTGCATCCCTACAATATTTTCATGGCAGAGCGCATTGCTCGGATCATTGATCTCGACATTTGCGGTATCGACATCATGACGACCGACATTGGTCAACCGCTTCCTGAGACTGGCGGAGCTGTACTGGAAGTGAATGCCGGCCCGGGCTTCAGAATGCATTTGGCACCTGCCGAAGGACTCCCAAGAAATGTGGCCGGACATGTCATCGACATGCTCTACCCTCCCGGCTCTACGTCCAGAATTCCTATCGTGGCAGTGGCTGGCACAAACGGAAAAACCACCACGACCCGACTCATTGCCCACATGGCCAGAATGCGCGGATTCAAAGTAGGCTACACCACCACCGATGGGGTGTACATTCAAAACAGGCTACTCATGACCGGCGATTGCACCGGGCCTTCCAGCGCCGAATTTGTGTTGAAAGACCCAACGGTGGATTTTGCGGTTTTGGAATCTGCCAGGGGTGGGCTCCTGCGCGCAGGGCTAGGATTCAAGCACTGTGACATTGCCATTGTGACGAACGTAGCTGCGGACCATTTGGGGCTTAAAGGCATTCATACTATCGAGCAACTCGCACGCGTCAAAGGCGTGGTGCCTGAAACGGTTTTTCCTGAGGGCCATGCCATCCTGAATGCCGACGATGATTTGGTCTATGACATGCGCAACAATGTGAAATGCAATGTCGCTCTCTTTTCTTTGGATGAAAACAATCCCCGAATTGTGAAGCATTCGAAATCAGGAGGATTGTCAGCCGTCTATGAAAATGGGTTTATCACCATCTGCAAGGGCGAATGGAAAATGCGTGTGACCAAAGCCATCAACGTGCCGCTAACCTTTGAGGGTAAAGCCGTTTTTATGATTCAAAATGTGCTCCCAGCAGTGCTCACCGGCTACTTGCGTGGATTCTCCATCGAGGACATAAAGGTGGCCATTGAGTCGTTCATTCCTTCCCCTGCCCAGACCCCAGGGCGTTTGAATATGTTCCGCTTCAAAGATTTCAATGTCATGTTGGATTACGCCCACAACCCCGCAGGGCTCAGGGCGCTTCATCAGATGATAGAAAAAATGGATGGTTCACCAAAAGTAGGCATGATAGCCGGCATTGGCGACCGGCGACCGGAAGACAACCGTGAGATTGGTATGGTGGCGGCAGAAATGTTTGACGAGATTATTATTCGACAAGACAAAAACCTGCGTGGCAAAACGGAGGAAGAGCTGATAGCCATGATCCATGAGGGCATTCGAAGTGTGGATGCCAACAAGCCCGTCACGATCATTCCATCGGAGCGAGAAGCCATCACTCATGCCATCACGAATGCCAAAAAGGGTTCGTTGCTGGTGTTCTGCAGTGATGTGGTGCCAGACGCGCTGAACCTGGTCATGTCCTTCAAAGAAGAGGAGGCAAAAAAGCTCTATGATATTCAATAGGCTGTTACACGATCAGCTTATATCCATACCCTCGCACATTAATGATCTTGATGGTGTCGTCATCGCTCAGTCGTTTGCGCAGTTTTGAGATGAATACATCCATGCTTCGGGCGTTGAAGAAATCATCGCTTCCCCATAGGGTGGTAAGAATCTCCTTCCTATCTGTGAGCTGATTTTTGTTTTGAATCAAAGCATGGAGTAGCTCAGATTCGCGGTTCGTGAGTAGTTGCTCTTGGCTATTCAGACTAAGTAGTTGTTTCTGAGGATCAAAAGAATACTTACCAATTTCTATGGGTTCCTTGCTCCCACCTTTGGTCAATCGTTTTGCCCCCAATAGGGCATTGATCCGAACGATCAACTCCTCCATGCTGAAGGGCTTTTTAAGGTAATCATTGGCACCATAGCCAAATCCTTCGACCACATCCTCCGTGCGAGATTTGGCGGTTAAGAAAATGATTGGAATGAATTGATCTTGCTGTCTGATCTCCTGCACCAAAGTGAAGCCATCTTTCTTGGGCATCATCACGTCCAAGACCAAAAGTTCGGGCCGATGGATTTGATACTTCTCTTTGGCTTCAACTCCATCTTTACAATACAGCACCTCAAACCCTCTTGTTTCCAGACTTTCGCGCACAATAGTGCCCAATGCTTCCTCGTCCTCCGCTAGCAATATTTTATGTCTCGAACTCATAGGGTCACGGTGAAACATGTACGGTTAGTGCCTGATTCGACGGTAATCTTCCCTTCGTGCCCTTCTACGATTGCCTTGGTATAGTACAACCCAATGCCAAATCCCTTCACATCGTGCTGGTTTCCTTTTGGAATGCGATAGAGCTTTTCAAAGATCCTGCTTTGATGGATTTTTTCAATCCCACTGCCATTGTCTATGACCTGAAACTGCGCCCCCTGGCCTACTCTGCGCAGCTTTAGGGTAATCTCATTACCTCCGTATTTGATGGCATTGTCGAGCAAATTGGAAAGCACATTTTCCCAATGAAAGGGGTCAATCGCTCCCCAAATACTTTCTTCAGGAATTTCAACCATTAGTGCCTTCTCTCCCATTCTCACCTTGAAACTCTCTGCAACTTGGCAGGTCAATTCGGTGAGGTCGGTTTCCACCCTATTGATCTCGATCTCTCCAGAATCAATGGTGGCTGTTTCCATGAGCTTCTCCACCATCACATTGAGCTTGGCAAGCTGATCGCGTGACATCTGCAAGTAGCGTTTGGTTTTCTCCTTGTCGTCCGCTTCGTTGAAGTTGGCAATTCCTTCCAGGGCCGATGTGACCGTGGCGATTGGCGTTTTGAACTCGTGGGTAACGTTACCAATCAGGTCATCCTTGATCATGGCCAGTTCTTTCTGATTCCGAATGATTCGGTACAAATAGAGCAAAGCCGCTATCACAGAAAAGACAATAGCAAAAGACAACAACAAGTCCCAAGCGCCGCGCTTCAAAATCAAAAGAGAGGCATTTTCAAAGTGCATTTTGAGTGCTTCACTGTTTCCGAGATAGGTACTTTTTGAAGTAGTGGTCAGGCTGTAATTCGAGCCAGATATTTTGGAGACTTCCTTTATGCCGGGCATTTCATAATCCAGCTCAAAACCAATAGTTAAGCCCTTCCGGTCAAGTTCGTCTTCCAAAATGGCCCGCAATTCTCCAATATTCATGCGCTGCTCAGAGGTGGAGATAATGACCTTCTGAGTGAGTCTGGTGAAATCCCTGATTTTGAATGGAAATCTATCGATAGCCTCAGCAGAATCACTGGTCACATCGATTCTCGTGACCTTGACCACATCTTCGGTAGAGTCCGTGTAAATTCTGCTCACACTCTCCTCTTCGTCCGATGTAGCATTCGACCAAGAATAGCTAAATCCATTTTTTGGTTGATTGTTCATTACAGAATCGTCACCTATCATAACTTCCGTATCCAGCATCAAACTATCACTGAACAGCGAGTAGGAACTAATCGAATGGCCTTTGATAGAATCATCGGAGCTTAGCATCATGAAGGCAAACTTATTTCGCGCCTTATCTGCATAATACTTTTCCACGCTAAGGTCCAAGGCCAACTGCACGTCGTTGATGAATCGCTGCTTATTCAGTTGGTAACTATTGACCGTGCGATACACCTGCGATCCCAGGATCAGTAGAATTGTGATGCTGATGATCACAATGGTATTCTTGAAAATGGAGAGTCGTCCCACACTACAAAGATAGAAGTCCCACCATGCTTTCTTCCCAGCTTAACACTCGTTAACACTGGTTAACCATCCATTAGCACTGTTCCGAATTGATTTGCTGAAACCAATTACAACAGTGATGAAAACAGATCAAAAAAGTCTTCTCTTATTTATCGGAATCCTCCTGGCCGGAGTGCTCCTTACTTTCCAAAGTTCAGCTCAGGGCTTTCAGGGTATCGCCACTTATAAGTCTGACCGTGATATGAGCAATTTCCAATTTCATGGTGAGGGAATGTCCCTGGACATGGCCGAAAAAATGAAAGCACAGCTCAAGAAGCAGTTTCAAAAGGAATTTGAACTCAAATTCAACCTCACAGAATCTACATGGGCAGAGGCCGAAAGCTTGAACGCCGGTGCGGCAAGAGCAAGCTCAGGAGGTATGGAAATCGCCATATCATTTGGCGGAGGATCTACCTACAAAAACACTGAGACTCAAACGGCCATCCAGCAAACAGAGTCATTTAGCAAATTGTATCTGATAAGCGATGAACTCGAAGAGCGTGAGTGGGAGATGACAGGAAAGAGTAAGAAAATAGGTGACTACACCGCTTATGAAGCCATTTATCAAAACATCAGAGAAGTGCAGACCCTGTCTATGTCCGATGAAGGGAAATCAAGTGAAACATCAATGGATACCGTCAATGTTACTGTGTGGTATACACCGGACATCCCTGTGCCTCATGGGCCGGAAGATTACTGGGGTCTGCCTGGATTGATTCTGGAATTAAACGATGGAAGCGTGACCTACCTGTGCACGAAGATTGTGATCAATCCGGAGAAACCCATTGAGATCGAAGAGCCGAAAAAAGGCAAGAAAATCACGGCTGAAGAGTTTGAGAAATTATCTCAAGAAATGGCTCAAAAGATGATGAAGAAGTACTCGGGAGGCAATGGCGATGGAGAAGAAAACGAGGTAGTCATTCGATTCGGAAACTAAGAGAAAAGTTTACGAGCCAAACGGACAATTCAGCGCTCTTTCTTGAGAAAACACCCAAATCAAAAACTCAAATAAATGAACCGAATCACGGGTTTACTGGCCGGGCTGTTGCTGTGCCTAAACATCGCAACAGCCCAAAAGGCCATTTTCTTTGCAGGCGAGGTGCGCGACAGCACGGGGGCACCTCTTCAATTCGCCAATGTAATGGCCGTGGATACCACCACCAATAAAATGGCCGGATTCGCAGTGACCAACCCCAAAGGCCAATTCAGAATTAGCGTAGCGTCGGGTGGTGTGTACACCCTCAGGATTACTTTCATTGGCTATGCGCCTTTCGAGCGTCTGATTCAGCCTACAGAATCAAATGACGAGTCTATCGTCTTCATCATGAATTCTGGTGGTCTTAGACTGGACGAGGTGCAGGTGGTGGCCGAGATGCCCGTAACCATTCGGGGTGATACCATCACCTATGCGGCTGATGCCTTCACTCAGGGAGACGAGCGCAAACTTGAGGACGTGCTTGAGGATTTGCCCGGGTTTCAGATCGAGGAAAATGGCGACATCAAAGTGCAGGGAAAGAAAGTAGACAAAGTACTTATTGATGGCAAGGAATTCTTTGAAGGCGATAGCAAGCTGGCTACTAAAAACCTCCCTGCAAATGTGGTGGACAAAGTTCAACTCCTTCAAAACTATAATGACATCAGTCCGCTGCGTGGACTTGGGCCTACTGATCAACTGGCCTTGAATGTCCAATTGAAGGAAGACAAAAAGGAAATAGTCTTCGGTGACCTTACAGCCGCTGGTGGACCACAAGAGCGGTATTTGGGACATGTCAACACGTTCTATTACAGTCGAAAAACCAATCTCAATCTGATCGCAGATGCCAACAATGTAGGCGAACTGGCCTTCACGATGAACGATTACTTCCGCTTTGCCGGAGGACTTGGAAGTCTGATGAGCAGCCGTGGCTCCAACTTCAATATGTCTTCTGATCAGACAGGGATTCCAATGGCTGAACGAAACAGTGCTCGATCATTGAACAACAAGCTTGGCGCCTTCAACTACAGCCTGACACCTAAAATTGGATGGAAATTTAGCGGCTTCATGATCGGCTCTGCGGTAGATAATTCGTTTGGCTCCTTTTCACGAAGAACCTACCTGCAAGAAAACAGTACTTTGGATGAGACGTTCCGGTCTGGAACTGATGTGGACAGCAGATCAGGTCTTGGGAAGTTCGCAGTAGAATATGCTCCTAACTACAACCTGCACATGAGCTATGAGCTGTTTGGTCGAGTGGCGAATGTCAACAATTCATCCGATCAGCTTTCGGAAGTTGGCTCGACAGATAACACTATCTCGGGACTTCAGTCTCAAAAACCTTGGGCCATTGAACAGCAACTCAAAGCATTCTATTCGTTCAGTGAAAAGGACGTGGCTTCTATCGAACTGGCTCACAATCGTCAGCATCAGGATCCCAGATACAACCTCGGCACCACCCTTCAGCCCTTTCAAGGCACCATTCCCTTGATGGCAAGTAGCACGTACGACCTTCTCCAAAGAAGAAGAATAGAGACGGACAAGTATGAGGTTTTAGGAAATTACTATCGCATTCTGAATCGCACTAATCACATAAATTTCAGCATTGGGCGGACGCAAAACCATCAGAAGTACAATGCTCAACTCTTTCAGGAGCTGGACGGTGGCAGAGACCGATTGGATGATCCTGAGTTTGGAAACGACGCTTCCTTTAATTTTCAGGACTCGTTCTTTGGCCTACGGCTAAAAAGCAAATGGGGCAAACTGACTTGGTCTCCAGAGCTCAATCTTCACAATTACAATGTGGAAAACCAACAGACCACCGAAGCAACTCAGTTTGATAAGTGGCTGCTCCTACCCGGCTTTAATGCCAAATTTGACATCAGAAATACCCAATCGATCACTTTCAACTATGCCATGAACGCCAACTTCATGGACATTCAGAATGTGCTGAACAACCTCGTGGTAACGAGTTACAATTTCTTAGAAACAGGGAATCCCGATCTGACCAATAGCCTCTTTCACTCACTAAGTCTGAACTATCGGAATTTCAACATGTACTCATTTTTCAACATTTACGGAGGAGTGAATGTGCAGATCAAAGAAGACGACATACAGTATGGTTTCACGATTAATCAGTGGGAACGAATTGGCTTGCCAATAAACATCCTACCGGTCAACAAAGAAGCTAGCGGCTACTTGAATCTGGAAAAACGTTTTGACAACTTCCGAACGAGCCTTGATGGAAACTGGACGTACTCTTTGGTGAACAACGAACTGGATGGGACGTCAAATACCAATGTCAATTTCCGACAGACCTATAAAGGCCTTGCCTCGACCAGGTTTTGGAAGAAGCTGAGCGTTCGACTCTCCCACGAGATCATGGTGAATAAGTACAAGGGGAATCAGAATACCAGCAGATTCATCAATAACGAGACAGGTCTGCGCACAAGTTGGAAGCTGACTGAGGCGCTGACCTGGGTAGTAGACTACTCCTATACCAACTACGAGAACGTTTCAACCTCCGCCAAGTCTCAGTATGAAATGATGGATTCGTTCCTCAGGTACCGTAAAAAAGGCAGCCCTTGGGAGTTTTCTGTGGAGGGGCTGAACCTACTGGACACGCGCAGCATCCGCCGAGATTCGTTCAGTGAAAACCTGATAAGCACGTACACTTACGACATCCAACAGCGATACTTCTTGCTGAGGGTGATGTTTGATATTTGATTTGATGCGGATGCTTGCCCGACTAGCAGGCGGGTATTCCCTGCCTTTCAGTAGGAAGGCGCATCTCATGAAAGTGAAACTCCAGATTATGAGTTCCCGGCACAAGGCCGGGAATTTGCTGTGGTAATGTTCGCACCTCGCTGACGCGAACGTGTCGCTCTTGCCCCCTAGGTAGATTTACCCCACCTTCTTCTCGACTTCTTCCCCGCCCTTTTTGCGTTTGCCGGCCCGCTGCATCGGCATTTTGGTTTGCATGATGATCTGGCTAGCCGATTTACTCAGCAGCTCTTCATTTCCTCGGTAGGTAATCCCTAATTTTTTTAGATCAGCAACAATCGAGGCATAGGCGTCTACCTTGGCTGCTGAGAAGCTCTCAGGATGCTGGAGATACACCGCCTCTATCACGCTAAGAGAGCTTTTGAGCAGCGAATACAGCTTCTCGGAGATGTTCCGAGGCAACCTGTTAATCGGATGATACAGTTCAGGGAGTATTTCCTTGAGTTTTTCAAAGTGTTCTTCAAGAGCGGGGTTCTTATCCTTTCTCATTGCGCAATGGCGTTTAGGGTAGATATGAGTTCTCGTGCGGTATCTGTGTCAGCGTCCGGGCTGAGATCAACATATTTGTTGATGCAGCCAATGGCTCGCTTGTATTCTTTCAATGAAATCAAAACCAAACCAAGGTTGTAATGGGCATTGGGGTAATCAGGCGCGATTTGGGTGGCCACCTCGTAGTGGGCTTTGGCCAATTCAAAGTTGCCAATGTCCGAATAGACATTTCCAAGGTTGTAATGCGCTTCAAAGTGTCTTGGGCTTTTCTGAAGGCATTGCGTGAGGTAATTCACCGCTGAAATATGATCGCCTTGTGAAGATTTCAGCACGGCCAAGTTGCAGTAAGAATCCTCTATGCATTCTCCTTGATCTATAGCAAGTAAATAGAATTTTTCAGCGTCTGGATTTCCCGTTTCATCAAGCTTCAATGCTTCTTCAAAAAATGATCGATCTCCGGGTAGATTAACAACTTTACCTTGATCAAACAGGTTCAATTGACCAAACTCCTCCAAGTCCGGCTTTCGCTTTTTCCGGATTTTTCGGTTCCCGAATTTCTCGGGTGCCTGAACGGGGAATTTGATAATCTTAGCCATCAGCTAGCCTTCTTTACCCTCTTCTGTTTAGTTTCTTCCTTTTTGCCGGATGCTTTCTCCATAGGTTTTTTGGAATCCTTCGCCTGCTCTATGCTAGCCTTCAGGGCGGTCATGATATCCACCACTTCGTGCTCCTCTTCCTGCATCATTACGATTTCTTTACCCTCAATCTTCGCATCGATCATCTCCTTCAAAGCATCTGTGTACTTATCCTCCATTTTGATGTCCTTGAACTTCTTGGTCATGGTGTTGATAAGCATATCAGCCATTTTCAACTGATCTTCATCGGCCTCAATATCTGGGGTCACATTGGGCACATCGAGTATCGATCGCACCTCCTCAGGGTAGCGCAGCTTATACATCAAAATACCACTCTCATGTGGTGTCAAAAGCACCATGCTCTCACGATCACGCAGCACAACCTTAGCCACCCCAACCTTCCCTGATTTCTTTAGTGCCTCTGTGAGTAGCGCATACGTTTTGGCAGCTACATCACCATCCGGCCCTGCGAAATAGGGCGAATCGAAGAGCGTGTGGTGAACTTCCTTGGCATCTACAAAACCCTCAATTTCAATCAATCGAGTACTTTTCAACTTGACTTTATTGAAATCCTCATCGTCGATAATTACAAACTGTCCGGGTTCGTATTGAAATCCCTTGACAATATCCTCTTGACGAAGGACATCACCCGTGTTCTTGTCTCGCTTCTCGTATTTGACAGGGTTATTCGTTTCCTTAGAAAGCAAATTGAAGCTCAATTTCTGAGCTGTATCAATCGCATTGTAAATCCTGATGGGGATGGTAACTAGTGAAAATTGAATGTGGCCTTTCCAAATTGCGCGCATATATCAAAAGTAAATATTCTTATAAGCAATTTAGAAACTTCAAGTGAAATTATAATTCAATTAAAAGTAAATATTCAATTGATTTACAGCTATTTATAAATGCCAAATTCAATCGACTATTTTAAAAATTTTGAACGCTTTAACTGAAAAACAAAGCACTCTTCGTCATTAAAATCCCGTTCTTCCACGAATTCAAATCCAATTCTCTTATAAAATCGATGGGCGTCCACGTTGGACTTCAAAGGGTCAATGAGGATGGTGTGAACTGCCGGATCAGAGAAGCATTTGTCAATAGCCATCTTCATCATCTTCGTGCCATACCCCTTGTTCAGATCATATGCTTCCCCTATCCAAATATCTATGGCCATGTAGCCTGAACCAATTTCTCCCCAGTAATGCGATTGCTCCAATTGCGGTTCAATGATCTGCACGAATCCTATAGGTCTACCATCAAGCTCCGCAATAAACTTTCGCACGGCAGGATCATTCCACTCAAAATCACTCTCCCAATCCCATTGCTCAGGATCAGAGGCGATCACATGAGGCTGTTCGTCCCAATGCTTCAACAGAGGAACGTCAGCTCGAGTCGCACTTCTAAAGGATAACTTATTCATAAGCTCATCGCAATTAATCTCTGGTAAGCTTAGCTAAAAGCTTCTCGAATTTCTTACTCACCAACCCCGGAAAATACCTTTTTATCCACATATTCCTTCGGGCTTCTTTTGGATGCACGATTAGGAATTTCCCTGCTCCCGCTTCAGACAGAATGATTTCTGCCATCTCATCCGCATTGGTGCTTGAGTGTTTCATTTGATTCTCGGCAAACCTTATGAACGGCTGAGAGCCGTGCGCCTTGCTCATTATGTTCGTCTGGAAAAAAGTAGGAGCCGCAACTGAAATTTGGATATTCGTTCGTTTGAATTCGTGGTGGAGTGTTTCAGAGAGAGAGTAAACCGCAGCTTTCGTTGCGTTGTAGGCAGACATTCCTGGCGCATTCATGAAGCCCGCAGCACTGGCAATGTTGATGATCAATCCTCCTCCTCTTTCCAGCAAAGGCAACAAAAGGCGTGAACCATAATAGGTTCCAAGCAGATTCACATTCACCATTTTCTCCCATTGGTCCATGGCGTAATTTCCAAACAGCTCTCCATCGCCAATACCCGCATTGTTGATCACTACGTCCATGCGTTCAGTCGCTTGGCTCACCTGCTCAACCACATTTTCATATGCTGGCCTGTCGCTCACATCAAGTGCATAACAATGAACATTCGGAGAATCTTTGTAGACATCAAGAGATGATGAGTCGATATCGGAGAGAAAAAGTTTCCAATTATTCTCCATCAAAATACGGGCGAAAGAGGCGCCTAACCCAGAACCCGAACCGGTTATAAACGCGCATTTTTCAGGAAACCGATCATTCAATTTTTGCATGCTCATACGTTTAGCGATAAGTGATCCATTCCGGTTTGTGTTCGAGATGTCCGTAATCATTGTAAGTACTCAGAAACAACCCGCTTTTACCTGAGACAATCTTGGTAATGCTGCTGTTCACGAGCTTTCCCTGAAGGTCAATGAATTGCTCATCCTTCAGGCCGAAAAGGTGCAGCAGAATTACTGAAATTGGCCCTCCGGATGTAAATACAATCGCCGTTTCTCCTTTATTCAAACGCTCCGCGAGTGAGGCCAATTCATTCAAGATATTCTCTTTGAAAATGAGCCAATTCACTTTGTAATCGTGTTTATCACTCATCCAATCGCGAATAGCATTATTTAGAATTTGCTGCAAGGCAAACATTGGATTGTCCTGATTTTGAATGAAATCAGCAAGAGCATCAAAACTCTCGAACTCGGGTTTGTGAAGTCGAATCACTTCCAGGTGATCATATTCGTTCCAGGCGTGTGAATGGTCCACTGTGGGCGAGACACCTAACAGTTTAAAACAATGGTCGGCAGTCTCTTCATGTCGTTTCATTGTTCCTCTAACGACAATATCTGTGTTTACTTTTCTAGCTTTCAGTGCAACACCAAGTACCTCCGCCTGAGTAATCCCAAGATTCGAAAGCTTATCGTAATCCTCTTGTAGGAAACTAGCCTGTCCATGTCGAATGAGATAAATAACTGACATCCTATTTCTTTTGTTTGATCACATTCTCACACGTCTTGATCAGATAAATTGAAATCATCCAGAAGTTTTTAAAAGCTTTGTTTTTTGTGAACCCTTTGGAATATCTAAAATAAATCTGTTGAGCAATGCCCGCCAATCTGAAGAGTCCATAGACCCGATAAAACCGAAAATCATCAACTTGAATGTCCATTTTTTGTTGATAATAGGTCAGAATTTCATCTCTCATAAGCATCCCGCTTGCATTGCTTGGCTGTCGGCGCATGGACTTTATGAAGAAGTTATCATCCTCCTGAACCCAATAGGCCAGGCTGCTGCCAAGATCCATCAGCGGATCACCAATGGCTGCCAATTCCCAATCAAGCACTCCAATGATATTGGCAGGATCGTTCGGGTCCATCACAATGTTATCGAGGCGAAAGTCATTGTGAATGACGCACAATTTTTCCTCAGAGGGCATGTTTTGTTCTAGCCACTTCATCACTTTCTTCCCAGAGGGAACATTCCATGTTTTGGCTTTTGAATAGCGCTTATTCCATCCTTCAATTTGTCGTTCAACATACCCCTCACCTTTTCCCAACGAATCCAATCCTTCCTTTTTGTAATCAATTTGATGAAGCTCAATCAACTTGTCCCAAAATGAATAACAGACCTGATTGATTTTTTCGGCACTCCATTCAATTTCTCGTGGTAGATTCTTTCTGGGAATCAGACCATCCAAGCGCTCCATTATATAAAATGTAGAGCCCAAAACATCTTCATCTTCACATACGGCGAACATCTCAGGGACGTACGGATAGTGAGGTTTTAGTTTTTTTTGCAAATGAAATTCTCGCGGCATGTCGTGAGCTCCCGCAGCTTTCTTTCCTAGTGGTGCTCTTCTGAGAATCAAATCCAAGTTTTCAAATTGAAGGCGATAGGTCCAATTGGAAGCTCCGCCAGAAAACTGAGCAATAGTTGGATTTGCATCTATTTCCGGCCAATAGGTGCTCATCCAAGGTATGAGCTTATCAAGGTTCAATTCCTCGCCTTCACGCTGTGGCTTTTCAGTATCTCTTGATGCCATAAATCAGGTGAGGTATTTTTTGAATTCAAGTCGGGAAATCATGCCTAGGTGGACTTCATCCGGACCATCCGCCAAACGAAGCGCACGAGCTTGAATGAAAAAACTGGTGAGCGGGAAATCCTCGGAGAGACCAGCCCCTCCATGAATTTGCATCGCCATGTCGGTCACTTCCTGAAGCACATTGGGAGCCACTACTTTGATCGCGGATATTTCAGTCATACTTTCCTTTACACCAACAGCATCAATCTTCCAAGCGGCATGAAGCGTGAGTAATCGCGCTTGATCAATGGCAATTCGAGCTTTGGCAAATCGTTCTGAATTGCCCCCCAACTTCGCTAAGAGTTTTCCGAAAGCCACCCTTGTGCCACTTCTAATGATGGCCAACTGCAAAGCTCTCTCAGCGGCTCCTATACAACGAATGCAGTGATGGATACGTCCTGGTCCGAGCCTACCTTGAGCAATCGCAAACCCATCTCCAAAATCCTTCAACAAGTTTTCCTTTGGCACTCTTACTTGATTAAAATGAACTTCTCCATGCCCAGAGGGTGCATCATATGTGCCGAATGTGGTAAGCATTCGTTTAATCTCAACTCCCTCTGTATCAAGAGGCACGAGTACCATACTGTGCTGTTTATGGCGATCTTCTGATCCCTGAGTGCGTCCTAAAACAATAGCCAGTTTAGCATCAGGATGTCCCAGACCTGTTGTCCACCATTTCTTTCCATCAATAATGATCTCATCTCCATCCGGCTCTATGGTGGTATCAATATTCGTGGCATCAGAAGAGGCGACATCAGGCTCTGTCATACAAAAAACAGACTTTATCTCACCATTCAGTAATGGGGTAAGCCATTCCTCCTTTTGCTTTTCAGTGCCGAAATGATACAACACTTCCATGTTGCCGGTATCTGGTGCATTACAATTGAAGATTTCAGCGGCATTGTATACTCTACCCATTTCTTCAGCTAAGGGCGCATATTCCAAGACACTGAGTCCTTGTCCGAGTTTATCATCAGGCAAAAACAGGTTCCAAAGTCCGGCCTCTTTTGCTAAGCTCTTTAGCTCAGCTATTTTGGGATGTTCGGTCCATTTTCTCCAATCTCCACCGTGATTTTTATCTAATTGATATTGCGCATAGTCTTTCTCAAATGGATAGATATGTTCTTCCATAAAAGCCTTAAGCTTTTTCAGGTATTCATCAGATTTTGGAGAAGAATTAAAGTTCATTAGATCAGAATTTTCGAAGCATATTAAGCGTCATGAACGGCATAATTTTTCTAATGAAATACCATGGCCAGAACGGCACATAAACATTGGCTTTCTCCTTATTAATAGCCTGTACAAGCAAGCGAGAACCTTTATACAGACTAATCATGAATGGTGGCTTGTGAGGTAACCCCTCAGTTATTTCAGATTCTATATAGCCCGGAAAAATGGATGAAATCACGATAGGTTTATTCTTCAAATCAATTCGGACTCCTTCCGCAAGGCTTTTCAATCCAGCTTTTGTAGCAGCGTAAACTGACATTGCTCTTGGAAAACCGCGAAATGCGGACATGGAAGAAATGGCTACCACATGGCCATGATTCTGCTCTCTGAAGATTTCCAAGGCCGCTTCAAATTGACTGATCGCGCCACAAAAATTGGTGATAGCCGTTTGCATATTGGCTGTTTCAAAGCCTTTTCCCAACGGAGCACCTTTTCCCATTCCTGCATTGACAATCACACGATCGAGTGTCTCACCTGCTGATTTGAAGTCTTCATTAAAAGCGCGGAACACTTCGAAAACCTGCGCTGCATTGGTGACATCCAATGACCGAAGAAAGACTTTCGCATTGGGGTTAATGGCAAGAAGTTCCTGCTTCAGGCTTTCCAGATTTTCCATCCGTCTGGCACACAATGCTAAGTTGCAGCCTTGCTTCACAAATTCGATCGCCATGCCCTTACCGAGCCCTGAACTTGCTCCTGTTATCAATATATTTTTCCGCTTCACTAGTATATGTTTTTGGATAGCACAATATAACGTGCTTCTGATAATCCTCTTGAAAAACACTTTCTAATTAGGAGTTTGAGGATTCACCCCTAACTTGAGTTTTCACAATCTACTTAAGGATGCAAGCAGCCAGTTTAGCGGATATCAAAAGAGAATTAAAGGAAAAAGATCAGCAGGAAGTAATGGAGCTGTGTTTGCGGCTTGGACGATTCAAAAAAGATAACAAAGAGCTGCTCACTTATTTGTTATTTGAAATGAAGGATGAAGACGCGTACATCTCATCGATCAAGACGTTCATTGACGAAGCTATGATGGAGATTAACACGGTCACCCTATACTATGCTAAAAAAGGTCTGCGAAAAGTACTTAGAAATGTCACGAAAATGATTCGATATTCAGGGAATAAGCAAACGGAAGTAGAAGTGCTTTTGCATTTCTGCCAAGCCTTGAAAGAATCCTCAATTGACATTCATAGAAGTGTTCAAATTGGTAATCTGTATGATCGCCAAATTGAAAAAATAAAGAAAGCAATGAGTCATTTGCACGAAGACTTGCAGGCTGATTATGAGTTGGAATTAGAGCAGGTTTAGTCTCGGATTTCATAAAAAAGGGCAATCCAACCAGGGCTGCCCTCCTTGCTCGAAACTTTAGTACTCGAGTTACAGGTTTGGCAAAATACTCACCTCCTACAAAATTGACATTTACCCTTGTATCACTGGGACTTCACTGACCATTTTCCAGTCTCCTTTCGCATTCTTTACAAGTCCGATAATCGAAACAAAGGTCATTTGTTTGCCTTTAAAAATAACTTTTGCACTGGCCGTGTTTCCATTTACTAGAATCGTTTCGACTTCCGTATTTCGGCTATCACCTCCAAACTCCTTGGCCTTAATCTTCTGGAGATAAACTTCCCTTGCCATTACGCTCACTTCTTTACTTCCGAATAGTTGGTTCATTACAATCCTATAACTCTCATCAAGACAATCAGAAAGTGCCTCGACATTTTGCTGATCTCCTGCCTCTGCAAACGAATGGATGACAACTTCGATGGCTTTTTCATCATTCATTTGAGCTGAACTAACTAAACCAAAACAGACCGCAAATGCGGTAAAAATTACCTTTTTCATTTTATTAAAATTTATATTGATTAATCATTGAAATTCACGCGAACGGAGGTGCGCATTATAGAATGATGCTGAAAATCAGTGTGCCTGCTAAAGGCCATCAGCATGTTTAATGGATCTCCGTTTATAAGTTCTTTATGGTATTTCGAAACACGTTTTATGGGTATTGAAAATTCTACCGTCGTGCTTAGTCTGGATTGGCTGCCGATCACATCTCCCACGGAGGGTTCAGAACCCAAATCGGAAATAGGTCGGTAAGTCCCAGGGCTTTGAGTGTAATGTTCTATCACCTCAGGTTCGCCGTTTCTCACACGAGTCATTAGTAAATAGGTACCAGCAAGGTTTTTGGTTTCATTGAAGCCAATCGCCAGCCAACCGGTGGTGGGAGCACTTAATTTGAAATACATGCGCTCATCCATCACTCGCCAAGTTACGGTCATTCCGTTCTGCTCTATTGCACCTATCATTTGGGCACTTGCCTGACCACCGACAGTCAATAGTCCAATTAATGCAAGGGTTATATTTTGTTTTTTCATCATCCGTATTCTTAACTTCATTAATATCAATTATTGATTCATCAATTTTCTAGGTAAATTTTTTTAAGTCATATTCTCCTTAATTCTTTGAAGCACTCTTTTCAACGTCTCCAAATCTTGCTTGCTTAATCCCTTTATACTTTGGCTCCTATATTCTTGAATAATCGGAAGATGGCTAAGTACAAATCCCCTCCCCTCATCACTAAGCACGATATCGTATTGCCTCCGATTTCCTTCTATTGGTCTACGTTCAATCAGTTCCTTTTTTTGAAGCAAATCAAGTGTGCGAGTTATTGATGCTGGATCTCTCAATGACTTATCGGCAAGTTCTTTCTGGCTGAGTCCATCACTTTCCTCTATGATCTTTAGTAGAATCCACTGCTCAACAGTAATGTCTAGTCCCAATCGATCAAACTCACGCTGTGAGCAAAGCTTAGCTTGTTTACTAACTTGATCCAGTTGAAATAAAATGACCTCTTCTATCATTATCAATTATTGATACCGCAAGTATATGATAAAAATTAATATTTCCGATATTCCACCAACTTCCTAAACACCGGATCTCTAAACGTCCAATTGTCGGTGAGCATAGAGTATTCAATCTCACAGACTAGCACCGGCTCCACCCAGTTCGTGTCCTTCTCGTGATGCACTTCCTGATCGACTGGCTTCTCATCGGAGGATATTTCATCCAATCGCTTGCGCAAGTCCTTCAAACGCTTGTCGTCAAAGCCCGTCCCCACTCCACCTCTATAAACAAGTCCATCCTCCGTCTGCTCTGCCAGTTGGAGCGAACCGAAGGTTCGCTCCCGCTCACCTTCTCCATTCGTCCAGCCGATAATGAAGACGTCCATGGTCTCCTTCACCTTCACCTTGATCCAGGTGTCGTTGCGCTTTCCGGGTGTCCATTTACCCCTTCGCTCTTTAGCCATGATGCCCTCCACGCCAAGTTGCTTCGCCGCTTCAAACAACGCCCTTCCATCTTCGACCGTGTCGCTAATTCGGTAAGGCGTCTCTCCTACTCTAGTCGAGTCAATCATCCACCACCTGCGTCTGTCGAGTGGATCGTTCATGAGTGGACGACCATCCAAATACAAACAATCAAAAAGGTAGCAGTAAGCCGGATTGCGCTTGGCGTTTACGTCAAAGTTCTTCTTGCTCATCAGCCGCTTGATGACCTTCTTGAAGTCGGCCTTGCCCTCCCCATCCAAACACACAATTTCCGAATCGAAAATCGCATTGTTGATTCGGAAGGCCTGTTCTGGCACCTGAAGCTCTGGAAACTGCTCGGTAATGTCGTTTCCGTTTCGGCTGTAGATTTTTAGCTCCCCTTCGTTAACATAGATCAACGCTCGGATCCCGTCCCACTTCACTTCATAGATGTAATCGCCAACAGGCACGGTCTTCCGAGCATCGGCGAGCATGGGTTTCAGCACGTTGGTCAGTTGATTCACCTGGGGCGTGTCTACTCGTTCCAACAGCCACTCCTTGCCCTTCATCAAGTGCATGCGGTACTCAGCTGTCAGTTCCTTTCCTGACAACCGAAAATAGAACCCGTTCTTCTTCTCCTTGGTGATTTCGTAGCGACCCGTAGCATAGACCCACATCATGCCACCCCCGTATTCGTTTTTCGGGATCTCGCCCTCAAACGTCAGGTACTTCAGCGGGTGATCTTCCGTCTGCACAGCCAAACGCTTCACACCCGGAACCGGAGGCATACCCCGCGGAACGGCCCAAGACTTCAACGTCCCTTCCTGCTCCAACCGTAAATCATAATGCAAATGCGAGGCATGATGCCGCTGAATACAGAACCTACTGCCGGGAGCCTCATCTAAGTCCCGATAGCTATCGGCAGATAGCGGCTCTGGCGTCTTGTTGAAGTCTCTTTTCTTCTCGTACTCAGCCAACTGCTCTGGTGTCTTGTGCCGAGGATTCGGCGGCATGTCCTTGGCCACCACAGCCGAATGATCCCTGTGTAATGGCACAGCCCAACCACGAATGGACTCCCATGCGTCTCCTTCGTTCAGGACACGCTCCGCGGTGGTTTCAATGTTCCAGTCATTTAGGTTCTCCAACTCCTCCAACTCTTCCCACGTGATGGGCGTAGAAGCTGGCGCCCCGGCCCTGCCTCGTAAACTGTATGGCGCCACAATTGTCTGACTGGGACGATTCCGATAGATGTCGATCAGTACGCGTCCTTTGCGGGCTTCTTTCTTGATGTGGAGCGTGGTGTCGGCGTTCTTTTGCACGAATGGCTGAGCAATGGCCTTGGCAGCTTCAAAACACTCATCAAACGAATACTTTGGCTCCAGAGGGGTGACCACATGCAATCCCTTTCCTCCGGTGGTCTTCACAAACACATGGTAATTGTGGCGCTCCAGATGTTCCTTCAGCCGAAAGGCCAAATCCTTCAACTGCTCGAGACCGACACCTCCTTCTTCCGGAGGATCCAGGTCATAGACGATGTAATCCGGCTTGTCGCTTTTCTCCGCAAAACTGTGAATCTGATGAATCTCCAAACACGCCAGGTTCGCCAGCCAAACCAGTGTCGCTTCCTCCTTCGCCACCACATATTCCTTCTTTCGCTCCTGCCCCAGCCTTTTGTAATCAATCCAGTCAGGCGTCCAGTCCGGCCGATGCTTCTGAAAAAACTGCTCTTCATAGATGCCATCCGGAAAGCGTATGAGCGACAAAGCCCGCCCCCTGATGTGATTCAGGATGGTAGGCGCCAGCTGCAGATAATACTGAATGATCTGTGCTTTCGTGATCGCCTCGTGTCCCGCGTCGGGATCAGCAGGATACAAGACCTTGTCTAGGTTCGATAGCTCGATTACCCGCTTGCCTACCTGTGCATGTGTTTTCTGTTTTGCCACTCCAAGGTGAAGATATTAAACAAGAATGTGAACCGCAGAGGAAGCAGAGAAAACGGAGGGTAATCGTAAATACATCCCGTCATTCCGCCCTCCATAAAATGAACCGTCATTCCGATTTTCAAAGTGCAACGAAGAAATACCGGAATCTCCTCAATAGATTATGAGATTCCGGTATTTGATCCACCCGCTTCCGAACCCAATCAAAACCGGAATGATGACAAGGTTTAGGAGCGAATCCGTCTGGCTATTTAGTAACTGTACACCCTCCCCTTTACAAGGTGTCGGCTCGGCCAGGGCTAAACAGCAAACTTCAGGTGCTATTAATTCCTTGTTCCTGTCTGCCCGTCCGAAACAAAGTGAAGGCGGGCTCTCGGCTATGCCTCCATCGGGGCTTTTATGTTAGCGAAGTATTGAAAAAGGTCAATAGCTTGAATGTTAA
>CAYGSD010000007.1:0-158391 GCA_964352625.1 uncultured Roseivirgaceae bacterium
TCATCATTGCCTATTTGGCTTACATACTCGTGCGCTCCTTTCTTCAGAGCAAGCTGGATGAAGTGGTTTTCGCCATTCGGCAAAAAAATCAGGAGGTCGTACTTCCCATTCGTTTGCAGGCATACGAAAGAATTATTCTCCTTTTGGAGCGAGTGGCTCCAGCCAATTTGGTCCACAGGTTGAACAACGGCGAATACACAGCTCAGGAGTTTCAGCACATTTTGATTCACGAAATCCGTCAGGAATTCAACCATAACCTTTCTCAGCAGGTGTACATGTCTTCTGAGGCTTGGACGTACGTTGGGAGCGCCGTGGAGCAAGTCATTTCTGAGATTAATGCAGCAGCCAATGAACTAAAAAGTGACGCTACAAGTATTGACTTAGCAAAAGCACTTTTTCAGATGCAGAGCCAAAAGGAAGTTCAAATCTTAGCTGAAGCGGGAGAGTTTATCAAAAAAGAAATTCAAGAATTGTTCTAATCATGAGCGAGCGCAGAGTCTATCATCGAATATTAGACCGAGCCAAGGAAATGGTCAATGACAATGACCGCCTGAGAAATTTGGTGATCAATGCCGGAGAACGTTTGTCAAAAATCGGTGACGATTCAGAGGAAGGAAAGGGCTTTTTAAAGCATGTGAAATTGCTCATTAGAATGATCAGAGCGCACATAAGCGGTGCTTATCGAGCGTTTTCAACTATGACATTGGTCCTCTTCGTTTTTGCGCTTTTGTACTTCATCACCCCTCTTGACTTGATCCCCGACATCATTCCCGCACTTGGCTTTACGGACGACATTGCCGTGGCACTTATGGTCTTCAAAAGATGTTCGGCGGATATTCAGAAATACCGAAAATGGGAGGAAGCAGAATTATCTCAATAAATTTGTAAATTACTCGACTACACACCTGAAATGGAAAGAATCGCATTAGTAACAGGGGCAACCGGATTAGTTGGAAAAGCACTGATCAGACTGCTTTTGGACAAGGATTACTATAAAAAGATCATTGTTCTTTCGAGACGCGAACTTGAAATCAAGGACAATAGAATCGAAATGGTCATGCTAGATGATTTCGATAAAATGAGTGAAGTGGCAGACAAATTCAATGCTCACGACGTGTACTGCGCGCTCGGAACCACATTAAAAGCTGCCGGATCCAAAGAGAAATTTATCAAAATAGACAAAGACTGGCCGATTGAGCTAGCCAATTTGGTGAAAGATCAGCCCCTATTCGAGCAATTCCTAATGGTGACCTCACATGGTGCGAATGCCGATTCACCTTTGTTTTACAATCAGGTGAAAGGAGAAGTCGAAGAAGAATTAGAAAAAATAGGCCTGAAATCACTCAAGATCTTCCAACCATCGCTCTTGCTCGGCTACCGAGATGATTTTCGACTCTTGGAAGAAATTGCAAAATTTTTCAGTGCCCTTTTCTCATTCTTTATGATTGGCTCAAAAACACGCCTCTGGTCAATTAGGGGAATTGAAGTTGCCACGGCGATGTATAAAGTGGCGAGAAGACAAGAGCCAGGTTTGGAGAAATTTCAAGCCAGAAAAATGATTCAGCTGGCAGCATAATGATTGCCGTTATTCAGAGAGTTACTGAAGCCTCAGTGACAATCGATCAACAAATCAAGTCGCAGATTGGAAATGGATTGCTCATTCTATTGGGCATAGAAGAAGCGGATGACCATGACGACATGGAATGGTTGGTGAAGAAAATCATCAACCTGAGGGTATTCAATGACGAAAATGACGTGATGAACAAAAGCGCGCTCGACGTGCAGGGAGAATTTCTTGTTGTGAGCCAGTTCACCCTGCATGCCAGCACCAAGAAGGGAAATCGTCCGTCCTACATCAAAGCAGCTAAGCCAGAAATAGCCATTCCTCTTTACAAGAAATTCATTCAACAAATGCAATCGGAAGTACCAACTCAAGTACAAACCGGGGAATTTGGAGCCGATATGAAAGTTCGATTGCTAAATGATGGGCCTGTCACCATCATAATCGACACAAAGAATAAAGTATAATTCGCCTCTACGCTCTTAATCAATATCTTTGCAGCCTTTCCAGAAGAGCTGAATGAAAAACATCCGAAATTTCTGCATAATCGCCCATATTGATCATGGCAAAAGCACCCTCGCAGATAGGCTGCTTGAGTTCACCCAAACAGTGTCCAATCGTGACATGCAGGCTCAGCTTTTGGACAACATGGATTTGGAACGTGAGCGGGGCATCACGATCAAGAGTCACGCCATCCAGATGGAGTTTAAATACAAGAATGAAATATTCATTCTCAACCTGATTGACACTCCCGGTCACGTAGATTTTTCCTACGAAGTATCACGTTCAATCGCAGCTTGTGAGGGCGCATTGTTGATCGTAGATGCATCTCAGGGTATCGAAGCACAAACAATATCCAACCTCTATTTAGCCATAGAGCACAATCTGGAGGTGATTCCGGTTTTGAACAAAATTGACTTACCAGGCGCCATGCCCGATGAAGTTTCTGATCAGATCATTGACCTCATTGGGTGCAAGAAAGAAGACATCCTTCATGCTAGTGCCAAAGAGGGTATTGGCATCACCGAAATCCTTGAAACCATAGTCGAAAAAGTACCAGCCCCAACAGGTGATCCAGACGAGCCTTTGCAGGCCATGATCTTTGATTCCGTCTTCAATTCTTACAGAGGAATAGAGGTGCTTTTTAGAGTCTTCAACGGCACGCTAAAAAAGGGAGAAAAAATTAAATTTGTGAACACCGGAAAAACGTATGAGGCAGATGAGATCGGTGTACTCAAATTACAGCATGGTCCAAAGAATGAAATTTCTGCCGGAAATGTTGGTTATTTAATCTCCGGAATAAAGGTCGCCAGAGAGGTAAAAGTGGGTGATACCATCACTCATGTTGACAAGCCGACCCAGCGTCAGGTCAAGGGATTCGAAGATGTGAAACCGATGGTTTTTGCCGGAATCTATCCTGTCGAAACGAGTGAGTTTGAGGAGCTACGGGCATCTATGGAAAAGCTGCAATTGAACGATGCTTCGCTCGTGTGGGAACCCGAAACTTCAGCCGCACTTGGCTTTGGTTTTAGATGTGGATTTCTTGGTATGTTGCACATGGAAATTGTGCAAGAAAGACTCGAACGAGAGTTCGATATGACAGTAATTACAACGGTTCCTTCAGTAAGATTTCATGCCATACTTACTAACGGAGAAACGCTTAATGTAAGTGCGCCTTCTGAGCTGCCGGATCCTACCGAAATGGATCATATTGAAGAGCCGTACATTCGAGCACAAATCATCACGAAATCAGACTTCATTGGCCCTGTAATCGGCCTCTGCATGGATAAGAGAGGTGAAATTAAAAACCAAGTCTATCTGACTTCCAATCGCGTTGAACTCACATTTGAGATTCCTTTGGCGGAAATAGTTTTTGATTTTTTCGATAAACTCAAGACCATTTCAAGAGGGTATGCTTCGTTGGATTATGAGCTCATCGGGTATCGCACGTCCAACCTCGTGAAGTTGGACATTCAGCTCAACGGAGATAAGGTAGATGCGCTATCCGCCATTGTGCACCGAGACAAGGCCTATGACTGGGGGAAGCGTCTTTGCGAAAAACTCAGAGGCTTACTTCCAAGGCAAATGTTTGAGATAGCAATTCAAGCGGCAATTGGGACTAAAATTATTGCTCGGGAAACGGTGAAAGCGATGCGAAAAAATGTGCTCGCAAAATGCTACGGTGGAGATATTTCTCGGAAGCGAAAACTTCTGGACAAACAGAAAAAAGGGAAGAAAAGAATGCGTCAGGTTGGTAACGTAGAAATCCCTCAAGAAGCCTTCATGGCAGTACTCAAATTGGACGATTAAAAGGATTAAATATGGCCACAATTATTGACGGGAAAAAGGTCGCAAATGACATTAAAAATGAGATCAAAAATCGGGTCTTAGAACTGAAAGAAAAGGGTCATCGATCTCCTCATTTGGCCATCATAATTGTTGGTGATGATGGAGCCAGTCACACCTATGTAAGCGGCAAGATTAACGCCTGCAAAGCGGTGGGTTTCGACTACACCCTCATGCAGTTTGCCGGCACGATGACTGAAGCCAAATTGATCCAACATATAGGATCGATGAATGCTGATGAAGACATAGATGGATTCATTGTCCAGTTGCCACTACCAGAGCACATTTCTGTAGAAAGAGTCACTGAAGCCATTAAGCCAACCAAAGATGTTGATGGCTTTACGAATCAAAATTTTGGAAGTATCATTTCAGAAGAGCAGCTTCTGTTGCCGGCCACTCCATTTGGAGTAATGGAACTCATTCGTCGATACAACATCGAAACAGAAGGCAAACACTGCGTAGTTGTTGGGGCCAGCAGAATCGCTGGTGCTCCTTTGAGCCTGATGATGCAGCATGATGCACGTTCAACGGTTACCATTTGCCACAAATACACCAAAGATTTAGCCGCTCACACGCGAACCGCTGATATTCTCATCGTGGCAGTAGGTAAGCCGGGATTGATCACTAAAGAAATGGTCAAAGAAGGGGTTGTGGTGATTGATGTAGGGACGACTAGAGTAGAGGATCCTAGTAAAAAAACAGGATTTAGATTAGCAGGAGACGTTGAATTCGAAACAGTCTCTGAAGTTTCTGGAGCCATTACCCCTGTACCGGGCGGTGTTGGCCCAATGACAATCGCTTCGCTTTTGCTCAATACGCTTCGAGCCTATGAGTCAACAATTGGAAACTAATACCAACTCGCTCCCTTTGATGGAGGCATTCTACACCATCCAAGGTGAAGGTGCTTTTTCAGGGACTCCCGCCTATTTTATTAGATTGGGCGGCTGTGACGTTGGTTGTGTTTGGTGCGACGTGAAGGAGTCCTGGGAAGCCAATGACCACCCCGAGGTTGCTGTTGACCAAATGGTTGCTGATGCGAAAGCAAGTGGCACCAAGATTACTGTAATCACGGGCGGAGAGCCTTTAATGTATGATTTGACTGAATTGACCTCAGAACTTCACAAATCTGGACTCAAGACAAATATTGAGACATCTGGCGTCTACTATCTTACAGGAAAATGGGACTGGATTTGCTTCTCGCCTAAGAAATTCAAGAAACCTCAGGACGAATTTTACCTCAATAGTCACGAGCTCAAAGTGGTAATCTTCAATAAGTCAGATTTGGCTTGGGCCGAAACTCATGCAAGGAAAATGGATCCAAAAGCTAAGCTTTATCTCCAACCCGAATGGTCAAGGGAAAAAGAAATGCTTCCTGTGATCGTTGAGTATGTAAAACGCAATCCACATTGGCGTATATCTTTACAGACTCACAAATACATGAACGTTCCTTGATTAAAGGCCTTTATTCAATTCTATTCTTTCTTTTATTCCAAATCGGTTTTTCTCAAACAGAAATCGACAAGAAGGCTATCAAGTTGGTCGAAAAATCCGATGAAGCCGTGGCAGATCGCGATTTCCAAAAAGCCCGAGATCTCCTCAATGAAGCTCTGAAGAGAGATTCAAGCTATGCCAAAACGTATGAGCGACTATTCACGGTTTTAAGAATTCTACAAAAGCGTGATCAAATTCACCAACTCCAACTTAGGTATGTGAAAAATGTAAATGAGCGCTTCCTGAACAATCAAATTTGGCAAAGCCTGGCCTCATATGAATTCTCCAAAGGAAATTACGATGAAGCATCAAAGTTCATGGCAGAAGTACAGAAGAAAGACAGTGTACTTTATGAAAGCATTCAATTTTCACTGGAGCAAATTTCCGAACCCAAAGAGTTCGAAGTGACACTTCTTCCACCACAGATAAATAAGCTCACTTTTCAATATTTGCCGGTTCTTACGATTGACGGAAGAACCATGATTTTTACAGGACTACCCGGAAATGGCTCAGATGAGGATATTTACACATCTCAGTTTGAAGGTGGCGATTGGAGTGAAGCCACCCCGATATCCGATACCATAAATACCCCCTATAATGAGGGGGCTTGCTCAATTTCGGCAGATGGACGAACCCTGATTTTTACAGCATGTGAGGGGCGCCCCACTTTCGGCAATTGTGATTTGTACCTCACACAAAAAACTGGAGACACATGGTCAACCCCAAAAAACCTAGGTGAAGCTGTAAACTCCAGACATTGGGATTCTCAACCCTCGCTCTCTGCCGATGGAAAAACGCTCTATTTTGTGTCAAATAGACCCGGAGGAATCGGGGGCAGAGATATCTGGATCACGCAATTTGATGGTGATAAATGGTCTACACCAAGGAATCCCGGTCGTCCGATAAATACCCGACACGATGAAACTACGCCCTTCATATATGCCAACAATCGCACCCTGTTCTTCTCATCAAATGGTCACGTTGGCTTGGGTGGTTTCGATTTGTTCAAGGCAGAGTTTGAAAATGGAAAATGGGTAAAAATTAAAAATCTTGGTTTTCCAATAAACACTTTTAACGATGAGGTCAGCCTATTTATAACCTCCTCTGGAGATCAAGCCTTCTTCACCAAGGAAGAAAGCCGAAATGGAAAAACATACAAAAGTGAAATTGCCTCCTATTTGATTCCAAAAGAAAAACCCTTCGTTCCAAGCGTATCATACATTACAGGGAAGGTAAAGGATGCCACTACAGGACAACCCCTAGACGCCAAAATCGAACTTGTGGATCTTACGAATCGCGGAAAAACATACAGCACTGAAAGCGATCCAAGCACAGGGAAGTACTTTCTTGTTCTACCCTCTTCCTTGGACTTTGGAATGTTCGTAGAGAGATCTGGTTACTTGCCTCAAGACATTTCATTAAGCACCTCACACCTTGAATCGTCAGACACGGTCGACTTCCAATTGCAACCTATAATAGAAGGAGCAAAAATGATTTTGAGCAATATCTACTTTGAATTCGATTCAGATGAACTCAATGATAGGTCCCTCGAGGAACTAAGCCGCATTGCGGAGTTTCTTAAAAGAGAAGAGCATATCCATGTTGAAATTTCTGGCCATACAGACAATGTTGGCAAAGCATCCTATAACCAAGGGCTTTCTGAGCGTCGGGCCAAGGCGGTATACATGCATTTAACCACGCTAAAAGTGTCTCCTTCTAGGATGAAACACACAGGTTTTGGCTCTTCGCAACCGATTGCGACCAATGAAACTACCTCTGGTCAGGACCAAAATCGTCGAATTGAGTTCAAAATCACCTCTTTAAAGAATTGATCTTCAATATTTTATAAGTCCTCGTCGACCAAATATTTGATCGTGAGTCAGGGTTGATTTGAAATTTTGTTTTGGAAAAACGACAAATCTTCATTTTTAGCAAAACCAATAGGGAAAATATGCTTTTTATGCCAATTCGCTAAAGAATAATACAATCTTCATTTCTTGTTAACAATCCTTAACGATTATGAATTTGTTGCTAGCTTTAGCCTTGAAATAATATGTTTAATTTTTAAACCAGTATGAATATGAAGAGGATTTTACTCTTAAGTATGGTTTTCTCGTTCGCTTTAGTGTTCAGTGCATGGGCACAGCGTACGGTTTCTGGTAAAGTCACCGATGAATCCGGTGAAGGTTTACCAGGTGTGAATGTTGTGATTAAAGGCACGACAACTGGAGTTACCACCGATTTGGATGGTAATTATCAAATTAGTGTTCCAGATGACAACACTGTTCTAGTGTTTTCATCAGTTGGAATGACAACTCAACAAGTTACGGTTGGCGCTAGAACTAGCATCGACTTGGGCATGTCAACTGATACCAAGAAGCTGCAGGAAGTGGTAGTTGTTGGATATGGAACAACTTTGAAGAGTGAGTTCACAGGTTCTTCTGCAAGAGTTAATTCCGAAACTCTTGAAAGATTACCTGTAACTAGCGCTGATCAAGCCCTTCAAGGACTTGCAGCTGGTGTTCAAGTAACATCCGCTTCAGGTACTCCTGGTGGTGGAATCAGTATCAGGGTTCGTGGACAAACTTCCATTTCAGCTAGTAACGACCCACTCTATGTTGTTGATGGTGTTCCGGTTGTATCTGGAGACTTGCAACAGACTGGTTTTGGTGGACAAAGTGGTAACGCTTTAGCTGGCTTAAACCCTAATGATATTGAGTCAATTGAGGTATTGAAAGATGCTTCTAGTACTGCAATCTATGGAGCTAGAGCAGCCAATGGTGTTGTATTAATCACAACCAAAAGAGGTGAAACTGGATCAACTAAAATTAACCTAGGTTATATGAGAGGTTTCGGTCAGCCAACCAATATAATTGACGTAGTTAATGCTGATCAATGGGAAGAAGTATTTAATGAAGCAAGAACCAATGACGGTTTAGCCCCTATAGATTACTCCGCTTCTCCGTATGCAGATGTAGATACCGATTGGCTTGACGCTGTTTTCAGAACTGCTGACATCCATCAATTCAACGTTAGTATTAGCGGTGGAGATGACAAAACGAGATACTTCGTGAGTGGTAGTTTTCGAGACGAAGAAGGTACAATTGGCATTGAAACTGGTGACCGTCCTGGCTCTCATTACAAACGTGCTACTGCTCGTTTGAATCTAGACCACACAGCAAGCGACAAGTTTACATTTGGAACTTCAATCGGACTGTCGGTAGATCAGAACTCAAGAATCCCAAATGATAATAACATTTATGGGGTACTCTCAACTGCTTTGCTTACTGCACCTAATGTTCCTATTTATGAACTTGATGGTGATGGGAACCCTACAACTGAATTTAGTGATGCACCTCCATTTGCCAACCCAGTTCGAGCGGTTACTCTTCCAAGATTCAACAACTCTACTCGAAAAGTGATCGCTAACACTTATTTTACTTACGAATTTCTGGAAGGAATCTCATTCAGAACGGATGCGTCTCTTGATTATACCAGCCTTATTGAGGATCACTATATTCAAGCATCTACTTTCCAGGGTTCTCCAAGTGGAATTGGTCGATACAATACCAACGAGTTCACAACTACAGTATTGGAACCTACTATTCGTATGAATAGAACTTTTGGTTCGGACCACAGTGTGAATGCAGTTATAGGAACAACTTTCCAAAATAGAGTTAACTTCAGGAATAGCGTATCTGGTAATGGTTTTTCTAGAGAGTCATTAACATACCTTGCTTCTGCTTCAAACATTACAGCGGGCAGTTCCCTCAGAAGAGATTATTCTTTCCAGTCTGTTTTTGGACGGGTTGGATATGCTTATCAAGGAAAATATCTAGCAACTGCGACTTTGAGAAGAGACGGATCGTCAAGATTTGGACCTGAAAATCGTTACGGTACTTTCTGGGCACTCTCTGCAGGATGGAATTTCTCAGACGAAAGCTTCATGGATGGTATTAGCTGGTTGGAGCTAGGTAAGCTTAGAGCTAGTTATGGTAAGACAGGTAATGACCGAATCGGTGAGTTTGCGTACTTAGGTACATGGACCGGTGGTGCGAACTATCTTGACCTTCCTGCAACAAGTTCTTTAAACATTGCTAACAACCAATTGAAGTGGGAAGAAACAACCACTTTTGATGTTGGTGTTGAATTAGCTGTTTTTCAGAACAGATTGAATTTGAACGTAGGTTATTTCAAAGGAAAAACTGTTGACCTTCTATATGGCAACCCTATTCCTGAATCAACTGGTTTCGCAACCGTTCAAGATAACATCGGACAAATTAATAACAGAGGGGTTGAAATTGATGTTAATAGTATCAACCTAGATTTGGCCAATGGTTTCAGATGGAATACATCTTTCAATATTTCATTCTTGAGAAACAGAGTGAAATCATTGTTAGATCCTGAGCCAATTCTTCAGGGATTTGGTAGTGCAATTGTTGAAGGCGAGCCTTTGAACACATTCTACATGTACAAATTCTTGGGAGTAAATCCTGCTACAGGAGATGCCATTTATAAGGATGTGGATGGTAATGGGATCATTAACGCCGAAGATCAAACGGTCGTTGGAAACTATCAACCTGATTTCTTAGGAGGTATCACAAATGATTTTTCTTGGAAAGGTCTCTCATTGAGTGTCTTTTTTCAGTTCATTCAAGGAGTTGACATCTATAACAACAACAGACAATTCATGGAGCACCTGGGCACAAGCGCTTGGGGTATGGATGCTAGCGTTCTAAGAAGATGGCAACAGCCAGGTGATGTAACTGACATTCCTAGAGCGGCGACAGCTGCTACTGTGGGATTAAACAATGCTGACAACAGTAGATTTTTGGAAGACGGGTCTTATTTAAGACTTAAGAACGTTACCCTTGGATATCAACTTCCTAGTAACATCGTTTCCAAAGCGGGATTTGCTTCTGCTCGTGTTTACGTAACTGGTGTCAACCTATGGACTTTAACCGCTTACAGTGGTTTCGATCCGGAAGTAAACGTGTTTAACAATACGAGTACGGCTCAAGGAACAGATTTCTTGACGTTCCCTCAGTCTAAGCAGATTTTCTTGGGTATTAACGTAGGATTTTAAATAACAGAATACGATGAAATATACTTATATAACTCTAATATGTGCTGCGTTCTTGTTTAGTTCTTGCGAGGACTATCTCGAGCAACAGCCTGTAGATCAAATTGGTGATGAGACTGTAGTGGAGGATTTTGCCAGTTTGGAAGCTTTGATACTCGGTATGTATAGTAACATGCAAGTTGATAACCAATACGGAGAGCTTCATATCTTTATGCCTGGCATTCTGAGTGATGAAATGGTCTTCACCGGAACATTTCCAACTAAATCGGATATGGCAGTAAATAACGTAACAGCTGAGAATGTGACAATGAGAGGAGCTTGGTCTTCTCCATATACTGGCATATTTATCGCTAATACGGTACTTGAAAGAGCTGCAAATGCAACTGACGCCACTGACGCGCAAAGAGCGCAGATTATTGCAGAAGCTAAGTTTGGACGAGCACTCTACCATTTCAGCTTGGTTAAGCTGTGGGGGGGTGTTCCGTTGGCATTGACCAGTGACGTGAATGTTACTCAGGCCTTGCCAAGAGCCACTGAGGCAGCAATATATGCTCAGATTATTGAGGATTTGACGGATGCTATTCCAGATCTTCCAGCTAAGTCTGTTAATGGTACTACTCGTGCCACTGCAGCAGCTGCTCAGGGACTTCTTGCAAGAGCTTATTTGTTCACTGGGGATATGACGAATGCCGCAGCTCAAGCAACCAACGTAATCAACAATACTGATTATGCTTTGGAAGCTAACTACGCTGACATATTTGCCAATGGATCTACTTCGGATGAAACTATCTTCGAGTTGTACGCAAGTGCTCAGGATGGTAACAGCCTCGGGTTCTTTGCACAGCCTGTAAGCGCGGGTGGAAGATACGATTACTCACCTAATCCTACTCTTTTAGCTGAAATGGATCCATCTGATACCAGAGCTGCACTTATTGCAACTAATCCAGATGCGGGTGGAGTTTTGGTTACTAATAAATACACCGATGCTACTAATGGTGTTGATCAGCCTGTACTTATTAGACTTGCTGAAATGTATTTGATCAGGGCAGAAGCCAATAGCTCACTTGCAGACTTAAATACTGTTGCAGAAAGAGCTACTGGAAATCCGGCCTTTTATGGTTCGTACACGCTGGATAACTTACTTCAAGAGAAGAAATTCGAATTAGCGTTCGAAGGTCACAGATGGTTTGATCTTGTTAGAACTGGTCAGGCAGATGCTGTAATGGCACCTATCAAACCAGCTTCTTGGAACTCAACAGATGTTTTGCTACCTATTCCTCAGCGGGAACTGGATCAGAATCCTACCTTGGGTCCTGATGATCAAAACCCTGGTTATTAATCATTAAATGAATTTATATTATGAAATATATAATGAATAAATCCAAAATATATCTTCTCGCTTTACTGACAATTGCAATTGCAGTTTCTTGTGATCCGGAAGATGATCGCGTCACTTGGAATGGATCGTATGTTGAATTTGATGCAACTACTTCAAGTGCGGCATATTTAAGAACAAATGACGGTGAGAATGTTTCTGGTGAATTGCAGGTAAATTTAGTCGCTGTGCCTTCTAAAGCTGCTACCACAGTCAATGTAGAAGTTAATACGGAATTAACTACTGCAGTCGCTGGTGTTCACTATGTAGACTTAAGCGGTGGAAGTATTGATATTGAAGCTGGATCTAACTTGGGTTCGATTCCTTTCGAAGTTATAGATGATAATATCGAAGCAGGTGAGACCTGGGTATTAGCTTATAACATAACAGGTTCTGATACTGACTTAGGTTCTAAAGTAACAAACTCACACTCCATGTCGGTTAGCTGTTTACTCTCTCCAGAGAAAACAGAAGGCGACTGGGTTTTAGATATGCAGGATTCATATGGTGATGGATGGAACGGAGCTTCAGTTCAATTTGAAATTGATGGTGTGTTAGGCCCTGAGTACACTATTGCTGATGGACCTCCACCTAATAACAATGTTGGTCAAGCAATAATTTCAGTTCCTTCTGGTGTTGAAACTCTCAGGTTTTTCTTTAATTCGGGAGACTGGGATGGTGAAATTACTTTTCAAATAACCGCCCCTAATGATGTGGAAGTTGGATCTTACGGACCATCTCCGCTAGAAGGAGAATTTGAAGTGAATAATTGTTTGCTTTAGTAGCAAGTATTAATACATAATTATCTTTCTAAAAAGCCACCCTCATAGGGTGGCTTTTTTCATAATAGCCGTACGATTTGGCCAATCCTGGGTAGCGAAACTGGCTTGTCCTATTGATCACAAATCTTTAATTAATGAAAAAGGGGACGGAACTTTATATTCGTTTCTTTTTTTTTGTTATTTGCCTAATGAAAACATTAACTATATTCCTACTATTGTTTCTGACGGCTACATTCATTTTCGGGCAATCCCTCGAAGAACTTCGCGAGTCGTATAAATCAGAAAATGAACAACGAATAGAGCGGGTCGTTGACTATGCCTCTAAAAAACAAATTCCAATTATCCAACAGTTGCCCTCAGGAGTTACTATTTGTCTTCAAGACGTGGTTAATGGGGTGCCTCAGTACATTAAAACACATAATACGGGTGCTGCAGCCACCACAGGCGCTAATAAGCTCGGCATTGATGGCTCTCTTGGCTTGGATCTTGATGGAGCTGGTGTAAACATAGCAATTTGGGATGGAGGCTTAGTAAGAACTACTCACGATGAGTTGGTAGGAAGAATTATCCCAAGTGATGCTTCGCCTAGTCTGAATTTTCATGCTACACATGTGGCTGGGACAATTCTGAGCAAAGGAATTACTTCTAATGCCAAAGGTATGGCCATCAATGCTCAGGCTAGAACATTTGACTTTAATAACGATAATGGAGAAATGCTTCAGTATGCCCAGTCTGGACAAGGAGGGACGATTTTATCCAACCACTCATACGGATCGATTTCGGGATGGGACGATGGGGTTTGGTATGGTGATGAAAATATCAGTGAGTTGGAAGACTGGAAGTTTGGGTTTTATACCGGAGGTGCAGCTTCCTGGGACAATATAGCCTATAATTCACCTTACTACACAATTGTAAAATCCGCGGGTAATGATCGCGGCGATTCCGGTAACGGAACACATCCTGCTGATGGTCCTTATGATATAATTAGCACATCAGGTACGGCAAAAAATATTATAACCATTGGAGCAGTTAACAAAGTTGCCAGCTACTCTGGCCCATTAGATGTAGTCATGAGTTCTTTTAGTGGATGGGGGCCGACAGATGACGGCCGTATTAAACCTGATTTTGTTGCAGCTGGAGTAAGCCTCTTTTCTACGTTCGAAACAGCTAATAATGCCTATGGCACCCTCAGTGGCACCTCCATGTCAGCACCAAATGCCACTGGTACGTTTGCGTTGCTACAGCAGCTTAACAAGAATTTAACAGGGAGCTATATGAAATCAGCACTTCTGAAAGGGCTTGTAGCTCACACAGCGAGTGAGGCTGGGTCTAGTAATGGGCCGGACTATTCATTTGGTTGGGGCCTTGTTAATGGCGTTGGTGCAGCTGACTTACTTATCAAGGATAATGGACTAGATAAAAGAATCGAGGAAATTAATCTGTTGAATGGGCAGTCATATGAGCTAAATCTTTCTCCGGTAAATGGTCAAAGAGTGAAAGCAACAATTTGTTGGACTGACCCTGCAGGAATTGTACCTCCAATATCCCTAGACCCTACGAATCTCATATTGGTTAACGATTTAGACTTGCGCATAGCTAGCACGGATGAAACCCAAATGCCTTGGATCCTTAACCCAGCCTCTCCTGGAGCTGCGGCAAGCAAAGGAGACAATTTCAGAGATAATATTGAGGTAATTGAATTCACCGCGACCAGTGAAGACTATACCCTAACGATATCGCATAAAAATAGCCTCACAAACGGCCATCAGGATGTATTTCTTATTCTTACTTATGAAGACATAAATAACACTACCACTTCTCAATATTGGATCGGTGATGATGGTGATTTCAGCATGGCTGCTAACTGGTCCAGTGAAACGGGTGGATCGGGGAACGGACAGGCACCTTCCGCGCTTACCTCGTTAATTTTTGATAATAATTCCTTTTCACCTGAGAGCTCTGAAATCGTTCTCGGTATTTCAGCAAATACTTCGCTCAAGGATTTTATTTATCTATCTGACAAACCAGTTATCTTCGATATTGGCTCAAACGATTTAACAATTGCTGGTAAATTCTCAACTAATAACAAGATACAGTTTCAAGGTTCAGGCCGCATTTTGTTCGATTCAGAAAACTCTGTAACCTTATCTAGTCAGTTTTCATTGAGTGAAATGGAAGTTGTTTTCAATAACCAAGATGGGGAATGGCTTATCAATGGTGATTTCAATGCCAAAACGATTGATCTCAATGCTGGGCATTTGAATTTTGGAGGAAACGAGGTAAGTGTGGATCAATTCGTCGTGAACAATTCGAATGATAAAATATTAACAATTGATAATTCAAGGTTGCTGATTCGTAATAATGCTTTATTTCACTCCACTGGACTCTCATATTCTGACTCTGGAGCTGAAATTGTATTAGAAGGGTCTGCGGTTACTCTCAGCGGGGACGATATTACCTCACTGAGTTCATTGATAGTAACTGGTCAGTCCATTGTTAATGGTTTTTCTAGCTTTTCATCAATTGAACTTGATGGTGACCTTGCAGTAGAGACTTCATTAGAAGTTTCAGATTTTGTCTCTTACTATGGGAGCAATCTAGAACTATCTACTGATGTACAGATAGCAATTGATGATATCGAAATTAGCGGCAGTAATGAGGAGTTTTTTAACATTTCATCTTCTGGGTTGGCCAATATTCAAATTCAAGGCCATCGAAAGATTTGTTTAGATAAATTATCTATAACTAATGTCAATTTAATTGGAGGTGCTACCGTTGCAGTAGGTACCGAAAGTACACTCGATAATTCAACAGGCTGGCGAAATGTTTCTTGTGAGGACGCCTTATTTAGTGATTTCGCACAATCTTATACATGCACAAACTCCTTAGTTTACTTCAGTAATCTAAGTGAAGGAAGTTTTACGGATATTTTATGGGATTTCGATGGACTTGGTACTTCCGAAGACTCGAATCCGTACTTTATTTTCGACGATTCAGGCACATATACGGTCACATTGGTTGTCTCTAGTGGTTCCAACTCATCAACGTATTCCCAAGAAGTTGTAATTTCTGAAAATGCTCTTGATCCGGCCGAAATATCGATAGTGGGTGAAGTTCTTTTTAGTACGCCAGCCGCCGATTCATACCAATGGTACAAAGATGGCCAACCACTTGAGGGTGAGACGAATAGGTTTTACAAGTTTGGTAATGAAATAGGGGAGATTTTCGTTGTACTCTTTTATGAAACTTGCAATATCCCTTCGAACACTATCGAACTGGTTGTGGCTGGAATTGGTGGATCAAATGAGCTTCAACTCTATCCAAATCCAGCAAGCGGAATATTGAATATCAAGACAGTCACTGACAATTTTGAGATTGATGTTTTTGATGGATCAGGGAGAAAAGTGCGATCTCTAGCCAACAATGGAAACAAATCTCAGCAACACGATGTATCTGATTTTGAGCCTGGAATTTACATATTAAGATTCCGCTCAGGAAATCGTTACATTTTCTCTAAAATCGTAGTTGAATAAAAATCAAAAAAGGGAGTTCAATATTGAACTCCCTTTTTTTCTTCTAGAAAAAAACAGAACCTACTTCTGTTCGATTTTGATCAAACTAAAAAGCTCCTCTTTTCTTTTAATATCACTATTCATCTTAAGCAGATTTTCAAGATTAGTCGTATCGTAAAAACGTATTGTATTAGCCGTTTGCAACACTTTCCCCAAGCGTCTCCGAGCTTCGTTATTCGTGATATCCCCTTTACGAACTTGCTTCTTCATTAATTTATCCAAATCCTCAACAAAATCAAAAATAGGACGCTTATAAACTATCTTTTTCTCAGTAGCGTACGCACCTCCCTCGCTTTTGTACTCTACATATAGCTTCAGGAACTTATCATAAATATTCCCTATTGAATCTCCCAAATGATGGGTTCCGAAAAGGCCTCCTCTTCTGCCCTCAAGAGATTCATTTTCACCCATGTTCTTATTAACATAAATGACTCCACCATTCGTTGAAATCATTGCCTGTGAAGACGATTCCCAAGACAACAACAAAACTCCTACAATTACCAAAATTCTTTTCATATCATACTTTTCTTACAAAATTATAGTTTTTGATAATACTTCGAAACTCCTCTTTCAATTGAAAGAAAACTCTCTTGGTACCCAATACCCCTAAGCTTACTCATATCCGCTTCTGTAAAGTATTGGTATTTATCTCTGATGTCGGCAGGGGTATCGATAAATGAAATTCGCTCTTCCTTTCCCATCGCCTTGAAGACGGCCTTTACTAGGTCGAGAAACGTGCGCGCCTCCCCGCTCCCCATGTTGTAAATGCCAGAATCTCTTCGGTGATTCATCAACCAAAACATGACATCACAAACGTCCTCCACGAAAACAAAATCACGCATTTGTTCGCCATCCTTGTACTCCGGATTGTGCGATCGAAACAGTTTCATAGCACCAGTTTCCTTGATTTGATTGTACGCATGCCAAACTACTGAGGCCATGCGTCCTTTATGGGACTCTCCTAGACCGTACACATTGAAAAATTTTAAACCCGTCCAGAAAAACGGTTTTTTGGCTTCCTTCAAAGCCCATTTGTCAAATTCATTCTTTGAGTCTCCGTATGGATTCAAAGGCACCAGGTCGGGGATCAACGACTCATCATCCTTGTATCCGAATTCCCCTAGCCCATATGTAGCCGCAGAACTCGCATAGACCAGCGGAATTTGGTAATCCACACACCTCTTCCAAATTTCCTTGGTATAATCCGTGTTCAATTTCCACAAAAGCTCCCTGTTAAATTCTGTGGTGTCGGTACGAGCGCCCAAATGAAAAATGAATTCCATTTCCTCATTATTATCATCCAACCAACCTATAAACTCATCCCTTGATACGGTCGTTGTGTATTTCAACCCTTCGAGATTCTTATTTTGAAGCAAGTACTCCTGCTTGTCAACCAATATCAAATCGTTGAAATTATTTTCATTGAGCTTCCTTACCATGTTACTCCCAATGAAACCAGCTGCACCCGTGACTACTATCATGATCTAAATTTTGAACCAAAGTTAAAACGAACCTAGGAGAGGCCGCTATCTTTGCATCATGGTTTATGTGAGTAGAAAGGAACACTTCAATGCGGCGCATCGGCTATATCGAGAAGATTGGTCCGCTGAAAGAAATGAAGAGGTGTTCGGGCCCTGTGCAAATCTGAATTGGCACGGCCACAATTTTGAATTAATAGTTACCGTAAAAGGTCAACCTGACCCTGAAACAGGTTTTGTCGTTGACCTTAAGAAATTGAGCGTTCTTATTAAAAAGGAGATTCTTGAGAAGGTAGATCACAAAAACTTGAACCTTGATGTGGATTTTATGAAAGGGCTAATGCCTAGCTGTGAGAACTTAATAAGCCAGTTTTGGAGCATTCTCCATCCTCAAATTTCCGGCATTGCGCCAAATGCCACTTTACATTCTCTGCGCCTTTATGAGACCCCTCGCAATTACGTTGAATTTTTTGGTTGAGTAATTCCCACCACTTTTTTTTGTGGACTGTCTATGATTCGCTTATTTTAAAGACTCGTTCACTCACTTCTAGCTATGAGAATTCTAATTGCCATCTGTTTCTTGTTGGGCATAATGGCTGCCGCATGGGCTCAACGCACAATTGGTGGTACTGTCCTTGATGAGGAAGGCGTCCCAATACCCTCAATCACTGTCAGGATTATTGGTGTAAGTGAGGGTACAATCACGGATATCGATGGTAAGTTCAGGATCAACATTCCAGATGATTATGTGACCCTGGTGTTTACCGGGTCAGGTTATGCCAAGCAAGAAGTTGCGCCTGGGGCTCAAACCAGATTAGACGTAGTAATGATTAAATCCACTGCTGGTTCAGGTGATCAGCTAGCAGTAGGTATTGGATCACAATCCAAAGAGCAAAATACGGGTAGCATTAGTCAGGTTTCTGGCGAAGACATTCGAGACAATCCTGTTTCTAACTTAGAATCCTCCATGCAGGGAAGAACGCCAGGTGTAATTGTAAAATCGACAGGCGTTCAGGTTAGGGGCTCAGCTTCCCTCACGGCAAGTAATGATCCATTGTACGTGGTAGATGGCGTGCCGCTTGCTTCAGGAAATCAATCCAGCATCAATCCGGCGAATATTAAATCAATGGAAATCTTAAAGGACGCGTCTGCAGCTGCCATTTATGGCAGTAGAGCGGCAAACGGCGTAATCGTCATCACAACGCACTCAGGAAGTACAGGAAAAATGCAAATAGAAGCTGACTATCAACTCGGGGTGGGAAGTGTTCCGAAATTTCTAGATCTCTACTCCCCTGTAGAATACAACCTTCAAGTGATCGAATATAGAATTCGACAAATAGGGTATGGAAGTGAAGTCACTCGAGAGCAGCTTTCTATATGGAAACAAACATTGGAGTCAGGCGGATCACTCACATTTGGAAATGTGACCTTGGATAATTTGGGTAATTTCATCGATTCACTAAAATATGATACTGACTGGCAGAAGAAGATCTTCCGTACCGCTATCAATCATCGAGCAGCGGTAAGCGCTTCAGGTGGGACTGAAAAACTCGGTTACTATGCCTCTACTGTTTACAATACTCAAGAAGGAATTCTAATTGGGCAGGATCAAAAAACGTTTAACGGACTTATATCACTGAACAGTCAATTAACCTCAAAACTGACAGCTACACTGAGCTTGAACTATATCCGAAGTACAGAGAATCGGCTTAGAGAAGATCAGGACTTAGGTGCTCCATTGCAGTCAATTGCCCTGCCCCCATCCGATAAAGCAGACAAGAACAATAACTACTACCTTAAGGTCTCAAAGTTGCTTTACAATCCTAGAACGGAAATTGAGAATTCCACCAATCAGGGTATTTCAAATGGAATTATCTCTAGTCTGGGGCTAAAGTATCAGTTCATTCCAGAACTTTCGGTGGATGTCAAAGCTGGTGTGGATTACAACAAGTTTGAAGATATTTTAGTACTCGGTGGAGCCACGAGAGACGGTGGAGGAACATTCAGGGGTACGGGATCTGGCAGATCGGAATACGGCAAATCGAAGGTGTCAAACTACCTTCTGAATAGCTGGGCCACTTACACTCCCGAGATTGGTTCCGATCACGATTTATCAATAATACTTGGCGCATCTTACGAAGAATCAAAGGGTATTTTCAAACGAAGAGTAGCCAATGTCAATAGTCTAACCGAACTGAAGTCTCTCGATTCGTCTGACCCCCTTTTGCGGGAAAACAATATACCGGGAAGCGCCAGTGTTTTTGTTTCTAATTTCACCAGGGTTAGCTATGCTTTCAGAGATAGATACCTATTCCAGGTCAGTGGCCGAAGGGACGGATCATCCAAATTTTCTGAGGCCAACCGTTTCGGAACCTTCATGGCATTTTCGGGCGGATGGATACTTAGCGAAGAAGCCTTCTTCAGTAGTGATTTCCTTCGATTCTTAAAACTCAAAGGAAGCTACGGCCAGATAGGAAACACCCCCCCAGGAGATTTTGATTATCAAAAGAATTACAGCCAGGTGACCTATGGTAGCAGGAATGGTTACAAGCTATTGAACCCTGCAAATGAAGATCTGAAATGGGAAACCACATCACAAATCAACATTGGAATGGAGTTTTCACTAGGAAGCAGGGTGAGTGGCTCGGTTGATTATTACATCAAGAAAACCAAAGACCTTCTATTCCCTGAACCTGTGAGTCCAACAAGTGGATTTATCTCGGTCATCAGGAACGGAGGTAAAATGGAAAACAAAGGAACTGAAATTGGTATAAGTACGCTGAACATAGACCAGCCAAACCTAAAGTGGTCGACAGATTTCAATATCTCCTTTGCTCAAAACAATGTGTACGACCTGAACAATGAAAGATTAGTATTGGGCACCAATGCATTCTTGGAAGGACAACCAGCTTCGGTGTTTTATCTGCGAAAATACGCCGGAGTAGATGACGCCACCGGTGATGCCCTGTATGATGATGGAAATGGAGGAACAACCACTGACTGGGAAAGTGCCCCAAGAATGGCGGTTGGCAACCCAAATCCGGGTTATTTTGGAGGCCTGACAAATACTGTTTCTTACAAGAATTTCGAACTCTCATTCATGTTCCAGTTTGTCGGTGATGTTGATGTGTATTTTGCCACGGGTGAGTTTATGTCCAACAGCGGAATCTTAGGTTTGACTCAGCTTGCATCTCAGACCGAAAGATGGTACTCTCCGGGTAATAATGCCAAGTACCCTCGACTCAATCCTAGCCAAACAGATACCCAACCTTCCACTCGCTGGCTAGAGGATGGTAGTTATGCGCGACTAACAAATTTGATCCTAACCTACCAATTGCCACAATCCATACTTGATCGATTAAAGCTCAGACAAGCCGAGGTATATGTTGGCGGACAGAATCTCTGGACGATCAGCAAGTATGTAGGCTATGACCCTGATGTCGTTTACATCGACCCCACGACAGGTACACTTGGACAAAACCTCAACAAAGGAGTGGATAACTTCACTGCGCCACAGCCAAGAATTATTACAACAGGAATTAAAATCGGACTATGAGAACCTTAGAAAAAACAGCTCTTCTAGTAGTCATTCTGATGAGCATCAATGGGTGCAATTCTCTGCTAGATGTTGAAGCGAAAAAGAACATTACAGGGGACATTTATAGCACGGAGGGTGACATTCAAAGAGCTCTTAATGGGGCCTACTTTAACCTTGGGGGAATAAATGACGGTGTTGATGGAGGTGAACTATTTGGAGGGGATTTTATTGTTATACCCTCTTTAATGGCCATTGAGCCATTCGAAGTTACATGGGACGATATCAGTGGGCCGAATTATTCTGATTTTGCAGATGTGGACATTCAGGCTGTGAACCCACGGGTTGAGGCCAACTGGCGAAGAGCATATGAGATAATAAACACGCTCAACAGTATCCTTCTAAACATTGACAATGTCAGTGCATCCAAGCAAGATAAAATCGAAGGTGAAGCGCTGGCAATGAGAGCCATTCTATATTTTGAAATGGCCAGACTCTGGGGGCCAGAGTATCAACTCAGCACTACTTCAGAATTGGTTCTTCCTCTCCTATTGGAGCCTGTTGAGGTTCCTGGCTCATCGCCTGCGTTGAATACTCTTGAAGATATCTACGCCAAGGTGGAAGAAGATTTGATTGAGGCTTCCACCCTATTGCAATCACGAGGTAAAAATGGAGATAACCTGTCCTATTATACCTGTCAAGCCTATTTGATGCGGTTGTCCATGCATACCAACGATTATCCTTCTGCTATTTCCTATGCCGATAATATCATCTCAGGGCCTTTCGAGCTAGCAACCACACCCCAAGCTGCTTTCAACAACACATCCAATAGCACTGAAGACATTTTTGCTATACAGCAAACAGCGGCAAACAACTCAGGAAATATCTCGAATGGTACAGGGATTGTTAACTACTACTCTTCTCTAAATAGCCAAGGATTAGGTGCCATGAGGATTAGTTCGTTTTACCTCAACAATCTATTTGATGATTTTGACTACAGCCCTGAATACAGTTCGACTGACTTACGTGGCACACTGGATGCGGAGGTTGGTTCGGGTGAAGGCCCTGACGACATCACCGATGCGTTTTATCAAAACGTGTTGAATACTGAAACTCTTTCACCAGGAAAATTTCTGGCGAGTCATACGGTCATTCCAGTGGTAAGACTTGCCGAAGTTATTCTCACACGTGCTGAAGCCCGTGCATTTCTTAGTCCTGCTGTTGTTGATCCCATAGCTTTGGAAGACATGAATGCGATTCGAGCTCGTGCGGGCATTGCAGAATTAGACGCATCGGACTTCTTTATTGGGATCGATCTCTACGACAGTATTTTGGTTGAACGTAGAAGAGAATTTCTCTACGAGGGAATCCTCTTCCATGATATGAAAAGAAGGGGCGAAGAAATCAATGGAACACCCCTCACTGATCCAAAATTTATCCTGCCGATACCTCAATCTGAGCAGGATGCCGGATCATCGGAATAACCTCCCTACATTTATCGTATGAAGTATTTCTTTATTGCTGGTGAGCGATCTGGTGATCTGCATGCGTCTAACTTGATCAAAGAACTAAAAAGGCGTGATCTTGAGGCAGAAATCGTGGGCTTTGGTGGTGACATGATGGAAGGAGAAGGCTTGAAACTACTTCGCCATTATAAGGACTATTCTTTCATGGGCCTATGGGAGGTAATTAAAAACCTAGGCACAATTAAAACCCGATTGAGGGAATGTGAGAGGGCAATTAAGGACTTCCAGCCAGACGTCCTAGTACTGGTGGACTTCCCAGGATTCAATCTTAGAATGGCCAAATTCGGGAAAAAACTCGGCATAAAAACGTGTTATTACATTTCTCCCAAAATTTGGGCTTGGAAAAAAGGACGCATTAAGACCATTAGAAAAGTGGTGGACAAGATGCTTGTGATTCTCCCCTTTGAAGTTCGGTTTTTCAACGATCTAAATTTTCCGGTTGAGTATGTCGGCAACCCTCTAATGGATAGTGTTCGGACTTTTGATTTTCAGCCGCTGGAGGAATCCGACAAAACCAGAATAGCTGTTCTCCCAGGAAGTCGCTTGCAAGAGCTGAACTCGGCTATTCCCGTGATCAAGGAAATGGCTGAGATGAAGCCGGAATATCAATTTCTAGTGGCTGGAGTAAATAATCTACCTCCTAAACTTTATGAAGAACTGGATAGGCTGAAGAATGTGGAAGTAATCTTCGAGCGCACTTATGATATCCTAAAAGCAGCAAATGCTGCCGTAGTAACCTCAGGAACTGCCACTCTCGAAGCTTGTCTCTTGAGTGCGCCCCAAGTGGTCGTATACAAGACCAGCTGGCTCACCTATAAAGTTGGGCGCGCGATCATCAATGTGGATTATCTTTCTCTGGTGAATCTGATTGCCGATAGGCCAGTAATCAAGGAATTGATTCAGGACGATTTCAATGGCAAGACAGTGCTGGAAGAGGTCGATAGAATCCTGACTGAGCCAACCTACTGCGCCAATATGTTGGCCGATTACAATGAAGTGAAAGAGAAAATTGGTTTTGAGCCAGCCTCCAAGCGAGCCGCCGAGGCGCTCTCCAATTGGCTTGGAATAGATTCCTATTAGGGGTTTCGGTCTGTAGATCGGACTAACAAGAGACTTACCTTTTGATCTATGAAACGTCTCTTCCTTCCCGTCATGGCCCTCCTCTCAGTTCTCGCATCGTGCTACTCCGTGGAAGATGCAGCCGATGTGAATCAGGAGAGAATCCAAACATTCTACCACACAGAGTTCAACGCCACCAGAGAAACGACTCAAGCGACTTTAAGCTTCAGATTTGGACAAACACCTCTTAAGATTTCTAACCCCATCTACTTCGAGGCAGTGAAACTTCGAGAGAAAAAAGACATTATCGTTGGACTCCACTATTCCAGAAAGTTGGATGATCTATTTGAGGGAGAATATGAATGGACCGACGAAACAGGCCAAGTCTATTTCAACCATGTACCGATTTATGGATACAATCTATTGGAGCCGGTTACCGCTCTGAAAAAGTACACCTACTACAAACTTTCTTGGGAGGGTGACCAACTGCCCAATGGCAATGAAGATTTTGTGATCACGGTGGAATCACATGTGGATGGCACCATTTGCAGCTTCAATACTGGCGATCTGATCGAAATCCACTCCGATCATTTAGTAAACCTGCCAACGGGCGCTGCTCGTCTAGCGATTTCCAGAAATTATTCAGAAACCATTGATGACCGCACTCCCGCCGGGGGCGAGTCAAAGGTGGCTTTTGTTAGAGAATACGAAATCGACATTACTGAGTAAGTCTACCCCTTAAAGTCGATTTTCTTGTGAGTGCCATCGCAAAATGGCTTGTTTGAAGAACCTCCACATCGGCAAAAGGCCGTCACCTTGTTCTTGGTATGCAGCTCGCCATTCGGAAATTTCACTTCAATATTTCCATACACCATCAAGGGACCGCTTTCTATTACCTCCGCAATCTGCGTTTCCTTTATTGGGTCAGATTCTTCAGAAGAGGCTCCCTCCATTTCGAAGCTAAGCGCACCAGATGGACACTTCTTTATCTGGTCAACTATGGTTTGAGTTTGAGCACCTTCAGCGTTTATCCAAGGTCTGTTCTTTGGATTAAATACGTCCGGCAGCCCCTTGAAACAATTTTCCGAGTGAATGCACACATCCGGTTTCCAAATCACTTTTACTTCTCCGTTTGAATACGTCTTGGTCATAAAAATTTCTGTTTTGTGGATTCGTCAACAATGTCCACCCATTCGGGATGGCGCTTCAGGTAAGTTACGATATATGGACACAAGGGCATCAGATCCCACCCCATGTCCTTGACATCATTCAAGCTTTTCAGCACCAACTTTTCAGCCAGACCCTGATTTCGAAATTCTTCGGGCACTTCTGTATGAACCAGATAAATCCTATTTGAATTTGCGTTTTTCTTAAAATCAATAAACGCAGTGATACCTCCATACTCCAGCTCATAGCGCTTCGCTTCATCATTTCTTCGGAAAATGGTTTGGTCAAAGGACATCTCGTAATTCTTCATATTTATTAAAAATAGCCCTGGCGAATGGGCATAACGGAATAATGCTGATCTCCCTTTCTCTGGCAAAATCCACTGCCATACGTACAAGTTTCTCTCCCACACCCTGTCCTCGCAGTGAATCGTCCACCTCCGTATGGTCAATAATAATTCGGTCGTTTCCGGCCCAAGTGTAAGTCATCTCGGCAAGTTTCACTTCATTTCCTTTAAATTGAAAGCTTCCCTTTTGACCATTGTCTTCCTGAATGTAGCTGTTCATGGAGTCTTTTTGTTAGTTGTTGAAATAACATCTTCAAATTAGTTTACAGTTCGTTTTTCGCTACATTACACCTGTAATTTTTTCAGGATTCGGTTGAATCCACCCATTTTATTTTTTTGATAATGAATATTTTCGTTGCACAGCTGTCTTACAACACCAAGGAAGACACGCTACGGGAACTCTTTGAGGCCCATGGAGAAGTAAGCTCTGCCAAAATTATTTTTGACAAGTTTGAGAACAGATCTAAAGGTTTTGGATTTGTAGAAATGCCAAATGATGCTGAAGCTCAGAATGCAATCAATGCGCTGAACGAATCAGAATTGGAAGGCAGAAACATTGTAGTAAAACAAGCACGACCTAGAGAAGATAGAAGATAACTAACATTGTTTTAGGATGGAAAGGTAATTTGGGATCAAACTCAGGTTACCTTTTTTTATACACTGCCTTATCTCGTGCCAACACCTTTTTTTCAGCGCTTGACCCTCCTCCACAGTACGATTCATTTTCAATATTTTCTCACACACCATTAGCGTGGATTTTTGATGCCCACTCCTAAATCGCACATGAGTGGCAGAATGGGAATTGGGCAGTATTCTCTTTTTTACGAGCACTTCATCGCTATAGCAATACGCGAATTCCCGCGCTGACCTTACCCAAAAGTCAAAGTCCTCATAGCTCAGTGATTCATCGTATCCACCAAGGCTCTCCAGCACTTCACGCCTGATCATCATAGTAGGTGGACAAACCAAATACTCACGAGCCAAGTGCGCATAGACGTCTCCCTCTGGCATAGGAAAGTCAAACCGATCATTGTGAAAGGAAAGGTGGTGGCCGTCGACATCTATCAGCTCGGCATTCGAATAGTGGACTCCCGCATTTGTTTCCGTCAATCGAATCAACCCTTGACGAATTCGCTCTGGCAAAAGCACGTCATCAGCTGCCAGATCAATGATAAAATCTCCCTTGGAAATTTTGAACCCAAGATTGAATGCTTGGCAGTTTCCCACAGCCTCAGGTATGTCGATAAACTCAACAGGATGTTTTGTAAGAAAAGTGCGAACGAGTTCTTTGCTGCCATCCGTGCTCCCATCATCCACGATGATCAATTCGACAGATGTGTATTCCTGATTCAAAACAGATTGCAGAGCCTCCTCCAGATAAGGAGCCTGATTGTGACATAGACAAATGACGGAAACAAGAGGTTCTTTCACTTTACAGGATTACCTCTCAAAAGTAACCAGAAGTGGTCGAGAACTAGACTATTATGCCTTTAGCCAGTCGGGTTTGGTAGTTGTCACTTTTGCGCCTAGTTGGTTCAGCAATTGATACAGCCCGAAATAGGTTCTGTTGATATAAAGCCCATGGCGCGAGCCTCTGGCATGCTTCGAGTTTCTCAATTCCTTCATTTTCCCCAGCCTTTCACTCAACTCATAAATTTGATTGAAGTAGGTGTCATCGGCAAAATCGAATTCATCAAAGTGAAACGGCTGACCAAGGAGTGTCGTCATCTGACGAAACACGTCAACGAACAACTCCCTTTCCTTTTCCGTGTCGTCAGCGAAAAGAAAACTCAATTCTTCCAAAACAGGAATCAAATCCGCATCATTAGTCACCAAATCCTTGCTCATTAGCTTGAAGTACAAGCTGTAAAAATCAGTCGGGATTTCTTTGACACAGCCAAAATCAATAACACCTAGGGTGCCATCTCCTCTCATAAGAAAATTGCCGGGATGCGGATCGGCATGCACCGTTTTCAGGTTGTGAATCTGATGATGATAAAAATCCCACATGGCCTGGCCAATCTGATCTTTAACCTCCCGACTCGGATTAGTCTTTAAAAACTCCTTGATGTGTTGACCCTCCAGCCAGTCCATCGTGATTATTCTGGCTGCCGATAAATCGGGGTAGTATTTTGGAAAGAACAAATTCGGAATGTGCGCACATGCTTCCGAAATCTCCACGGATCGCTCCACCTCCAGTTTGTAGTCCGTTTCCTCAAGAAGTTTTTCCTCCACCTCCTCCATGTACTGATCCAGCTCCTGCTGATTGATGCCGAAAAGTCGCACTGCAAATGGTTTCACCAGTTTCAGGTCTGATCGCACACTATCCGAAACGCCAGGATACTGAACTTTCACCGCGTAGGTTTTGCCCTCCTTGGTCGCTCGATGTACCTGCCCAATAGAAGCTGCATTGACTGCACTTTTAGAAAACTCATCGAAAATTTCATTGGGGTTCTTACCAAAATATTGTTGAAAGGTCTTGGCCACCAACGGAAAACTAAGCGGTGGTGCGCTGTACTGTGCCAAAGCAAACTGATCCTGATACGCTGTAGGCAACATGTTCTTATCCATAGCCAGCATTTGAGCTACCTTCAGTGCACTTCCTTTGAGTTGGCTGAGCGATGAATAAATGTCCTTGGCATTGTCTGCATCCAAGCCCTCTCTTGTAAGATCAGGATCGATGAGTTTCTTGCTGTAATGCTTGAGGTAATTGCCTCCAACTTTCACCCCTGTTTGTACGAATTTGCTGGCTCTGGAAACTTTTCCAGTCGGAATTCTGAGTTGTTCCTCCATTAAAATGGTTTCTGATTTTGGTACAAGAATTTCGCGAAATCAACGAGTCGATCTATCGGGCCTGATCCGATTAAATCAAAAGCGAGGTTCACTGACTTCTCAATGGCGGCATCCGTCTTCTCGAAATTCTCACTCTCGTCATTCAGCCAAAACTTCGATACGAATAAAAACTGCACCCAAAATGCACGACCGTATTGATTGGAAAAGGGCCGTTCGGCCACCTCGCCATTCTCTTTGCCCTGCGTTATCAACGAATCAACGTATTCATGAAACGCTGCTTTCATTTTGATCAGAAAGGCAGGATCAAGCTCCAACTTCGCTCTTTCGAATGAATACAGTGCATAGCTCCTATTGCTTTTTATTTTCTCAAACCAAGTGAAATAGAGAGAAAGGATTTTCTCTCTGAGCGCATATTCATGGTAGTTCTTGTCCTTATCCAAGACGGTAACAACCTCATTGAACCAATCCAGCCAGATCGTTTTTTGGAGCGTAGGCAATGAATTGAAATGTTGATAAAAATCCTCCTCTGTCACCTTGCATTTTTTGGCAAAGGCGAAGACAGATTTAGGCGGATGCTCATGTGTGAGCACTTCTTCAATGAATGCTTTCTTTAGTTCTTCTCGGAGGTCTTTTTTCTTAGACTGCTTGTTGGCTGACTTATCCATGAAGTCACAACACAGCTCATTTCAAAAAAGTTGATCTCCAAGAAAAAAAATTACTCCGCACTGAAATAATTCGGGTCGAGCTTCTGAAGGATTATTTTGATCTCGTCTGATTTGTGGTAATCGCCCAATTTCTCAAAGGAGACAATCAGGTTGCGCAGCATGCGCAAGATCATGTCCAAATTGGAGCACGGCTGATAAAAAATATCACGCCTCTCGAGCTGCAGATTGTCCAGGTAATTGTCAATGTCCTCTGTCAGAAAGATCAGGCCCTTGTTGAATACATTAATGTAAAACTGAGTCGAATCATTCTTGTAAGTCAGAATGAATAGGTTGGGCAGGTTAACACCATACACTGGCAAGTCCAACCTCTTGGCAATCATGAGGTAAATGGCGCTAAGAGAAATTGGATTTCCCTTTTTCGATTCCAGAACGGCATTGATCATTGAATTAGCGGGAGAATGAAAGTTTTTGGTATTTGCCCGAAACTTAAACCCGTCAAACAAAACACTATTAAGGATTTTGATCTGATCGAATGGCGTCATATCGTCACGAAACTCACGCCATGCGTCAATGTACAATTGCTCAAAATCCGCTCTTAGTTGATCGTATTCCAAATCGGGGTACTGATACGTGGCGGTGATCCACAGCCCTTTGAGCAAATTGTCCTGCTCATTTTCCTTCCAATCCAAGAAACGCTCCTGTACCAATTCGAATTGGAGCACATGAATTAAATCTTCTATTCGCGTCTGAATGGTGGGGTTAAAATTCGTCTCCCATTCTTCCTCCAAAAATGGAATGATACCCGTACCAATTGACATGATTTTCTCTTCAATCTCCGCCACTACCGACTCGTCATCATCCTCAAGTAGGGAAACCAAGGCTTTTATCTCCGCATTGTTCATTCAGAGCCAAGTTTAACAAAATCAGGCCAATTCCAATGTCTTCAAAAGCTTAGGAGCCTTCCGCACTTTAGTCGCCTGCTCGAAGGAATAAGCTATGCTGATCAATTTGCTCTCGGTAAAAGCCTGCCCAAAAATAGAAATACCCACAGGCATGCCGTGAACAAATCCCGCAGGAACAGTGATATTCGGATAGCCGGAGCGAGCGGCTGGAGACGAACTCCCCGTTCCAAAATGATCTCCATTGATGAGATCAATCGGCCAAGCCGGACCTCCTGTCACGCCGATAATTGCATCGAGGTTGTCCTTTTCCATTGCATTGTCAATGCCGTTTCTGGAAACATCCAACACCGTCTTAAGTGCATCCTTGTATTCCTGCTCAGATAGATCACCCTTTTCTTCAGACATCTCCAAAATCTCCTGCTGGAAATAAGGCATTTCCTTGTCCGCATTATCCTCGTTGAATTGGATCACATCCGCCAAGGTCCTTACCGAAGCATCCGGGCGATTTGCCAAGTACTTATTTAAACCATCTTTGAATTCGTACAAAAGCACATCAAATCCTGAACGGCCGTACTCCCCGTCTCCCACCACATCTACGTCATTGACCACAGTTGCACCCTTAGCTTCCAATGTGGCCACCACATTATCCATGATCTTGTCCACAGCTTCATGATAACCAAACGCACCTTCCAGAATCCCGATCCGCTTGCCTGAAAGCCCTTCAGCATCTAGAAACTGGGTGTAGTCAGCCTCTACCTTACGCCCTGCTTGCTGGGTTGCTTTGTCAGCTGAATCTGTGGCTGTCAATGCGCCCAATAACGTGGCGGCATCCGCTACCGTCCGGCACATTGGCCCGGCGGTATCCTGCGTTTCAGAGATCGGTATGATGCCCGATCTGCTCCACAACCCAACCGTTGGTTTGATACCTACGATCCCATTTGCTGAAGATGGACAGACAATGGAACCGTTCGTTTCCGTGCCAATGGTGATCGCGCACATATTGCCGGAAGCCGCCGCTCCAGAACCAGCACTTGAGCCACAAGGATTTCTATCCATGGCCCAAGGGTTTCTTGTTTGGCGCCCTCTTCCACTCCAACCGCTTGATGATCTGGTGGAGCGGAAATTGGCCCACTCGCTTAAGTTTGTTTTACCCAAAAGCACAGCTCCAGCTTCCCTGAGCTTCGCCACGATGGTGGCATCCTTGGGTGCTGGGCTACCTACCAAAGCAAGTGAACCCGCAGTGGTTTGCATTTTGTCTCCCGTATCGATGTTGTCCTTGATCATGATAGGGATGCCGTGAAGTGGACCTCTCACCTTCCCTTCCGCTCTCTCTGCATCCAAACCATCAGCAATGGAGAGTGCGTCTGGGTTGACCTCAATGACGCTATTAAGCCCTCCTTCTGACTGATCTTTTTCCTTGATGCGGTTGAGGTACAATTCACAAATTTGGCGACTGGTATACCTCCCTGATTCCATGGCTTCCTGGAGCTGAGCCACGGTCCACTCTTCCAACTCAAAAGATTTTTCTTCGGAAGTTCTGGATTCCTCAGTGGCAGGCGCACAAGCTTTGAGTCCAATAAAAGGCACGGCACTCGCAAGCGTGCCGACTTGAATAAAATTTCTTCGCTTCATGGTAGGTGGTTTTGATGAATGTGAAAGTTAATGAAGGATTTTGTTTTCAGGCTGCATGCAAGCAATTCGTGATTAGCCTAGCAACAAACCCGTCATTCACGAATATGAGCTATCTTGGCATTTTCTAGCTTGAGGTGCACACTTGATAGTTGGGCGTTAAAAGAATCGAACATGACGAAATGAACAAATCACTACCATTAAACCAAAACCTTGTCAATTTCGGCATTCCTCTTGGACTACTGGGGGTTCTAATCTTGTTGATGAAATCTTCATTTCTTAATGGAAATGATGCCCTGAACTTCGCGGTAACCGTGGATTTATTATTAACCGTTCCACTCGCTTATTTTCTACTCATTCGTAAATCCCAAATCCCAAAAACAACGGTAATTCCAGTAATGATCATCGGGCTTCTAATTGGGTCATATTTCCTACCAAAGGAAAATCAAACCTATTTAGACCTCTTTAAGACTTGGGCTTTACCTGTCATAGAAGTTTCTATTTTGACCTTTGTGATCATCAAAGCCCGAAGAGTGATCAAGAGCTACAAAAAACTAAAGAGTGTATCACCTGACTTTTATGAAACCTTGAAAAATTTTTGCGTCGAAATTCTTCCTAAAAAATTTGTGATACCTTTTGCTACAGAAGTTGCAGTGTTCTATTATGGATTTGTTAGTTGGAAGACAAGGAAACCCAGCAGCAACGAATTCACCTATCACAAGAACAGCGGAACACCTTCATTGTTGGCTGCATTCATTATAATAATAGTCATTGAGACAATCGCATTGCACTTTTTGCTTGCTCAGTGGACTATGACGGCTGCCTGGATTCTAACAGGATTGAGCATATACACAGCAGTTCAAGTTTTAGGGTTTGCAAAAGCATTGGAACGAAGACCAATTACCATTACAGAAAAGGAGCTCTTGCTGCGCTATGGAATAATGAATGAATCTCAAATCTCTATTTCTGATATAGAATCTGTTGTTCTTTCAAGTACAGAGCTTGAAAAGGACAAGTTGAGCAAAACACTATCTCCGTTGGGAGAACTGGAAAGTCATAATGTAATCATCAACCTTAAAAGAGAAAATACGCTCATAGGTCTTTACGGTATTAAGAAAAAATTTAAGACTATCGGGCTACATATTGATGAGCCTAGTGACTTTAAAGAGAAAATAGAAAACGTGATGCAACAAGGTGTTTAGCTGCTTCCACTTTAGCATCAGCACCCATTGAACCACATTGTTGTTCTCCTTCCGTGCATCTCTGTCATTTTCCTAACTTGCTACCAGAAAGATGTCAAAGCCAATTTCATCCCCTTTAATCTACGCCAATCCGGCGCTGCGCTTTCAGGCGTTTGAAGCGGAGCTATTAGTGGCATTCAAAAAAGTTCTCTCATCGCATCAACTGATTCTGGGCGAAGAAGTAAAAGCTTTTGAAAAGTCTTTTTCACAGTACCTATCCATCAATCATTGCGTGGGGGTGAACTCCGGAACAGATGCGCTGATCTTGGCGATGGAAGCATGCGGGCTTCAGAAAGGTGATGAGGTAATTGCTCCTGCCCTCACCGCACACGGCACCTTAGTTGCTATTTATCGAGCGGGTCTGACCCCTGTAGTTGTCGATGTGAAGGAGCCAACCTTTTGCATTGATCCAGCTGAAACTGAAAAGGCGATTACCTCAAAAACCAAAGCCGTGTTGCCAGTTCATCTACATGGATATCCTTCGAACATGGCTGAAATAAAATCAATTTGTGAAGCTCATAACTTGCTCCTAATCGAAGACTGTGCACAGGCGCATGGTGTCACAATTGGTGATCAAATGGTGGGGTCGTTTGGGAATGCGGCGGCATACAGCTTCTATCCTACCAAGAATCTCGGCTGCATAGGAGACGGTGGTGCGGTGGTGACCAATAGTGAGCCAATTGCAAAGAGGTTGAAAGCCCTAAGATGGTATGGTATAGAGCCAAAGGGAGACATTAAAAACGTCGGGATCAATTCCCGATTGGACGAAGTACAAGCCGCTTTTTTGAATGTGCTGCTTCCACATTTGGCCGAATACAACGACAGACGTAGGTCTTACTCTCAACAGTACCATGAAGCACTTTCGGACTTTACTGAACTTTTGCCACCTCTAGTAGAGGGGGCCGTTTATCATCAGTTTGCTTTGCGAGTTCCTAATCGGAATCTATTCAAAAAGCTTATGCTTGAAAAGGGCATTCAGCTTGGCGAACACTACAATTTCACCATGAAAGACCTGTCAGTTTTTAGACAATTCTGCGGTGAAATACCTGTGGCCGAGCATGCCGCTTCGCGGCTCATTTCATTGCCTATCCAACCTGAAATTCTCGACGAACACTTCGAGTTTGTGGTGGACTCTGTTCGAGATTGCCTGACTAAACTTTAGAGTCTCTTTAAGTTTTTCTCCAATCGCTTCAGATGATGTGGATTAGAAAGTTCTTCTCGTCTTTCCTCCAAGACCTTTCGCAGCGTATCTCGATGTTCGGCTTCCAGCACTTCCATTATCCGCTCAGCGTATTGGCCAAGCTGATTCGCTGGTGCCAAGTGAACCTCCTCCAAAACAAGCGGAAAAACATCCTCTCTGTGCTGATCACTGGTGTAAATGATGGCCAATATTCTAAATCCGTAATCTCTAGCCACCACCGTGCTGGCATGCATAGCATCGATCACTTTGGGGAGGTGTTGAAAGACTTCATCGGGAATCTTAGGGGTGATGTGCGCCAGGGCAATTAAGCTCCCCCACACCACTCGGTTAATTTTTGAACCCAGATTGTCGACCAATAAATCAGTATAGGGAGTGATCAACTCTGGGGCTTGCTCAGCAACATACGCCAAGGTAAGGACGGCATCCTTCTGCAAATCCCGATGAGGCTTGGTTCGAAAAAACTCGACTAGCTCCTCCACGGCAAATTCTCCGGCTACTATTCGGTCTGCTAGCTCGTGATTGGGTCCTTGATCTCTATTGCCCTGGGCGGAAGAAAGAAAATCCTGAATGGGCATTACGAAACTCTTTTGACGAGCTTTTCCAGTCGATCCACAACCGTGGCACGATCCATCCAAAACTCACGACTGTAGACGCGAGCGCTCTCCCATTTCTTCTCGGACAAATGAGACACTTGATAAGCATACGCTTGCTTGGCCGAAAGCGTGTCGTGGTACAAATCGTCATCGGTAAAAACCAGCGCCTTGTATTGCTTGGATTCTGAAAGCGTGAGGTCAGCATACGGATGATTCTTTTCTAATTTCAGATTGGGTTCATTCACAAGGTTTGGTAGTTGATTTCGGAGATACCAATCCTGTCCTCTGCTTTCATCCTTGTGTGGTGCTGGCTTCCACTTCTTCTTACTAATGTTAAAGGCGTACTCGAGGTACTCTTTGAGGAATCTCGGCCCAGGGTTTTTGGCTTCTTCGGTGTTCAATTCATTCGGATGAATGCTCGTGACCAAATAGATTTCTTCCTTGGCTCGCGTGACGGCCACATTGAGACGATTTTCACCACCCTTCTGATTCAGCATGCCAAATTGCAATCGCAGCTTGCCGCTTTTGTCAGGTCCATAGGCTGTAGAGAAAATGACCACATCCCTTTCGTCTCCTTGTATGTTCTCGATGTTCTTAATGATCAAATTTTCTGGAATCAAGAAGCCCTCTTTGATCGCTGCTTCTTCAAGTACATCCATGACATGGTTCTGCTGCTTGGCATTGAAGGTCACAATGGCAATGGATTTTTCATCGCCACTCTTCACAAGCTTTTTCACAATTTTTACCACTTCTCCAGCCTCCACATCGTTCACATTGTTCTCCCAAATACCCTCAACCTTTACATAATGAATGCACGGCTCAGGATCATTGGCCACATCAAAGTGAGGAAGCATTTTCAACTTACCATTGTAAAATCGCTCATTAGAGAATTCAATCAGCTGTAGAGACTTACTTCGGTAATGACCTTGAAGAGAAACTTCCGGGACATATTTCTTGGCCAGATCAAGCAACGAATCCACTTCCAGTTCAGGAATGTCCTCCTCGTTTTCCTCATCCCAGCGCACCCGATAAAGATCATTGGGCTGAAGCTGCTTATCGTCCCCGGCCACAACTATCTGCTGCCCCCTAGCCATGGCAGGCAAACCTCTTTCAGAAAAACACTGGGAGGCCTCATCGAATATTACCAGATCAAAATAACGCTCCATAGGGAAAATGGCAGAAGCCGATTCTGGTGATGCCATCCAGCACGGAAGCAAATTGAACAGCTCCTCGGAGTACGCTGAGATGACTCTTCGGATTGGCCAGATTCTTCTCTTTTTGGTGACCTGATGTTGGAGGTCTCTGTAGGTGGTTCGGTTGTTCAGTCGATTGTATTCCACCCCCGCATAGGTGCGTTCTCTCGACTTTAGCAAGAGAATGTCACGGCTGGCAATTCGTTTTTCTCTATTGGCCTGCTGTAATTCACTGACCATGTGATCGAGTTTTTTGGAAGACACGGCGCGCAAAATTGGGTACTTGGTTTCGATGTGATCAATCCAAGCAAGTGCCAGACTATTCTGAAACAACGATAAGCACGTTTCCTTGCTTGAATATTCCTCTACAAGCTTTGAAACCACATCAGACTCGGTGGTAGTAAAACTCTCCTTGATTTTATGCAGCTCGACGATGGAATCAAAATCGCGGTTCAATTCCTTGCTGGCTTGTTTGATATCCATCTTGCCCATCATCAAGGCGCGGAGCTGAGAGTCGCTCAGGTATCCTTCCCATTTTTTGGTTTGCTCAGGCACCTGATCAAGTAAATCAATCAGTGCATGCACGCGCTCCTTGTAGGCGTCCAATTCAAACTCCGGCGCAGAAATGAATTCCGACAAGGTACGAATGTCATTTCTGGCCTTATACGCCTTCACCGCCTCCTTGAGGGTGAAAAACCAATTTTGGATATCAATTTTTCGAACCTTCGCAGGGAACCCAGCCATCCAATCATGCGCTTTGACCTCCGAAATGAAATGCTCTAAATTCAGCCGATTGTCGATCCGAGCCAGTAATACCTCAAAACCTTCCTTGTCGCTGCGCAAGTCATTGGCAATAAGCACACGCGTGATAAAGACCTTGTCTGCTGATGTTAGTTTCCATTTGAGCCAACTGAATAGCCCCTTCCGAGCCTTAATCGCCGATTCCAACGCTTCTTGAAAGCGCCCTAACTGATCGAAAGGAAGTGAAATTTCTGGCCCTGCACCCTTAAAACATCCAATTATACTTTGCTCAAGTTTTAGGAGCACCTCCAATGGCTCCTTGGGTGATTTGGCAATAACTTCCTTGAACTTTTGGTAGACTTTTTCATCAGAAAGATCCTCTAGTAGATCATCGAACTTTTCTCTTTTGGATTGAAAATGGACAACCGTTTCGTAATCCATTTTCTGTTTGGTGAAAGCCTGAGCGGACGCTTCAATCCATTTGCCAAAGCCTTCCAGTTCTCCGAGAATTTCCTTCAGTCGCGTAAGATCCTTCACACCGAATTTCGAAAATGACACGCCTCCAGCCCAGAAGCATTCTTTAAGCTCTAGCTGTTCGAAATAATCGAGATACTGTCCCAGCCGATTTTCAAAATCGGGGGCATCATTGTATGTCAAGGCTCGGTACTCCTGATTAAGCGCAACGGACGAACGTTCAGGGCTGGAAATAAGATACAGTTCTTTCACGCTCTTTCCGCAATCCACTTCACTGAACAGTGCCTCCTTGAACTCAAAAAGCTCCTCACTTAGCTGATCAAGTTTTCGAGATGCTTGCTGAAATTGTCGTTCCAGATAGATCGTATCCAGTCCGTTGTTCAACGACTCGTACTCGTCCAAATTTTCTATTTGCTTGTTGATCTGCTCATAGATGACCTTTCTGTCATTCTTGAAATCATGAACCAACCCGACAAAATCTGTCAAGCCCTTCGATCTTAGTCGCTCATAGACCACATCCAATGCAGCTCGCTTTTGGCAGACGAGCAATACATTCTTACCCCTCGCGATGAAGTCGCAAACCATATTGCTTATCAGCTGAGACTTGCCGGACCCAGGTGGCCCCTGAATCACAAGTGACTGGCCTCTTTTGATTTGGGCCAGAGCATGCTCTTGATAGGCATCAATTCTAAATGGAGTGAAGGTGTTTTCCTCCCTGACCAAATCTGAGAAACGTGTTTTGTTTTCTTCAAGAGCATGAGAGAAAAAATCAGCAATCTCACCATCAGGCTTGGTGTCTAGCAGGTGTATATAGTCAGGCACAAGGTATGATCCTGCCTGAGGAAAAATGCCAAGCACAGCGTGCGGATGCATTTTTAGTTCACCATCGTGTTCTGAGGACTCCAATTGCTCCTTTCTAAGGTCAAGAAAAGGCTTGAGCTGATCGGTGAAATTCTCCGTGTTGAAGTTGACCTCCACCTTGCTGCTTCTCAGCAACTCGTATAATTGAGTTCTGAATTTTATGCTGTCATTGTCATAGTCATCTATTACTTGCTCTATCAAATCTTCGTCGAGTGAGACCTTATTATAGTAGGCATACGCCAAAAGGAACGTCTTATTGAGCGTGGTGTTCACGTCCTTTCTTCGCACCAGTTCCCATTTACCCTGATTAAGAATCAGCTCTACAGGGAAGAAAATTAGTGGACACCTGACCAAGGTGCCATCAGAAAATTTACCTTGAACGAATGGCCAACCTACGTACAAATCCTTTGCGCCACGCTCCTCAAAAATAAACTTATCCACGCGCTGGATTTTCTTCAACCGCCGGCTTGTAATATTCGAAGAAGCATCCCTGCTGTCCATTTCATCGCAAAGGGACAATCTTGAAGTGCCGCCTATCAGGCCATCAATGATCTTGAAACTGGGCTCCTCTAGTGCGAAATTGAGATCATGAATATCCAGGAAATGGTCAGCCACCAAGCGCTGAAGGAGTAGCGATCGGTTATTGCCGGAAAGGTTGGTTAATCGGCGGAGATACGATTGTAAGATTTTCTCCATTCTCAGTCTGGTGACTAAAGAGAAAGATAAGGAGCTATTTTATGATAGAGACTATCATCCAAAACTTTTATGTTTTTGAGTTCGCTGATGTCACCAAAATCGCCGTGAACTTCTCGATAGTTAATTATGATCTTGGCAAGACCGTAATCTATGTATGGATGACTGGCCAGGACTTTAATAGAATCTGTTTTATTTAGAGAAATTTGGTTGTGCGGTGTGATGATAGAGCAATGCTTTGAGATTTCACTAATCACTTCAGGCTTCAAACCATACACTTCATTAAGTTGGGTAATGTCCTGATACCCCCCCAGAAGTTCGCGGTATTTCAAAATCCGCTTACTCAAAACTTCCCCGATACCCCTCACCTTCTGTAGCTCCTCAGACGTGGCGGTGTTCAAGTCGAATGAAAAATTCTCTTCAAGGTCTACAGCAGCATAAACTTCTATGGACTCTTCCAGCTTATTTCTTTCAGGGATCACGATCGTCGCTTTGACCTTGTCGTACAACTCATCCGAAAATCCATATATTTTTTTCAGATCTTCACGCTTACGGAATTGCCCTCCCTTACTTCGATAGTTCACTATTCGGTTGGCCATTTTCTCTGGAAACCCTGCCTCTACTAGCTTTTCGGCAGAATCCGAATTGGGATCAACAAATACATTTTTTCTTTTAGTATTGAATTCCTCCTTCTTTTTTCTCTCCTCCTCCACCTTTATGGACTTCTCCATTTCAAGCACCCACAATGACAATGACTCACCAGAGTCAAAATCTGGAACATAGAAGTGAAAATAGACACGAGGAATAACCGCAACAGCAAAGACCAACAACATCAAAACAAGGAATCCGTTAGTTTCCGTCTTGGAAAACCCAAACACGTCCATCACAAACCTTCTGAATTTTCTGATTAATCTCATACTATTCAAGTGTTGGAATGGACAACTTTGTATCTCGCAATGCGCTTAATCCAATACATTTGCAGGCAGGATAAAAGATCATGAATCAGCATTTTCGATTTGTAGGAATCAGTCATCGGGACTCACCGTTAGACTTAAGAGAAAAATTAGCTTTTCAAGAGGATAACACCAAGGAGTTTTTTAAAAAACTAAAAGAGGTACATAGTATATCTGAGGCAATGATCGTTTCAACCTGCAACAGGACCGAGATATACTTTAGCAGCATCTCGCCATTTGAGCAAGAAGTGGTCAAACTAGCCTGTATTCAAAAAGGACTCGATTACTCCGAAATTTCTTCCTACCTGCACATGCTTAATGGCACTCAGGCTGTCGAACATCTATTCAAGGTAAGCCTTGGCTTAGATGCCCGAGTGTTGGGCGACATCCAGATAATAAATCAGGTGAAGAATGCCTATCAATGGTCTGCCGATGAAAATATGGCCGGCCCTATGCTCCACAGGTTGATGCACACAATCTTTTTTGCAAACAAACGGGTGACTCAGGAGACTGCCTTTAGGGATGGATCTGGCTCAGTAGCAAGCGTGGCAGTTTCGCTTATCTCTACCCTTTCTGGGATGCTCAATGATCCGAGGATACTTTTGATCGGCACAGGAGAAATAGGCCAAAATGTTCTAGAAAATCTTGGCGGGTTCACAGACGTTACAATCATTAATCGAACAAGAGAAAGAGCCGAATTACTTGCAAACCAACGTGGCTACAGAGTAGCTGATTTTGAAAATCTCAAGGAAGAAGCCAATAAAGCTGATGTGATCATTGCAGCCATTTCTTCCGATGATACCCTCCTGACCGGCGCTGACATCCAGCCGACGCTCACCCAAAAATTACTTATTGATCTATCGGTACCCAGAGTGATCGACGAATCGGTGGAGAAGGTACAAGGCACGGTGCTCTACAATGTTGATCAGATAGAAGAGAAGGCCTCAGAGGTTTTGGAGATTAGGAAAAAAGCCGTTTCGGAGGTGGAGAAAATTTTGAAGGAACACCTTGAAGACTTCAATAATTGGACGGACGAGATGGCAGTATCACCGACCATTCAGCTACTAAAAGATCGTCTCGAGCAAATTCGCCAAGAAGAACTTGCAAAGCACTTCAAGAAACTCACTGACAAGGAATACGACCTCATCAATACGGTGACCAAAAGTATGATACAAAAGGTTATCAAATTGCCGGTACTTGAACTGAAAGCTGCCTGCAAAAGAGGGGAGGCCGAAACACTTGTAGAAGCACTCAGCGATATTTTTAACCTCGAGAAAATCTCTGAGAAAAAGAGCTGAACGTAGTATGAAACTAGGTTCAATTTTTCTACTGGCTTGCTTGCAAGTCCTATCTCAGAACAATTACCAAACCTTCGAATCAAACAATTTCACTGGATTAAAGGATGCCAATGGGAATGTTGCCATTCAGCCGGTTTACGAAAAATTGGGCTGGACGAATTACCTTGATCAGCCATTCAATGAGACTATAGGTGTGCAAAAAGGTGAGAAATGGGGCTTACTTGCTTTGTCCGGGAAAGAGTTGGTTCCAGCCATTTATGACAAGCTGGAGCCCTTTTTTAGAAACTATTATAAGGTAGCCATCAAGGGGAAGTTTACTAACAGATACTTCTATGGCCTTATTGACGATCGTGGCAAGATCGTACTCAACCTCGATTATTTCGCACTAGACCAACTGGAAGAATTCGCCATAGCCACAAAGCTAGAAGAGGCTAAGTTTCTTCAAGGTGCACTGAATGAAGAACTAAAATGGCTGACTCCAATTAGCTACGAGAGCATAAGAAAGGAAGAGAAGCTCATTATTGCCAAATCACCAAATGCCCAATTTGACATCTATGATTTGAGGGGAAGGAATTTGGCGTCAGAGCTTGATGAATTGGAGGAGAAAAGGAGCTATTTGATAACCAATCACCGCGGCAAAGTGGGGAGAATTTCTTGGGACGGACAGCAAGTAGCTCCAGCGGTGAACAAAAAAATTACCTTAGATGGAGAATTGATTCCCTTCCCAAGTTGGCTAATAGATCCTGAGGGCGAGAATTTTAAAGTGTCAGGAGACTCATTGGCTAGATGGAATCTGGAGTGGCTGGTTCACAGAAATAGCTTCTTTCAGATTTATTCTGACGGCAAACCCATCTCGCAAGAATATGAATTCGTGGCAAGAGGCCAACACAATATCATCGCCCGATCGAATGGGAAACTTAACTGGTTGGCTCTTGATATATCCGGACAGCCAATTCTCCAAAATGGCGACTCTATCAAGTCGGTTGGCAATTTCCTTGTAGCGAAACAGAAAAACCAATGGTCAGTGTACGACCGGCTCGGTCACAGACTTACTGATAAAACGTTTGAGGCAGTTGTCAATAAGAATAGCAGATATCTGGCTGTCAAAAAGCATGATTATTGGGCCATCCTTGATGGTGTCAAAAAGGAACTATCTCCCTTTCGGTATGATGAGGTTGGCGACATAATTGGGTCAAAGGCGGTCGTGCGATACATTCATCAATGGGGCGTTTTTCATCCTGATCATGGCTGGCTGCTACAGCCCAATTTTAAAGAAATTCATCACTGGAACGGACATTTTATTGCTCAAAGGAAAGATGCCTACTATCTCTACGATGAGACCGGATTTCCCCTCTTTCAGACCATTGATCAACTTATTCCCCGAAATGACATGATCCTAATTTTCCATGAGGGAAATTTTAGTGTGGTGGGGAAAAACGGTAAGCCGCTCGCCAACACCGAGTTCAGGTCGGTAAGTAAATGGATTGATTATTTTGAATTGAATTCAGACTGGTCCGAGCTGATTCACGAGGATGGTCGCAAGATTCTAAAACCAAAAGACATGGTTCAGGACGTGGCTGGATTTTCTGAAGGGTATTTTCTTATCAGGAAAAACAATCAATATGGTTTTGTAGATACAGACGGCAAACTGCGAATTGCCAATCGGTATGATTCGGCACAGGTCTTCTCTGAAGGTTTGGCTCCCATCCAATTGCGTGGAAAATGGGGATTCATTGATGCCAATGAAAAACTCGTAATTCAACCTCATTATCAAGAAGTATCCGCTTTCCAGAACGGAATTGCTACCTACCGACTCAACAACCTCTATGGCTTCCTGAGCGCAGAAGGCCGTGAGATAAGCAAAGCTGTCTATCCGGAAATTCAGCGAACCGCCTTTGGTAATTACATTCTGACTGATGAAATGGAGCGCATCGGATTTGCCAACCAAAAAGGAATTTTAAGTCTATCACCGTCTTTCGAGGCTATTGTAGACTTGGGTGACAATAGAATCAAAACAACGCGAAACGGTAAGGCTGGTCTGCTCAATTACTCTGGGAGAGAAGTGCTTGGATTTGACTATGACGACATCCAAATTAAGAATGGCCGCCTCCTGTTACACAAGGATTAGTTGCCTGCCTCTGGGTTGGTCTTGTCCAAGTTGAAAATGAACGACAGTCGCAGCGTATCTCCCAATGGATGATTCTGAACTTGAGGAATCAGGTAAGAAAAATCCACACCGAACACTTGGTATCTGAACCCAACCCCCGCAGTGAAGTACTTTCTATTACCTTTCAACTGATGCTCGTTGAAATATCCTGCACGTGTCGCAAAAACATCTTTGTACCAATACTCCACACCAAAGGAATAGGTTAGTTCTTTGACCTCCTCCGCAAATCCGCCTGGCGCATCGCCGAACGAGCCGAAGGTGCCACTGAGCAATGATCGATTTGGATCCTTTCCTGCAATTATTTCACCTGTTTCTTCGTCCACAATCGGGGGAGTCGGCACCAACAGCTTGTTTACATCCACCATAATGGTGATGCTGTTGAAGGCATCAAGGTTCGTAGTGAATGCCGTCCCAACTCTTAAGTTTCCAGGGATAAAATCTTCGTTATCCTCAGTGCTATATGATACCTTCTGTCCGATGTTTGAAATATTCAACCCAAGGGCCAATTCAGAATTTCTACCGCTTAGTATAAATGGCTTCTTGTAATACACCCCCATATCCACGCCAATGCTTGTTCCGGCCTTTGATCCCGCCGCATTATTCAATTGACCTGTCAGATTCGACCAAATGAACCGACCTGCAATCCCAACACTTAAGTTTTCGGTAAGCTTGCGTGAGTAAGCTCCATCAAACGCCACTTCTTTCGGATTTTCTATTCCTAGATCACCACCTTCATCGTCTCTTAGAATCAACTCGCCCATATCAAAATATCGCATAGACACGCCAATGGTCTCCTGGTTGTTCAGCCTTTTGAAAAACGTCAAATAATTAAGTGACATATCATCCACAATGTTGCCAAGCCAAGGCGAGTAAGAAAAGGAAAAACCCATCTCATCCTCAATGAATGCTAATTTGGCTGAGTTCCAATGAATACTGTAAGGATCTGGGCTTGAGGCAACTCCAGCATCACCTAAGGCTGACGCCCGGCTGTCGGGCGCAAAACTCACAAATGGTACAGCAACTGTTATGGGATTATTTTCCTGTCCAGAAATAGTTCCGCTTTGGGCACCTACCAAAAGAGGAGTAATGGCCACTACTATTAACAGTATTCTCTTCATCAACTTTCTTTAATTAAAGGGTGCCAAAGTTATGCTAATTCCGAATAACCAATCTTCCCGTGAGCTCGCTAGTGGCTCCATCTGCCAAACTTCTTATTATAGCTCTATAAAGGTAGAGCCCATCCCGTATCCTTTTCTCACTAAAATTTAAATCAACTTCTACCGTCCTGTTGCTAAAATCCGCGATTTCCCTTTGAGAAATAGTACGCTCTCCATTCAAGGAATAAAGAGAAACCTCAATCTCAAGAGACTCCCCCTCCCGATCGTGATCAAATCTTAAATGAGTAAAGGTTCTTGCCGGATTTGGATAAACATTAAAATTAAAAGTCTGAAGTATCGGTTGGTTCGAAACTACAAAATGAACTGTACGCTCCACAGGATTATTGTATGTGTCAGTCGCTTTAATTTTAGCTGTATATCGTCCCGGTTCCAAATCCTGAAGGGGGTAGACGACAGTACCCTTTGTGAAATCGTCAATATCCGAAGTGTAGTAATCATTCACTTCAAAAAGGTCACCGTTTAGCTCTATCGTGATGCCACGGTCAAAGCCCGAATTACTGATATTGATGCCATTTTCGTCCGATAGTTCAGCCACTAATATAGCCCCAGCACCTACTCGCGAGCCATTTTTAAAAGATGGTTCATTCAAATAGACAGTCATGTCAGGAGGTGTTGAATCTTCGAGAGCGTTTTTATTCGTCCCTCCAATTACAAGGTTCTTCGTTGAACCTGATGCATCTTGGTTGGTTTCTTCGCTGATGGCATAAAAAAGCAGCTTGCCACTTTGGTTCTTGTAGCTAATGTTTCGTGGTATAATGAACTCAATGCTGAATTCGCCATTGCTCACAGTAGCCTCGCCTCTGAAAAGGGCATTGTCCTGCTCCGTGTATGCGTATGGGTTACTCTCTTGCCCTTTCGATATTTTGTCAGTAGGAATATCAAACAAATCCACGAAAATACTTCCATTGAAATCCTGCTGAACAATATCATTGGAGCGAATGCTTCCAGTTACAATTACCCTTTCCAACGCCGAAAGTGTATCTGGCTCCATACCTTGAAATTGATCTACCACCACCTCAAACTTGGGATAGGCAGGCCGCATCATTGGATCACCTAGCAGGGCAAAGTTCCTATTCACCGGACCTTGAAGGCTATTGTTTTTCGTGTATTTAAGGATATCACCTAACCTGATGTCCCCTTCGATTCCCACTCCCAAGATGGCCTGATGAAAAGCTTCGTTCAGGAAATAATTGGTATTGGCAAACACAGGACGGGTAGTCGTGAGCAAAGCGGCTGCACCTTGCTCCAGAATGAGCAACTGCTCAGCTCCTGAAACGATTTGTGGATCGTCATATCTTCCAAACTCGCAGGTGGCAGTCACGAAAATAGGAAGCCTCTGATAGTTCGTGAAAGAGCTAATCTCCGATAGGGTGAGCACACTTTCATCCATCCATTGTCGTGTATTTCCATGACCGATGAAATCGATAAAAAAAGCTCCGTTCTTTACCGCCAGATTGATTGCCCGAGTCAATGCAGACGATTCTTCACGCGATGGAGTCACTTCCTGCTCGAAAGCATCCAAATACAATTTTCGCGTATTGAAGTTGCTGCTATTATCCACAATGGCAGACAAGGCCTCACCGTGATCCATATGAATGTTAGAGTCGCCATCATCAGCCACATAGACGATTTCATTTCTCCATTTGCCCATTGCCCCCGGGCTCGTAGAGTAACGAATGATTTTGTCAACCACTGTTTTTGCTTCCTGGATTGTCTTGACCGGCAACCTCCCGACACCAATTTCCAGGGTATGATCTCCAAGTGACGATTCCTCCCACTCTCCCTCCGAATCTTCCAGAAACCCAAAGTAGTCGTCAGAAGAATGACTGAAAATCGGATGCAATGATTGCCGCGATTCATAGATCGGAACCAGATTGGTGTTGTTCGTTTTTCGGTCTTTGTAGTCGTACGATCCATCGCCAAAAAGTAGGAGATATTTCAGCCGCCCCCCCTCATCAAAGGCATATTTTGCAAAGTCACGAATTGCGGTGACGTCCTGCATTCCCGAAGAGAACTCATTAAAAACCTCCTGAGTTGAAACTACTGCTACGGTCAACCCAGAATTCGAGCCATGAAAATCTGCCAGTCGCTGTGCTTGAGCTAGGAATTCGGGATTCGCGACAATAATTCCATCCACCGCCACATTGGACTTGATCGATTGGTTTTGTACAGCTCCAAAGCTTTTCGGGTTTGGGAAATTAGTCCCATTAAAAGCAACAAACTCCTTGATCTCATCGGATGCCGAAGAGAAAAGCGTCGTACTTCCGATTAAGGTGTGTTGGATTTTGGCTGGTTCAGTTCCACTTGTCACATCCCATACTTGGGTCGTGCCATTCGCATTTTCGATTGAATAGGAAGAAATCGCATTGTCTAAACTTTCCACTGATCTGAAATGAATTCCAGAATCTGTCACACTTAGTTCACGTTTTACTCTGGCGATGAACCAATTGATATAACCGATAGAAACACCCTCACCGGGATTAAAAGAGAAAGTTATTTTCAAATTGTCGGAAGCACCACTAAGCGGGAATTCATCGTAAGATTCCTCCCCCTTAATCGAGTAGGTTGTTCCTGGACCGCTTGGAATAGGATCAATGATTAGTGTTCCTCCCTGAGTGTCATTCACGCTCACATCAAACGAACACTCGGCCACAGATCGGGCCATAGCGAATAATTCCAATGCCTCGAATGAAGTGACATTTTCCAAGGTGAAATTAAAAGTTTCAGAAAGCTGAGTAGCGGGAGAAAAATCCTCACCAAACCAATCGCGACCTGATTTTAAAATGTTCTCTTCGTCAAGCTCATATATGATCGCATCATCGAACACGGTGATTTTGGCAGGTTGCTCAGCGAGACTGCCTACCGTGGAAATTCTCTTTCCTGCATCTCCATCGTAAGTGATGAAATAGTAAGTCGTATCAGCATACAGGTTATTTTCATACTCCACTCCACCGGCGGACCAATTTATTTTATCAGAAGATCGTCCGTAGAAAAGGAAATAGTCAGCATTGTCGAGTGTTCCATCCTCTTGCCCTACAGCAAGAATCGAATTTTCTATCAAATCAAAAGGTCGCTCGGTTGCGTTTGGCTGTGGCAGCATTCCTCCTCCGCCATTTCCAAAAACCTTCAGGGTTCGCGGGTCAATGGAATTGACTGGAAATCCGATTGCATCCAAGAAATTTTTGTCGAGTTTGTAAATGCCCGTCTCCGTCACACCCACCTTCACCCACTGTCCACTTTGAAGCACACTTTGCCCTTGAGCCAGAAAAATGGCCCATACAAGGAAAAAGGTTAGAAGCAATCGGTGATGCATCAAACGATGAACGTTCTTCATTATGTAAAATTATGGCACTACCTGAAAACAACAGGCTGCAGCAAGTAATTCCCTACGATAGAGAACACAATGTACGTGGGGATGACAAATGGAACGAAGGAAAGCTGGAAAACAGCGAAACCAATTATCAAAATAACCAAAAGCAAATAGCGCAACTCATTACCCGCCCAGCTCATGGACTTGAACTTGAAAGCGATCATTCGGATGTTGGAGACGAGCAAGAAGCAAGAAATAACCACAACCCCAATTATGAGATAAGGATTATTAATAAAAATAAAGTTATTAATGCCTTGGACTGGAACCACTAACACCATTAACATTATGGCATTCGCCGGTGTTGGCAAGCCTTTAAATTCGCTTGTTTGATCATTTGCAACATTGAATTTTGCCAAACGAAGGGCCGAGAAAGGAACAATCAAAAGTCCAGTCAAGAACCAGTACGTTTCCTTCACTAACTCTGGACTAGGATTCAAATAATCATGGTCATATCTAATTCCTTTTAAAGCAGCGCAAATCACAATTGATGGAAAAAGTCCGAAGGAAATAACATCTGCCAAAGAATCTAGCTGTAATCCAATTTTCGAATCAACTTTCAACTTTCGAGCAACTGCCCCGTCCATCAAGTCAAAAAACAAACACAACCCAAGTATAACGAACAGCATTGGGCCCAGCCCAAATGAGTGCCCTGGTGACAAGGCAATAAACATGATTCCTATGGCACCACACGTGGCATTTAAGCACGTCAAAAAATTTGGAATGTGCTTTTTCATGCTCTTACAAAGGGATTATAATGCTTCTCGTGACCTATCGTCGTTTCGGGTCCATGCCCTGGGTATACGGTTACTTCTTCTGGCAAGGTGTACACTTTTTCTTTGATGTTCCTGAGTAAGTCGTCGTGGTTGCCTCCTGGTAAATCCGTTCGGCCGATACTCTCTCGAAACAGTACATCTCCCCCAATCAGCACTTTGTCTTCTTCAAAATAAAAAACCATATGCCCAGGAGAATGCCCTGGTACTTCGATCACCTTAAACTTTAGATCACCAAAACTTTGTGAGCCCTCTTCGTACCAATGATCCACTTCGGCTTCTCGATAACCGGTGAAGCCATAGGACGGAGCGTAGGATGGAATCGCTCGATAAACCTCTCCTTCGTTCTTTGGCACCCACAAATCCACCTTGAAATGATCCTTCACCGCATCATTGCCCAGCACATGATCAATGTGGCAGTGCGTATTCACCACCGCACGAACTTTCAATCCCCTTTCACTTACAAAATCATACAATTGCTTTTTTTCCGCTGCTTCATAACAGCCGGGATCAATGATGATCGCATTTCCTGCCTCGTCAGAAAGCACATAGGTGTTTTCAAAAAATGGATTGAAAACGAAGGTTTTGATGTTCATAAGAGCAAATTTGCCACAAAATAATTACCTCTTGGTTAAGATCGATTTCATCATAGTAGGACAAGGCATAGCAGGGACGCTCTTAGGGCTGGAATTAATTAATCGCGGGTACGAAATAAGAATTTTCGACCCGTGCTCGAACGACACCTCATCCAACAAGGCGGCCGGCCTATATAATCCGATAACTGGGCGTAAAATGGTAAAGACCTGGCTCGCTGATGAATTGTTTGACGGCTTGCCGGAATTCTATGCCGGGCTTGAGCAAAAACTGGGAACATCCTTTCACCAAGCCATTCCCATTTATCGACCATTTTTTTCCATAGAGGAGCAGAATGACTGGAACGCCAAAGGTCAGGAAGATCAATATTCAGTTTACATCAAGCAAATTCATCAAAAACCAACCGGAGTGTCCGAACTGTTGGATGAGTTTGGCGGACTGGAGCTAGCGAAAACAGGCTTTGTGGATTTGCCAGTGTTGATTGAGGCTGCTCGAAACTACTTCACTGAAAAGGGGGTTTTCGAACCCTCCGCCATTGATTCCGATGAATTACAATTCAGCGAGGTGGTGACTTACAAGAATTTCACGGCTGATAAAATCATTTTCTCGGATGGCACATTCTTCAGCCAAAATGTATTTTGGAAAAACCTCCCGTTCAAACCCGTGCGCGGAGAGATCATTGATATTGCCTGCGATTTGCCCCCCGATAGAATTTACAACCGAGGAGTTTTTATGCTTCCCAAAAATGGCTTATTCCGTATAGGCTCCACCTATGATCACGAGCTGCTTTCATTCGAACCTCAGCAAAAAGGAATTGAAGAATTGCAGCGGCGCATGACAAAACTTTTCAGTGGTAAATATGAATTAATATCGGCCTCAGCAGGCGTCAGACCAGCAACGCATGACAGGCGGCCATACATTGGCTGGCATCCCGAAAATAAAGCTGTAGGTATCTTTAATGGTTTTGGAACGAAAGGTGTTTCTTTAGTACCGTATTTTTCTAAATTGTTTATCGATTCATTTGAAGGCACAGCGGAATTTCTTCCAGAAGCAGATGTTAGCAGGGTTTTTTAAGCAAAAACATACTTGGTTACTTGGCCTATTCATACTGGTAGGGTTCACTGCATCCGGTCAGCACTACAATACGGAATTCGGCCAAAATAGAATCCAATATGAGGCTTTAGGATGGAGCTACATCAGCACCAATAGCTTCGACGTGTACTACTCAGAGGGTGGTGAGGGGTATGCCCAAGATGCCGTGGATTATCTGGAGGAGGCCTACCCTGAGCTCACCGACAAGATCGGTTATGCGCCGTACACCAAGCCAAAGGTGCTCATTTACAATTCTATACACGACCTGCAGCAGAGCAATATTGGAATCGGTGGAGACGTGTACACGATCGGTGGGAAAACCAATTTCGTGAAAATGCAGGCCGAAGTGGCCTACTCAGGTCAGGCACATAAATTTCAGGAAGACCTCATTTACGGCATTGCCAAAGTGCTCATCCGGGACATGCTCTATGGCGGAAGTCTGGGCGAAATTTTTCAAAATTCATTCTTGCTCACACTCCCCGAATGGTTCATCGACGGGGGCGCCCGATACTTGGCCTATGGATGGAATGAAGAAATGGACAACTATATCCGTGACTATCTGGCTCGAAAAAGGGTAGGAAAAAAGTTAAGAGTAAATGAAGCCGATTCAGGACCCGTCGGGCAATCCATTTGGAACTACATAGCCAGCACGTATGGCGAAAGTAACATTTCAAACATCCTTAACCTGACCCGAATAATTCGAAAAGAAGAGACAAGTATCGGACAATCCCTTGGTGTCTCCTACAAAGCTTTTTTGGGAAACTGGCAAAATTTTTATGTGCTTCAAAACGAACAAGTCATTCAGGAATATCAGCCACCGGTAGATAGCAACATGGTGTCGAAGAAGCGCGCCAAAGATTTGATTACCACCACCATTGCCTTGAATCCACTTGGAGATAAAGTGGCCTTTGCCCGAATCAAAAATGGTCAATACTACATCTACATAAAGGATTTGAAAACCAACAAGCAAGTCCGGATTGCAAGAGGGGGCTATAGAATCAATGACCAGGAAGTGGATAATTATATGCCGCTGCTGGATTGGCAAGATGCTCAGACTTTAGGAGCAATTGTTTTCAGACGTGGTAATCTCTACCTCGATACCTACAACATTGAAACGGGCGAAAAGAGACAAAAACCTTTGGAAAGGTTTAGGCAAATCGAGTCTTTTTCATTCAATGACAATGGGCGTTTGGTAGTAATTAGTGGGGACGTGGATGGCCAAAACGATATATATCTCATTAGTATGCGGCGTAATGCCCTTCGGCGTATCACTCAGGATGTGTACGACGATCTGGATCCTGTTTTCATTCCGGGAAGTGCCGCCATCGTTTTTGCGTCAAACAGAGTGAATGATTCTCTTAAAATTAAGAATGTCTCCATCAATGATGTCACTGATAATTTCAATCTTTTCATTTACGATTTGGACACTACCAAGAACAGTTTCTATAGGCTAACAAATACCTACAGCACGGATAGAAAACCAGTTCCTAAAAACGATTACTTCATTTATTATTTGAGCGACCAGAAGGGGATCACCAACCTTTATCGGTTCAATTTGCTAGACACCACTTTTAGTCAAGTATCGTCCTTCAACAGCGGGATAGATGATTATGACCTTCATTTCGACAATGACGCCATTTCTTTCATGATGCTGAACAAAGGATTTCATAAGGTGTATCACAACCGCAACTTAGACCTAGATGGGAATAATTTCACCCAGCCAACCCCCCGACAACAGGTCAAACAATCCAGATTCTTATTTACGAGAAGAAACACGCCTGATTCGGGTTTCGAGCTAAAATTGGAAGACGACACAACCGAAGTTTTCAATCCACTAGAACCCGATGATTTCGCTTTTCAAGATGAGCCGCAAGAGGGCCCAAAAGAAAATTTACCGCCAGGGTATATTGATACCGACAACTACTCCTTTAGCGACGAAGTGAAGGATGATTACGAACCGGACTCATTTTTCGCCAATTATCAGAAAATGACGCGTGATACCGAGCGAATTGGGCCGTTCCGTTATTTTCCTAGATTCAGTTTTGGAAACGTGACCACCACATTCGCCAATGATCCTTTGCGGGGTTTTGGATTTGTGCTGCAAACTGAGGTCGCAGATGTTATGGAAAACTACCGACTGTTAGCCGGTGGATACTTTACTCAGGATTTTTCCCAATCCGATCTCTTCGCAGAAGCACAGTATTTGCCCTACTGGGCCGATTTTCATTTCAGGATAGATCGCAAGACCTACTTGTTCGAAACGTTTGATTTTTCAATTACTCAGAAATATCGACTCGACAATGTAGAGGTAGGAATGTCAGTACCCATTACGCATAGTTTCAGAGGTACTGTCGCTCCATTCTACACAAAAACCTCGTTTCTTAATCTTGACACGAGATCAATTCTTGACCTAGATCCAACACTAGCTCAAGATCAGTACATCGATTACTTAGGTACCAGACTGGCGTTAGTGTATGATAATTCTTTAGAAATTGGTTACAACATTCTACAAGGCAGCAGAGGATTGGTTGAGTATAAGAGGTATCAGCCAGTCTCATCCAATGGACTTATGTTCAATAAGCTAGAAATTGATCTGCGTCATTATCAGAAAATTCATCGTGAGATCACATTCGCTACGCGTGGTTACTACGGACGATTCTGGGGAGACAACAATCCAAAATTCCTACTTGGTGGAGTTGATAACTGGATACTTGCACAAGCCAATGGCAGTGAAGTTAGTGGCCCCCTTGGTCTGAGCGCTACCGAACCAAATACCAATATTCTTTTCACAGAATTCGCTACATCAGTGAGAGGTCACAGGTACGGTGAGCTAGTAGGGTCGGATGCCATCGTCTTCAACGCAGAACTGAGAATTCCTATTTTCAGGTACCTGATCCGCAGACCAATGTCTTCCAATTTCCTCAGAAACTTCCAGTTCATTTATTTCTATGACCTTGGAACGGCTTGGTCTGGCGCGCCTCCATTCAAGAGAAAAAATTCATTCAAGGAGGAACGCATAGATGGAAGTCCATTTTCCGCCAACATCAAGGACTTCAGAAATCCATGGCTGGCAGGGTATGGAGCAGGAGTAAGAATGTCATTTTTGGGTTACTTCCTGAAATTAGACCGAGCTTTGCCCGTACGTGACTTCAATGTCACTGCGCCGAAATGGTACATCTCCATTGGTGTAGATTTTTAACTTTACCACATGCTATTATCAATGACCGGATTCGGCCAAGCTGAAGCCGAAATAAACGGAGTTCTTGTCAAAGTAGAATTGAAGTCGCTCAACAGCAAGTTTCTAGATATTGGATGCAAGCTCCCAAAAGAGCTGTCGTCTCGAGAAACCGAAATGAGGAGCCTTTTTCAGCAAATGCTGAAACGTGGTAAAATCAATGGACTGGTAGAAGTTGTCCAAACAGAAAACGAGACCAAGCCTGTGACTATCAACGAAGCACTTCTAAAGGCTTACCACGAAAAATACAAACGTCTGGCTGCCGATCTGGGCGAGGAAACGAAAGATATTTTCAAACTGGCACTTCATTCTCCCGAGGTGATTTCGCAAGATGATGAAGAACTGAGACTGGAGTGGGAAGACGTTCAGGACGTTTTTGTGAAAGCCTGTGAAAAATGTAATGCCTTTAGGCTGGAGGAAGGGAAATCCTTAGAAATAAAATTCAGAGAATACATCTCCACTATCGCTAAGAACCTGGCCGCCATCGCAGAGTTGGACAAGCCAAGAATTGAAAACATCAAAAGACGCATTGACAAAAACCTGGATGAAATTCGGGAGAAAGTGCAGGTAGATGAGAATAGGTTCGAGCAGGAATTGATCTACTACATCGAAAAGCTAGACATCACGGAGGAAAAAGTGAGGCTGGGTCGCCACCTGGACTATTTCCTTGAAGTGATGAATTCCAAAGAGTCGGAAGGGAAGAAACTTGGGTTTATTTCTCAGGAAATTGGCCGTGAGATCAACACGATTGGCTCAAAAGCCAATGATCCCGATATGCAGCAGCTAGTGGTGGAAATGAAAGACGAACTGGAAAAAATCAAAGAGCAGCTGCTGAATATTCTATAAAAAAAGCCCCGCTTTTGGCGAGGCTCTAAATTCGTTAGTTCCAGACTTATTTTATCTGGAACTCGGCTTTAGTGGTATCCCAAGCCATGCTCACCGTACCACCTTCGCTGATGCTGATCGTGAATTGCTCAGTGGCATCTGTAGTTGACGCCTTAGCCTTTATTCTTAGCACGTCATCCGCTTTGGAATAATTGTAAGCGCCCCACTGGTCCCATGTTTTGTTGAAAATGACTTCCCATTCCTTTTCGCCCGGCACTGTGAAAAGTCCGTACTTTCCTTTGCTCAAAGTCTTTCCTCCGATGGTCACATCAGTCGTTACTTCAATCCAGGCAGCTTCATTTGCACCGGTACGCCAAACTTCACCGTAGGGTACTATTCCCCCAAAAACTTCTCGCCCTTTCTTACTTGGCTGACTGTAATCGATGGTCACCGTAGCATCGCCAATTTTGGCGGTGGCCTGAGCCGGTGGACTTGGTCGGGTGGATTTGTCCTTTTGAGCAGATGCATTTTCTGCAATGAAAAACATAGCCATCATAGAAATGGCAAATACTCTAATTGATTGTTTCATGTTAAAATTTTGGATAGTTCTAGGGCTTTCACGGAATTGAGAGGTGTAGGTTCAAGTCAAATGTCTGTTTTGCTTTATCTTCAAATAAAAAAAGCCATGAGACCTCTCCTATCCATCCTGATTGTTTGCATCCTGACACTTATCGGGTGTCACTCGGACCTTAGCAAGACCGGCAAACTAGTGGAGTCCGTAAACAAAAAAGTTTCCGCGATCGACCATAGTCACAGGCTTCAAATTATCGAAGATGATTTCGTGGTGGGCGATACTCTTTTCAAAATCCGAGGATACTATCAGGACAGGCAGCTTTTGAAATTAATTGGCATCACAAAAACGACCCATTTTGAGCGTGATGACTACTTCTATTTCGAAGGTGGTAAGCAATTGTTTTCCGGACACATGATGAATTTCCGAGACGATAGAATCGCCGAAGAATTCAAATATTATTTTGAAAATGGCTCCATCAAAAAATCCCTTATGTGGAAGGACACCTACACACCGGGGAAACGCTTCCCTCATGAAACGTTCAAATCATTCTCTCCAAATCTGGATTCGCTAATGAAAGAAGAAAAGCAACGGGTAGCCTATTTTTCGGAACTTCTGAACAAAGAAGGCAGGGAGCTTTTGGAGCAACGAGAAAATCTGGAGGCGAACTAATGACACTTGAAGAAGTCCAAAAAACCGTTGATGATTGGATTCAAACCAAGGGCGTCCGCTACTTCAGCGAACTGACCAACATGGCGGTGCTCACAGAGGAGGTGGGCGAATTGGCCCGACTGATGTCCAGAAAGTACGGAGACCAGTCTTTCAAAGAATCTGATAAGAACCGCGAACTAGATGACGAAATAGCCGATGTGCTTTGGGTGCTCATCTGCATTGCCAACCAAACGGGCGTGGACTTAACAGCTGCTTTTGAAAAAAATATGGAAAAGAAGAACCAAAGGGATGCCACCCGCCATTTAGAGAATGAGAAACTAAAAAACACATGACACTTACGACCCCATCGCTGCTCTTTCCGGCGATCACCCTCCTTTTACTTGCATACACCAATCGTTTCCTTTCCACCGCCACTTTGATCCGACAACTGCACGGTCAATACCAAAAAGATCCGGATAAGGGCATCTTGAAAGGACAAATCAAAAACCTTAGGCTCAGACTGTTTCTGATCAGAAACATGCAATTTTTTGGGGTGCTCAGCTTTGTGGGGTGCGTAGTGAGCATGGCCTTTATTTATTGGGAAAATGAGCAGTGGGGCAGCTACTTCTTTGCGGGCTCCATGGGCAGCTTATTGGTTTCACTGATCATCTCACTGAGAGAGATTCAGCTTTCAACTCGAGCCTTGGAGCTGGAGCTAAGCGACATGGAACTGGGTAAAGAGGGGATCAGATTCTAACCAAGTGCTCTCCCTCCAATCCTACCACCACCTGCATTTCATCCACCTTCATGCAAAACTCAATGTCCCTGGTGACGCCAAATCCAGCGAGCCGATGCGCATGCCCGGATCGCTTGCCTGCAGCGTATAAATCATTCTGATTGGCCCGGTATAATTCTGAGGCAACTAAGGCCGAATCATTGGCGGTCGTGTGTGCATCTAGCTTTTGAACCAAAGCCCCTGCAAAAAGACTGTCCTCAATATTCACTGTGCCTTTCCACCCGGCGCAGTGAATGACCACATCCTTATCCTGATTTGTCAGGAAGTCCGCCGTAGCAGATAAATTCAGAAATGCACCTACCAAAATCTGGTCCGCTTCCATGGACTTGGCAATGGCCTGTGTGCCGTTGGTCGTGGAGATGGCCACTTTCCTTCCGATCAAATCATCGTCCATGTATTCGAAGGGCGAATTCCCAATATCAAACCCTTCTACTTTCTCTCCTCCTCGTTCGCCCGCCATTAAATAGCCTTGATTCCCTAATTCAAACGTTTCATCGACCGATGCAACGGGCTTGATGGCAGCCACTCCGTGAGCCAAACCTGAAACGATGCAGGAGGTAGCTCTGAAAATATCCACCACCACGACGATCTTTCCCTCCAAATCATGTTGGTGAATCAACTCAGGAGATAAGCAAACTTCGATTTTTCTCATTTCAAAAAAGGAGGTTTCACAACTTTGGCTTTAAGTTGCTTATTTCGGACTTCTACTAAAATTTCGCTTTCTGGCGTACTGTATTCTTTGCGTACATAGCCCATCCCAATTCCTTTATCAAGTGACGGAGACATAGTACCAGAGGTCACTTCCCCAATCTCTTCACCCGCCGAATTCAGCAACTTGTAGCCATGTCGAGGAATCCCTCTCTCCTCCATCTCAAAGCCCACCAACTTTCTTTCTACCCCAGCTTCTTTCTGTGCTTTCAGATTTTCTGAATTGGTGAACTCCTTGGTGAATTTGGTGATCCAACCCAGCCCCGCCTCCAGAGGAGAGGTGGTGTCGGTGATGTCATTGCCGTATAGACAAAAGCCCATTTCTAAGCGCAGCGTATCACGCGCGCCCAATCCAATCGGCTGAATGCCAAACTCCGCCCCCGCTTCAAAAACTTGCTTCCATACTTGCTCGCCATGCTCCTTTGGGATGTACAACTCGAATCCGCCCGACCCGGTGTACCCTGTCCCAGAGATAATCATCTCTACTCCGGCTAATTTTCCCACAGTGAATTTGTAAAAACCAACCCCCGAAAGATCAATGTCGGTAAGTTTCTGTAAGGTGGCTACCGCCTTGGGGCCTTGCACTGCCAGAAGTACAGTCTCCTCAGATACATCTTCCATTGCTACATTTTCTGTATTGAGCGATTGAATCCAATCCCAATCCTTTTGAATGTTGGAGGCGTTTACCACCAGCATATACTCTTCTTGGCCGAATCGGTACACAATGAGATCATCCACGATACCTCCATCCTTATTGGGCAGGCAAGAATACTGAGCCTGGCCATCCACGATTTTAGATGCGTCGTTGCTCGTGGCTCGCTGTATCAAATCCAAGGCACCTGCGCCTCGTGCCATGAACTCGCCCATGTGGGAAACGTCAAATACGCCGACTCTTTCGCGGACACAGAAATGTTCGTCCCGGTCGGAGCTGTAGCGTACGGGCATATCGAACCCTGCAAAGGGGATGATCTTGGCGCCTAAGGATTCGTGAATGTGGTGTAGGGGGACTTGCTTTACAGACATGTGGTATAGGTTAATGTTCGAGTCGCAAATCTACGGGCAGACCAGAAACTAAACCGCATTTACTCTGAAAGCTTCAAGCCGACCGGGCAATGATCCGAGCCAAGAATGTCATTATAAATATCAGCGCCAATCGTACGCTCTTTCAATTGCTCGCTCACAAGGAAATAATCAATTCGCCAGCCGACATTTCTTGCTCGTGCATTGTACTTATAATTCCACCAGCTGTATTTTATTTCCTCAGGGAAGAAATGCCTGAAAGAATCGAAGAGCCCAGTACTTAATAAATTATCCATGCCGTCTATTTCCTCCTGCGTATAGCCTGATGCTTTGTTGTAGTTCGGCTTTGGTCTGGCTATATCTATCTCTGTATGAGCAACATTCAGATCCCCACAAACAATAGTTGGCTTCCGTTCTTCAAGGCTTTGAATGTGGTCCCTAAAAGCAACATCCCATTCTTGTCTATACTCAAGTCTTTTCATGCCTTCACCAGAGTTGGGTGTGTACACCGTTACCAAAAAGAACTCCTCAAACTCAGCCGTGATTACTCGCCCCTCCTGGTCATGCGCTTCTATACCAAGATCATAAGTTACCTCAATGGGTTTTTTCTTAGTCAGTATGGCAGTGCCCGAGTAGCCTTTCTTTTCCTTGGAAGAATTGACATAAATGTCATACTCAGGCAAAAGTGAAAGAGCGATTTTTACTTCTTCAGGCTGACCCTTAGTTTCTTGTAGGCAAAGAACGTCTGGGTTCATTGCCTTCACATCTTTGAGAAAATCCTTCTTCACTATGGCTCTGATGCCATTCACATTCCATGAAACGAGGTGCATACTTTTTCTTTTTGGCGAAGCTATAAAAGCTCATCCAATCCGCGAACCCAGTGGACTCGTTCGTTCGGGCTGGAGTAGAATAACCTCACCGTCATCATTGTAACTACCCAACACTGACGCCTCGGTTCGTGTCTTCACGAACCGAAACATATCTTCAGAATTCTTCTCCGATATGTTTCAAAAAATCAAACCGCAAATCGCCCTCTTCATAAAACCTGGCAGAAGAATAATCATAGTCACACGGGTTCTGAACCAGGTCCCAACGCTCACCAAGTGGGTTCAGATGGATGTATTCAAGTTTCTGATTAGCCACTTCCGGCGAATACAGTTCTATTGCTAGAGAATCCCTTTGCCAAAACTCGTACTCTTTGTTGGCCGCAGACACTTTAAATTTCAACAACTCTTCCTGAGTGAGCATTCGCTTAAACTGATGGGCAGTGTACTTCAATAAAGATCCACGTGGCGTTTCTTTCCCATTCATTTTATTCATGCGCCAGATTAAATGAATATGATTTGGCATTACCACAAATCCAAATAGGTCAATCAAGCCTCGCTCGGATAAATTTTGCAACGAATTACAAATGGTCTCTTTGAATACATCGGGTAAGAGTATTTTCTCCCAATTGTGAATAGTTGCCGTCCAAAAGTAAATCTTACCCCACTCCATCAATGAATTTCTTGGGGAGGTGAACATATTCATGTCTTCAAGGTAGATAAAATGAACTTTGGCTTCAAATTAACACCTACTTTCGTTTCGTGAGGACACGAACCGAGGCGAAGGGTGCATACTTTTTCTTTTTGGCGAAGCTATATAAGCTCATCCGATCCGCGAACCCAGCAGACTCGTTCGTTCGGGCTGGAGTAGAATAACCTCACCGTCATCATTGTAACTACCCAACACCAAACACTCGCTCATAAATGGTCCGATCTGCTTCGGTGGAAAATTCACCACTGCGATCACCTGCCTGTTCAAAAGAAACTCCTTGCTGTATAGGTCTGTTATCTGAGCAGAGCTTTGTTTCACTCCGATTTCATTTCCAAAATCAATCAACAACTTAAAGGCGGGTTTTTTCGCCTCAGGGAAATCCATCACTTCTGTGATTATTCCTACTCTCATGTCCACTTTTTCAAATTCCTTCCAAGAAATCATGCTTTTTGTTCATTTTAATTCAAAAGACTTCCACTTTCGTTAAAAATACAATTTCTTCGAAGGAATTATTCGCCTATGAGACATACTTACGATTACGGCCTAATTGGCAATTGCGCATTTACCGCACATATTCACAAGGACACTTCCGTTGCTTGGATGTGTTGGCCAAGATTCGACAGTAGTTTCATTTTCGGAGAATTGGTCGCCGGAGAAAAAGGTGGTGAATTCAGCATTAAACCAAAAGGCGATTCGTTTGAAACGAACCAGCGATACATCGAAAATACGAATGTATTGGTCACAGAAATAACCGCCCCAGACGGGAAATACCGGGTCACGGATTTCGCTCCTCGCTTCCTCCAAACCGATAGGTATTATAAGCCGCTCATGCTCATTCGGAAGGTCGAGCGAATAGAAGGCAACCCAATGATCACGGTGAAATGCAAGCCAAAAGCTGAATACGGGCAGGTCTCCAGCAAGTACAGCTTCGGGAGCAATCACATTCGGTTCCTTGATATGGATGGTCATGTCAGGCTAACCACCAACATTCCTTTGGCTTACATAGCGGATGATCAGAGCTTCGTCTTGGACGAAACGAAATTTCTGGTGCTCACCTACGGGCCACCCCTAGAAGCCGCATTGGAAGAAACGGTCAATAATTTTCTTTACAAAACCACCAACTACTGGAGAAGCTGGGTGAAGCGGGCCTCCATCAATGACTTCTATCAAAGAGCCGCTATTAGATCTGCTTTAACTCTCAAGATTCATCAATACGAGGACACAGGGGCAATCATTGCGGCGACTACCACGAGTTTGCCAGAGTCCCCGGGAAGCACCCGAAACTGGGACTATCGCTACTGCTGGATGCGCGACACTTTCTACACGCTGAATGCTTTCAATAACATTGGTCACTTTGAGGAAGTGGAAAAGTACTTCCACTACATATTCAACACCACTGTCGATGAAAGCGATCGCTTCCAACCACTTTATGGCATCACCGGCAAGAAGGCATTGATAGAGCAAGAACTTGATCTGCCGGGCTACCTTGGCAATCAGCCGGTACGAATAGGAAACGATGCATATACCCACGTTCAAAATGACGTGTACGGACAGGTGTTGATTTCTCTACTGCCGCTGTATAGCGACATGCGGATCATCTTCACTGAGCGTTTTGATTCTACCGATCTCATCGTGAAAACCCTCAAGATGATTGAGAAAACGTTTGACGAGCAGGATGCCGGGTTATGGGAATTCAGGAATCTTGCACAGCACCATTGCTATACCTATCTCTTTCACTGGGCAGGAAGCTGTGCAGCTATCAAAATCGCGCAAGTCCTGAAGAACAACGAAATTGGCGAATTGGCGACCAAGCTCAAGAAGCGCTCCGAGGCGATGATCGAAAAGTGCTATGTGCCTGGCAAGAAAGGCTATGCTCAGGCGGTGGGCGTGGATCGAATGGATGCCAGCACGCTACAACTATTGATGATGAATTACTTGCCCGGTGATTCAAATAGAGCAAAGGATCATTTGAAGGCGATGGAAAAAGAGCTGCATGCCTCGAAGGGGCTTTTCTACCGGTACAAACATCAGGATGATTTTGGGGAGCCGGAGACCACTTTCCTTATCTGCGCTTTCTGGTATGTGGAAGCACTCGCGTGTGTCAATCGGCTGGATGAAGCCATTGACTATTTCGAAAACTTGATTTCGTATAGCAACCACGTCGGACTTCTTAGTGAAGATGTGAGCGAAAAAGACGGCAGTATGTGGGGAAATTTTCCACAGGCTTACAGCCACGTAGGGTTGCTTAATGCCGCCACGCGTATCTCCCGAAAGCTGGACAAGCCTACATTTTTGTAAGCTCAAAGAGCAGCGTTCTTATTTTAGTGAAATCACTAACGCTGTATTTGGCCGCCGAAGCGCCTGCACCTATTTTGATGCTATGGGCTCCCTCCGGCAATGCTAAGAATGTATCTTCATCTGTACGATCATCTCCGCAAGCCAAAACAAAATCGGGGTTATAGTTTTTGAGAATACGTTTGGCTCCTTTGCCTTTGTTCACTTCCGAATTCTTGATCTCAATCACTTTGTCACCTTCCATGACCTGAAGGTTCTGACTGTTGGTGATGTATTTCAAATGGCTGGAAAGCTCACGCGCCCGCACTTCCCCGAGTCCGGTTTCTACTTTCCGATAATGCCATACAAGAGAATAATCCTTTTCCTCCACAAATGATCCCGGGGTTCTATTCACATAATCATCAAGAACAATCTTGATTTTATTGACCCAAACATTTTCTAGATTAGGTGCTGGCTTAAAATCCGCTCCCGATCGCCTGATCCAAGCGCCGTGCTCGGCCACAATCTCCAGATTATAGTCCTCCAGCCAATCTTTGAGCGTGTCTCTACCACGACCACTTATAATCACAACATGATTTTTCTTGTCAGAAGTAAGTGCCTTGAGCAATTTTTTCAACTCCGGATCTGGCTTAGACAAGGCCGGATCTCCGAAAAATCCAACCAGAGTTCCATCGTAATCAAGAAAAATAATCCGCTCCTTAGCTTTCTTGTACTCCTTGAAAATTTGCTTTTGTAGAGTACTATCCAGCACCTTCGTTTGCATTGATTGCTGAGATTTCTTCACTGCCATAAGCTGGCTCATGAAGAGTTTCACCCATGCATGAATGTTGTACCGCTGAAGTGAGGCCTGCATGGTTTCCATGTGCTGAATCTGCTCCTCCTCCGGCATGACCATCGCCTGATGCATCGCCTCCACCATCTGATTGATATTGTTGGGATTTATGATGATGGCATCCGAAAGTTCCTTGGATGCTCCGGCCATTTCGCTCAGGATCAAAACGCCCTTTTTGTCGAGCCTGCTCGCTATGTATTCCTTACACACCAGATTCATTCCGTCGCGCATGGGTGTGACTAATGCGACATTAGCCATTCTATAAAATGCAGAAAGTGCCGCCAAAGGAAAGCTTCGGTAGAAATAATGAATGGGCGTCCAATTCATGCGACCGAACTTTCCATTAATCCTACCCACGAGTAATTCTATTTCCTCTTTAAGCTGCTCGTATTTTGGGACCTTATCTCTCGATGGGACCACTACCATAAGTATGGAAACTTTCGACTGAAACTCGGGGTAGCGCTCTAGGAACAATTCAAAAGCTCTCAGTCGCTGAGGAATGCCTTTGGAATAATCCAGCCGATCAATGGAAAGCATCAGTTTGGCGTCTCCAATGGCCGTGCGGTAGCGCACCTCTCGCTCCAGTGCGTCGGGCGATGCGGCTGATTCGGCGTACTTATCGTAATCGATTCCCATTGGCAATGAATCCGCGCGCACGATTCGATTATCGACGGTTATTTGTCCATTGTCATTTCCAAGCCCTGCCAAACGACTAACTGACGAAAGGAAGTGGCGCATGTCATCGTAGGTATGGAATCCCAAGAAATCCGACCCCAGCATGCCGTTCAATAACTCACGTCTCCAAGGTAGAAGTCTGAAAGATTCGTACGAAGGAAAAGGTATGTGGAGGAAGAATCCTATGGTGGAATTCGGCATTTTCTCCCGAATCAATTGAGGCAGGAGCAAAAGCTGATAGTCATGTATCCAAAGTGTATCTCCATCTTCCGCGACTGCCTCCACCTCTTTTGCGAATTTCTTATTTACCCGCTGGTAAGCACGCCACATTTCGTCATCGTACACAGAGTACTGATTGAAGTAGTGGAAATTGGGCCAAAGCGTTTCGTTACTGAATCCTTCATAGAAATCTTCCACCTCCTGAGCCGTGAGAAACACGGGCTTCATGTGTTCCTTGTCCAAATTTTCTATGATGTCCTTTTTCTGAGAAGCCTTGCTCACGGGAAGCCCAGGCCAGCCCACCCATACATTGTCACCCTCCTTGAAAATAGATCCCAGACCGGTCGCCAATCCTCCTTCGCTTGGCTTGTACACGAGCCTGCCACCCTCCTCTATTATTTTGATTGGAAGTCGATTGGAAACAATGATTGTCTTGGCCATAGTGAAGTGAAATCTCTGAAACTTCTAAGTTAAAGGCTGGTTGTTTGGCAGACTAAGGATTACGATTTTTTTAGCCTCGGAACTTCACTTTCTTATCTAATCAAACAACTCCAACTGTACAGGCAAAAGCTGAAACGTACGGCGGTGGTGGGTGGTGGAACCAAATGCCCGCAAACCGTCTCGATGCTTCTTGGTAGGATATCCCATATTGGTTTCCCAGCCATACTCCGGAAAATCTATTGCCAACTGACGCATGAGATCGTCTCGATAGGTTTTCGCCAAAATGGATGCTGCCGCTATGGAGTAATACTTGCCATCTCCTTTGATGATGCACTCGTGCGGAATGTCATTGAAGGGCTTGAACCGATTGCCATCAATCAGCAATAACTCCGGCCTTACTTTCAGCTGTTCGATCGCCCGATGCATGGCCAGATAGCTGGCATTGAGAATGTTGATTTCATCAATCTCACCGGGCGAGGCTACCCCCACACCCCAAGCTATAGCCTTCTGTATGATCAAAGGGCGAAGCTTTTCCCTTTGCTTTTCGCTCAATTGCTTGGAGTCATTGAGCAGCTTGTGGCGAAATGTCCGAGGAAGAATGACTGCCGCAGCAACCACCGGCCCGGCCAGACAACCCCGCCCGGCTTCATCGCACCCCGCTTCTACTAGTTCCTTCTGATGGAAAGCTTTCATTCAGTGGTAAAAATAAAATTAGCCTAAAAGAAAAGCGGCTATTCCACTCTATAGTTATCAACACCTGGAAACCTTTCGAAGACCTAAATGTCTATAGACCGAACATTTACAACTCACTTTAAAACGGACTATGACTAAGCTACTCTTGACCTCCTGGATTTTTCTTCATTGTATTTTCATATCATCAGCCCAAGACCTGACGCAAACAATCAAAGGGAGAATCGTCGATGAACAATCAAAATCGGCCGTAATTGGAGCAACAGTATTGGTCTCACAAGCTACGCCTACCCTTGGAGCTACTACCGACGTGGAAGGATACTTTATAATCAAAAACGTGCCCATCGGAAGACACACCATTCAAATTTCTAGTATTGGTTATGAGCCCCGAACCATTCCCGAACTTTTGGTGAACTCTGGGAAGGAGACGGTAATCAATGTCGAGCTAACAGAATCAATCACACAAATGGATGAAATCTTGGTGGTGGCAGACGAGCAAGCCAAAGGACAACCAAGAAACGAGCTGGCAAGTGTGAGCTCCATATCAATAACTGTAGAAGAAACCAGCCGATACGCCGCTACTTTCGACGACCCTGCAAGAGCCGCACTGACCTATGCTGGCGTTTCCACAGGCGGTGATGACCTGCTAAATGAAATCGTGGTGAGGGGCAATTCACCCAAGGGTATTCTCTGGCGAATGGAGGGCGTGGAAATCCCAAACCCCAACCATTTCGGCACACTTGGATCGTCTGCAGGTGGCATCAGTATGCTGAGTTCAAGCGTGTTAGCAAACAGCGACTTTTTTACAGGCGCATTCACACCCCAATATGGAAATGCCACGTCTGGCATCTTTGACTTGAAACTACGGCAGGGAAATTACGACAAACCTGAACATGCCATCCAAGCGGGGCTGCTTGGCGTGGCGGCTGCTTCAGAAGGTCCGATCAATAGAGACAAAAGATCATCCTATTTGGTCAATTATCGATATTCCACGCTGGGTCTTCTCGAGCGGGTAGGGCTGGGAATTCTCAGTGAGCAGGAGAGCATCAACTTTCAGGATCTTTCATTCAAAGTACACATGCCAACGGAAAAATCCGGATCGTTTTCCTTCTGGGGATTGGCTGGGCAGAACACCTACACCTTCAAGCCGGATGAGGATTTGGGCGAGAGCCTGTACGATGACGAGAAAAGAAAAATGGCCGTAGGAGGCGTGACTCATGTGACCTTTTTGTCTGAGAACACTTTCATTGAATCTGTACTTTCCGGCTCCATAACCACCTATCGCTACGAAGAAGATTCGCTTAGAATTTTGGTAACAGACAGAGAGAACTTCGACGAAAAAACGGTTCGCTTTTCTAGTTTTCTTAATCACAAATTCAACGCACGGCATACGGTCCGAGTAGGTGGGATCGTCTCTCAGCTAGGATACGACCTTTTCGAGGAAGAATACGATGATGAGGAAGATCGCTACTTCAGATACCTCGATGACAAAGGAAGTACTCAGTTCTATCAGGGATATGTGAATTGGCAAACTCGACCGTCGGAAAATCTCACGATTAACTCGGGATTTCACGCCTCCTATTTCGCTTTGAATAAAGACGTGTATGTAGAGCCGCGAATCGGCTTTCGATGGAAGGTTGGCAACCAATTCATCACCGGTGGAGCAGGTCTTCATAGCCGAATGGAAACGGTCGCGCTCTACCTTGCCGAAGAAGAACAAGAAGACGGTTCCTTCGAGCAGCGAAATAAGAACCTTGGATTTACCAAGGCAGCACATGGAGTTTTGGGTTTTGAAAAGCAACTCAAGCAAGACCTCAGATTCAAAATGGAGGCATATTATCAATACCTGTATGATGTGCCCGTTTGGCCAAATGACACCACCTCAGATGATTACAATTTGACCTTCTCGGCGCTCAACACCTTCGACGGATACACCACCGATGAGCTGTCTAATGATGGTGTGGGATTGAATTATGGCTTGGAACTGACTCTTGAAAAATTCTTTACCCAGAACTACTATTTCCTGACCACTGCCTCTCTGTATGAATCAAAATACAAAGGATCAGATGGCGTACTCCGCGACACACGCTTCAATGGGAACTTCATTTTCAACATCATTGGTGGCAAGGAATTCAAAGTAGGCAAGGGAGGCAACAACTCGATCGGGGTAAATGGCAAATTCATTTTTGCAGGCGGCAAAAGACAAGCACCGATCAACCTAGAGGAATCGAGAATTGAGATGGAGACGGTCTCCCGATTCGATCGAAATTTTCAACTGGCACTTGACAACTATTACCGATTCGATCTGGGTGTGAGTTACAGAAAAAACAAACCAAAATCTTCCCAAATTTTGGCACTGAATATCCAAAATGTGACGGCAGTCAACAACGAATTCGTGAGGTACTACAGCACCGAAACGGATCGGATAGAATCTGAGGGTCAGCTGAGCTTCTTCCCCAACATTAGTTATCGCTGGGAGTTCTAGGAACTAATCCACAATCAATACCTTTATTAGTCAAAGGCAGCACCATGAAAAATTTTTGGTTACTATTGGTATTGATTGTTGCCTCTTGCGCACCTGAAAAGGAACAAGCAATCGAAAGTGAACTTCCGACACAAATCCCCGCCAGCTTCAACGCCTATTGGTCCAAAGGTGGGGCTGAAATCACGAGCTACGATCTGGAGCAAGCGCGCTATGGGGAAATCCATAAGGGCACTGCAGTAACCGTTTTTGTCACTGAGCCATTCTCCAAAAGCAAGCAAGTAAAGCTTGATGATTATAAATCCGCCGGAGATGATCGGGTGAATGTGCTCAAGCTGAATCTCACCAAAAAGTTTCTGACGGGCATCTATCCCTACTCCATGATGTTGAGTACTTTTTCGCCACTTGATGGTTCACCAATGATCAAGTCATCCATGACCGTTCAGGAATGGTGTGGGCATACCTTTCTGCAATTGAATAAACTTGATACAGGCTATCAGCACACAGGGTTCTCGTACTTTGAATCCGAAGGAGATAAAACAGGGTTTACGACCACTGACTTAGCAGAGGACCAGCTTTGGACACAAATCCGATTGAATCCAAAAGAGCTTCCCCTTGGAGAGACAGAGTTATTTCCTTCTTCCTTCTATCTGAGGCTTAAGCATCGCCCTCTAGAATCACAGATTGCGCTTGCCACGCTAGAGCGAATTGAATCCTCAGATTACTCAACGCATTCACACCTTAACTACATGCTTAAATACAAGGATCGTACACTCTCCATTTTCTTTGAGGAAAACCTCCCTCACCGGATATTGGGCTGGGAAGAGACGCACATGAGTGGATTCGGCAATCCTGAATTGCTGACAACAAAGGCTAAACTCAAAAAAACCATCCGAAGCAAGTACTGGGGCAAGAACAGCAACAGCGACCGAGCCATCCGCGAAGAGCTCGGCTTATCCACCGAATAGCAATCAATAAACCCTTGTAACCTTTTTTACCTTTTCTGGTAACTTATCCGAATTAACCAAAAACTAACCGGGTGAATTTGGAAATGACCGACGAGCACGTGATGGCTCGGGTGAAAAACGGACAACTTGATCAACTGAACGAACTGTTCGGTCGCTACAGCAGGCGCATCTACAGTTACTTCCTGAAATCGACCATGTCCAAAGACGACAGTGACGACCTCACTCAGGATCTTTTCATCAGGGTAATGAAGTACCGAAAGTCTTACAAAGAAGGCCAACGGTTCGAAATCTGGGTTTTCCAAATCGCACGAAACATGGTGAAAGACCACTTTAGAAAGATGAAGGTGCATGAAGATTATTTCAACCCAGAAAACATGATGCATGACCTGGCTGAAGAGGACAACAAAGAACAAATGGAAAAAGAACGAGTACTCTACGCCGCGATGAACAAGCTACCTCAGGAAAAACGAGAGTTACTGGTAATGAGCAAATTCGACGGCATGAAGTACGAGCAGATTGCCACGCTGAAGAAAACGACAGTGAGCAATATAAAGGTGCAAGTGCATCGCACGATCAAAGAATTAAAAGACATCTATTTTAATCAGAATTGAAATGGGAAATAAAATAACTGACGAACAATTAATTGCGCTTATCGAGGGAGAATCGAATCCTGAACTTGAGCAACTCATTGAGAAAAAACCGGAGCTTCAAAAGCGATTCATCGAACTCAAAGAAGTGCTGGACACTATAGCTTCTGCATCAGAGCCCGAGGTGCCGTTGCACATCCATGCGCATATCCAACAGGCCATTCTTGAGGAGCAAGCCTCTTTGCAAAAGGGCTTCACTTGGATGCATGTGGCCGCCGCAGTTGTCATTCTAGTTCTCGGTTTTAGCCTAGGACGAATGGGCAATTCCGCTCCTGACAATTCTGAAGAGTTGGCAGGACTGAAAGAAGAAATTCAATCCTTGCGAGAAGCAACGCTGACCAGTTCTCTTCAGCGCCATTCGGCAAGTGACCGTATCCTGGCCGTCAATCGAATAGAGGAAAATAAGGATGCAAATGAAAAACTGATTGCTGTTCTTGTATCCACCCTCAACTCCGACGAAAGTCCTAACGTGCGCTATGCGGCCATGCAAGCTCTTGCGAATTATATGACCCTCGATGAAGTGCGCTACGAATTGGTCAAATCATTAGAAAGCCAGACTGACCCATTGATTCAAATTTCATTGATAGCCCTTCTTGTGGATGCAGGAGAGAAAAGTGCGAGAGGCCCCATGAAACAACTTATTGAAAATGAAGAAACTTCTCCAGAAGTGAAAGAACAAGCAAAAATCGCTTTGGAGGTATTAGTGTAAAACAGATTTTAAAATTTAAACTCAACATAAAAATGAAAAATGTACTAACAGGACTAATGATGGTTTTTGCCATAACAGCACACGCCCAGAAAGAATTCAAGTATGCCGTGAAAGGCAATGCATCGGACACCTGGGTCGTGATCGAACTCTTGAATGCCGACTTGGTGGTCGAGGGTAGCTCGGGCTCAGAGATTAAAGTGACCACTATGGATTACAAGGGTCTCCCAGAGAAAGCCAAAGGACTAAAGCCACTTTCCGCCGCAGGAGTAGACAATACCGGATTGGGATTGGCAATTACGCAGGAAGGGAACAAGATCAGAATCGTAGGAACTGATCGCACATCGGATGATAGTGAATACACCATCTATTTGCCCAAGGCTTTGAATCTGAAAGTTGACTACAACAATTACCGAACTGGTGATCTTGTGATCAAAGGCATGGCCGGAGAAGTGGAAGCAAGAGCATTCAGCGGGGATCTGGAGCTCATTGACCTGACAGGTCCCTTGGTGGCTCACACGTTAAGTTCAGATTTAAAAATCTCTTTCACGTCTTTATCGCAAACCTCTCCATCCTCTTTGACTTCCACTAGCGGTGACATTGAACTGACAGTGCCTTCAAGCACCAAAGGAACATTCAAAATGGGAAGTATTTCGGGTGGCGTATATACAGACCTAGAATTTGATCTTGGTGAAGAAGGCCAAACAAGACGCATCGGAGGATCTAGCTACACTGGCAAACTCAATGGTGGAGGAGTAGAAGTAGCGCTGAAGACAGTAAGTGGTGATATCTACATCCGAAAAGCCAATTGATCATGAGAGCACTAACCATTGCATTGTGTTTGGTCGTCCTAGGGGCGGCCGCACAATCCAAAAAAGTGACCGAGTCAGTGATGATATCCGGACAGACATCACTCGACCTAGACTTCACTTTTGCAAGTGACATCACCTTCAAAACCTGGGACAAAAACGAGGTACTTGTGGAAGTGGATGTGAATATTCAAGATGGGGAATACAACGATATATTCTCACTTTCCTCGGATAAAGGCACCAACACCATCAGCATTGCCATGGACAAGGATATGTGGAAGAAGATTGAAAAGGAAAGAGGTGACAAATGGAATAATTGCAGCTGGACTTCCGAAATTAACTACACCGTCTACGCACCCAAGTCAATGAAAATTTCCGCATATACTATTTCAGGGGATTATACTTTGACATACTCTGGTGTACCGATGTATCTAAAAACAATCTCAGGGGAAATTGATGTCACCGTGCCTGAGAAGTCTGGGCTAGACTTCAAAGCGAAAACAATTTCTGGAGAGGTCTACACCGACCTAGAGGTAGAATTTCCTTACGGAAAAGAAGGTCTAAGACAGGTGGTAGGACAAAATGTAAGAGGTAGAATTGGCAAAGGTGGTGAGCAGACTGAGCTAGAAACAATAAGCGGGAACATCTACCTGCGCAAAGGGTAATTCAATTTGGTTTAGTTACCAAAGGGGAGCTTCGGCTCCTTTTTTTGTTTAGTTATGAACCATTGATACTTAGACGAGGTTTCCACTTTTATGATATTCAGGAAAACACCTCCCCAACAAAAACTACAACGTAAATACGAGAAGCTGATGAGTGAAGCTCATAAACTTTCGGTCTCAAACAGATCAAAAAGCGATGCGAAGTATGCCGAAGCTTTCGCCATAAGCAAAAAGATAGATGAGCTCAATGCCCAAACATAAACTCAAGATTGATCCAGATACAGACAGAATAATCGAAATGGCATGGGAGGATCGAACCCCCTTCGAGGCGATTGAAGTGCAGTTTGGTCACGCGGAGATGGAGGTTGTAAAAATTATGAGGAGAAATCTGAGGTCTTCCAGCTTCAAAAGGTGGCGCGCCAGAGTCAACTCCGGCACAAGTCAAAAGCACCTTAACAAAAGACCTTCAGGAATTGATCGGTTTAAATGCTCACGCCAGCGGCCAATCAGCTCAAATAAAATCTCCAAGCGATAGCTACCTTTGATTAATGAGCGCTATGCCAAACCCTTGGAAAACTCTATCGACCAAGAAAATCTACGACAATCCGTGGATCAGCCTAAACGAGGATCAAATCATCAATCCATCCGGCGGAGAAGGCATCTACGGTACGGTTCATTTCAAGAACTTGGCGATCGGCATCCTGCCACTTGATGAAGAAATGAACACATGGCTGGTAGGCCAATGGCGCTACCCACTCAACGAATACTCCTGGGAAATCCCAATGGGTGGAGGCCAGCTAAACATAAATCCGATAGATTCAGCCAAGCGCGAGCTCAAGGAAGAAACTGGAATCACCGCCAAAAAATGGGTCGAGATCATCAAAATACATTTATCCAACTGTGTGAGTGATGAGGTCGGGTATGGATTTCTGGCGACTGATCTGACTTTTGGGGAAACCAACTTTGACGAAACAGAGGATTTAGAAATTCGAAAGCTGCCTTTCTCTGAAGCGCTGCAAATGTGTCTAGACGGCAAAATCACTGACAGCCTTAGTGTGGCGACCATCCTGAAAGCAGATAGAATGTTCAATCCATAGTTATTCTGTCCAATAAGTACTCCTATGTAACAAACCCAAAAACCTCCGATACATCGGAGGTTTTTTTATGCCCAAGCTTCACTAAGCTGTTCAATAAATCACCGGATTAGCTGATGTTTTCAATAAAATCTCAATACCTCATTGAATTTTCCATCAAAAAACCAACGATTTACACACTTCAAATTCAATCGAGTATTTTTTTAAACCGTATTCGATGAATATTTCGCATATTTTATCTTGTCTAGTATTTATTCGAGCTATCAAATCTAGTTTTGCTGCAAATACTTATTCTAACGGATCAAAAACATACCGAAATAGATAAGAATTACATTTTTAAACCTAAAACTTAGAAAATGAAGACTAGCAAAAACGTATTAATGGTAATGTTCGCAGTAGCAAGCATGATTTTCGCAACTCAGGTCGCAGCACAGGATGAAGAAGAAGATGAGTCCCTTCAAATCTCTGGCTCAGTAGATGCATACTATAAGTATGACTTTTCCGGCAAGGCCAATCAACCGACATGGTTCATGACAGATCAGAATTCTATGTCTATTGGTATGGTCAATGTAGTGTTGAGCCAAACCAAAGGAAAAGTGACTTTTGTAGGCGATGTAGCATTCGGGCCAAGAGGAGATGGATCTGGTGATGTTTCAGGAGCGGCAACTGCTCCAGGATCTATTCAAAACTTATATGTTTCCTATGCAGCTGGTGAGAAACTTTCTTTCACTGCCGGTTTCATGGGAACATTTGTGGGATATGAAGTGATTTCTCCATCGGCCAACTTCAACTATTCTGGTTCATACTTGTTCAGCAATGGGCCATTCCAAAATGCTGGATTCAAAGCCGACTATGCTATTAGCGATAAAGTAGGTGTGATGGTAGGCGTATTCTCTTCTGCTTGGGATAGCTACACGGCTAATCCGAGTCTGGGAATGGATAATATAGGTGCTCAGCTTTCTGTTGCACCAGTAGACGGATGGGATATCTACTTGAACTACTTAGGTGGGTCACTATTCCAGCAATGGGATGTTACCACCGGCTACCAGATTTCAGACCCGCTTTACCTAGGATTAAATGTATCTGAGAACCTGAATTATGGCGGAGATGAAACAGGATTCTTCGGTATCGCTGGTTATGCTCAGTACGCCATAACCGATGCAACTTCTTTAGGCGTCAGATATGAAAATTTTGACGACAAGGATACGGCTACTTATAGCTCGTTCACCTTTTCCTTGAACATAGTAGAAGGCCCACTTACAATCATTCCCGAATTCAGATTTGATACTGCAGATCAGGACGTCTTCCTGGACAGTGATGCAGCAGCTACTGACGGGTTCAGTCAATTCGGTATTGGCCTTGTCTACAGCTTCTAAAAAATCAATTAACCACCTATTAACTAAATAAATTATGAAACGATTTTTATCACTACTTCCGATTCTGGGACTGCTGCTTATTCCGGCAACAGCCTTTGGTCAGGACGGTGAAGTTTCCTTGGGACTCTTTACTGCCAACAACGTATGGATGATGCTCGCCACTGCGCTCGTGTTCATCATGCACTTAGGATTTGCCGGTGTTGAGGCGGGTTTCGGCCAGTCAAAAAACACCGTGAACATCCTATTCAAAAACACTTTGACTCCTATTATAGGAATCATCACGTATTTCATTTGTGGATTCAACCTGATGTACCCTGGATTTGACGTGCCGGGTTGGTTCGGATTTGCGGGATTCGGCATTGGATCATCGGAAACCGCTGATGTAACGACTGCTTACGCAAGCGGCGGATACACTTGGTGGACAGACTTCTTGTTTCAAGCCATGTTTGCCGCCACTGCCGCTACTATTGTTTCTGGGGCCGTAGCTGAGCGAATCAAACTTAGCGCCTACATGATTTTCACTGTATTCTTTGTGGGGGTTGTATATCCTATCATCGGTAGCTGGAAATGGGGCGGTGGAGTCCTCGACGATTGGGGATTCTATGATTTCGCAGGATCCACTCTGGTTCACTCTGTGGGTGGATGGGGAGCGCTTGCCGGCATCATCTTGTTAGGCCCAAGACTTGGGAAATACGTGGATGGAAAAGTGATCGACAAGCCGGGTTCTTCTGTGCCCTTGGCTGTTATCGGGGTTTTCCTCCTTTGGTTGGGATGGTTCGGTTTCAACGGAGGCTCGGTACTTTCCGGTGATCCAGCTTTGACTTCATTCGTGCTAGTTACGACTTCTCTTGCAGCTTGTGCAGGCGGACTTGGAGGTTTCCTCATGAGCTACATCGTTTTCAAAAGGATGGATTTGGGCATGGTATTGAATGGTATTCTTGCTGGTTTGGTTGGGATCACTGCCGGTGCTGACGTCATCGAGCCCAACAACGCCTTGCTAGTTGGTTTCATTGCCGGATTGTTAGTAGTACTTTCTGCTATCACACTGGACAAATTCAAGTTAGATGATATGGTAGGTGCCGTTTCTGTTCACTTGACTTGTGGAATCTGGGGGACTCTCGCAGTAGGCATCTTCTCAACAAACCCGGATCACTCTTTCGTGACTCAACTTATAGGAGTGGCCGTTTGTGGAGTTGCTGCTTTCACTGCTGCTTTCGTGATCTTCTTCGTATTGAAAAAGACGATCGGCATCAGAGTTTCCAAAGAGCACGAAGAAGCAGGATTGGATAGCCACGAGCACGGCATCAGAGGCTATACCATCGTCACAGAATAAGACATTTAAGATTACCTTTTGGTTGAGGTTAGGTTAACTTGATTAAAAGCCCCGGCATTCGCTGGGGCTTTTTCTTTGTGGCAAAGTCGAATCAAGCAGCCACGTTCCTATTCATCCTGAAAATACGCCTGTTCGGTTCGTAATATTACTAGGAGGCCCCTAGCTCCTACACTTTTGGCTTGTAATCAAATAGATAAGTCATGCAAAAGCTACTCTTCTTACTCGCTTCCCTCCTTCTGACCTGGTCACTTCAAGCTCAAAAAATAGAGGGACAAATCACAGACAAATCTGGCGAAGGCATCATCGGAGTGAATGTGTACCTGGACGGCACCTACGACGGAGCATCCACAGACATCAACGGTAATTTTTCATTTCTTACCTCAGAAAAAGACAGTCTCATTCTAGTCGTAAGTGCAGTTGGTTTTAAAGAACAAAAGCTCCCTATCATTCTTGGTAAGGAAAACGTGAAACTTCAAATTGAACTTAAAGAAGAGGTTAATCAACTTTCAGGCGTCACCATCACCGCAGGGAGTTTTGAGGCTAGTGATGAAAAGAAAGCTGTGATCCTGAAGCCGCTTGACATTGCCATGACCGCTGGTGCTACGGCCGATATAGTAGGCGCCTTGAACACCCTCCCCGGCACAACCACAAATGGTGAATCCGGGCGATTGTTCGTCAGAGGTGGTACAGATACCGAAACCCAGGCTTTTATTGATGGCGTGCTCGTTCATAGTTTTTATGGAGCTGCTCCGAACAATGTTCCATCAAGAAGTCGTTTCTCTCCCTTCCTTTTCAAGGGCACCTTCTTTAGCTCGGGTGGCTATTCTGCCGAGTACGGTCAGGCCCTTTCTTCGGTGCTTTCTTTGACTTCTAATGACATCCCTGACGAAACACGCAGTGACATTTCCCTAATGACTGTAGGCACGGATGTGGCGCACACCCAAAAATGGGAAAATGGCTCAATCTACGGTCAAGTCCAATACACAAATCTTGACCCTTACAATAGTCTCATCAATCAGGAATACAAGTGGGAGAAAGGATTCACATCAATGAACAGCACCTTCATGCTTCGACAAAAACTGACCAAAAATGATATGTTGAAAGTCTATGCCAACATCGACCAAAGTGGTTTCACTGTCAACTTCCCAAACATCGATTCTCCAGACTTAATGCGAGTGGATTTAACCAACAAGAATCTTTACCTAAACTCCAGCTACCAACGAGCAATTGGAGAAAATAGCAACGGATACATCGGCGCTTCGTACGGCAAGACGATCGAGGATTTGATGGCCGACAGCCTGACTGTGAATGACGTTCAGGAAGGCTATCACTTCAAGACCAATTTCACTACGGACATTTCTCAAGTCACACTCAAAGTTGGTGGAGAAATAATGGGGGCCACTCGCACAGAGGATGCGGCCATTCCATCAGAAGACTATCCTGAAGCAGCATTCGAAAACACCATCACATCTGGTTTTGTAGAGGTTGACTATTACGTTTCCAATAGCCTGACCCTTCGATCAGGACTTAGAGCGGAGAATTACTCGCTCCTTTCTTACACAGGCCTGACTCCCCGCCTTTCCATGGCGCTCAAAACAGGCGACAATTCTCAGCTTTCTCTTGCTTATGGGAAATTCCATCAGCTGCCGACGAGCAATATTCTGATTCGCTCCACACAGGTCATTCCTGAAAAAGCCGATCACTATATTTTAAGTTTTCAGAAAATCAAATCGAGCAGAATATTCCGAGCAGAGGTGTACAGAAAAGACTACCGACGATTGGTGAAGTTTGATCAGGAATTTGATGCCAACTCCTACACTAACAAAGGACGCGGATATGCGCAAGGTGTGGACCTTTTCTACCGAGACGGCAAGAGCATCAAGAACGGTGACTTCTGGATCACCTACTCGTACCTAGACACCAAGCGGGATTTCCTGAACTACCCCAAACTGGCTCAGCCATCCTTCGCAGCTAAGCACAATTTCTCGGTTGTTTACAAGCACTTCATTACCAGATTAAAAACCCAAATTGGGGCAGCCTATCGCTTCAATTCCGGCCGTCCGTACGATGATCCAAACAGTGATCAGTTCAACTCCGGGACGACCAAAAACTTCGGCGACCTCAGCTTCAATTTGGCCTATCTCCACAGACAAAACATCATCCTCTACGCCTCAGCGACTAATCTACTCGGAAGAAACAATGTCTTTGGGTATGAATTTGAGCAAGACCCTGGCGCAGATAATGTCTACGATTCACGACCGATCACTCAGCCCGCCAAGCGATTCCTTTTCGTTGGGCTGTTCATCACCCTGACCAAAGACAAGAGCAAAAACAACCTTCAAAATCTTAACTAATAACATTTTTTAAACTTCAAAACCATACAATTATGAAAATCATATACACAACCCTACTCGTCATTTTTGCAACCACATTGACTGCCCAAAATGACAAATTCACTTCCTCGATGGAGGGAGCCATTGCCGAGCTATACCAAGCTCAGGCACCTACGGACTTTGACCCTGTGATCAACAAACTCAACCGCATCGGACAAGCGGAAAGCAGCAGGTGGGAGCCTCACTATTACGTGGCACTCGGACAAGTTTTCAAGTCATTCAGATTTCAAGATGTGACTGAGAAAGATCAAATTCTTGACCAAGCACACTCTGCGCTTGACAAGGCGCAAACTGCGGATGCAAACAATGCCGAAATCGTGGCGCTCAGAGGATTCATAGACATGATGAAGATCAGCGTAGACCCAGGCACGCGTGGACAAACCCTGACACCAAAAGCAATGGGCGCATTCGGCAAAGCAATGGCAATGGATCCTGATAACCCAAGAGCAACTCTATTCATGGCTCAAATGAAAATAGGTATGGCTCAGTTTTTTGGAAACGGAATTGAGGAACCATGCGCGATGATTAGTTCGGCTGAAAAATTATTCGAAAATTATGAGCCAAAATCTAAGCTTTCACCAATGTGGGGAGCTGATATGATCGGCCAGTACAAAGAAATGTGCGCAAGCCAAGCAAGCGGAGAATAAAATCAAAATCAAGCGGGATCGGACGAATTCGTCCGATCCCGCTATTTTGCACAAGCAGATGAAACAGTCCACTAAAGACATTCTCAATAAATGGCTAATCGTTCCCTTCTTGGGCTCGGTGGTCATTGCGTTTTTCACTGAATTAGGTCCCGTACGAAGAGGCGAATGGCATGAATACATCGAGAGCCTGGTTGTTTCGTTCACCTATTGGTCACTCCTCGCAAACGGAAACGACTACTTCATCTGCCAAATAGACAAGCGATACTCATGGCTTGAAGCTCCGGTCACGAGAGCTGTTCTTGGTTTAATCACCATGTTCTTGGTTACTATGGTTATTTCAACTGTAGTACTCTATGTACTGATCGTATTTTACTTTGGCTATGACTTTATAAAAGTTTGGGAACACGATGGTTTCGCGATGTACATCATTCCTGTTTCGATCACTCTTGTGATCTCTCTTTGGTTACATGGGAAAAACTTTCTTGACGAATGGCGCCAAGCCGCGATTGACGTAGAAAAACTAAAGACCGAGAACGCTAAGTCAAAATTTGAATCGCTGAGGAGCCAGGTCAATCCGCACTTTCTTTTCAATAGCCTGAACGCCCTTTCCACCCTCGTTTATGCCGATCAAGCCAAGGCGGTAGAATTCATTCAAAAACTGTCAGGCGTGTATCGCTATGTGCTGGAGCAGCAATCAGAGGAAGTGGTGGAAGTGCAGAAAGAGTTGGATTTTCTAAAATCCTTTGCCTACCTGAATTCCATCCGTTTCGGGGACAATTTCAAAGTGGAATACACAGGATTTGAAGACCAAACAAATGGGTTCGTGCCCCCGGTAGTTCTGCAAATGCTCGTCGAGAATTGCATCAAACACAATGAAATTTCCAAAGAATACAAACTAAGCATTCAGGTGAGGAAAGAGGGGGAAACAATAGTGGTGGAGAACAACATCAATCCGCTTGACGCTCCGCGAGTTGATTCGAATGGGCTCGGACTGAGCAACATAGTTTCTAGGTACGAAATGCTCAGCGACCGAAAAGTAGAGATCGAACACACGAAAGAAAGCTTCATTGTGAAACTTCCAATTCTTGAGCTCTCATGAAAGCGCTGATAGTAGAAGATGAAATTCTTGCTTCTGATCGGCTGATGAGCCTGCTGAAAGAGGCGGACCCGACCATCGAAATCTTGGCCGTGCTGGACTCGGTAAAATCTGTCGTGAACTGGCTGGAGCAAAATGACGAACCCGAGCTCCTATTCCTTGACATTCACCTCGCCGATGGATCCTCTTTTGAGATTTTCAAAAAACGCCCAGTAAACTGTCCGATCATTTTCACCACGGCGTATGACCAATATGCGCTGGATGCATTCAAAGTAAATAGCCTGGATTATTTGCTTAAGCCGATTGATCCGAAAGAGCTGAAGCGAGCCCTTGGAAAATTTAAGCCTGCAGAGAAGCCAACCATCACTTTTGATCCGTCTCTGCTGGAGGCCATGCTCCACCCGCAGAAACAATTCAAAGAGCGATTTATCGTGAAAGTGGGCGAACACATTAAGTCTATCTTATCATCGGAAATCACGGCCTTTTACAGCCTGGAAAAGGCAACCTATTTGCTAACCAAAGAGGGCAAAAAATTTCTCGTGGATTACACACTGGATCAACTCGAAGAGCTGATTGATCCCTCCAGGTTTTTCCGAATCAACAGAAAATACATTGTGGAGATCGACGCGATCAAAGACATCATTTCCTTCTCAAGTCACCGACTGAAACTGAACGTGACTCACCTGGATGGAGAAGACACCATAGTCGCCAAAGAACGGGTGGGTGGTTTTAAGGAATGGCTGGATAGGTGATTTGCAATTAAAAACCTCGGAGTGCGCGTTTAACATCCATATAGCAGGATAACGCGCACAACCAGTATATTTGAAAGGTAGATAACGTCCATAGTGGACGTTACATTAATGTTAGCCACAAAGTAGTAAAAGATGAAAAATATTAAATTGTTAGCATTAATCTCGGTGGCTTTCTTTTTTTCTTGCAACAATTCAGAAAAACAAAAGGATGCACCTTTGAGACATGTTGGTGATATATTATTTAACCCCAAAATAGATACTACTGATTTCCAACCATGCCATGAAGACTTAACCTTTCAATATTATAATTTCTCAAGTGCGATCCAATACGATGGGGAAAAAGCTAAAATTTTACGAGAATTCGATAGGCAATTTCAAGAGGTTGATGAAAATGAAAATGGGTATGTAACAATAAGATTCATTGTGAACTGCGATGGAAAAACAGGATGGTACAGAATAGTCACCATGGATTTAGATTACAATGAAAAGAATCTATCAAAAGAATTAACAAATCAGCTTCTTGAAATAACAAAAAGTCTTGACGGATGGAAACCGGGTGATTTTGATGGTAAGAATTATGACTACTATCAATACTTGACATTTAAGATTACAAAGGGTGACATTGAACGTATTATGCCATGAATCAAATTAAGTTTTTACAAATCCTTGCAATTACCATCCTACTTTCGAATAATGCTGTTGCAATTCCCAACTGCTACATCTACAAAGAGGATGAAAAATGCTATGAGGCTTGTAAGGAGGCAGAAAAGGCAATTCAACATGCACAAGGAAGTAAAGCTTCACAAGAACATTTTCTAAAGTCAATTGAGTTATGTCCAGAATTTGCATACTCTTTCTTCGAACAATCGGTTCCATTCGCAAAAAGAGGACAAATGAACTTATGGATAGAGCTGATTGACAAAGCAGTAGATTTAGACCCTAAGCAATATTTAGGTCAGCGAGGATGGTATCACTGGTTCTTTATGCATAATTACGATAAGGCAATTTCCGATATAGATAGACTTGATAGTCTACTGGACTATGATATTGGTGAAACAGGTGATGGCTTTTACCACTTGAATATTATGAAAGGGCTTTGTTATAAAGGTCTTGGTGATTATGAAAAGGCAATTGAACTCATAGAAAACTGCATCAACTCTGAAGACTATTATCAAGGATCATATGACAATTTACATCTAGGAGTGCTATACTTAGAGTTAAATGAACCAGAAAAGGCTTTAGTTGAATTTGAAAAACAAATGGAGTACAACGATATAAGTGAAGCCTACTTTTATTCAGCAAAAGCATATCAACAATTGGGTAACTCTAAAAGAACCATTGAGTATCTCAATCTATCACTCGAAAAGTATGATCAAAGTATTGCAATGCACAACCCTTACCGTCAATTAATGGATGAGATTTATAGACTCGACATTGAGGAAGAAATAGAATATGTGGCTAACAAATGATAAGCTCAATGAGCAAACTGAGCTATGAGCCAATTTCAATGCAAAACCGTAACTTTAGAATCAATTGGAAAGGATATGCTCACTGAGCTTATCTGATCGTTACATCCAATTGCATAGAAAATCCAGAAGCCATTCCAAGCCTCTGGATTTCGCTAGACGTTGACTTGCTAGAATTAAAATCCGAACATTCCGTTTGTATTAGCTAAGCCCTCAGTTGGAATCTCTTGAATAACATCCCAATGTTCTACGGCTTTACCATCTTCAAAACGAAGTAAATCATAAAAAACGTTGGTAGTACCGTTCCATTCACCTTCACTTACAGTAAGGACAAAATTACCCTCCCCTAACACTTTATGAATTTTGGTATACTTGAACATGTTGTTCTGGCTCATTAGATACTCAACAGCTGCACTAATTCCAGATAAGCCATCCTTGATGCTAGGATTATGCTGGTCATACTTTTCCGAACTTATGTAATCGGTAATCCTTGAAGGATTTTTACCCATTAGAATATCTTCCACCATAGATTCTGCAAGTGCTTTATTTGCTTCGGTTTTATCAAAATCTGTAGCTGCAACAGGGCCATCAGTTTGAGTCCTTCCGCTAGCGGTTTCCTTCACCAAAGGAGTCATTGCATCCCAATGCTCAGCCACTTTGCCATTATCATCCAGTCGAATGATATCAAATGATACCATTTCATCTGCCCCAAATGGCTTGGCATTACGCCATATGTTATGCATAAACACAAAATCACCATCCTGAAACATCCGAATGTTTTCGGCAGTGGTTCCGTTCTCTTGGAGAATTGGCAACATTTCAATGAATGGTTCCAATCCAGTTGGTATAAATGGATTGTGCTGAATGTAATTAGCATTAGCTAGTTCCCGCATCTTTCCAGGATCATTTTGTAACACAGCACCCAAGAAGGTGCCTACTCTTTCTTTTTTGTTCATCTTTTTAATATTTAATTGTGAATTTTCACTTCCTTCTATTTGGTTCGAACTTGTCTGTGCAGAACAGGAAGCCATAAAACCCATGAGAAGAGTCATTGCAAACATTTTTTTCATGATTTTCTATTTATTACTTGTAAATTACAAGCAATAGTAAATTATTACTTTCAAAATACAAGTAATTATTAATTGTTTTTTACAAGTAATTTTTAATGAACTCTAAAATGGACTACAAATTCAGGTGCAATTGCCCTTTTACCTCTGCTATTGATATTCTAGGTGACAAGTGGATGCTTGTCATCGTAAAGCAAATACTTGTAGATGGGAAAGAAACCTTCAAAGACTTTATTGAAAGTGAAGAAGCCATTGCAACGAATGTTCTTTCAATCAAACTCAAACTCCTTGAGGAGCTAGGAATCATTGACAAAATCAAACTGCCCACCAATAAAAAGACGAACATATACAGACTTACATCGAAGGGATTAGAATTGACTCCTATTTTGGTAGAATTGGCGTTATGGAGTGACAACAACCTTCGGGAAGTTCATCCAAGTCTTATAAAGGGAGATGGAATTGATTTATTACGACAGGATAAAGAGACTTTTGCAAGTGTTTTAATCCAATCCTACCAGAAAAAACTGGATGTAACAAACGATAAGCTCAATGAGCAAACCAAGCTTTGAACTACTTTAATGGGAAACTTTAATTTTAGAATCAATATGAAAGGATATGCTCACTGAGCTTATCTGAACGTTAGGAGGCATCATACATAAACGCATATGGCAAAAAAATTTGATAGGAAAGAAATAACTGATAAGCTTATCGAAAAAGGAGCTAGCCAACCTTGTCACCGTTGTGGTCACAAGAGCTTTTCGGTAATTGATGGCTTCTCAACTTACTATTTGACAGATGAATATGGCAAGGCAGTTCTTGGCGGACTAAACGTCCCAGTCATAACAGCAGCTTGTAACAATTGCGGAGCGATAACGCAGCACGCAGTTGGTGCTCTAATCGAGATTGAAAAACCTACCAAAGAAGAAAGAAAGGAGGCAAAAGATGCCGACTAATCAGCAAAACGCCACTTTCGAGAATCAGGATGAACAAAGTCGATTTGTCAGTAAAAGAATGTCTAATGTCAAATCTGATCTAATTGAGATTACACATGATAAGCTTGAAAACATTTTGATGAAGCATCTAAAAAACTTAGATATTCGGAAATCATGGATAACTCCTTTTTCAATTTTATTAACTGCCCTTATCACTAAGTTGACAGCTGACTTTAAAGATGCTCTCGGTATTCCAAAGACCATATGGGAAGCATTTTTTCTTTTAATTCTTATTGGATCAACCATCTGGCTAGTTTGGAGAATAGTAGTCATTGTGAGATGTTGGGACTCCTCTTCACTTGATTTTCTAATCAAACAAGTTAAAAACCAATCTAAAACTGAGAATTAAAGCCTCCTAACAAACACTAGCGGGGCATGGCCACATGAGCCATTTGCAAGCTTCAGTGCGAACTTCACCATGAATCTGCCGCTGGGAAAAGTAGGTGCTTTCTACTGGCTTCTGTTCGCAGGAATTTTTATCTTTCTGAACGCAGTGCCATTTGGATACTTTGGAAGCACCGGCAGATTCATTAGTTTTATCAGAACTTGCCAAATTGGGGCGCACTCCTGCTAGCTGACGTTACATCTACCCCAAAAACGCATCCACCTCCGCAGCAGCTTTTCTTCCTTCGGCAATCGCCCAGACGACTAGTGACTGTCCTCTTCGCATATCTCCAGCCGTAAAGACCTTATCGACTGACGTTTTGAACTCTTCGGCTTTCACGTTTCCACGGTCATCAAGCTCCACTTTGAGTTGCTCCAAGAGCCCTTCTTTCTGAGGATGGACAAAACCCGCTGCAATTAGCGCCAACTCGCAAGGAATGACTCGCTCGGTTTTTGGATTTTCCGTCAATTTCCCATTGATGAAATCAATATCCACCACTTTCATGCCTGTAAGTTTTCCGTCTTTCCCAACAAATTCTTTCGTCAGGATAGACCACCTTCTCTCTGCCCCTTCCTCGTGTGAAGTGGAAGTTCGCAGCACCATCGGCCACTCCGGCCAGGGGTTAGTCATGGTTCTGTCTTCAGGTGGTTTGCCTAGAATCTCTATCTGCGTGACGGACTTGGCTCCATGCCTATTGCTTGTGCCCACACAGTCTGAGCCTGTGTCTCCTCCACCAATGACCACCACGTTTTTCTTAGTGGCCATGATTCGCTCTTTGTCCTTTTCCGGCAGTTTGGAAACTTCTCTGTTCTGTTGAGTGAGGAATTCCATCGCAAAATGAACACCCTTCAATTCTCTTCCCGGGATTGGCAAATCACGAGGAATGGTACTTCCTCCAGCCAAAACGACCGCATCGAATTTCTTCAGCAATTCATCGGCTTTGAGATCCACACCCACATTGGTTTTGGTTTTGAACGTGATACCTTCGGTTTCCATCATTTTCACTCGTCTTTCCACCACCCATTTTTCCAACTTAAAATCGGGAATTCCGAATCGCAAAAGGCCTCCGATTTCCAAATCTCTCTCAAAAACCGTAACCTCATGACCAGACTGATTGAGCTGATCAGCGGCCGCCATTCCCGCAGGACCAGAGCCTACCACCGCCACCTTTTTTCCCGTCCTTTTTTCTGGAATTCTCGGCTGTTCAAATCCAAGATCAAATCCTTTCTCGGCAATACTCTTTTCGATGTGCTCGATAGAAACAGGTGGCTGATTGATTCCCAGCACGCACGATCCCTCGCATGGAGCAGGGCAAATTCGTCCGGTAAATTCAGGGAAGTTGTTCGTTGACTTTAGGATGTTGTAAGCATACTCCCAGTCTTCATTATACACTGCATCGTTGAAGTCGGGGATTTTGTTCCCAAGTGGGCATCCTGAGTGGCAAAACGGAATTCCACAATCCATGCATCTCGCCGCTTGTTGATTGGTTTTTTCATCAGCAAAAGGCAGGTACAATTCTTTGTAATCCTTCAATCGATCCTCTACGGGCTTCTTTGCCGGCAATTCTCTTTCGTACTCTAAAAATCCTGTTGGCTTTCCCATTTTTTAGTCAATAGTCGATAGTTAATCATCAAATCTTCTAATCAATTAATCATCAAATCAATAAATTGGAGTCATTGGAATCTCTGATTTCTTCTTATCCATGATGGCCTTGTATTTCTGAGGAATCACCTTCACCATGTGGTTGATATAACGATTCCAGTCCAAAAGAACCTCCTGCGCCACGCTACTCGCCGTGTGCCTCAAATGATTAATAATCAAATGACGAACTCTCGCCACGTCTTCATCATCAATCGCGTCGAAAATGACCATTTCCGTATTGCAATTCTCTCTGAGATTTCCACCCGGATCCAAAACATAGGCAATTCCTCCACTCATTCCTGCTGCGAAATTTTTGCCTGTCGGGCCAAGCACTAACACCGTACCTCCCGTCATGTATTCACATCCATGATCACCGACTCCCTCTACCACCGCCACGGCTCCTGAGTTTCGCACCGCAAATCGCTCACCCGCTATTCCGTTGATGTAGACTTCTCCCGAAGTAGCACCGTACAAAGCCACATTTCCAATGATGGTGTTTTTCCTAGCTCGGAAGTGCACGTTGCGCTGAGGGTGAATAATTAGGCGTCCTCCTGAAAGCCCTTTTCCAACATAATCATTGGCATCACCTACCAAAGTGAATTTCACTCCTTTGGCCAAAAAAGCTCCAAAACTTTGCCCCGCCGATCCACTGAATTTTAGTTTAATCTGATCTTCAGGCAACCCTTCCGCACCGTATTTTTTCGAAATAAAACTAGAAATAATTGCACCCGTACTTCGATCCGTATTCTTGATGTCATAGTCGAACATGGCCACCTCTCCAGCCTCTACTTCATTCTTCACATCTTCCCAAATTTTGTAATCAAGCACGCCATCAAGGGAATCCTGCTGCTTGCGAGAATTGTACTTGGTGTCGTTCGTATCGATAGTTTTCAGCAACGGAGAAAGGTCAATGCCTCTTGCATCGATCTTATCGGTTTGCTTTAGCATCTGACTCTGACCTACCATTTCATGGATGGTTTTGAAACCAAGTTCGGCCATAATCTCGCGTAGTTCCATGGCCATAAACGTGAACAGATTTACTACATGATCAGGGTCACCGGTAAACAGCTTTCTTAGTTTTTCGTCCTGCGTGGCGATCCCAACCGGACAGGTATTCAGGTGACACTTACGCATCATGATGCAGCCTTCCACAATAAGCGCCGCAGTGGACACTCCCCATTCTTCGGCACCCAATAGGGTAGCTATCGCAATGTCACGACCAGTCATCATCTTGCCATCCGATTGCAGAACAACCCGACTCCTCAGACGATTCATCACTAAAGTTTGCTGCGCTTCCGAAAGACCCATCTCCCATGGAAGACCGGCGTGACGAATAGAGCTAAGCGGAGAAGCTCCAGTTCCTCCATCCGCTCCTGAGACCAAAATAGCGTCGGCGAATCCCTTGGCTACTCCAGCGGCAATTGTACCCACTCCTGTTTCAGAAACCAATTTTACATTGATTCTCGCATCGGGGTTGGCATTCTTCAAATCGAATATGAGCTGAGCCAAATCCTCGATCGAGTAAATATCATGATGCGGTGGTGGAGAGATCAAATCAACCCCCGGGGTGGACATTCGCACGCGTCCGATCCATTCGTCCACTTTGTGACCAGGTAGCTGACCACCCTCACCAGGCTTGGCTCCTTGTGCTATTTTTATCTGGATTTCATCTGCATTGTTGAGGTAATGAGATGTGACCCCAAAACGACCAGACGCGACTTGCTTGATGCGAGAAACACGTCGGTCACCGTTTTCCATCGGCTCATATCGTATGGCGTCCTCACCACCTTCGCCGCTATTACTTTTGGCACCAATTCGGTTCATGGCTATGGCCAACGTGGTGTGCGCCTCGAACGAAATAGAGCCAAAAGACATGGCTCCTGTGGCAAACCTTTGAAGGATTTTCTCCACCGGCTCGACCTTATCTATTGGAATAGGTTTCCCCTTCTTGAATTCCAGAAGATGCCGAAGATTGACAAGTTTCTTGGAGGGGTCATTCAGTCGATCACGGTACTTCTTGTAGAGTTCGTAATCGTTAAGTCTGGTCGCTTTTTGCAGCAAGTGAATGGTCTCAGGATCGATCAAATGATCTTCTTGTTCCCGCCTCCAGGAGTAAATCCCACCATGCTTCATCTTGGCATTTTCCTCAAAAGCGCGTCGGTGGTTGTCGCGAATGTCTTCTTCGAAATGAGCAAAAGTATTCCCCTGAATTCGCGAAGTGGTGCCTTTGAAGCACTTATCAATTACTTCAGACGAAAGCCCAATAGCTTCAAAAATTTGAGCTGCCTGATATGACTGCAAGGTGCTGATGCCCATTTTGGACATGATTTTCAATAGCCCTTTGCCTACCGCCTCCACATAGTTGTTGGAGATTTCATCGTACTCAAGGCCCTTCTCATCGGCGTACTTTTTCAGTTCACTAAATACCAGATACGGCATGACTGCACTTGCTCCATAGCCAATGAGCGTGGCAAAGTGATGCACCTCGATGACATCAGCAGCGTGTACCACAAGGCTCGTACTTGCTCTTAGTTTCTTGTCGATCAAGTGATGCTGAATGGCTCCAAGGGCCAACAATGACGGAATGGGCAGCTTATCCGAGGTGGTGACACGATCACTCAGGATAAGAATGGATGCTCCTTCTCTCACGAGTTGCTCAGCTTCCAGACTGATGCGCGTGAGGGCATCTACGAGCTTTTCCTCCTGACCGAAAGTGGTGTGCACCACCTTGTGATTAAATCCCTGACGATCCAACTCCAGCACTTTCTGGAAAGTAGCCGGGCGCAAAACCGGACGAGTGATGTGAACCTGATGCGCATGCTTTGGCTCTTCTGCCAGGATGTTTCGGCCCTCACCCAGTCTGGTAAATAGGGACATCACCAATCTTTCGCGGATAGGGTCGATGGGTGGATTGCTCACCTGCGCAAAAATTTGCTTGAGGTAGTTAGCAGGATGTTGAGGAAATTTTGAAAGCCCAGCTAGAGGCACTTCCAGCCCCATACTTCCAATGGGTTCTTTACCCTCTAGAGCCATTGGCAGGATGATTTTTTCGACATCCTCTGTGGTGTAGCCATTGGCAATTTTCAAGCGTTCGATTTGATCGGCCGGGACAACTTTCGGGTCTTGGAACGGACCGGGCAATGTTCTCAACTTGATTCTATTTCTATCGAGCCAAGTGCCGTATGGTTTCGCCTTGGCGATTTCTTCTTTCACCTGATGATCGTACTTGATCTCGCCCTTTTCCAAGTCCACCACCAGCATCTTCCCCGGCTGGAGTCTTCCCTTCTCCTTAACCAATTTTTGATCAATGGGTAGCGCCCCCGTTTCACTCGCGATGATCAGGCGATCATCCGAAGTGATGGTGTAGCGGCAGGGTCTTAGTCCGTTTCTATCCAGTGTGGCTCCAATGAGGTTTCCGTCGGTGAAGCAGAGAGCGGCCGGGCCGTCCCAAGGCTCCATAATTGACGCTGCGTATTTGTAAAACGACTTTATGTTGTCATCCATTTGATGGTTGTATTGCCAGGCTTCCGGCACTAACATCATCATAGCGTGGGTGAGCGGGCGGCCACCCATCACGAGCAGTTCTATCAGTTCGTCCAAATTGGCCGAATCAGACACGGACATATCGCAAATGGGCAAGAGTTTTTCCAGCTCCTCTTTAGTGAAAAGGGTCGACTCCATAAGCGCCTCCTTGCTTTTCATTTTATTGATGTTTCCGCGAATGGTGTTTATTTCTCCATTGTGGGCGATGTAGCGAAAGGGCTGTGCGAGGCTCCATTTGGGAAATGTGTTCGTCGAAAATCTTGAATGAATGATGGCAAAAGCAGAGGTTAATTCTTCATTCTGCAGATCGAGATAATAGGCCTTGAGCTGATCAGTTCTGAGCTGTCCTTTGTAGACAATCTGAGTGGTGGAAAGAGAGGCTACATAGAAGTCGAACCTCGCCTTGAGCACCTTGGATGCATATTTTTTGAGCACGTACAGCTTTCTTTCCAGCTCTTTGCCCTTGAGCTTGCCTTGCGAAAGAAAAGTCTGGATGATCTTGGGTTCGTTCTCACGTGCGGTAGGACCGGTATGCCGATTGTCCACTGGCACATCCCGCTCATGAAGAATAGTGAAACCCATTTCTGTAGCGAGTGCATTGAATTCACCCACACAATCTTCCCAAAATGGCTTGGGAAGAAACATCATCGCTACGCCGTATTCTCCTCTATTAGGCAATTTCTTGCCAACTGAATTGAATTCATTTGCAAACAAATCATGAGGAAGTTCGATCAGAATACCGGCACCATCGCCGGTCTCAGGCTCTGCCCCACACCCTCCTCGATGCTCCATGTTTTCGAGCATCAATATGGCATCATCCACGAGTTCATGCGACCTGTTTCGCTTGACATTGGTGATCAGGCCTATTCCACACGCATCATGCTCGAATTCCGGCAGATACATTCCCTGTATTTTGTTTTCGCTCATCATTTAAAACTTACACGAATTTTATGAATAATTCAATGATTTCATAAAAACATAATTCACTACATACATCGAAAACGCATGTATTGAATATCATTCAATAAAACGGGGAAATGTTGCCGATTCTTCATAGAGATAGAAGAACCTAAACTACCACGGAGTGAAAGTGACCGCCATGAAGACGAAATGGAATTCTTGGATCACTTTCTCTCCGTGATGGGGTAAACCTACTTATTCTCTGGTCGCAGCTTTCGCACGGCTGCACCCGCTTGCCACATCTCCGAGTTTCTCAGTTCATCCAACTCTTTCTCCAATCCGGCTCTATAATCAGCCTTCTCGTTTGCTTCGATGGTGATTCTGGCTTCATTTCCTGTTTCAACACTCTCGTACAGATCAGCCATTACAGGAGCTACTGCATCGCGGAATTTCTTCCACCAATCCAAAGCTCCTCGTTGGGCAGTGGTGGAGCAGTTGGCGTACATCCAATCCATTCCATTTTCTGCTACGAGCGGGTAAAGTGACTGGGTGGCTTCTTCCACGGTTTCATTGAAAGCCTCAGATGGAGAGTGTCCTTTCGATCTTAGCAGATCGTACTGTGCGGCAAATAATCCTTGTATAGCACCCATCAAGCTTCCTCTTTCGCCTGTCAAATCGCTATACACTTCTTTTTGGAAATTGGTCTCGAAGAGGTATCCCGATCCTACGCCTATTCCCAATGCAATCACTCTTTCTCTAGCTTTCCCAGTGTAGTCTTGATGTACGGCGAATGAAGAGTTCAGGCCTTTTCCTGCCACGAACAATCTTCTCAAGGATGTTCCGGAACCCTTTGGAGCAACCAAGATGACATCAACATTTGCTGGAGGGATGATTCCCGTTTGGTCTTTGTACGTCACCCCGAATCCGTGAGAGAAGTAAAGGGCATCTCCTTCGTTGAGGTTGGCTTTTACAAGCGGCCACTTCTCGATCTGCCCAGCGTCAGAGAGTAGGTATTGGATGGTTGTTCCTTTTTGAAGAGCCTCCTCAATTTCGAATAAGGTTTCACCTGGAACCCATCCATCAGCGACAGCTTTGTCCCAGGATTTGCCTCCCTTTCTTTGCCCCACGATCACGTTGAAGCCATTGTCTCTGAGGTTCAATGCCTGCCCTGGACCTTGCACGCCGTACCCGATGATGGCGATGGTCTCGTCCTTCATTATTTCCCTTGCCTTTGCTAGCGGAAATTCTTCACGGGTTACTACTTGTTCATCTGTTCCTCCGAAATTGATAGTTGCCATTTCTTCTTAGTTAAATTGATTCTAGTTAATAGTTTTTGATACTTAATTCGTTTGACGTACTGTCTTCTAATTCTTTGATGTAGGTTTCTGTTCTTCTTTTGGATTTGGAGATCGCCACCCGGCCGGATCGCACGAATTCGAGCAAGCCGTAGGGCTCCAGTTTTTCATACAATTCATGTGTTTCGGTTTTCAGCCCTGTCTTCTCTATGACCATGTGATCACTGTCCACGGCGAGGATCCTGGCTCCATTCTCCTTTACAAATTCTTCAGCACCTATTCCATTACTAAAGGCAGTGGCTGGCACCTTATAGAGAGCGATTTCCTGATAAAAAATCTGATCGTCTTCGTAGACAAATGCGCCGAGCACGTCTATCAATTTTCTGATTTGGCCACACACCTTGTCTGCTTGTGCACGCGTGCAGCGGATCACCATCGTGAATCGGCTAATCCCTTTGACCTCCGTGGTGGAGACGTTGAGACTCTCGATATTGATTTTTCGACGGGTGAAAATAATGGTGATGTTGTTCAGCAACCCCGATTTATTTTCTGTCAAAATGGATAATGTGTATAGCTGCTCCATCATTCTAGTCTTATGTCTGAAACTGACGCTCCTGTCGGGATCATAGGGAAAACGTTCTCTTCCTTTTCCACCACTGCCTCCAGTAAGATTGGCCCCTCGGCAGCTAAGAACCGATCGATCGACGCTTCGAGATTTTCCCTTTCTTCCACCTTGAAAGCTTCAATTCTAAACCCTTCGGCCACTTTGACGAAATCGGGATTTACCAGCTCGGTGAACGAATACCTTCCTTCGAAGAAGAGTTCCTGCCACTGGCGTACCATGCCCAAAAAGTTGTTGTTTAGGATCAATATTTTCACAGGTATCTGGCTCTGAAAAATCGTCCCTAATTCCTGAATGGTCATCTGAAAACCACCGTCACCAATGATGGCAATAACTGGTCTATCCTTTTGCCCAAGCCCTGCACCCATGGCTGCAGGAAGCGCAAAGCCCATAGTGCCCAAGCCACCCGAGGTTACATTTTGTCTTTTGTCTTTGAATTGATAATATCGGCTGGTCACCATCTGGTGCTGCCCCACGTCGGTCACAACCACGGCCTTTCCATCGGTTTTTTCGGAGAGCATGGTCACGATTTCGGCCATTTTCAATCCGCCATCAGTCGGGTGCATTTCGCCAGCTCGGATTTTATCATGCTCAATTTTGGTGCATGCGTGAAACTCCGCCAGCCACATGTCGTGGGTGTTCTTGTCCACTTTTCCCATCAAGGATATCAATGCTTCCTTCGCATCGGCATTGATACCAATGTCAGCGACAACATTCTTGTTTATTTCCGAGGGGTCAATTTCAATGTGAATGACCTTGGCTTGCTTGGCGTAAGTGTTCAAATCGCCCGTCACCCGGTCGTCGAATCGCATCCCAACTGCAATGAGCAAATCGCACTCGTTGGTCTTGACATTCGGCCCGTAGTTGCCATGCATGCCGAGGTAGCCCACATACAGTGGATGATCTGTGGCAACCGCCGAAAGTCCAAGAAGTGTGGAAGCCACCGGAATGCCTGTTCGTTCTACGAACGCCACCAATTCCTGCTGAGCGTCTGATAAAATGACTCCTTGCCCCACCAAAAGTAATGGCTTCTTGGCCTGATTGATCAGCGCGGCAGCTTGCTCGACCTTGATCTCGTCCAATGCCGGATAGGGATGGTAGCTTCTAATTTTTTTGCATGGCTCGTACTTGAAGTCAAATGCAGCGAACTGGGCATTCTTGGTGATATCTATGACCACCGGGCCCGGTCTGCCCGTTCGGGCAATGTAAAATGCTCTGGCCAACGCCTCAGGGATTTCCTCTGCTCTGGTCACCTGATAATTCCACTTCGTCACTGGCATAGAAATACCGATCACGTCAGTTTCCTGAAAAGCATCGGTTCCCAATAAATGATCTGCGACCTGCCCTGTGATGCACACTAGTGGCGTGGAGTCGATCATCGCATCGGCGATACCGGTGATGAGATTGGTAGCCCCAGGCCCTGAGGTGGCCATGCAAACGCCCACTTTCCCTGAGACTCGTGCGTAACCTTGAGCTGCGTGTACGGCACCTTGCTCGTGACGTACGAGGATGTGATTCATTTCATTTTTGAACTGATAAAGTGAATCATAGATGGGCATAATTGCTCCGCCCGGATATCCAAAAATGGTATCTACTTGCTCGGCAAGTAAGCATCGAATGACGGCTTCTGAGCCAGTGATACGCTCAGTTATACCCATTTTTCTTTGTTCTACTTCTAGTGTCGATGTGTTCATGTCGCCTCTATTCATCGGTTACACAACCTTCCGAGGCAGTTGCCACGGAGTTGATATATTTTCTAAGCACTCCCTTTTCAGCGCGATAAGCCGGCTGCTTCCATTCTTTTCTTCTTTGTTCCAGTTCCTCATCGGTGAGCTTCACATTCAATTCATTCTTTGTCGCGTCGATGCATATGATGTCTCCATTTCTGATCAGACCGAGCGGGCCACCTTCCTGTGCTTCAGGGGTGATATGTCCCACTACAAATCCATGCGATCCTCCAGAGAACCGACCATCCGTGATGAGTGCCACGTCTTTGCCCAGGCCTCTTCCCATTACGGCACCCGTTGGCTTTAGCATTTCGGGCATTCCCGGTGCTCCCTTTGGGCCTGAGTATCGGATGACAATCACGTCTCCTTTTTGTACTTCTTTTCCTATTCCCTCGATTGCCTCAAATTCATCATTGAAACATCTAGCCGGACCCTCGAAATATTCACCTTCCTTACCTGTGATTTTGGCTACTGCCCCTTCAGGTGCCAGATTTCCATAGAGAATTTGCAGGTGTCCCGTTTTCTTGATTGGTTGGGTGAAGTCATGAATTACCTTTTGGCCTTGAGCCAAATCTGGATACCCTTCCAGGTTTTCTGCCAAGGTTTTTCCAGTGACAGTGAGGCAATCTCCGTGGAGATAACCTTGCTCCAACATCATTTTCATCACTGCAGGCACTCCCCCAACTTTATGCAGGTCTTCCATCAAATATTCGCCGCTAGGTTTAAGGTCTGCAATGAACGGCGTGGTATCAGAAAGTCGTTGGAAATCATCTAATCCAATCGGCACGTTCACGGCCTTTGCCATGGCAATCAAATGAAGAACGGCGTTGGTCGATCCGCCCAAAATCATGATGACACGAATGGCATTCTCAAATGCCTCCAACGTCATGATGTCACTTGGCCGAATGTCTTCTTTCAAAAGGTGATAGATGGCCTTTCCAACTTTCGCAATTTCGTTTTGCTTGGCATCTCCTTCGGCGGGATTAGAGGCTGAACTTGGCAAACTCATGCCCATCGCTTCAATGGCCGAAGACATAGTATTGGCGGTGTACATACCCCCGCAAGCGCCCGGGCCTGGGATGGAATTTTTTATGATTCCGTCATAGTCTTCATCGGAAATGACATTGCCTAATCGCTTACCATATGCCTCGAAAGCAGAGACAATATTTAGGTCTTCACCTTTCCACTTTCCAGGTCGAACAGTGCCCCCATAAACCAAAAGGGATGGGCGATTCAGCCTGCCCATGGCCATCATAGCACCGGGCATATTTTTATCACAACCGACAACCGAAACTATTCCGTCATAGAATTGAGCATTCGCGACCGTCTCAATGGAATCAGCAATAATGTCTCTAGAAACCAGTGAGTATTTCATTCCAACTGTCCCATTCGACATGCCGTCACTCACGCCGATTGTGTGGAATATCAAACCGAGCAGGTCGGTTTCATTCACACTTTTCTTGACCTGATGCGCCAGAATGTTGAGGTGCATGTTGCACGGATTTCCTTCAAACCCCGTGCTTACAATACCCACCTGAGCTTTCTTCAGGTCATTCTCCGTAAGTCCTAAAGCATATAGCTGAGCCTGAGAACCTGGCTGAGAAGGGTCTTGAGTGATTGTCTTGCTATGTCGGTTTAGTTCGCTCATTCTAATTTTTTACCACCTCATTTTTTTAACCATGGAGAGCACTGAGGAATCAGAGTTATTGCTTCTTTGTGTCTCTTGTGGTTTATTTAAAATCATACTGCGGTGGCTGCTTTTTCTTTTCCTATTACTAACAATCGTTCATTTAAATTTCATTTACTACCGACTTTATTTCAACCGCAGAGATCTCAGAGTAAACGGAGCTTTTCCTTATACTCTGTGCTCACTGTTTCCTTTGTGGTTATTGAATTCAAGCCGTAGCTGCTGCTTTTTCCTTTACTATTTCAGCCAAGCGATCACCAACTTCGCTAGTAGTCCTTGGCTCTTCTTTGTTCAAATCTTCGGTTAGATAACTCTCGTCAATTACTTGATTCACGGCTGCTCTGATAGCTTCAGCTTCGGTTGTCAAATCGAGTGATTCCAGAAGCATTGCTGCGGACAAAACAGTAGCAATAGGATTCGCAATGTTCTTCCCTGCTGCTTGAGGATAGGAACCATGGATCGGTTCGAAAACAGAAGTATGTAGACCCACGGATGCTGATGGCAATAAGCCGAGTGAACCCGTGATGACACTTGCTTCGTCGGTGAGAATGTCACCGAACATGTTCTCAGTCACCATCACATCAAATTTCTTTGGCCACTGAATAAGCTGCATGGCGGCATTGTCCACAAACATGTAATCGGTAGCAATATCGGTGTAGTCTTTTTCCATTCGCTGAGCCACTTCCCTCCAAAGTCTGGAAGTAGCGAGCACATTGGCTTTGTCCACAACCGTCAATTGTTTTCTTCGCTTGCCGGCATACTCATAGGCCAGTTTTAAGATTCGTTCGATTTCTTCTACTGAATACACACAGCTATCGAATGCTGTTCGTCCATCTTCTGAACGACCTCTTGGCTGTCCAAAATAAATGCCTCCTGTGAGCTCTCGAATCACCACAAAATCGGAACCTTCTACAATGTCCTGACGAAGCGGACTTTTGTAGTTCAATGACGGAAAAGTGGTGACAGGACGGATGTTGGCATAGAGTCCTAGTTTTTTTCTCATTGCCAACAAGCCTTGTTCCGGGCGAACCTTGGCTGAGGGATCATTGTCATATTTCGGATCACCAATTGCGCCGAAAAGAACGGCATCCGCCTGCATGCAGATTTCATGCGTTTCGTCCGGATATGGATTGCCTGTGGCATCTATTGCGGATGCTCCCACTTCACCGAAGGTGTACTCAAAGGTGTGACCGTAAGCCTCACCGATGGCATCCATCACTTTCACGGCTTGTTCAACTATCTCTGGCCCAATTCCATCACCGGGCAACTTTGCAATCTTATGATTCATGTACTTTTTCTTTTGTCTCAATTATGTTCAACATGCGGGTGGTTGCCTTGATGGCCGCAATGGCCTGATCAGAGTCCAGTCCTCGTGTCTTGAATATCCTTCCTTCCTGATCCCAGGTGATGGTGGTCACGACTAATGCGTCTGTGTTTCCTCCTGGCGGGATGTTTACCTCATAATCAATTAGTCTAGGGAATGATCGTCCAAGTCGTTGGTAGATTTCGCCGAGCGCATTCATGAATGCGTCATACTGCCCATCACCAGAAGCTGTTTGTTCCTGCACGATTCCTTCTATTGCCAAAGAAATCGTCGCTGTGGATTTCAGTCCCTTTGCTACTGAAAGCTGGTAATTCAAAATTTCTACAGTGGGGTCGGAGATTGTATTTCCAAGTACATCATTGACAATGAATGGAAGATCGTCCTGCGTGATCGTTTCTTTTTTGTCACCCAGTTCTATGATTCTATCGGTTACCAATTTCATTTCCTCTTTGGAGAGGTGAATGCCTAAAACGTCTAAATTTTTTTGAATGTTAGACTTGCCAGAAAGCTTGCCAAGCGCATAAGAATAGCTTCTTCCAAAGCGATCAGGACTGAGATCCGTCTGATACAAATTGTCCTTACTATCGCCATCGGCATGGATACCGCTGGTTTGGGTAAAAACAAACTCTCCAATCAAGGGCTTATTCTGAGGAATGCGAACGCCTGAGAAGGATTCGACGACTTTACTCACCTTGTAGAGTTTTGTTTCATCAAGATTCACTTGCATATTGAGGTGATCTCGAAGAATAGCTACTACGCTCGAAAGGGGCACATTTCCTGCTCTTTCACCTAGTCCGTTTAGCGTGGTATGAATTCCTTTTACTCCAGCTTTTATTGCCTCGAAGACATTGGCAACAGAAAGGTCGTAATCGTTGTGAGCGTGAAAATCAAAGTGAACATCAGGGAATCTAGAAACCATCTGGGTACAGAACTTGCCGACTTGCTCATGATTCAAAATGCCAAGCGTATCGGGCAGCATGATTCGCTTAGCTGTCGTTTTTCTTATCCCTTCCACCAAATTGTATACATACTCTGGCGAATCGATCATACCATTCGACCAATCTTCCAGGTACACATTGACTGTGATTCCTAGTTTGTCAGCTGCTTCGATGTTAGCAATGATATCCTCTAAGTGCTCTTCGGGGGTTTTTCTGAGCTGCTTTACGCAATGTCTTTCTGAGCCCTTGCAAAGCAAATTGATCACTTTGCCACCTGCTTCCTCAATCCAGTTCAGGGAAACGCCATCATCTACAAACCCTAAAATCTCGATTCGATCGACTAACCCTTTGGACTTAGCCCACTCAATAATTTTTCTAGACCCCTCGTACTCTCCTTCAGAAACTCGGGCACTAGCAATCTCCAAGCGATCAACCTTGAGTTCTTCAAGGATCAACTTGGCAATGCTCAACTTCTCACCGACCGTAAATGAAACACCGGAGGTCTGCTCGCCATCGCGAAGGGTAGTATCGAGGATTTCTAAACTCATGCTCTTGCTTCCTCGAAAGCTTCGATTTTATCTTTCAGGTTGATGAGGTAATCAATGTCGTCGTACCCATTTTGCAAGCATTCCTTCTTGTAAGCACTGATGTCGAAAGAAATCACATCTCCAGTGCTGACAATTGTAAATGTCTGGGCGTCCAAATCAACTTCAAATTGCGCATCAGGGTCTGCATCAATTGCGGCGAATGCTTTCTTAGCAAAATCAGCAGTAACCTGAATTGGCAGCACGCCATTGTTCAGGCAATTCCCACGGAAAATATCAGCGAAGAAACTGGAAACAACCACTTTGAATCCATAATCATGTACGGCCCAGGCGGCATGCTCCCGGCTCGACCCACAACCAAAGTTTTTACCAGCCAATAGAATTTTTCCAGAATATTTCGAATCGTTCAATGGAAAGCCTTCCACTGGATTTCCACTTTGGTCGTATCTCCAATCTCTGAATAGATTTTCCCCAAATCCGTCTCTTGTTGTCGCCTTCAGGAATCTTGCTGGAATAATCTGATCAGTGTCCACATTTTCCGTTGGAAGTGGGACTGCTGAAGATCTGAAGTTTATGAATTTACTATTGGACATTGGTATCTGGATTTTGGTAATTAGACTAAGTCTCTAGGGTCGATAAGTTTTCCTGTGACTGCTACTGCGGCGGCAGTTAAGGGGCTTGCAAGCAATGTCCTTGAGCCGGGTCCTTGTCTCCCCTCGAAGTTTCTGTTGGAGGTAGAAACGGCATATTTTCCAGAAGGAATTTTGTCATCGTTCATGGCCAGGCACGCTGAGCATCCTGGCTGCCGTAGTTTGAAGCCGGCAGCTTCAAGCACCTCCACAAGGCCTTCTTCCTGGGCTTGCTTCTCTACTTGTTTGGAACCAGGAACAATCCATGCAGTGATGTTTCCTGCTTTCTTGCGCCCTTTGACAAAAGCAGCCACCTCGCGCAAATCCTCAATTCGACCGTTCGTGCAACTACCCACAAAAACGTAATCTATCGGCTTGCCAATCAACTGATCACCATCTGCAAAGCCCATGTAGTCGAGTGCTTTTTTGTATGACTGTTGTTCACTTACTTCTATCTCAGACAAAGCAGGAATTGAGCCTTTCACTTTAGTTCCCATACCCGGATTCGTACCGTAAGTAATCATTGGTTCGATATCAGCAGCATCGAAGACCACCTCACGATCGAAGACCGCTCCATCGTCGGTTTTCAATTCTTTCCATTTCTCCACTACTGCATCGAAATTCGCACCTTTAGGTGCTCTTTCTCTTCCTCGGATATACTCAAATGTTTTCTCATCGGGAGCAATCAATCCTCCTCGTGCACCCATCTCAATACTCATGTTGCACACGGTCATTCGGCCTTCCATCGACAAATTCTCGAAGGCTGTTCCGGCATATTCCACGAAGTAGCCCGTTCCTCCACCCGCAGTGATTTTTGAAATGATGTAGAGGATCAAATCCTTGGCTGTGACTCCTTCACCAAGTTCACCATTTACAGTGATGCGCATTTTCTTGGGCTTGGGCTGCATGATGCATTGAGAGGCCAAAACCATCTCCACTTCGCTAGTGCCAATGCCGAAAGCGATAGCGCCGAAAGCGCCGTGCGTAGATGTATGACTGTCTCCACAAACAATGGTCATGCCTGGCTGGGTCAACCCTTGCTGAGGGCCGACGACATGGACGATTCCCTGATACGGGTGATTTAATCCGTACAATTCGATACCATGACGTTCGCAATTTTCAGTCAGTTTGTCAACCTGAAATTTTGAAAGGGCATCCTTGATGGGCAGGTGCTGATCCACGGTTGGGATGTTGTGGTCAGGCGTAGCAAAAGTTCTATTTGTTCTGAAAACAGAGACGCCTCTTTTTTCAATGCCTGCAAAAGCTTGCGGGCTCGTGACCTCATGAATCAGGTGACAGTCTATGTACAGGGCACTTGGGCCACCCTTGATTTCACTCACCACGTGTGAGTCCCAGATTTTATCAAATAATGTTTTTGGTTCCAATTCCTATGTTGGTTGAGGTTTATGAATATACAGAGGTCAGCTCTTTCAAATCAGCATCCTGAATGACGTCCTTTTTGTCGGCTAAATCAAGGAAAGCTTCATAGACCGGCTGCAAGTCTTCTTTGCTAAGATCCACGCCTATTCCTTTCAATCTGTGATTTAATGCGGCTCGTCCGCTTCTTGCAGTCAGGACAATTTGTGATTGACCCACTCCCACTTCTTCAGGGAAAATGATTTCGTAATTACCTCGATTTTTGATGAACCCGTCTTGGTGAATTCCCGACGAGTGAGCAAAAGCATTGGCTCCTACTACCGCTTTATTTGCCTGAACTAGCATGTTCATTTTTTCGGAAACCAGCTGACTGATCATGTGAAACTTTTCTGTGACAATGCCTGTGTCAAAACCAAGCTCCTGATGCTTCTTCATCACCATCACACATTCTTCAAGGGAGGTATTGCCTGCCCTTTCGCCAATTCCGTTGATGGTGCATTCGATTTGACGTGCTCCATTTTGGATTCCGGCTATTGAATTTGCAGTTGCAAGGCCCAGGTCGTTATGGCAATGTGTGGAGATGATTGCGTTCTCGATTCCCTTCACATTATCAACCAGGTATTTGATTTTTGCTCCGTACACTTCCGGTAAGCAAAAGCCAGTGGTATCAGGAATGTTGATCACAGTAGCTCCTGCGGCAATTGCTGCTTCGACTACTCTGGCCAAATATTCATTCTCAGTTCGCCCAGCGTCCTCAGCATAAAACTCTACATCATCGGTGTACCTACGAGCCATCTTCACGGCTTTTGTTCCGATCTCAATGATGTTTTCTCTTGTTGTTTTGATCTTGGTGAAAACGTGTTGATCTGATGTCCCGATTCCGGTGTGAATCCTTGGTTTCACCGCTTTTCTTATGGCCTCACCTGCCGCTTCAATGTCCTTTTCAACAGCTCTTGAGAGGGCGCAAACAGTGGCGTTTTTTATAAGTGCGGCTATTTGCGACACGCTCTCAAAGTCTCCTGGGCTAGATATAGGGAAACCAGCTTCGATTACATCGACCCCAAGAAATTCGAGTTGCTCCGCAATAAGCAGCTTGTTCTCCGTATCCAATCGGCAGCCAGGTACCTGCTCGCCATCTCTTAATGTTGTGTCAAATATTTGGATTCGATTATCCATGGTCTTAATTGGGTTTTTCGATTCTCAAAAATAGATGTCAGCAGGACGGAAGGCCGAACCTATTAATTAAAATATTACGATTTCTAAAAGTTACTATTCACATCATATATTGGTTATATAAACTATTTTAGCTCTTTTAATTACAATGTCTAAAACTCGTTCCGATAGTTTGTTTACTTTGGTGAAATCTCTTTCGAAAAGTGAAAAGAGATATTTCCGATTATCGCAATCGAATGCAGGCGATAAGAAGTTTCTCAGGCTGTTTGAGTTGATGGAAGCTCAGAAAATTTTTGATGAAGGTGCCATTCTAAGTGCAGAGTCCACATTTGATCCAAGTCAATTCTCAAACCTAAAGGCACATTTGTATGCTAAAATTCTTAAATCGCTAAGGGACTTTTCGCTGAAATCTGTGCCGAGCATTGAGATCAGGGAACTGATAGATGAAGCCCAGATTCTTTTCAATAAGAGCCTCTATCAACAATGCGCCAAAAGGCTCAAAAAGGCGGAAAAGCTGGCCAATGAAACCGACAATCTGGAACTACAATTGGTGATTCTGAAATGGCAAAAACAAGTGCTGACCCACACGCTGGATCGTGAAAGTCAACACTATGTAGAAGAGGTGGTAAATAAATCACAGGAGGTCACAGAGCGGATTAACAACATCAATACGTTCTCCAACCTGCAGGCCAGGTTACAAGCGCTATACCGAAAGACCGGCTACATCAAGAATGAAAAGGAGTTCCGGCAGATAGAATCCATTTTCTCCTCGAATCTACCATTGGTTACCGAAGGCAAGCTGTCTATCACCGAGCGAATCTATCTGTATCATGTGTACATAGGTTACTATTTTTTCATCCAGGATTTCGAGCAGGGGATGCGGTACGCACAGAAATGGGTCGAGATTTTTAAGAACAAGAAGGTGCTACAGCGTGTGGGCCTTGAGAGCTACATCACAGCACTCAACTACCTGCTGATTTCGCAGAACAAGCTCCAACTGTACAGTGAATTTCAGGAAACAAAAAAGGAGCTCAGGACGCTGAACAAACTACACCCTTCTATGTACAATGAGAACATCCGACTGAAAATGCTCAAGTACACGTTTGTACATGAATTCAACAGTTTATTTCTCAGTGGTGAATTTGATCGGGGAGTAGAATTGATAGAGCGACTTTCTTCAGGCCTTGAGGGCTTTATCAATCAGCTAGATGCCCACTCAAGGGTCATTCTATTTTACAAAACTGCGTGCTTGTACTTCGGCAATAGCGATTTTTCCAAGACTGTTTTTTGGTTGAATAAAATTCTGACCTCCAAGGAGGTTGATCTTAGGGAGGACATTAATGGATTTGCACGGATACTGAATCTGATTTGTCAGTACGAGTTGGGTGATACCGATTTAGTACAATATTCCATCCGATCCACTTACCGATACCTTCTAAAGCGCGATGATTTACTTGATTACCAACGTCTGATCCTCAACTTCCTTCGAGGGTTAAGTCCATCGCTTACCAATGAAGAAGTGATCCTTCGATTCCGAGATTTGAAGGAGAGAATGCTTGAGATTCAGGACAATTCGTACGAGCGTGGATTCGTATACTTCGACATGGTGTCTTGGCTGGAGTCGAAAATCGAAGGTAGACCGATAATGGAGGTGATAAAGGGGAAGGTGGCCTGACCCCCTAGCCCTTATCCATCTCCATAGTTATACTTTTTTTCCTCACCCCCAACCCCTCTCCAAGGGAGAGGGGAGTGTTCCAAGGGAGAGGGGAGTGTTCCAAGGGAGAGGGGAGTGTTCCAAGGGAGAGGGGAGTGTGCTCGCCGTTTTGCATTTTTCCTCACCCCCAACCCCCTCTCCAAGGAGAGGGGGAGCATTGCTCACACCCGCCGCTCTCCATCCTCATAACTATCGGAAGAAGGGAGTTTACTAGCTTCGCAGTTTGCTGAAGCAACATGACCCTCAAAGAACATTTCAATAAAAATATAACCCTCGCCTATCCGGTGGTCATTGGACAACTCGGCCACATCATGGTGAGTGTGGCGGATAGTATGATGGTCGGAAGAGTTGGGGTGGTGCCGCTCGCTGCCGCCACTTTTGCTGGAGCTATTTACACTGTGCTTTTGCTTTTCGGTATTGGGGTCAGCTATGCGATGACTCCTCTCGTAGCTGCCGAAAACCCTGACAACACATCAAAGCTTCTGCTATACCTACAAAATGGTTTTGCAATGAATGCTGTTATCGGACTTCTGCTTGCAAGCCTGGGATTTGGTGCAAGTTTTTTTCTGGATTATTTCGGACAAGAACCTGACGTAGCGGCCTTGGCCAAGGGATATCTTCAGGTAATGTCTGGATCCGTATTTCTGGTGTGCATCTACCAAGCTTTCAGGCAGTACTCAGAAGGCCTTTCGGACACTAAGAGCCCGATGGTGGTTTCCATTTTTGCGAATCTGCTTAATGTTTTTCTCAACTGGATTTTCATTTTTGGGCACTTCGGTGTTGAACCCATGGGACTGTATGGGGCGGGTCTCGCTACGCTTATTTCCAGAGTACCGATGGTTTTCCTAATGATCTTATTGATCTGGAATAAAATGACCGGGTTCAAGTGGCATTTTGAGTGGGTCGGCATCAAGCAAATGCTTAAGATTGGATTACCCTCCGGGATGCAGTACATTTTTGAAGTGGGGGCTTTTGCCGGGGCTGGGATAATGATAGGGTGGATCAGTGCGGAACAACAAGCGGCGCACAACATCGCACTCAATCTGAGTGCAATCAGCTACATGGCTGCCACGGGAATAGCAGCAGCATCGACGATTCGGATTGGCAATCAGCTTGGCCTGAAAGACAAACAAAACTTGCGAATGGCAGGCTTCACCTCCTTTGGTTTGGCCGGGGGATTTATGGCAGTAATGGCTACACTTTTTATTGTTCTTCGGTTTGCCTTGCCTTCACTGTATGTGGATGAAAGGTCGGTGATCTCGACAGCCGCAACGCTACTGATCATAGGTGCAGCCTTTCAAATCTCGGACGGATTGCAGGCTGTGGGCTTAGGGGTACTACGTGGCTTGCGAGATGTGAAGGTTCCGACACTAGTGACGTTCGTATCGTATTGGGTGATTGCCCTTCCACTGGGATACCTGCTCGCTTTTCCTCTTGGTTGGGGAGTCAATGGCGTTTGGATTGCCTTATCAGTCGGCCTGACTGTGGCTGCTGTTTTTCATATTTGGCGGTTCAATTCGCTGAGCAATAGGTTGAAGTTTTAGCTAAAATGATAACTTCCTTGGAATGAAAATTCTATTCCTTAATACATCGAATCGATGTTCCAAACCAAATACTGGCGTCATCTACCAGTACCTCATCATCGCTATTTAGGAGGTTAATAGCAACGTAGGTAAAATCATCGTTTGGCGTCATGACCATCCAGTTAGCCACTATGCCATCTACTTTGGGCGTACCAAAAGTATCAACATAACCTGCCGGCAGAGCATTGAATCCAAATGCATCGTCACCATGACCGTCATTCACCCAGCCTGAAGTACTTTTAAGCGCCTTGCCTTCTTTGTTAGAATATCCATTATTCGCTAAGAATGTCAGTAGCTCATTCCAGTCATCTTCCGATGGTATCTTCCAGCCCACAGGGGCAAGTTTTCCGCTTTCTGCGGCTGCATAGTTGTATATCACTCCATAGTAGTCAAATGGCAGGTCTTCTTCAACAGCATTGTTCATATCCGATGTGCTGGCCCATTGGTAGCGGCCTTCATCCCGCGACCAGTTATCGTTACCTCCGTTCTCAATCGATGTACCGTCATTGTACTTTGTAGTTTTAAGGTTTTCGGCCATCCAGATTTGATCACCGATTTGGATAGTTAAGTATTCATTGCCTTCTATGTCTACAACTGTTTCAATTTTGGATGGTGTATCGTCTCCGCCGCAACTAAGAAAGATCATCAGCGAACAAAGACTAAGTGCGAGTATTGCTTGTTTCATTTTTTATGAAATATCTCTTGGGAAGTAAAATTATGTCCCAGCGATTTTTGTGCGAGAGGTGAAGATACGTTTCAAAATTGAAAATTAGTTTCCCCCATGGAGGGGATTTGAGGGGTCCATTTTTCCGAGAAGGTGGTAAGGATGCGTTTCATTGCTTTTGAGTAGCTAAGGGCAACATGATAGTAAAGCAGGTTTCTTTATTCGGAACCGAATCAACTGAAATAGTACCACCGTGCAGCTCCACTAAATCTTTGACCAAAGACAATCCAATTCCCTGCCCTCCTGCCATGTTGGAGCCACTGGCCGATCGATAATATCTATCAAATACCTTCTCAATCCTATCTTCTAAAATGCCAGGCCCATCATCAAGGATTTTTAACTCAAGGTGGGAATCATTTGTACTGATTTCCATGCCTACCCTAGAGCCTGTGATATTGTATTTGAAGGCATTTCCGACCACATTGAATACAATTTTTTCCAAGGCACTTTTGTCTGCTTGAATTGAAAGGTTTTGTGGAACAGTTGATTGGTAATCGAATCGAATATTTTTCTTTCGATCCCCTGTCTCGAACATTTTGGCCAGGGTGCCGAAGAAACCATTGACATCAATTTCCGAGTAAGTCAACTGATACCGGTTTTCCTCCAATTGAATCAATTGATTGATCTCTTCAGTCATTTTGATTAGCCTTTCTGTGGTTTCATCAATATGACCTAGGTAGGTCTGTGTTTCTTGGGACAAAGTGTCATCGGACGTCTTCATCAAATCCACAAAACCCTTGATAAGAGAAGCCGGAGCACGGATGTCATGCGATATGTTCGCAAAAAAGGTGGATTTGGTTGTGTCCAATTCCTTCAATCTTTCCGATTGTTCCCTGATCAAATCCCTGTCCCGCTGAATGATCAGGTTCTTTTTCCGACGTTTCTGATTCAGTAGATAAAGTGCAATGGTGGCCATTCCAAGTAAGATGGCTCCTACAATGAGTGTGGTGGTCAGTTTCTTCTGTTTTTGAATAACCTCTTCCCTCAAATCTGCCTGTTGTTGCAAAGCAGCGTTTTCATATTCGGATCGGAGAGAACTAATCAAAGAAACATTTTCCTGGCTCATCAAGGTGTCTTGAAGTAGTTGAGCTTCCTTGAATATTTCATACGCCTTCTGATACTCGCCATTGGTATAAGCCACCTGATGTAAGACCTCCATTGAGTTGATCAGTAGCTGGGCATAATTCATTTGCTTGGCGTACTCGTTCGTGATGCTCATGTAGAACTCTGCTGAATCCCTGTTTCCTATTCTAAAGTGGAAATAACCCAGATGTTGGTTCGCAAATGCCTCCATTTCTTCGTCTTCAGCTTGCCTTGCAACTTTGAGCGCTCGATGATACTGGGTGAATGCCTCATCCAAATGTCCAAGTCCTTCCTCAGCAATACCAAGTCCCGCAAGGTCCGAGCTTAGATTACGGAGATTCTTGGATTGCTCGTTTAACCGAATGGCTCTGTTGTAGAAAACAACCGCTCCTTCATGATTTGCCTCTTCCGACATCATCCCACCTATGTTGCCAAGCACATTGGTCAATCTGGCTGTATCTCGAATGTTGGTGAAGATTTCAATGCACCGGTCGTAGTAAGGCCGAGCGGTTTCATGCTCCCCGATGTAGTTGTAATTGTCAGCAATCTTGTCGAGCGACTTGCCCATGCCAAGCGAATCTTCAAGGACAGTGAATTTTTCCAAAGCTGTGTTAAAATGTTTCAGTGACCGTAACCGAATGTCGCGATACATATAGCTCAGGCCAAACTGAAAATTGGCTTCAGCAACGGTGGAGTCAGCCAGAGCTAACATTAAACATTTTCTTAAAACAAAATCCGCCCTTTCGTACTCGTAATTGGAGACCAGCAGACTCCCAGCATTTAGCAAAATGTACGCCTGCATTTCCTGATCGTCTTCAAGGGAAATGGCTTCATTTATCAGGTTGGAAAGTGCGATGGTATCCTCTAGGGCAATCCTCTGTATTTGGTTCACCAAAGAATCAGCATTATTGGTTTTGGCGAAAGCCAAGGAAGAAAACAAAACGAATAGAAACGGCCCAAAAATTCTCATAGCAACAATAACCTGCTTAAGATAATCCAGAAAGATCTAATCAGAGAATGATTCAATTCATCTCTCAAGAAAAATGATGTCTTGTTGCTTAGTTGCCCTATCTATTGCAGTTTATATCTCGTCAATTTTTGGCCAATTCCGCTACCTTCGGCGGCATGAAAAAACAGGCTGCTCTGATTTTTATTTTCATCACTGTTCTGATCGATATTCTGGGCATTGGCTTGATCATCCCGGTGGTACCGGCACTGATCGCCGAGCTGACAGGTTTTGACAATAGTACCTCCTCTCTTTTCGGAGGAATTCTGGCAGCTACTTACGCCATCACGCAGTTTTTCGCTGCTCCGATTTTGGGTGGCCTGAGTGACAAATACGGAAGAAGACCACTGCTGCTCACCTCGCTGATTGGACTGGGGCTCGACTATATCGTCATTGTTTTTGCCCCAACGCTGATTTGGCTTTTTGTAGCTCGCATGATTTCCGGCCTATGCGGGGGTAGCATCACAGTGGCCAATGCCTACATCGCCGACATCAGCACTAACGAGAACAGAGCAAAGAACTTCGGTATGATCGGAGCTGCTTTTGGCTTGGGATTCGTTGTTGGACCCACGGTTGGGGGCTTTTTGGGAGAATTAGGCACGAGGGTGCCGTTCATGGCTGCTGCTGGCCTTTCGCTTTTGAATGCCGCCTATGGCTTCTTTGTGGTGCCAGAGTCACTACCAAAAGAAGACCGGCGGGACTTTTCGTGGAAGCGCGCTAACCCCTTCGGCACCTTGAAAAGAATATTGAGCCATACCAAAATCGTCTGGTTGGTAGTGGCCCTTTTTGTGATCTACGTGGCAGCAAATGCTACGCATGCCAACTGGTCCTTTTTCACCATTGAAAAATTTGGATGGTCTTCACTTCAGATTGGGCTTTCGCTAGGATTTGTTGGCGTCATGGTCGCCATTGTTCAGGGTGCTTTAGTAGGTCCCATCGTTAAGAAAATTGGGGAGAGGAGTGCAGTGTATTGGGGCTTTGCGTTCAATGCCTTTGGTCTTTTTATGATGGGCATTGTGACCGAGTCGTGGATGGTGTATGCGGTTATTGTCCCGTATGCATTTGGCGGGTTGGCAGGGCCTTCTTTGCAGTCTATAATGACAGCACAGATTCCGAAAAATGCCCAGGGAGAATTGCAAGGTGGGCTCACCAGTGTGATGACCCTGACAGCTATTGTTGGACCACTTCTGATGACGGGGATTTTTCGCTACTACACCAATCCTGAGAACGATATTTATTTCCCGGGTGCTCCTTTTGTTATGGGGACGATCTTGGCCCTTCTGAGTATTGCCATTGTGAGAATTTCTCTGAGCAGATTGAAGAGCTAACTTTTCTTTAGAGCGTGCCAAGTCCAAACTCCGGCAATTGCCTCTACCACTGAAAATAAGACGAGTGCCATGGTGCCTCTCTCAAAGAAGTACAGCCAGACAAAAAAGCCAAGCTGCAGCAAGCGAATCTGAACAGTGAAGGTAAAAAATGGTCGAAGGTTTTCTTTCCCGTTTCTGATGTAGTAATAGCCGAGCACTGCCACCACAAAACCCAAGACGATTCGCCACACGCTATCAGGGTCAGGGATGCCAATCGCTTGGAGAACCGAACTGGGGGCCACCATCAAAAAAACGCCTTCCAACATCAGATAAATACCAAATACCCAAACAGTTCTTGCAGCTTTAGTCATTGTTTGTTCTTTTACAGACTTGTCCACCAAATGTACAAACTCATCCGATGAAAAAATTAGCGTTTATACTCCTCGTTTTCCCTGCCATCCTCTCGGCACAGACTCCCGAAGAAGTCCTTCAAAAAGCAGTGAAGTACCATGACCCAATGGGTGAATGGAAATCGCTAAAAGCCACTTTTATTTTTAGCGAAACACGCCCAGACGGAGAAGATCGCAAAACCATTCTGGAGTTAGACAATTCGAAAAATTGGCATAAGATCAATCGAAACGATGAAGAAATCTATGAAGTGAACAGTCAAGGCAAAGTGAGAATTGTAAAAGGCGATGGCTCAGAAGATCGTGCAAAAACCCTGAGGAGTTATTACGTTTTTCTTTGGGGTCTTCCGATGAAATTGATGAGTGCTAACACGCCCATTCAGCCAAAAGTGTCATCTCAAAAAATCGACGGACTGGATTGCCATGGTGTGGTAGTGAAGTACGACGAAGAGACGTATACCTTCTTTTTCGCAAAGGAAAATTACCGAATGCTGGCCTATCAGTTTTACAGGAATGACGATTCAGGATTTGGCGAGCTAATCAAACTTAAAGGCGAGCTGATGGTTGGTTCTATGAAAATACCACAGGAAAGAAGCTGGTACGAGCTCCCAGAAAATAAATATCTTGGTACGGATATTTTAACGGAAGCAAAATGAATATTCTACTCCCAGCACTTATCGCTTTCATTGCCATCATTTGGTTTTGGGCACTCCTTGATCTTAGCCGAATAATTATTCCTAATCCCTGGATCAAGACGATCTACTTGTTGCTCATTCTTGGCTTGCCGCTACTAGGGCCACTCGTATATTTCATGAGCAAACGTCATTTTAGGGGTGCACCCAGAAAATTCGAACCTACTTTCAATGGGTAGAATGTTTGGCCAGTGAAGATGGCCTCAATTTTGCCCTTGATTAGAAAATCCTAGCTATGAAAAGGTCTATTCTCTCACTCATACTTGTCAGTTCTCTTTTTACCCTATCAGCACAGCAGGCTGGTTTTGGTTTGGTTTTCGGAATTCCACGAAATGAATTTCGTGAAGCCACCAAGGCGGAAGGCTATGGTTTCAACCTAACCGCTCTTTTCCCTCTTGGTACTGAGGTAGTGAATATTGGCGGCAGCATCAACTATCAGATCTACGGATTGCGTGCGCAGAATAAAGACCTGTACGCTGACATCACTTCTGGCGGGTCGGTGATAGGCACCATAGAAATTCCCCTAAGAGTCATCAACACCAATAGCATTTTTGGGATGCATGGCATTCTTCGAGTGACGGCCCCCACCGATGTTGTTCGGCCATACATGGAGGGCTTGGTTGGGTTTCGCTATATCAGTACCACCACGCGAATAGAAGACAGGGATGATTTCTGGAATGATGACGAGGACAATGTGCTCGTGCGCCGTACCAACCTTGCCGACTGGATATTTAGCTACGGAGGTGGAGGCGGCATCCAATTCAACATTGGAGAGGACGTGTATCTGGATTTGCGCACGTATTATTTGCTTGGAGGCCGAGCCAATTATTACGATGGAAATGACACTAAAAAGTGGGAGGTAGAATTCAACGGCACGGCCTACAACGCGAACGACATTGATCCTGATGATTTTTCTATTTCGGCACAGCCAAAAAATTCTCGGACTGACATGCTCATGACTCAAATCGGATTGACTTTTATATTCTGATTTTGACCTACTTCTTTTGCACAATTAGTCATCGCCTTTTACCTTTCGTTCAAATTTCATTGGTATGAGCAAACCGCGCGTCATTAAAGATTTCGAAGCACTGGACGTTTCAATTCAAGAGCAGATCAAACTTTTCTACCCTGAGGGATTCGAGGATAACCTCATCAAATTCACCAACAAGGAGGGCAAGTACGTGTCAGCACTGCCTTTCGAGACCGAAGAAAAATACTACCTGGTGAGAATGACTCTTGCGGAGGCGCAAGAACTCGTGGAGGACGATGATGATTACGATGATGACGGCAACCTGCGCGAAGAAGTGAAGGACGAGTACGAAGAGAAATACGAGGAAGACGAATAACTACTCCTCGTAATCAGTCTCCCTGCCCAACTTCTCAAACTGATCCAACTCCTCCGTCCATCGCTCAATTTTCTTTCGCTGAATGCTATAAGCAGGACCGCCAAGCACCAAATGAACAGGTGGTTTTTCCAGATCAACTAACTCAATCATGGCTAGTGCGGCTTTCCTAGGATCGCCTATTTGCTTGCCACTTTCGTTCGCAATATTCTCCATTCGTTGATGAGCTGATTCTTTGTAGTCCTCAATCCTTGGCTCCACATACGTCGCTGACCTTCCTCCCCAATCCGTGCGAAAAGGACCTGGAGCAACGTTCGTTACTTTAATGCCCAAATGCCGAACATCACCTGCCAATGATTCTCCTATTCCTTCAAGCGCAAACTTGCTGGCGTTGTAAATGCCCATACCTGGGAACCCGTTCAATCCGGCAATGGAAGTCACATTCTGAATGTGTCCACTTCGCTGCTTCCGCATGAAAGGCAAGGCCATTTTGATCATGCGCACTGCGCCGTACACATTCACATCAAACTGCCTGATCATTTCTTCTTCGGGCACTTCCTCGACAGGTCCAAGCGAGCCATATCCCGCATTGTTGATGAGCACATCCAGCCGCCCGAATTTTTCCTCAATCATTTTAGCGCAAGCATCGATTTGATTTTGATTTTGGACATCCAGCACCACGCCCGTGATCAAACCAGGATTGTGTGCTTCCAGCTCTTCGACCTGACTTTCTTTCCTTACCGTGCCAATGACATGGTCGCCTTTCTTTGCGATTTCCTTGACTAACTCCGCGCCAAAACCTGTGGAGCATCCTGTGACTAACCAAACTTTCTTTTGCATGCCTGAAATTTTTTGTGCTTGAAAGGTAAATCAGAATTTAAGGAGAATGGTTCAGGTCAGCCAAACTTGTGGTTTGTCGGAAGTAGATTTCGACAGGCTCAATCTGACAGCCACAAGTTCCAGTGTGACAGCAATGGGCTCAAATCTGAAAGCAAACTAATTCAAACTTGACAAAGTAGATTAAGTTGCCAACTGAAACTTACAAACCATGAAAGCATCCTTTATTCCTGAATTGTCATTGCCAGCTGTGGCTGCACCTATGTTCCTTATTTCCGGGCCACAGCTCGTGATCGAATGCTGCAAGGCGGGAATTGTAGGCACGTTCCCTGCGCTCAATCAACGAACTACCGAAGGGTTCGAAGAATGGTTGGTGGAGATAAAAACGGCACTTGAAAAACACGAACAGGAAACCGGAAAAAAGCCCGCTCCATTTGGGGTAAATCTGATCGTGCATAAAACCAATCCCAGACTACAGGCTGATCTGGCGATTTGCGTCAAGCATAAGGTGCCTTTGATCATTACCTCATTGGGGGCTGTGTCCGAATTGGTAGATGCTGTGCACAGCTACGGTGGGCTGGTGTTTCACGACATTATCAAAAAGCGTCATGCCGAGAAGGCCGCAGAAGCAGGAGTGGACGGTTTAATCTTGGTCTCTGCCGGAGCGGGCGGACATGCGGGCACGATAAACCCAATGGTGTTGGTCTCTGAAATCAAGCAATTCTATGACAAAACGATTCTGCTTTCCGGCTGCATCAGTACGGGTAGAGACATTGCCTCTGCCATGCAAATGGGAGCCGACTTGGCCTACATGGGCACACGGTTTATTAACACCGATGAGGGCAAAGCCGACGATGCTTACAAACAAATGATCATTGATGCCGGAGCAAGTGATGTGGTCTACACGGCGGCTGTGTCTGGCGTGCACGCTAATTTCCTACGCCCAAGTTTAGAATCCATGGGTATCACCGAGGAGTACTGGAGCAAATCGGTGCAGGTGGATTTTGGAGAGGAGCTGAAAGCCGATGAAGCCAAAGCGTGGAAAACAATCTGGTCGGCGGGTCAGGGAGTGGCGAATATCAAGGATTCCATTCCTGTGGCAGAGTTGGTAGGAAGGCTAAAGACGGAATTTAATTCCGCGATAGAGGAGCAAATCCAGACTCTCGAGAAATACAAGTCAAAAGGGTAAATCCTTTAGATCGGGAAATAATTCGGTTGGACTAGGATCGAGTTTCAGTTTGGGGCGGATCATATTTAGCGAATACCAGACATTGCGACCATCCTTCCAAATCCAATATCCCTTCGATCCTCTGTCAATGATCTTGATTCGGCGCAAGTTGCGGTACTGACGGCCAGTATAGTAAGGCAAGCGATACAGGTGCTTATCTTCTCCAATCCTGTAGCCTTCAAAATCCGGCAAATCAATAATCCATTTGCTCTTCATCTATACAAAACTATACGTACTAACTAAGTTAAATTTTGAGTTTTGTATAGATAAATTGCTGATACATTATTGTTATGTCCAATACTCCTTCATGAAGCATTTACTTCTTTCATTAACTCTTTTGGCTGCTCAACTTGGGAACGCTCAAGATATTGTCAAGGGAGTTATCATGCCAACTGAGGACTTTGAAGGTTGCTGCGTATATATTCCGAACTCTGGACTAACAGTTTACGGGAACGCACATGGCCCTGAAATTGGACGACTGGTTTTAGGCGAACCTGACAACAACAACGAAGTATACTCCGCATTTCTGGAGATCAACGGCGAACGAACGGAGTTTGGATATCCTAATCTTCACATGGTTGGTTATGAAGTTATGGCCATGATATATACAGCAACTCGCTCTAACTTCTTCCAGATTGAAAATGGTTACTGGCTGAACGTTGAAGAAGTTTTAGAGAAGAACTTAACTCTCAAACCTTGGATGAACTACATCATTGAAAAAGATACAGAATGGTACGCGAACAGTCCAGGACTGAACCTGAGAATTGGTCCATCCACGAACTTTGAAAAAATCGCAACGTTAAACGGCGACCTCTGGGGCATTTCACCAACAAATGAAACAAACGGGAACTGGTGTAAGGTAACTGTCACTCATTATCGTGAACATCCTTGTTCTGGTAACGACAACTTGGTAATTGAAACCCTAACTGGCTGGATTAAACTCATTTCGGACCAACAAACTCCGAACGTCTGGAACTACGGAAAAGGCTGCTAAAAACTGGACATAACAGACACTATCGGTTATGTGCCAAAATGCCTCTTTGCCAGCTTCATCTGGACTTGCCCGCTCCAGTGCACCTTCTGATACTTTATCGCTTTTGGAGACTTCAGTGGTTCTGGATTTTGACTTTCACAACGCAGTGCCTTGTAGATACCGTTGTGCTTCTGGTACACTTCCGCTAGATTAGTGCCTTCAGCCAACTGTGGGCACACAAACCGATAGTTAGGCGTTGTGAGGCATCCTCTACATCACGCATATTCCAACAAACTTTAAATTGCATTACTGTATCCAAGTGAATACATTTGTCGTATGTATTCTATTGAGAAGACAGATGTATTTGACAAGTGGCTTAGAAAACTGAAAGATCACCGGGCAAAAGCCAAAATCCTTTTCAGAATCCAGAGAATTGAAGAACAAGGAAATTTTGGAGATTGTGAACCTGTCGGCCAAGGAATTAGTGAACTGAGAATTCATTACGCTAAAGGATACCGAGTCTACTTGAAAGAATACAATGGCAGAGTTGTGATACTTCTCAACGGCGGAACAAAATCGTCGCAACAGAAGGACATTGATAAAGCCAAAGATTTATGGTTGAACTATAAAGACGAAATTGAAGATGGCAACTAAAGAGATAACAAAATTCGACATTGCTGAATATCTAGAAGATGATGTAATGGTTGCAGAGTATTTGAACACCGTGCTTGAAGACGGTGATGCTGAGGATATCAAAACAGCTCTTGGACATATCGCCAAAGCTCGTGGAATGTCAAAAATTGCAGAAGAAACTGGACTAAGCAGACCCAGCCTTTATAAGGCATTATCTCAAGGATCAAAACCGCAATTTGATACAATTCTTAAAGTACTCCGAGCTGTAGGTGGTAACTTGAACGTTCCACAGCCTAACTAAAACAACACCTCACAACAAACGATATTGCGCATGGCCTTACTTAGTCATCTGCAAAGTGTCAGCTAAACATCCCGCTTATCTACCGCCAGGAAACTGATTTGCTTTCTACTATCTTCTGCTCGTGGGAGTTTTTAATCTGTATGACGCAGTGCTCATTTGATACTTTGAATGCACCGGCAGATTCACCAATTTCATCGCAATTAATTAAGCTCGGAGGCCACAGTGCCATATCTGGTCGTCAATTGTCATCCGCACACCCCTCGGCCAACACCTCGCCCGTTACTGAATCTATTTTTGTGGTCAAATAGCCAGTGGGGTCTACTTGCACACCGTCCGCCCACACCTCCACGTGCACATGGCTCACGGCATACCCTTCATTGATGGCTTCTTCCAAATTCCCTGAGACACCCAGGTACCCAATGATTTCCCCTTGCGAAACTGAACCAGACACCCTGAACTCTTCTTGGAGATGAAAGTACAAGACAGTTAAATCTTTACCTTCAATCAACGACTTGACCTGAACGTAATGCCCCGCATTGATGATATTCCCTTCAGCATCCTTGTCTGTTTGAAGGGTGGCATCACCTGAATAGATGGAGTAAATTGGATCTCCATACTCAGCCAGAAGATCGATACCGCCATGCCATTTCCTTCCTTCATCATATGGACAACCCGTTCCATACCTGGTGCATCCAAACAACCCCCCTTCAATACCTGAAACCAATTGAGGAGCAACTCGAGGCGCAGGAATGGGATCACCCGGACATACCACAGCCTCATCCATTTCCCGTATTTCATCCTGACCACAACTCATCAGAATCATGAACAGTGAAAGAAAAAAGGCTTGAACGAACTTCTCCATAAAGACTCAAAAGGACGATACAATAGTGCTCATTAAAGGCGTTGGTAACGAGCTTCCGACTAGGTCTGTATCACACCAACATTCATCGGTCGCTCAATAGGCGCATGGTTGGCCGCTTCAATCCCCACTGATATCAGCCTCCTCGTTTCCCCCGGATCAACTACACCATCCACCCAAAGGCGTGAAGCCGCATAGTAAGGGCTCAGCTTCTCATCGTATGATTTTTGGATTTCTGCCAGGTGCTTCTCCTGATCTTCCGCACTTAGTTGCTCTCCTTTTGACTTCAACGCCGACATCTTGATCTGAAGCAACGTCTTACCTGCAGCCGCTCCACTCATCACCGCAATCTGCGCTGTTGGCCAGGCGAAGATTAGTCTTGGATCGTAGGCCTTGCCACACATGGCATAGTTGCCTGCTCCGTAGGAGCTACCGAGCACAATGCTGAATTTCGGCACGGCAGAGTTCGAAACAGCATTCACCATTTTAGCTCCGTCTTTTATAATGCCTCCATGCTCCGACCTACTTCCCACCATGAAGCCATTCACATCATGAAGGAATACAAGCGGTATTTTTCTTTGGTTGCAGTTCATGATAAACCGCGCTGCTTTGTCTGCAGAATCTGAGTAGATCACTCCGCCTAGCTGCATCTCTCCTTTCTTGGTTTTCACGACCTTTCGCTGATTGGCCACAATACCCACACTCCATCCATCGATTCGGGCGTATCCGCAAAGGATAGTCTTACCATACAGCTCCTTGTACTGATCGAATTCACCTCCATCCACCAAGCTTTTGATCACGTCCACCATGTCGAAAGCTACATTTCTATTGGTAGGAAAGTTGCCATAAATGCCATCCGGATTTTCTGCCTCGCGAGGCTCAGCTCGATTAAATCCCGCAGCATCCGGTGCTCCCATTTTATCGAAAATCGCTTTGATCTCGTCCAGGCAGGTTTTGTCATCCGCGCACTTATTGTCGGTAACTCCTGAGATTTCGCAGTGGGTAGTCGCGCCACCAAGCGTTTCATTGTCCACATCCTCACCCACAGCAGACTTCACGAGGTAACTTCCTCCAAGAAAGACAGAACCCGTGCCGTCAACAATAAGCGCCTCGTCTGACATGATCGGGAGGTAGGCACCCCCCGCCACACAACTTCCCATGATGGCGGCTATCTGCACAATGCCCATGGAAGACATCACTGCATTGTTTCGGAACTGACGGCCGAAATGTTCTTTGTCCGGGAAAATCTCGTCCTGCATCGGAAGGAAAACCCCGGCACTATCTACGAGATAAATAATTGGCAATTTGTTTTCTATAGAAATTTCCTGCGCCCGCAGGTTTTTTTTAGCGGTCATTGGAAACCACGCTCCGGCCTTCACAGTAGCGTCATTGGCGACCACCACACATAGCCTTCCTGACACACGACCAATCCCTGTCACCACGCCAGCAGATGGGCAGCCACCCCACTCTTCGTACATGCCATCAGCCGCAAAAGCGCCTATTTCGACAAAGTCTTTGGGATCATCGAGCAAGTAATCAATTCGCTCACGGGCTGTGAGCTTGCCTTTAGCATGATGCGATTCAATCTTCTTCTCTCCACCACCGAGCTTCACCTTGGCGAGTCTTCGATTGAGAGCTGCAACCAGCTGTTTGTTTTCGTCTTTGGTCTTGTTGAATTTGATGTCCATGGGTTGTTGTTCTGAACATCAAAGAAAATCAAATTAGATCAAGTGGTTACTCTTCTTTCAGACCTTCGAGTTTTTTCCTCTTGCGACCAAGTGGAGCCATGAAGTCTTTCGGGTAATTGTTGAAATGAATAAGCAACTTGTCGAGATCAATCATTGCTTGATTCAGGTTTTGATAAAGAGAGTCCTCAGACATTAGTTTGCCCAGAGTGCCATTTGAATTGGTGAGCGAATCGAGGGTACGATTTACATTTTGTAGAAGTTCGTTGGAGCTGGCAATGGTGGCCTTCAATTCAGAGTTTTTCAAGGAATCAGAGACTGCTTCCATATTTCTCATAGTGGCTCCCAGAGGGATCATGTCTCTTTTCAACTGTCTTGTTAGCTGATTGGTAGCCACGAAAATCGAGTCAATTCGCTTATTATTTCTTTGCAACGCACTGGTGACTTCCACCACCATTTTATTCACATTCCCCACGGTGGTGTTGATGGTGTCTCCAAATCCTTCCATGCCTAGAAGAATTTCATTTATCCTTCTGATCGTAATCTGAAGGTTGTCAGTAATAGGTTTAGCACTTTCGAGAATTTCCGACAGACCTTCATCCACCTTGGCAATGAGGGTATCGCCTGGATTAAAGTAGCCCCCTATGCTCTTATCCTGTAAAACAATGATCTCACCTCCCAGAAATCCTGCACTTGATAGCTGAGCTATCGTGGAATCACCTAGGACGATATCCCCCTGAAGATCCATCTCAACAATAATTTGTTGATCTGCCTGATTGAAATCTAAATTGGATACTCTTCCGATCTGAACTCCTTTAATGTTTACGGCACTTCCGGGAGCCAGTCCATTAATGTGATCATAAACCACATAAAAACGATTGGTTTTGGTGAGTACGTCAGTACCCTTGAGATAATTAAATCCGTAATAAAGCAGCACGCCTGCTATCAATGCGATAAGACCAACACGAAATTCTTTAGACACAGAAAAACAGTTTGATTAGTTCGATGACTCCATTCTTTCTTTGTAAGCCCTAACTGCCCTGTAGATACCTGAGGCGATATACACCTGATTCAATTTATCATTCAGTTCCAGCTCTTCCTTACTATTGCTAAGATAGCCCGTTTCAACTAATACACTCGGCATAGTTGTTTGCCAAAGCACCCAAAATGGCGCTTGGCGCACACCTCGGCTATTCCTACCTACTCTTTCTTCCATTTGCTTTTCTATCTCCGCTGCAAGCAATAAGCTGTTGTTTAAGTGAGCACTTTGATACAGATTAAACAAAATATAGGATTCGTCAGAATTCGGATCAAACCCTTCGTACTTGGCTTGGTCTGCCTCCAGGAGCATTACGCTGTTTTCTCTCTTGGCCACATCCAGGTTTTTATTCACCTTATCAAGCCCCATCACGTAGGTCTCTGACCCATACACCGTCTTGTTATGAAAGGCATTGCAATGAACAGAAATGAACAGGTCCGCTGCTTCTTTGTTGGCTAAATCAGCACGTTCATGAAGCTCCAAAAAGGAATCATCCTCTCGGGTGAATATGACCTCAACATCATTCATGTTTTCTTCTAAAATTCGACCTAATTCCAACGCTATCGCCAAAGCGACGTTCTTCTCTTTGGAAATCTTGCCGGAAGTGCCTGGGTCATGGTCTCCATGTCCCGCATCGATTACAATCCGCTTGACTTTATAAGAAGGGCCAACAGGGTGAAAAGAGAGTAAGAATAGGATCGAAATGGTGATAAGAAGTACAATATTTCTCATGTCTGTTCGATGCTTATATGTAGCTAAAATGGGTAGCTTTACGCAAAATTGTCAATTTTCTGTCTAATATCTAAATCTAAAGCAGGCTTGAGGAGTTGTGCTTTTTTTATTTTTTGCTTTCTCGGCTGCTCAGTGCTGATTGGACAAACCAATCCAACACAACCCTCCCAAGATACGACGGCTCTTCCAATCGAACCAATTTTGGGAGATTCTACCTTGCGATCCGACACAACTTTGGTGGCTTCTGACAGTATTCCTCCCGTGGCTAAAAAGGACGATATCGAGACCACAGTCAACTACCATGCCCGTGACTCCATGTTTTTTGACCTGAAGAACCAGCGAATGACCATGTATGGAGATACTCACATTGATTATGGCTTCATCAAACTAGATGCAGAAAGAACAGAAGTTGATTGGATCAAGCGGACAATAAAGGCAGATTTTGTAAGAGATAGCACGGGCAATTCCCGAGGGAAGCCTGTTTTCACAGATGGTGGAGATGTGTATGAAACGACTGGAATTGTGTATGATTTCAAGTCTAGAAAAGCCAAAATATCAGGTGTAGTCACTGAGCAAGATGGAGCGATCATGCATGGGGCCAATGTGAAGAAGAATGAAGACAATGAGATGTTCATTACGGGAGCCCTGTACACCACATGCACATTGGCTAACCCACACTTCTTTATTCAATCAAAACACATAAAAGTAATTCCGGGGAACAAAGTGGTCACCGGGCCTTTTCAACTGCGCTTCAGGGAGGTGCCCACACCCTTAGCAGGACCATTTGGGATGTTTCCTCAGCCTAAGAAAAAAGCAAGTGGAATCTTGATGCCCGTGTATGGCGAAGAGCGATTAAGGGGATTCTTCCTGAGAAATGGAGGATACTACTTTGCCATCAATGACTACTTGGATCTGAGAGTCACTGGAGATATTTACTCCAAAGGAGGGTATGGCTTTCAGGTAAACAACACCTACTTCAAGCGATATGGCTACCGTGGTGCATTCAATTATTCCTACACCAAAAACGTGATAGGCACTTTGGTTAATACTGCCGAGCAAGATTCCTATTGGATCCGGTGGAATCATGCGCCGCAGAGTCAAGGGAATTCACGATTCTCGGCTTCCGTATCCATGGGAAGCACCTCCTATAATGCCAATAACAACCTTGCCATTCAAGGCCAGCAAGGATTCCAACAAAGTATCACTTCGACTTTTTCATCGAATGTGAGTTATAGCAATAAACTTCAGGGTCTGCCGTATAATTTATCGAGTAGCGCCAGGCTCAATCAAAGTGTGCAGACAGGAGAGGTAGATCTTTTGCTGCCAGATGTGACGCTCAACATGACGAGGATATACCCACTTAGGAATGTTGCAAAATCCTCAAACTCACCACTTTCTAAGCTGAACTTCAGTCACACGTTTGCTGCCCGCAATGAACTTACCAACTCACCCGTTGGAGATTTTAGCTTTGATGTAGCCAACGCCACTGACGCAGACGATGAAATAGTGGATTTCAATAGTGCGAACTGGGATGAGATTCAGAAGCGATCAAAATTTGGAATGAAGCATTCATTGCCGATTTCTACTTCTATGACGGTGTTGAAGTATTTCACATTATCCCCAACCTTCAGTTATTCTGAAGTTTGGTATGGCAAGGAGTTAAATTTCACTGATTACGACGAGGAGGCAGGTGGAGTGAGGGTGGACACAGTAGACACATTTAGCAGGGCAGGGAGCTGGACAAGTAGTGCGTCTTTGAATACAAGACTTTATGGTTTGTACAATGTGGGTGCTCTTAATATTCAGGCAATTCGCCATGTAATTACCCCTTCAGTTTCATTTAGCTACAATCCGGACTTTAGCAGCACCAAATACGGCGTGTATTCTGATGTGGTAATTGACTCCCTTGGAAACACGCGAAGACTTTCAAAGTATGAGGGCTTCAATTTTGGCTCACCGTCCGGATCTGAAAGCAAAACCATGTCGATTTCCATCACCAACAATATTGAGATGAAAGTCTTGGACAAGAAAGACAGTACGGGGCAGACGTTTAAAAAGGTGAAAATCTTTGATAACCTTTCGGCGAATACCGGCTACAATTTCGCTGCGGATTCATTTAAACTAAACAACATCTCACTCACAGCACGAACTAGCTTCCTTAAAGGCAAATTGTCTCTAAATACATCCGCAACGGTCGATCCCTATGTATACAAGCTAATTTCTAAAAGCGACAATGGGACGATCCAGCAACGAAGACTCGATCGGTATGCTTGGAACAATGGAAAAGGACTTGGCCAGATTAGTAATTTCAGAGCAGCCATAAATCTTAATCTTCAAGGGAAGTCAAAGTCCACGGCATCAGAAGAAGTGAAAAATCAGGAACAAAGGCAAAGAGCCCAAGACCAAGCCGCCTTAGACCCTTTTAATGATCCGCTGTATCAACAGGATGAAGAGTTGCAGGAGGTAGTAGATCATATTCGGAACAATCCGGAACAGTATGTAGACTTCAAAGTGCCATGGAGTCTCAGAACCAACTATTCATTTACCAGACAAAAAACTGGCTTTCGCGCACCTGTAGTTAGGAAAACCATGTCATTTGGAGGTTCTCTCGGTCTCACTGATAAAACTCAAATCACATGGAACTCGGGGTATGATTTTGAAAACAATGAGTTCACTACCACAAACATTAGTGTGCACCGAGACCTTCACTGCTGGGTCATGGATTTCAACTGGGTGCCTTTTGGCACCTATCAGTCATATATGCTGACCATTCGAGTAAAAGCTCAAATGCTTCAGGATTTGAAGGTTGAGAAGCGGAAGTCCAATTTCGATTTCTTCGGCGATAGCCAATTCTAGCGGCACTTGGCCAGCGCTTCTTTCAAGCGATCAAGAGTCGGAGGCTTCTGGATGAAGTCTACAAATTCTATATCGTAGTTCTGCATTACTTCTTCTGCATGTCCCGAGACCACAATTACTTTGGGCTGATATTCGAGAAGGTCAATGAATTCTGGACCCTCCAATCCTGAGATGTTAATGTCCAAGAAAAGTACATCGGGGCGCAGACGTTCAATATTGAGAACTGCATCCGTGGTTCCACCGAAAGTGCCTAGATGCTTCGTGTCAGGGATTTTCTCTAAGTATTTTCTGAGCAGCAGCGCAAACTCTGCTTCGTCTTCAACTATTATGTAACTTAATTCAGCCATGCTTCGACTTCTTCCTTTGTAGGATTTTGAACGTCATTAAGTTTCATTTTCTTGCGCATACCGCAAACATCATTATGAAGCTTATTACCGTTCGCCTCCTTGAGTGAGTGGATAGTAAGATAGCCCAATTTCTGAACAATCGGGATCAGTTCAGGTCTAATTCCCAAGTCTAAATAATCTTTATCGGAAGCAACAGCGGCCTTTTTTTCCGGCCTCATCTGTGGGAAGAAAAGTACATCCTGAATGGATTTTGAGTTGGTCATAATCATTGAAAGCCGATCTATCCCAACTCCCAAACCAGCTGTTGGTGGCATTCCGTATTCAAGCGCACGAAGAAAATCTTCGTCGAGCGTCATCGCTTCATCGTCTCCTCTCTTTCCAAGTTCAAGCTGCTCCTCAAATCTCTTTCGCTGATCAATTGGATCGTTGAGTTCGGAGAAGGCATTGCAGATTTCTTTACCGTTACAAATCGCTTCGAATCTTTCTACAAGCCCTTCCTTGCTTCGGTGCTTTTTCGCCAATGGTGACATCTCCACGGGATAGTCCGTGATGAAAGTGGGTTGAATCAACTGGCCTTCACATTTTTCACCAAAAATTTCATCAATCAGCTTGCCCTTACCCATGGTTTCATCTACTGGCACGTCAAGTTTCTTTGCCGTTGCTCTTAGAGCCGCCTCATCCATTTCAGAAATGTCAATTCCCGTGAAGTGTTCAATCGCCTCGAACATGGTGAAGCGTTTCCAAGGACGCTTGAAGTCAATGTCATGTTCGCCTACTTTCACAATGGTTTTGCCGTGGAGATCCAAGGCAATTTTTTCTACCATTTCTTCCACGAGATTCATCATCCACTCATAGTCTTTGTATGCCACATACAACTCTACTTGGGTGAATTCAGGATTGTGGAATCGAGACATTCCTTCGTTTCGGAAATCTTTCGAGAACTCGAATACGCCATCAAATCCGCCTACGATCAATCTCTTCAAATACAGCTCATTGGCTATCCGCAAATAGAGCGTCATGTCCAAAGTGTTGTGATGCGTCTTGAACGGACGTGCGGCTGCACCGCCATAAAGTGGCTGCAGAATTGGAGTCTCCACTTCTAGATACCCATTCCCAGCCAGGAAATCTCGCATAGAGTTCACAAGCTGAGTGCGCTGAATAAAGGTCTTTTTGATTTGCGGGTTTACCACCAAATCCACATAGCGCTGACGATAGCGCTGCTCGGGATCGGTGAAAGCATCGTGGGTAACCACATTTCCATCCGCATCTTCTGTTTCCTTCACGATGGGTAGTGGCTTAAGTGATTTACTCAGCAATTTCAATTCCGACAGATGGATAGACAGCTCCCCGACCTGAGTTCTAAACACGAATCCCTTTACTCCTAGAATATCCCCAATGTCCAGCTTCTTTTTGAAAACATCGTTATAGAATGATTTATCCTCATCAGGGCAGATATCGTCTCTTCGGAGGTAAATCTGAATTCGCCCTTCCTGATCTTGAATCTCGGCGAAAGATGCTGAGCCCATGATTCTACGACTCATTAGCCTTCCTGCCAGCTGCACTTCCTTGAAATCATCGGGGTGCTCGTCGAATCGTTCTTTGATCTCTTTGGAGGTGGTCGTGATCTCAAACAAATCGGCTGGGTAAGGTTCTATCCCCGCTTTGATCAATTCTTCTCTGACCTGTCTTCTCTGTAATTCCTGTTCGCTTAGTTGCATCAGTTAGGCTGATTTTCGTCTTTTAATTTCTTTTTTGATCATGGTAAGTTCCCTACCACTTTGGCCCGCAATGGCGGTATTTTCCTTGGCTCTTCGGAATAAATATGGCATCACTTTATGGATCGGGCCATATGGCACGTACTTCGCCACATTGTATCCATGCTGCGCAAGGTTGAACGAAATGTTGTCGCTCATCCCCAGAAGCTGCGCAAAGAAAACTCTGTGGTCGTCGCGAGGCATGCCATTTTCGTCCATCAATTTGGCCAAAAGAAGGCACGACTTTTCATTGTGCGTACCTGCACATAGACCAACTACATCAATGTTTTCCACACACAACCTGACTGCTTCATTGTAATCATGATCGGTGGATTGCTTGGTGGGTTGAATAGGAGACTTGTAATTCATTTCCTCAGCCCGCTCTCTCTCCTTCTCCATATAGGCACCTCGTACCAACTTCACACCCAAGTGGAACTTCTCTTCGCGAGCCAGCTTAATAGCCGCCTTGAGGTTACCCAACATATCATGTCTGTACATCTGGAATGTGTTAAACACATGCGGATAATCCTGGTTGAACTTTCGCATCAGCTCCAAGGAAACTTCATCAATCACATCCTGAATCCACGACTCCTCAGCGTCGATCATGAACATAAGACCGTTTTCCTTTGCCGCCTCCGCAATTTCGAAAGCTCGGTCTTGCATCATTTCAAGCTTCAACTGTTCGTCCTTCGTGAGCTCCTTACCTTCCTGCACTTTGATCATCACATTCGTCGAGCCGATCCCCGTCAACTTCACCACACAAAATGGGACATCTGTGCCTTCCTTAGCAGACTTGCAAATTCTAATCAATTCATTTTTTGTCCTGTCATACCCAATTTCAATCGTCTCGCCTTCTACAGAATAATCCAGTATGGTCATAACATTGAAATCCGCCAATTTCTTCATGGTAGGTTGGCAGCCTTCCACGGATTCTCCTCCACAAAACTGCTGATAAATGGTGTTGCGGATGATCCCCTTTATTGGAAGTCCGACGGACAAGGCGAACCGTGTAAACGCCACGCCTATCTTCACCATCCACGGTCGCTTCATTGTAGCAAAAACGAAATACGATTTCCACAATTCGCGATCAGTGTTAATCGCAAAAGCAATCTCGGTATCATCAAATTGAATCTCTTGTTTTTGCATAATTTTGGGCAAACGTCCGCAAAAATATCAAAACCAATCTAAGCCTTACGTGGTAAAACCAGCATACCTTCAATTTTCTCAAAATCCGGCTGCCACAGTTCAAGAAATTTTGGGCGAATTGGCTCCAGATAAAGTGGCTATTTTGGTTGATGAAAATACCAAAAAATACTGCTTACCCCTCTTAAATTCAGATCTGCCAATCATTGAAATTAAAAGTGGGGAGAAGAATAAGACCTTGACAACCTGCGATAAGATTTGGATGGAGATGACGGAGTTGGGATTTTCAAGGAAATCACTACTTATCAATCTCGGCGGTGGCGTTATCGGTGACATGGGAGGGTTTGCGGCGAGCACCTACAAACGAGGAATTCGATTCGTGAATTTCCCCACCACACTTCTTGCGATGGTGGATGCGAGCATTGGCGGTAAACTTGGCATTGATTTTCATGGGCTTAAAAATCACATTGGGGTTTTTCAGGAACCAACCAAGGTAGTCGTGTCTGATGCCTTCCTAGAAACACTCCCCCAAAGTCAGATTCGATCCGGGTTTGCTGAAATATTAAAGCATGCACTTATCCATGATCAAGACTACTGGCAAACTGTAAAACAGGTCGATCTGGCTCAAACTGATTGGTCAGAGATTATTCACCAATCTGTGGAGATCAAAAACAAGGTGGTCTTAGCTGATCCTAAGGAAAACGGACTAAGAAAAATTTTGAATTTTGGTCATTCTCTTGGTCATGCGATTGAAACTCATTTTCTCGATTCAGACAACCCTCTTCTGCATGGAGAAGCCATAGCCATTGGGATGATACTGGAAGGATATATTGCGGCGGAGAAAAAATCCTTATCAAAAGAAGACTTGAGCGAAATGATTGAAGTGATTTCCACTTACTTTGAACTCCCAACACTCCCCAGCTCTGATGAGCTCATGACCCATTTAATACAGGACAAAAAAAATCAAGGAGAAGTTTTGAATTTTTCCTTGATAGATCGAATAGGAAGCTGCAAGTGGGATGTACCCGTGACGAAGGACGAAATAAACTGTGCTCTTAAGAGCTACTCAGTACTTATACAAAGAGTTTAGTCTGTTCATTCTTCGCAACCTGCTGCTTCTTTGCTTTTTTTGGAGTGGTAATCAAGATAGTCACCAAGCCAATCAGAGCTGCGATTAATAATGTTCCGAATGTGCGTGATTTTCCCATATGCGGTATAACGCAAAAACCGTGCGAAGGATTCCAATGATGAATGAAAAATTAGTTTTAAAGAAGCTTAATGACCGACCGCTATCGGGTTCCATTAATATCAGTGCTTCAAAAAGTGAAAGCAATCGACTCTTGCTTATCAATGCGCTAGCCAAAACGCCTCTCGAACTTGGCAATCTTTCTATGGCTCGAGATACTCAGACGATGAAATCTCTACTACAAACTCAGCCGGAAATCTGGGATGTAAAAGATGCTGGTACGACCATGCGATTTCTGACTGCATACCTCGCCATCAAAGGAAATGAAGCTATCATCACCGGCACTGAGCGCATGAAAAACAGGCCCATTGGCCCGCTGGTCGATGCATTGAGAATATTGGGGGCCAATGTGAATTATGAAGAAAAAGATGGCTACCCACCATTGCGCATTTCCAAATTGGAAGCCCAGGGCGCAGATCGAATTGAAATTCCCGGAAATATTAGCAGTCAGTATATCAGTGCTTTGCTGATGATCGCTCCATGCCTTCCAAAAGGTTTGGAAATTGAACTCACCACAGAAATCTTCAGTCGACCCTACATCGAAATGACGCTGAAGCTTATGGAGATATTTGGGGTGAGCCACGAATGGCAAGGCCAGTTGATCAAAATAGCTCCGCAATCCTATGAAGCCCGACAAGCCACCTACTCGGTAGAAAGCGACTGGTCAGGAGCCAGCTATTGGTACAGCTTCGTGGCATTGAACCCTTCGGGGGGTGAATTACTGCTCCCAAAACTTCGGGAAAATTCCACGCAGGGGGATCAGGCGATAGCCGATATTATGAGCAAAATGGGCGTTCAGACTACTTACGAGCCATTGGGAGTGCGCATTAGGCAGGCAACCGAGCATGAGCGTGAACTGACCATTGATTTCAGAAAATGCCCAGATCTCGCCCAAACAGTTTTTGTCGTGGCGGCTGTAAAAGGAATCAAATTAACTATGACAGGCCTGGAAAGTCTGAAAATAAAAGAGACGGACCGAATTCAGGCCATGATGAATGAGTTGGCTAAGATTGGAGCAACCCTGAGTGAAGACGGTGATACTTGGACACTAACGCCATCCAAGGTGCTTCCAGACAAAGTGGAAATAGAAACTTACGAAGATCACCGAATGGCGATGGCTTGTGCGCCGCTTTGCAGCGTGATGGATGTGACCATCCTCGATCCTTCGGTGGTGAACAAGAGCTATCCCAATTTTTGGGAAGAGGTGGGGAAGTTATGATTGGCCGTGCTGTTACAATACTTGCTCTTTCAATATTGGTTTCAACAATTCTTATTGGCCAGGAGAAAGACCCATTTCAAAACCTCTATTTCATTAATTCAGGGGAATTTTTTGATTTAGCAGATCAAAAACCCACTGAGTTTCACCTCATTTATACCTATGCCTATTGGTGCAAGCCCTGTAGAGAAATAAGTCCTAAAGTTTTTGAGTTTGTGAAGTCAAATCCCAGTTTAAACTTTTACCCTCTTTTGGTGGAGAAACATGGAAGCGATTACATCGAAAGAAATCTGAGATCAATGAAAGAAAAATATGATTTTGAGGGCAATGTTTTCATGCCCGATCTTGAATATGGAAAGAAGTACCTCAAAAGGTATGAAGCGCTAATTAATGAAGTGGCTCCCGGCCATCAGAAATTTGGCTATTCTCTCATCCTTTTATTTAAAGGCAAGGAATTGGTTTTCGCCTCCAATTGGGAAATGAGCAATGAGCAAAAAATTGGGGCTTTACAAGAAGTACTTGGAGGTTCATCTTCGAATTGAGCTTAACCCACTTTATCTAATTAATTCGCTCCAAGAGAGCCCCCTTATACTTCCTTCCTATGGGCACATGCGTCCCATATATCTCCACGGAGGTAGACGATTTTTTCGAAATCAAGTCAATGTTGACAATGTATGACTTGTGACATCTGAAGAAATTTTCAGGTAGTCGACCAAGCAAATCAGATAAGCTAATACGTTCCAAAACATTCCCTCTTACCGTGTGGAATTTCGAATAATTCCCTTCACTTTCTATGAAATAGACCTCCGAAGATTCAAGAAAAACAGACTCATGCCCATCCCTTATTTCAATTTTTGGAACTCCCATTTTCAATCTTCTCCAGCCGAATATCGTACCGTAGATCACTGCAGGGATTGCGAAAAGAAACAAGTTCATTAATGGGTTGCCAAGTAGAACGTCCTCGACAACCACACCGTCCATCGCACTTTTCGTGAGTAGCAGATATATCAAATCGCCTGCTGACTCTATCAACGTAAGTGTCACAAACCACTTAAGCAGAGTACGCGCATCTACACTCGAAAATTCCTTGAATTTTGAGGATATAGTTGCTGATATTTTGTAGAAGAGTAGGGCGTTCACCAGGGTTCCGTATATGGACGGAACCAAAAGCGAGTAATCCTCACCGTAAAACGGCCCAACCGTCAGAGCTAAAAAAGGAAGGTTAATTAGGATAAGTCCAATGACCCAAACAGAAATATGAACTGTCCTTTCCCATCGAGAAAGTTCGAGTCTAGGCAACTGAGCTTGATATAAAAACATTGTCGTTCGTGCACATATTCTGGTTGTTCATCCCTTCACCTACTATCCTAACAACCTCTTTAGAAACTTTTTCGAATCCTTGTAGAACCGAGTTGCAAACAAACAAATTATGAATACTCGGGCCATCAAAATTCAAAATAAAAACTAATGAACATCAAAAGAATAACCTTAGCCATTTTGATTTTCTGCACACTTGAAAGCTGTGCAGGAAAAGACATTGAGACGCAGCAAAAGCCAAAACTCAATCGGATTTCGCTCACAGAAGAAACCGGTGTAAAGCTTCAGAATTTCTTCAGCCAGGAGGCCAGCTACCAGCGTTTCAGTGGTGTAGCGCTTGTTGAATCCAACGACTCAATCGTTTATAAGCAAACCCTTGGAAAAGCAACTTCATCCGGTAACCGGAACGACAATCTGAGATTCGAAATTGGGTCTATCACCAAGCAATTTACAGCCGCTGCGATCCTCCAACTTGTTCAACATGAGAAGCTCGCATTGTCCGATAACATCAATCTCCATTTGGGGAGTTTAAGCTCAAAAGAATGGAAGAAAGTAACGATTCACCAACTGCTCACGCACACTTCAGGAATCCCTAGTATTTATCAAACCGAACAAGGGTTAGAGATATTCTTTCCTGAAGAAGCCGCCATTTCATTGGCTGACTTGGTCAATCGCTTTAAAGACCATTCGCTCCTTTTTAGCCCAGGTGAAGAGTTCTCTTATAGCAACTCCGGCTATGTGCTTCTGGCAGCTGTCATAGAGGAGAAAACGGGCATGACATACCACGAGTACTTGGAAAAAAACATTTTCGACAAATATGGACTCGAAAGCACCTCATTCACTCGAGAAGGGAATACAACAGAGCCTTTCTACGAGTATCGCGCCGATTTATCTAAGCGTGCCCCGATTTACCATCCAAGCTGGTCCTTCGGGGCGGGAGGTGCCTACTCTACCGTTGAAGACCTTGCCCGGTGGGCAAAGCTGATACAAAGCGACTCATTCTTGACAGAAAATTTGAGAAAGGAATTCCTAAAATCTCATACTCGTCAAGGCTATGGATACGGATGGCAGTTTGATCAAAACGGCCGAATACAGCATGATGGTGGAACAGCTGGTTATATGAGCTTTTTAAGCATTGATCCAAGCCAGAAAACAGTGGTGGTTTTACTGACCAATCAGGGATTTGAGGACATTCATAAGTACGGGAAAAGTGCACGGTATCTAAGTGACGTACTAGCTAAGACATGGAATATACTTTCTAACGAAGAAGTTGAGGTGTTGCCAGAAATTGTCAAAACCAATTTTCAAAAGAAGAGAAGTTACAGGCTTGATGACAAAATAAAAATTGACTTTACGCCTGGAACGGACACTTCTGTGGTCATCTCTGTAGATGGATCACTAGTCACGCGTATACTTCCAAGTACTCCTCTGAAAGCCAGTGCAGTTCTCGAAGAGAAAATGTTGGCAATCGGAGAGAGATTACATAACTCCGACTATTGGAAACTCGCAAAGTACTGCGATGGTGAAATGAAGTTCGTTTGCTACTCGGGACTCATGCGAATAGGCATGAAAATGATGAAAAAACAAACTGGAAAAATCACAGAAACGGTACCCTACTTTGCTGCCGAAAATCATGGACTCATTAGGATGATTGGTGAAGACGGCACGCTGGATATGATTGTCTACTTCAATGATGCAAACGAAGTTCAGGGGATTTTCGAGTATGCCTCAATTAGTGGAATAGCTGGAGGTGAGATGATCGCCTACCCGATCGGTGAAAATCGCTTCTTCGTGGATGGTCATCCGTATGGGGAACCCTCATGCGAAATCACTATTCAAGCTAATAAGTTGACCATCAGCCAACTCGGTCGTGAGGTGGTTGCCACGGAGCAATAAGACTCTCAAGAAAAAGCTCACCTGTTGTGAGCTTTTTCACTTTTCTCGTCGGTTTGCAGTCTCAATCAACCCTCTTCAAATTAAAAATTTCCGTTTTCACTTCCTCTCCTTGTTTCATTCGTAGGGAGATTTTCATTTCATTTTCTGAGACAAGCTCGTAGCTCAGACCTTTCAGCGTCACTTTACTTTCACTGGTTTCCACCATCGTGAAGTCAATAAATTCGGTCTTATCCTCCCAAGCCGTGAAGTCGGGATTGAAATGGCGAAGTTTCATGCCCGTTTCGTCAAGTACCCAAAACTCATAGAATTGCACTTTGCCCTCCGTATCGAAATAGCGGAACATCCCCATGAGCGTGCCATTGGCATCCGGCTCAGACCACACTTCCTCGAACGTGCCTCCAAAACCAGGGCCTGTCCAAGTGCCAGTGAGCCACCTGAAGTGATCCGTACTTTGGGAGTAAACTGCGCTTGAAATAAGCAAGAACAAAATGAGTGATGATAATCTTTTCATGGTGTTTATTGGATAGACGCTGAAGTTGGCAGTTAATGGACAATTCTTATTTCAAACTGTCAATTTGGAGCTACTATTCAGAAACGAGTATCCTACCTGATATATTTTGACCATTGACTTGTCCACTTACAATGTAGATTCCAGGCCTTACGATCTGAGGAATGTAAAATCGAATTAAGCCGTCTTTACTAACAGGCTCAAGTGCATGAACAGACTGTCCGCTAATGGCTGTCATATTTATATTTAAGCTCTTTACTTCACCGTAGCAATTTGACATATTCACAAAAGCACCAGCCTTTAATGAAGTTGGGAAAAGTAATACCGCACTCTTGTTGCCGCTTTGGTAACGGATCATTACCGGCCTGAAGGCTTCTGATGTACCGTCAAAATCCGTTTGAACCAACCTGTAATAGACATTTCCAAAATAATCCGGATAATCGATATAGTGATAGCCTAGTTCTATTTCACTATTTCCAGCTCCACTCACTTGTGCAATTGGTTCAAAGAGTTTTCCATCACTTGATCTTTCCAGAGTAAAGAAGTCATTATTAATTTCTGTTGCAGTCGTCCAACTCAATAGAACTCCATTTTCCTTAACTTTCGCATCGAAACTCAGCAACTCAATTGGAAGTGTCGAAGCGGTACTGGCACATAATGCTGCACTACCGCAGCAAGTTCCTCCACCTGACTCACATGATTCAGCACCACCCGAACTAACGGATCCGGCCACATTATCTCCAGTCACCGAGCCTTCCACTGCAAGCGCAGAGCCTCCATCGATATCCACCGCATTGCTGTTGTTGCCGATGTTTAAATCCCCTAGGACTCGAACAACACCTCCACTCGTAATGTCCAAATCAAATCCTCCTGAAGAACCATCTCCCATATCATAATTACCCCTCACAAGGAGAGTTCCGTTGTTAGTTACGGTTACTGTGGCATCTCCTCCCGTGTCATGATCCAGGTTTTGGACAATCTCCATGTCGGAGTTATTGATGGTTAGGTTCCCTTGCAAATCCAACGTACCATCTAGGAACCAATCAGAACCGTTTGTCATAGTAATTGCCCTGCCACTCAACACCTCCGTATTGACAGAATTTATGGTCGAATTGTTTAGGTTCAGCGGCCCATTTACTGAAATCAAACCGGTCATTGACATGCTCGATGTACTCTGGAGATTTACCGTTCGACCACTCAAAATAGAAAACGTCCCACCTGATAGATCGGTGTTGTTCACATTGAAAGTAGAGTTGATTGAGTAGTCCGTTGCTGAAACTGTTGAGTTATTAATGGTGAAAGTGCCCCCATTACCAGAAAGAAAATCTCCATCTATTGTCACCGTACCCCCATTGATTACTTGCGTGGCACTGCCTGTATCATTTAAGTTTCCTGTAATGTGGAGCACAGATCCTGTCCCCAAATTAATGGTGTGAGTTCCGCCATAGGTCAAATTCAGGGTAGTCAATGTCACAGTCACACCATCACTAATATGTAGCGTGCTCGTGTTTTGAAAAGTAAGTGTTGTAAGAGTACAGTTGCTGCTAAACGTAACGGTCTCATTATTTAATGTGTTGTCCGAGCAGGCTTGAGCATACGACTCCTTTGTAAAGACAAGGGCTAATAAAAAAAATGGCAAATGGATGAATTTCATGGGAGAGGTTTTCGCGGTTGCAAAGATATAGACAGTACGAACTTTTTGGATGCTTTGGATGCCTAGAGGGATTTTTTTTATAACTGTCAATATCCATATTTCTCCTTCCACTGACCTAGTGTAAACTTTTATAAGGTTTAGTAAATTATAATCAACAAGCATATTCCTGAAATAATAGCTGATGCTGCCAAAGTCCCTATCAGCATTTGACGATAACTTTTTTTTATCCTCACAATCTGCTCTTCTACGGTTTCTGGTTCCTTTCCTCGAAATACATGAATAGATAGCATCAAGAGAGAGCCGAGTATAATCAAACCCCAACCAAACTCTAATTCCAATGTTACCTGTAGGCTTAGCTTTTGTAAACCTTTGTAAATGAAAATTGGCGCTGTTGTAAGAAAAAAAAAGATCATGCACCAGAATCTTATAGTATTATCCCCGCTGTGCCAAGAGTTATCTTCACGAAAAGGAGTATAGAAATAACTGCCTGATGAATTCTCAGATTTGTTCTTTTGAAAATCAATTTTCTCCTTTCTCCATTCATACCAGAACCAACTTGCACCAGAAAGCAAGATCAAATTCGCGTACAAAAGCTCTTTAATACCCATACTTCTCCTTCCACCGATTTCTCAAAAACTTCCTGATTTCCTCCTCGCGTGGGTTTGGTCCCGGGTCATAAAAGGTATTGCCAGAGACTTCCTCCGGCAAGAACTCCATTTCTTGAAAGTTAGCCTCTCCACTATGGGCGTATTTGTAGCCTTTCCCATAGCCTGAGTCTTTCATCAGTTTAGTCGGGGCATTGCGAATGGCCATTGGCACTGGTAAATCACCAGATTTCAGAACTTCCTGCTGCGCTTTGTTGATTGCTTCGTAGCTCGCATTGCTCTTAGGCGAGGTAGCGAGGTACGTCACACATTGGCTGAGGATGATTCGAGATTCAGGATAGCCAATCATATTCACCGCTTGGAAGGTAGAGGTTGCCAAAACTAGCGCCGTAGGGTTGGCATTGCCAATATCCTCAGAAGCCAAAATCACTAAACGACGAGCGATGAACTTCACATCCTCTCCCCCCTCTATCATGCGAGCGAGGTAGTACACTGCCGCATTGGGATCGCTTCCGCGGATGGACTTGATGAAGGCGGAAATCACGTCGTAGTGCATCTCACCTTTCTTGTCGTAAAGCACCGTTTTTCGTTGGGCTATCGCCGTGACCTTATCATTGGTCACCTCCACCTTTTCTGTTCCTTCGCCTTTGATGACTAGCTCCAAAAGGTTGAGCGTTTTGCGAGCATCCCCACCTGACAGATTGAATAGTGCCTCAGTTTCTTTGAGCTTGACTTTTATCTTTTTAAGGTCGTGATCTTTCTTCAGTGCCTGATCTACAATGGCGGTCAGCGCCTTTTTGTCTAGCGCTTTCAGGGTGTACACCTGACTTCTGGAAATGAGTGCCGAATTCACTTCAAAGCTCGGGTTCTCTGTGGTCGCGCCGATCAAAGTTATCGTCCCCTTTTCTACCGCTCCGAGAAGGGCATCTTGCTGCGCTTTATTGAACCGATGAATTTCATCAATGAACAAGATGGCCTTTGTCCCAGATCGCACGTTGTTGATCACTTCGCGCACTTCCTTCACCCCCGCACTTATTGCGCTAAGCGTATGAAAGGGTCGCTTGACCTGATTGGCGATAATGTTGGCGATGGTCGTTTTGCCAGTGCCCGGAGGACCCCACAGAATCATGGACGGCACCTGGCCCGAATTGATCGCTCTGCGCAGGACGCCATTTTCTCCGACCAAATGTTCCTGCCCAATCAAATCCTCCAACGAGGACGGACGCATTCTTTCCGCTAAAGGGGCGACATCTTCAAACATGGGTTAAAGGTAACGAGCCTATTTTTTCAGGACTAACAAATTTCCACCAAGGATCAGCACCATGCCTACAATGGCGAGGAGACTAATGATGAATCCCTCGAAAAGAACAGACAAGCCAATGGCGATGATGGGAAAGGTGACGAGCACGTAGGCTGCTCGATCCGGCCCAATTTTTCCGATCAATGTGAGGTAGCCACCAAAGGCGATGATGGAGCCAAATACGGCCAAATAAATAAGCGACCCGATGTATTCGGGAGTGGTGATAAACAGCACTGGGGCTCCTGAGAGAAAGCCGACAATTCCCATTAGGATGCCTCCATACAACATCCCAAATGCGTTCGACTGCACCACCGGAATTTTATGAGATTGATTGGCGGCAGAAGTGATGTTTCCAAGGGATGCTACAATCACAGACAGACCACAGAAAATCAGGCTGTCCATCGGGAGATCTTCGAATCGAATTCCCTTGAAATCCTGATAAAAAAGCAACACCGTGCCCATGAATCCTAAGGCCGCACCCACATACACTTTGCCATCCGTTTTTCGCTTAAGAATGAACGTGCCGAAAATGATGTTCGTAAAAATGAGGCAAGAAAACGCTACGGCCACAAGGCCACTGGTGAGCTCAATTTCCGCCAAATAAACCAGCCAATAGTTGATGCCAAAAAGCAAGGCCCCTTGCATGATCATTCGCAAATGAGTTCGACGTGAATACCGAAGATTGATCCTGGCTATTCGGCAATAGGCCAATAGAAGGATGCCTGCCAACACGAACCGATAGCTCACCGACCATAGTGGCGGAACTACCCCTACCTGAAACTTGATCGCATAAAAAGTGGAACCCCAAATGAGGGTGGGAATGAGGAAGAGAAGGGTATTGCTCGGTTTCAACGAGCGAATTTAGCCGAAAAGGGAGTTAATTTCCTTGGCAATCTTTGAGTGCCTTTTGTGCTCTTTGATACTGCTTTGCAGCCTCCAAAACGGCTGCTCGAGATTCTGCATCAGCCATCTGTGCCATCTCCATTGCATTTTCTGCCTCCTTCATAGCCAATAGGGCTCTTGCTTCTGCCTCTCGTGCACTCCCGGCTTCCAACTCCGCTGTTTTCTTTGCATGTGCAAGCTCTAATTTTAATTCCTCGTTTTCGGCTTTTAATTGGGAATCAGAGCAGGAAAAAAGCAGCAGACTAAAAAGAAGGGCTATGGAATATTTCATGTTTTTCTTAGAAAGTTACCATGAAATTTTTTTTAACCGTTGTTCGAATTCCATCAAGTGGTCATCACTAAAATCAAGATGGGTGACAAACCGCACCAGATTTGGCCCAAACGAAACGGCCAAGATGCCCGCCTCTTCGAGTTGTGATAAATACGCCTTGGACGTTCGATCTGCAAGCTCGGCAATCACGATATTGGTGTCCACAGGATACACCTGACTCACATCGGGAAGCTGCTCCATCAACTGACCGATGTGTTTGGCCCGGGTATGGTCCTCTTTCAGTCGTTCAAGATTGTGATCAAGTGCATAAATGCAAGCAGCGGCCAAATAGCCCACTTGGCGCATGCCTCCACCCAGCGCCTTTCGCACTCGCCTGGCATGTTTGATAGTCTCATTGCTTCCAAGCAAAACAGAGCCAACCGGCGCACCGAGCCCTTTTGAAAAACAAACCGAAATGGTGTCGAAGAGAGTGCCGTACTCTTTCGGTGACTCGCCGGTTTCAACAAGGGCATTGAACAACCGCGCCCCATCCAAGTGCAACTTCAAGCGGTGCTCATCGCATATTTTTCTGATCTTCTTGATTTCCTCCAAATCATAGATTGCTCCACCTCCTTTGTTCATCGTGTTTTCCAAAACGACAAGTTTGGAATTTGGGAAATGAATGTCGTCCGGGTTGATGGCCTCCGCCACTTGCTCTGCCGTGATCCTTCCCCGATCACCCTCAAGCAGTTTGGGCGAACACATCGAATTCCACATCATTCCGCCCCCTTCATAGAGATAGACATGCGAGTGCTTATGACAAATAACCTCGTCTTGTGGCTGGGTGTTCACGCGAATGCCAATCTGGTTCGTCATGGTGCCGGACGGACAATACAATGCGGCCTCCATGCCGAAAAGGTCAGCTACTTTTTCTTGGAGCGCATTGACCGTGGGATCGTCTTCAAACACATCGTCCCCCACTTTGGCGGACATCATGGCCTCCAACATAGCCGGTGTGGGCTTGGTGATTGTGTCGCTGCGTAAATCAATTTTCATAGTAGAAATTTAATGGAATAATACTCTGGTAATATGAGATGCTGGAATACCTGCCTTGCCATCAGGCAGGAATCCCTGCCCGAGCAAGCGGGTCGCAATCTTTTGAGTTCAAAAAAGTTGACAAAGTGCAGCCTGGGGTTTGCTCCTCTGATCTCTAAACCCAATAATATACAAATCACCTCCCTCTTTCAATTTGAACTTCTTCAAAATTTGCTCTGGCGAATTGGGGTGATTGCGAGTGATCACATTTACTCTCGACTCCACTCCGTAAGTTTTGAGTACTTTTTTATCCACTTGTTTTTCAAGGATTGTAAACTGACGACCGGGGAAATTCTCGATTGGTCTTTCTGATGTATACAAATGGGTACTGACGGCTAGTTTTTTTAGCCCAAACGACTGACCCACAGATTTGAAAGCGCCTGCCTTGAGGATGGAAGAATTAGGAATGAGTAGCACTTCGTCAACGCTTCCAAATTCTGATTCAGCGAATTGCTCTTCAGAAAAGGTAAAGTCAAAACGCTCTGTTCGCTTTGTAAGATTTATCGTTTTGATGATCGGTTCATGAGGTTGCTTTTCAAAATCCAATAAGAAAAGAATTTCCTTGCACTCGTTTTTAACACTGACCACATGAATTTCAACAACGTGAGAAAGCTCAGAAAGTCCCTGTTTCAGATCAATTAACGGCGAAGCTTTGATCAGGACTTTTGCGGCATTTTTCTTGAAGTCATTCAAAAGTTCGTTGACATCCGGAGTGCAGTCGGCGAATCTGAAAACCTTTTTTGCCTGCTCATCTCGCCGGGCGGGATCAATGAAAAAGAATGTCTTTTCCGGAGATGAAAACTCGGAAAGAAATTTCTCCGCAGATTGATTTTTGACGTCAATTTTCCTTCCAAGTATTTCAGCGTTCCGGCCAAAGCGATCACACAAATCTGCTCGACTTTCCACATAAATGGTCTGCTCAAAATTCTCTGAAAGTGCCAAGCAATCCACGCCCATTCCTCCGGTTAGATCAACCAGAAGTTGCCCCTTGATCAAGCCTGACTTGTAGTTGGCTGTTTGCTCAGATGAGCATTGCTCAATGGAAAGCGGTGGTGGAAAAGTGAGGTCGAAATTTTCGACCCAGGTTGGCAGTTTTCCTTTGGCCTTTTGCCGAGACTGAATCTGTTCAGCGAGAAACTTGATTTCACTTTTGAAATCGGAAGGAGGATTTAACAGCAGACGATTGACATCTGCTGCTACATTTTCCTGAATGAATTTTTTCTGCTCAGAGGTCAAGACACCAGGCTATGTGCCAGCATGTACTCGGCTATTTGCACGGCGTTTGTTGCCGCACCTTTGCGCAGGTTGTCCGCCACGATCCACAGGTTCAGCGTGTTGGGTTGAGATTCGTCCCTGCGAATCCTGCCCACGAATACCTCGTCTTTTCCATGTGCATTGAGTGGCATTGGGTACACGTTGTTTTTTGGATCATCCTGCACCACACAACCGGGCATATTGGCGATCATATTCTTTACTGAATCCAGGTCAAAGTCATTTTCAAACTCCACATTCACTGACTCTGAATGACCACCCTCCACCGGAAGTCGCACGCAAGTGGCGGTCACCTGTATAGCATCATCCCGAAGGATTTTCTTGGTCTCCTTCACCATTTTCATTTCCTCCTTGGTGTACAGGTTGTCCTGAAACACGTCAATGTGAGGAAGTACATTTTTGTAAATCTTGTGAGGATACACCATACGATCACTAGAGCCGGTCGCGGCTTCATCGGCCAATTGGTTCACGGCATCTTTCCCTGTACCAGTCACCGACTGATAGGTAGAAACGACTATTCGCTTGATCTTATACGCCTTATGAAGCGGCGCTAATGCTAGCACCATTTGAATGGTGGAGCAATTGGGATTGGCAATAATTCGATCTTCCTCCTCAATCGCATCGCCATTGATTTCAGGAACGACGAGTCGTTTTGTAGGGTCCATTCTCCACGCTGAAGAATTGTCGATCACGATGCTGCCTACTGCTGCAAATTTTGGAGCGAAATCCAGGGACACACCACCTCCTGCCGAGAAAAGTGCCACATCCGGTTTCATCGCAATTGCGTCTTCCATGCTCACGATTGGGAACTGTTTACCCTTGAATGAAATCTGTTTACCAATTGATCTTTCCGAAGCGACCGGAATCAACTCTTCAAGAGGGAAATTTCTTTCTTCAAGGACTCGGAGCATTTCCTGCCCAACCAGTCCTGTAGCACCTACTAACGCAAGCTTCATGATTTACTAATCTAAATTTTGATAAAATTGGAAGGCAAAACTAGTACATTAGACAGAAGAATATTGATTCATGCGACGATCCTTCACTGTACTCCTCATTTCCTTATTGATCCATCAAGTAACCGCGCAATTCGTTGACGATTTCTCAGATGGCGACTTCACGAACAATCCAGTTTGGGCTGGGCAAACCGATAGATTCTCTGTAGAGAGTGGTGAATTAAGATTGACGGCTCCAGCGGCTGATGACGAATCTTACCTTACTACAGCTTCCAATGGACTAGATAACGGAACTTGGGAGTTTCTTGCCCGCACTGGATTTGCAACATCGGGAACCAGCTTAATAAAGGTGTACTTGATGTCTACCAATTCTAATTTGCTTGGTCCTACAAATGGCTATTTCGTGATGATTGGTGACTCTCCTGATGAGGTGAGTTTATACCGACAGGATGGAATCAGCACGACCAAAATTATAGACGGAGTTGACAAGTCGCTTGATCCTGGAAACGTGACTGTAAGGGTAAGAGTAACACGCGATGACATAGGAAACTGGGAACTACAAAGAGATGCATCAGGAGGCTCCTCTTTTACTAGTGAAGGAACTGCACTTGACAATACGTACACTATGACCGGAAATTTTGGGGTGAGATGTCAATACATCGCTTCCAGATCTACACTTTTCTTTTTTGATGATTTTAGTATCACAGGAACACCAATACTCGACACCTCCCCCCCCACCATTTCCTCAGTGGATGTCATTTCTCAAACGACTATAGACGTGACGTTCTCGGAAAATGTGGATCAAACCACAGCAGAAACGATTGGGAACTACTCCATCGATGGAGGCATTGTTGTGAATACAGCCACATTGGATGGCACCAATTCTTCACTTGTTCATCTGACCACTTCAGCCCTTACCAATGGAGCCACCCAAACCCTGACCGTCTCAGGAGTGGAGGATGAAGCTGGCAATGCGATTGCGTCTGAGCAGGCACAGTTTCAATATTTAGTTTTTTCTGAAGCGTCTTTTCGGGATGTTCAGATCAATGAGTTCTTGGCCGATCCAACTCCTCGTATAGGGTTACCTGAGTCCGATTTTGTAGAGCTCTATAACCCAACAACTGCATTCTTCAATTTGCAAGGATGGAGGATAGCTGATGCCTCCGGCAGTACAGGGCCAATGGCTTCATTCGTACTGCATCCAGGAGCCTATGTTATTATTTGTGATGAGGATGACGTAGAAGAATTCGAATCCTTCGGTCCTACCATTGGCGTTTCCTCTTTTCCAAACTTCAACTCAACTAGCGCCGATGCAGTCATTGCAATGGACGATGCTTCAGCAATAATCGACCAAGTAAACTACTCTAGCTCCGCAGTAGCCCCTGATGGCATCTCAAACGAACAGGTCAACCCGGATTTGATCTGCTCTGGCGACTTCAACTTCAAACCTTCTGAGGCTGCCATTGGCGGGACGCCTGGAGCGGAAAATTCAGTCTTGATGATTGTGCGGGATGGGTTCGCACCTGAGCTGGTGCTAGGTCGAGCGCTGACAGCTGATTCTGTCCGATTGGACTTTGATGAATTCCTAAATGCCGCCTCGGTGGATTTAGAAGATTTTTCCATTTCACCCTCAGTTTCAATTACCAACATTTTCCTACTAGACGAATACCCCGAATCAGTCTTTTTAAAGCTTGGTGAAAACATCACTGAAAACACAGCCTATACCGCCACTGCATCGGGCATTTCCGACTGTTCAGGTAACTCAACGACGGGCACAAGCATTGATTTTCTTCTTGGTATCAGCCCTGAGGATGACGACATTCTGTTGTCGGAAATTCTGTTCAATCCTGTTTCTGGCGCATTTGATTTTGTGGAAATCTACAATCCTTCCTCTACCGAGAATTTTGAGCTTCGAGGATGGAAACTGGCTAGACTCGTTGCTGGAGAAATCGATGATCCCACTCCATTCGCGGAAGATGGTCTCATTCTAAAGCCAGGAGGATTTCTATTCTTCTCAGAAGAACTTCCTACGACCGGAAATTTTATTCAAATCAGCACATACGTAAAACTTCAAGTCCCATCCTACAACGACGATGCAGGTACGGTTCTCTTGCTGAACGCAGACGATGAAATCGTGCAGCAATTCGACTACTTGGATGACTATCACTACGCCTTGCTGGAAGATGAAGAAGGCGTGTCGCTTGAGCGTGTTTCTTATACCGCCGAAGTAAACGACCCCAACAACTGGCGGTCTGCAGCGAGCACGGCAGGATATCAAACACCAGGTGGACTAAACTCCCAGTCCATTACCCAAACCGAAAACCTGGGACAATTGACGATAGAACCCAAAGTCTTCCTGCCCGGCAACTCCGGCTCTGGCCGAGACTTTACCACCATCAATTACCGATTCAACCAGCCGGGCCAATTTGCTAATGTCATGGTGTATGACCAAAGCGGCCGACCTGTGAAGGAGCTGGCCAATGGTGCCTCACTGTCCACTTCCGGTTTCATCCGCTGGGATGGTGAAACCGACCGTGGCGGCATGGCACGAATGGGCTACTACGTGGTGGTGTTCGAGGTGTATAACGGCAATGGTAAAACCAATACGCTGAAAGAGACTGTAGTGGTGGGGAGGGATTTTTAAAGGTTTGGCAGATTCCTGCCTGACGGCAAGGCAGTATTCCGGCATCTCATAAAGCAGCCAATTACAAATTGGGTGGACATGATAAAGCGTAGTTATAAACTATGCCAAGGGTGGGGAGAAACATCAATAAGACTGAAAGGTACGAGCTACAAGCTCGCCACCAGCCAGGGGTTTGCTTGGCTTATGCGGCGTACGAGTCGGTTTCTATTTTCAAGATTGCTTCGCCACGTTCGCATTGACGGTGGTTCAAACTACCCTGAACTCTCAACCCAGCCCCGATAGAAGCGGCACGCAGTACAGCGGATAGCGGGAGTACAATCCATATATAGCCAGAAGTGTCGCTCCAAAAAACTACTCTCCTGTGCTTCTGAAGCTCCTGATGGTGTAGCTCATAGAGACCATGTAGTACTGACGAAGGACGAGTGACTGTCGCTCCTCAAAATAATTGGCCGTTACATTTTGGGTAATGCTCTGGTTTTGTCGCAAAATGTCGAAGACGGTAAACGTCAATTCGCCTGCACTGTTCTTCAGGAATTTTTTCGCAACACTGGCATTCCAAAGGGCATACTTGGTATTGAAGTTATCAGAGATACCATCGTAGTACTGATAGTTCATATCACTTCTGAGTATCACATTTGCAGGAAGTGTGAGGTTCATGCTTCCTCCGATGGTGTGCGTCAGGAACTTGGAATTCCGCCGCTCCTGCACGGAGTTTTCCACCTGATTGGTGTTCCAGGCATAAAACACGTTGAAATCCACCTTCTCCGAAATGTTACTCGCGATTGTGAGTCGGGAATTGAAATTGTACGTTTCCGAAATGTTTTCTTCACCGTTCACAATACCCGGATTCTTCACATAACTCACGCCTGCATTGGCGCTCACATTTAGTTTGAGCTTTTCCAACACAAAACTGTAGGTGGTGGTATTTCGGGCATTCCAGTAACCATCCAGGTTCACAGGCGTGGCGATCTGACCACCTTGAGGCAAGACCACTCCTCCAGCAACGGTACTGTCTGCACTCGCCGTGTAGGTCGCGTTGGTGATGTAGTTATTGGTCTGGGTGAGAATGGTAAAGTTGGAAATGGAGGTGTTCTTTTTCACATTGTTTTTCCCAATTCGAACGAAGAACGAATGAGAATAACTTTGATCAAGGTCTTGATTACCAACCGAAAGGAAAAGGGGATTGCTGTTGTCCACCACCTCTTGCAACTGTGCAGCAGACGGAAGACCGGTTTGAGTGTTGTACCTCAGGAACACTTCCACCGTTTCGGTGATGGGGATTCTCCCAAAGAAGGAAGGTAAAATAGCCTGAAAATTTGAAGTGTTTGTTCCTAAACCGGAGTTGAATTCTCTGTTTTGAAGCTCCGTGCTTTGATAGGACAATCGCGCCGTGAAGAAGTTTGCAAAGCTCCGTTTGTTGAAACTCAACGTCGGCTGATGTGTGGTGGCTATACTTTCGAAATTGCTTGAGAGGCCATTTGCAAAGGTCCTATTGGCAGGATCGGTAGTTTCAAATTCGAAGGCGGTGGTTTCGCGACTTCTGTCTTGCCTTCTCACCTGGTAGCTGAACTGCACCTGAGAGCTGGTACCCACAGGCTCAGCATAGCTCGGCTCCACGCTCCAATTGGTATTCATTACGGTGTTTTGATACACCGTGGTGGAGTCAGAAAGCAAGTTCTCAAGGGTATTGTCACCGTCCTGATCAAAGACGTCAAAGTCCATGTCTACAGAGAAAGTTCTCCCTGTTTTTCCTTTGAATTTGTGAGTATAAATAAGGTTGTTCTGCGAGTTATAGCCTTGAGTTAGTGTCGAGAAATTGTTAGTGGTTTGATTGATTGTCGCTCCTTCGTTAGTGGTGATTCCCTCCGTGAAGTCAGAGGATTCATTCTCCTGAAAGGTAAAGGATGGAATAAACAAAAGGCTATTGCTTTCGTCCATCTGATACTCAGTGCGCAGGTTCAATCTGTGATTTTCATTAACAGATTTGGATGTGTTTTCTTCGTCATACTCTTGAGTAGTGCTACCAATAAATAACTCTCTCTGGGTTGTATTACGATTGTCGATTTCACCTCGATCGTAGAAGTAGCTTGACTCCACCTGCCACTTGTCCTTTTTCGAGTTGGAGTAGTTCACGCCGTAGGAATTGGTGGTGGTAATCCCAGAAGGGGTGCTCTGCTGCCCTCCAAAAAATCGTCCGCCTCCTCTACCTCCACCTTGTGCTCCTGTAATGTCGGAAGCTGAAAATTCTGTTTTGTTGATGTTGTTGGATAGTCCCAGAAATGTTAACTGTCTGTTTTTCTTGAAGCTGTTCACATTTCCCTCCAAAAGATACCTATTATCAGTCCCCGTGCCGGCGGTAAATTTTCCGAATTCGCCTTGTCTCTTGCCCTCCTTCGTCACCACATTCATAGTTTTGACTGTGTTGCCATCATCAAATCCCGTCTGGCGAGCACTTTCACTCTTTTGATCATACACTTCCACCTCGTTCACAACTTCAGCAGGCAGAGTATTCAGGGCAAGCAGTGGATCCTGTCCGAAAAAGCGCTTACCATCTACCAGCACTTGATTGATGGTTTCACCATTTGACTCTACGCCATTTTCCGTGATGACCATGCCTGGTAATTTCCTTACCAAGTCAGCAGCCGTGGCATCTGCGTTAGTTTTGAAAGAATCCGCTCGGTAGACGGTGGTGTCTCCCTTTTGCTTGACCGCCTGCTCCGCTTCTACGACCACCTCATCTAACTGTTTCACATCAGGCGCCATGGTTATAGTTGCCATCTGAGCAGATTGGGTAATACGCAGTACTTGTTGGTAGGTCTTATAGCCTATGCTTCGAATTTCTAATTTGTAGAATGCTCTGGGCATATTCTTAACAATGAAGTTGCCTTCTACGTCGGTTGTCCCAAACTTCGAATCCAAGGAATCTCTCACATTGATGAAGTAAACGGTAGCTCCAATCACGGCTTCACCGGTCTTAGAATCAACCACACTACCCGTGACTGTAATGTCTTCCTGTGCCATAGCATTTACTCCTAGAAAAAGACACACTGCTACCACTAAGCTTCGAAAATTGCTCATAAAGTTTCCGCTAGATATTAATTGTTTGACTGTGACTTGGGCTTACCTTCTTCGACAATGGCCAGATACACGGCATACTGCTTGTCATTTAGCACATCCTTGATAAGCAGGTTTCTCTCTTCCCCAAGTTCCTCCATTTTCTCCCGCAAGCCGCTAAAGTTGCCGGTGCTTCTGGCTTCCTGAAAAGTCTCCGTCATTGTGACGCCATATTCATCAAAGATTCCATTGATCAATTCCTTCTGGAGCGGCGAAAGATTCTCTACTTTCTTGTACACGGTTTCCTTTTGCCGTTGTAGCATTTCCTTGAGGTCGAAACCACGCTGAGCCATAACGAGGTGCCCAGCCGTGACTAATAAAATGAGGAGTAAAGCCTTTTTCATAATCAATAGATTTATGCCATTACGAAACGCCGCGAATATCGTTTGATTAACCTGATTTTTATGCTAAAAAGTTTCAATCAGTCGAATTAATCCATGAACCATTAAAAAATGAGGATGGGTGTAAACTTCAATATCGTAAGGCTCAAATAATTTGAGACCTATCAGCAGGACATCTACTTGTCTCAAATCATAATGTGAGGCGATAGAGGTATCTGAGCATTCTACTTTGGCATCATCAAACACTCAAAATGAGTGTTGAGTTTAACTTTAATAATGATAATAAGATGAAAAAAGTAATGATTCTAATGGCCCTAGTAAGTCTTGCATTCAGTGCGCCTGCTAAGGAAAAAGTAAAAATCGACGCGCTGAACTCAGTGGAACTAACATACGACGAGTTTAAAGCCTATGATGTCAGGATTTCTAATTCTTCCGGAAAACCAATCGACGTTTCAGTTTTGGATCCCAGGACTAAAAAACAACTTCAGGGATTTGGTTTAGGTCCCATGGGAAATGTTGTGATTTCAGTTGGGGAGGGTCAAATTCTGAAGCTAAAAAACAACACTGTAAAGGATGTTAGTCTAAGTATTACCTTCATTGAGAGAAAGGTGAAGGAGGAAAAGAAGAGCGCAAAGGAACGGGTAAATTTCACTCTTCACAACTCATCTCTAAAGTCTATCCCGTTAATAATTCCAGGAGTGATGAATCCTAATCTTTCTCCAATTTCTAATAGTGGTGTGGCTTTGGAGATTGGTCAAGAGATTTATTTTAAAAACAAAGGCAAGAAAACCTTGCTATTGGTTGTCGATGAAAAAATTCAGAATGGCAGCAAAATCGATGTGGCTCAATTGATCAAAGAGTTGAATAAAGATTAATCATAATGATAACTCGCAAAAGAAGGCTGCTATTAAGTAGCTTTCTTTTGTTTTACATTTTCACACATGTCTCTGTATACCACCCCTCTCCAGCTCGGTTATTTTTTCAGCTTGTTGATGTGGCTCATTTTCCTTTTCCGAGGGTATAAAGAGCAACGCTTATCTGACAAACTACTTGGGTGGATAATGTTCATCCTAGCAATGGAGCTTCAGGACTATACATTTGGGTTTGCTGGCATCAATATTCTCTGGAATGAACTCAATGGATTTCCTCGTGGGGTAACCCTATTGTTCGGCCCTATTGTATACTTCTATTTCCGTGCACAGGTCAACAGAAATTTCCGCATAACTAAAAAGCAATTTTGGCACTTTGTACCCTACGCTATCTATTTCATTTATGAAATCTCGGGATTTGTTCAAGGACCTGAAGTAGTTCAGCGCATCAGTGAATCTACATACGATTTGATACTTTCTTATCTGCTTAGAATCACCATTTGGGCCTCCTACATTTATTATTTCTCGAAGTGCCTGATCATTTACCAGAAGTACAGAAAGTGGAGTATTCATCAGTTCAGTAATACCGAGTTGATCAACTTTGTCTGGTTTAGAAATTTCCTGTTTGCAATGATTTTTTGGCTAATGTGCAGAGAAATCATGAACACCCTAGATTCATTTCTGAACTTGGATTTTTATCAAGATTGGTGGTGGAATTTGGCCCTGGTAGCAGTTGCATTTTATATCGGTTTAGCTGGGTTTGTGCAGAAGCAACCAACAAAAATTCATTTTGAATTAGCTGTAAATTCAGCAAATAAAAATGCTGAATCTGAGAGCAGATATCCAGAAAATAATGAAATAAAGTCCAGCGTTGCTACCAAGCTGACCACTCTCATGAGGGAAGATCGCTTGTACTTACAACCTGACTTAAACCTTCAGGAGCTAGCTCAACATCTTCAGATCAATGCTGTTCAATTATCCTCCACGATTAACCAAGCATTTGGCCAGAATTTCAATGATTATATCAATGGTCTTCGTGTGGAGGAATTTATCCGGTTGTGCAATCAAGATCAATCCAGAAAATACACCTTACTCTCTATCGCCTATGATGCAGGCTTTAATTCCAAAGCCACTTTTAACAGAGCTTTCAAAAAGGTTAAGGGCAGCTCACCTAAGGAATATTTTCAATCAAAAGATATTCCTTAGGTATTCCGAAATAATCACAGCGAGTAAAGCCTCACTGTCCCATCCTCCAAACCCACAGCGACTTTCGTCCCATCCCAGCTGATGTCCATGCACCATGCTCGTGGTTCGAAGGATACTTCCTTTAAGATTTTCTGGTTTCGGTAATCTATAATGTGCAATGCCTGACGCGATGTGACGATCAGGATATTGGGATCTGTGGGATGAAATTTCATATCTGTGATTTCCTCACCAAGTTTGGCGGCATAGACTTCCTTCTTTGAATTCAGTTCTACCACTTTCAGATTACCGCGATTGTCACCTGCTCCAGAATATCCCGGATCAGCTAACCCTTTGATGTAATGACTGCCAGCCACAGTAGAAATATAATTTCCAAAATTCATGACTTCAGCTTTGTCCGAAGGATCGTTGAGCATATACACTTTTCCGTCCTTGCCTCCTGTCAGGTATTGACCATAAGGTGAATGAGAGACGGATGTCACTTTCTCTGGATCCACTTGCCATCCGTTGGAGTCATAGAAGGCATTTTTTTCAAAATCATATCCAAACAATTTCCCCTCTGGCCCGCACCAAGTCATCTTAGTCGAGAAGCCATTCCCAAAAAACTCAATGCCCGATCGTCCACCATCGAATGGTGCGAGTGTACCCATATCGGCACCATTGCTCCATGAAAATAAGTGCACCTTTCCACCAGCCCACTTGTTCTCCCCCACAATCAATAAAGGATCGCCTGAGGGAATGAATGACATAGAAAGCGGCTCAATCTCCGACCCAGTCTTTTCCCATGAACTCATGTCATCGGTGAGAGCTTTGACCCAAAGATTCTTGCCAGTGCCGACCGCCAGTTGATTACCGGAAGGACTAAACTGAAGGGTTATGATCCGATCTTCAGATTTGATGTCATTGGGGATTTCCTTGAGGTTGGCAACATCGATTTTTCGTTGCTCCTGATGTTGAGCAAAAGCAAGGTTCAAAACAAATAGTAGCGGAAGGATGCTGGTCAGGACTTTCATCATTTTTTATTCAAAATTCATCATTCTCGAAGTTTAATGGAATACCACGAGGAAGGTATTATTTGGAGGACGGAATCGCTCCTTGACTAATGAGATGCCGGAACAAGTCCGGCAATCAGAACGCCTAATTTATCTTCGAAAGAGCAACTTATTTACCGCGTCATTCTGAGGAACGAAGGGTCGGCATTGGGCTGGGTGACGCGAGAATTTCCCTCGGCCTTGGGAAAAAGTCCAGTCACTAAAGGTGGGTTCATGGCACGCATTTCAAATGCGCGCCAGCGAGACTTTTTGGTTATATATTGACAATACAATCTTCACACTAAACCACCCTCGTTACAAACGAGGGCGAGTGGGGGAGGCTAAAGTAGGTATTAGCAATATAGTTGTAACTTTCCTACAGAAAACTACTTCAGACAAAATAACATATCATGCAGACAGTCAAAGCAATTAAGCCCGGACCAAAACCAAAGAAAGATGATGGTTCCCCAGACAGACGAAGGCGAGTATTACCAGAAACAAGGCCTAGGCATCCAAAATTAAAACCTCATGAACACAAGCCTGGTGATTGATCTTATTGGGGACTTTCTCATCGCTTCGTGCGAATCGACAATAATGATTAGGATCCTAGTTACAAACTCGAACTAGCTGTGGGAGCTAAGTTTAGATAATCCTAATTTTACAATTAAATGACCATTTGTTTTGGAACGTGCCGAGCCCATTTTTGAAGTTAAGATAGCTCTGATCTGCGGAACATCATTTGATATTTCGGAATTTGACCTCTCTTTCTTCGGAATTAGAGCAATGCGCATCGACAGTGATGAGTTTAAATATTACATTTCCGAGCATTCTGGTGAGTTTGATTGTTGGTCTTCCTTCAAGGAGATTTTGGAAGAGCGTTCTCCTGACCATGCAGGGGATTTAATCATTGCTTTTTGTCCGAAAGAGTACTCAAAGCCAATTGACGAGCAGGCAATTCGAAATTGCCATGAAGCCATACTTCTCGCGTTTCCATCAAGTCTATTCGTTAACTACATATTTGATTTTCAATCTGATGGTGATGGGAAATTGATGCCACCAGGATATTCAATGTGGAATGGTTGGGGATTTGATTATTGGGATAATCTACTTAAGACTTCCACTTCAGAAGTTGAAAGAGTTAATGAATTTCTAAAAGTTTATTCAAACAAATCTATAAGTCACAAATACATAAATCGAGCAATCTCATTTTACGCTATGAGTTTTGAATCATCACGAATACATGAAGCATACATAGGTTTGGTCACATGCTTGGAAACAGTTGTTCAAGGAAGCGAGCAGCTTACATATCGATTGAAAAGAAATGTTGCAGTTTTAGTGGGAGTATCCAGAGAAAGTGCGAGCACTATTTTTATCAATGTTGGAAAGCTCTATACTGTTAGATCAAAAATTGTTCACGGGGAAAAATTAGATAATAAGGCCGTTTTTGATTATCTCAATTATTTGAGATCACTTGCATCAAGGTTGATTATTGAATTAATAGCTCACAACCTTCCATTGGATGAATTGAATAAGAGAATCAATGAATCAGCTTTCGGAGATCGGGATAAACTTTCGAAAAAATATACAGAGCTAATCCCATCATCGCTCAATTTTTCAAATATTCTGAAAGCGTTGGATTAACTACCCACTTCATTCACACTCCTTAGAAATGCGTTTCCAAGGCCACTTCACTGTTCCTTCTTCTTGATCATCGTTAAAATCGTAGCAATCGCTACGGTCTCACCTGTTTCATCATATACGTCCACTAGGAATTTGACAATGCCTTTCGCTATGCCGTCATCCTTGGTTTCCTGATCCACCTTTTCTTTTACCGAGGCTCGCACCCCGATGGTCATGCCTGGGTAAACAGGCTTGGTGAATCGGCATTCTTCTAAGCCGTAATTCAAGAGAACAGGCCCTTTCTTGGCCTGTACAAAGAGACCCGCTGCTGCCGAGAGCACGAAGTATCCATGCGCCACACGTCCCTCGAAGGTGGTGCCCTCTAAGGAGGTCACATCCGTGTGGGCGTAGAAATGATCCCAGCTTACATTGGCGAAGGTCACTATATCGGACTCTGTGATGGTTCGCTTGGCGGTGATTATAGTGTCTCCAATTTCCAGCTCTTCGAAGTGCTTGGAGAATGGATGTCTCTCCGTGTCTTTGTATTCTGCACCGTACTGATACTGTTGCGTGATTTCGGTCAGGGTTGTTGGAGAACCTTGAATAGCCGTACGCTGCAAGTAGTGCATCACACCTCGTTTGCCGCCCATTTCTTCTCCTCCACCGGCACGTCCCGGTCCACCGTGCACGAGCTGCGGCATAGGTGAGCCATGGCCGGTGCTTTCTTTGGCGCAAGCCTCATTCAATACCAAAATTCGCCCGTGATAGGTGGCTGCTCCCACCACAAATTCTCTGGCGAGTTTGTCATCCGCAGTGGTGATCGAAGAACAAAGGGATCCTTTGCCTCGCTTGGAAATTTCCACTGCTTCATCAATGCTTTTGTATGGCAGAATCGTACTCACCGGACCGAATGCCTCAATGCTATGAACCGACTCTTCTTTGAGCGGATTTTTATTAACGAATAGAATCGGAGACATAAAAGCGCCCTTATCCCAATCGGCTCCCATTGCCTCACCTTTCTCCAATCCACCGTAAACCATCTCAGATGATTTGGCCAGCTCAGCTACACGTTTAGTTACTTCGGCAAGTTGCTCCCTACCAGCCAGCGCACCCATTCGCACGCCTTCAACATCAGGGTCACCAATGGTGGTTTTTGCTAAGGCTTTTCCAAGGGCGATTTGCACATCTTCCACCAATTTCTCCGGTACGATGATCCGTCGGACGGCTGTACATTTCTGGCCGCACTTGGCCGTCATTTCTTTTCGAACTTCCTTGATGAACAAGTCAAACTCGGCCGTACCGGGAACTGCATCCTCCCCAAGAACGGCACAGTTGAGCGAGTCCGCTTCTAAGTTGAAGGAGACGGAATTTTCAATGATGTTAGGGAGTGACTTCAATTTTTTTCCAGTTTCAAACGATCCTGTGAAAGTCACTACATCCTGCATGTCCACATGATCCAAGATGCCATTGCCATATCCAGCCACAAGTTGTAAGGCCCCTTCGGGTAGTATGCCCGATTCGATGATATTTCTAACCATCACTTCGGTGAGATAGCAGGTCTGCTCGGCTGGTTTGATGATGCAGGGCATCCCGGCCAGCCAGTTCACGGCGGCTTTTTCAAGCATTCCCCAGATAGGGAAATTAAAGGCGTTGATATGCACTGCGACACCTTCTTTGGGAACCATGATGTGATGGCCCACAAAGGTTCCTTCTTTCGAAAGAGGAACGGTTTGTCCGTCCACATGATAAGGGAGGTCTGGGAACTGTCGTCTGAGGCTGGCATTCGCAAATACATTTCCGATTCCACCTTCAATGTCGATCCAGCTATCCATGCGAGTCGCCCCTGTGGCTTTGCTCACTTCGTAGAATTTTTCCTTTTCTTCTAACAAATGAAAAGCGAGTGCTTTCAACATTAGCCCTCTTTCCTGAAAGGTCATTTTACGAAGGGCGGGATTACCAACATTTCGGGCATGGTCATACGCCACCTTAAAGTCAATACCCTCAATAGTGTGGGTGCCAACCGGAGCTCCAGTGATGGCATGATGGAGCACGTGCCCATCTCCGCCTCCTTCGACCCACTGGCCGCCTATGTAGTGTTGTATTTTTTTCATTTGGTTAATGTTTATTGGGGCTGGCAAATTTACTATTTCTGAAGCTGGCAACATGATGAGATGCCGGAACAAGTCCGGCAACCCGGAGCACAATTCCCCTCCTTGGAGGGGTTAGGGGTGGGTTTAACTAAACAACCCATGCAATTCTGAATCTATTCGAAAGACAATTTCAGAAAAATCATCAGGGTTGTCACGGAAGTCCTTATTGGTCACATCCATGATCAAAAGCTTTCCTTCCTCGTAATTCGACACCCAATCTTCGTAATGTTCATTGAGTGCTTTGAGGTAATCGATGCGAATGGTGTTCTCATATTCCCGACCTCTTCTTTCAATATTCTTCACCAATTTGCCAATATCACATCGAAGGTAAATCATCAAATCCGGTGGTTCTACGAACTTGGTAATGGTATCGAATAACCCTCGGTAGTTTTCGTAATCTCGATCCTGAAACACGCCTTTTTTGTGTAAACTTTTGGCGAAAATGTGCGCATCCTCGTAGATCGTCCGATCCTGAATGACCGTTCGGTCACCGGTTCGAACTTTATGAATTTGCTGAAAACGACTGTTCAGAAAATGAATTTGTAGATGGAATGCCCATTTCGGCATGTCGCCGTAAAAGTCCGCTAAGTATGGATTATTGTCCACCGACTCAAATTCCGCCTGCCAACCGTAATGTTTGGCCAGTTTCTCTGTGAGCGTGGTTTTGCCAGCCCCAATGTTTCCGGCAACAGCGATGTGCATATTCTTTTTCATCTATGCTCGTTCAAGTATTACCGCATATCCTTGCCCCACCCCGATGCACATGGTACATAGCGCATATTGCTTTCTGGTCTTTTGCAATTCTAAAGCCGCAGAATACGTGATTCTGGCTCCAGTCATTCCAAGCGGGTGACCAATCGCTATGGCTCCCCCGTTTGGGTTAATTCGCTCGTCATCATCGGACAAACCAAGCGATCTCGTACATGACAAAGCCTGCGCTGCAAAAGCTTCATTGATTTCAATGATGTCCATTTGATCAAGTGTAAGTCCAGCTTTTGCCAGCGCCTTCTTGGTTGCCTCTACAGGACCAATGCCCATGATTCGAGGTTCTACGCCAACTACTGCCGAAGAAACGATTCTTGCCTTTGGAGTTAAGTCGTGATCTTTCATTGCATCCTCAGACGCAACCAGAACTGCTGCTGCACCATCGTTCAGGCCGGATGAGTTTCCAGCGGTCACTGTCCCATCATTTCTAAACGCTGGGCGTAGTTTGGCGAGAATTTCTAAAGAGGTGGTTGGTTTCACAAACTCGTCCTGATCGAAAACGATAGGGTCTTGTTTTCTTCTAGGAATTTCCACTTTCACAATTTCTTCTGCGAGTCGGCCATTCTTCTGCGCGGCTACTGCTTTCATCTGTGTTTTGTAAGCAAAAGCATCCTGATCTTCTCGGCTTATTTTATGAATGTCCACTAGGTTTTCTGCTGTCTGCCCCATGCCGTCAGTACCATAAAGTTCTTCCATCTTCGGGTTGATGAATCTCCATCCGAAACTGGAATCGTACATCTGTGCATCCGTACCGAATGGCTTGGCTGACTTGGAAATTACCCAAGGTCCGCGGGTCATGTTTTCTACTCCACCAGAGATGAACAAATCTCCATCTCCGGCTTTGATGGCTCGGTTTGCATGAATGATCGATGACATACCAGAAGCACAAAGACGGTTGATTGTTTCGCCAGGAACTGAAATTGGAAGACCGGCCAGCAGCAGAGCCATTCGAGCAACGTTTCGATTGTCTTCTCCGGCTTGATTGGCACAGCCGAAGATCACCTCATCAATGAGCTCTGGATCAATGCTCCCATTTCTAGCCATCAATTCTTTGATCACTAAAGCCCCGAGATCATCGGTTCTTACTGCTCCGAGAGTTCCTCCGAATGAGCCGATTGGGGTTCTGATTCCGTCAATGATGTAGGTTTCTTTCATGGGATTAAGTTGTGGTTCAAAGTAAACAACATTTGCCTTTGATCCGAGAGTTAAATTAAATTCGTGGACGATTAACCATCAGAATTTTTATGCAAAAGGAAGAATGGAAGACCTTCACAGTAGAAGGTACGGGCAAGGAATATTTAATCTCTAACAGGGCTCAAGTCAAAAGTAAAAATCTGAAAGGTGAATGGCACGAGCATAGCACCTACAAGAATAATGGCTATCGGTGCATTCCTTATAAAAAGGCAAACGGGAAAAATGGTCTTCTTTACCTGCACAAAATCATGGGCGATCTATTTGTAGAGAATCCGCACAGCTATAAAAAGCTGAAGTTTAAGAATGGAGATTTTGGGAATTGTCAAGCACACAATCTTGAGTGGATCAGTCCGGAGGAAGCCAAACGGATGAATCAAGCTCAGACCAAGCCATACGACATCTATGAAAACTATGCACCCAACTCAAAGCTAACACCCGCTAAAGTAGCCATGATACGGAAGCGTGCGCTGGAGAATGAAAAAACCGGAAAAACGAGCTGGAAGAGAATGGCGAAGCAATTTGGGATTACGCCGAGGCATCTTTGGCAGATTCGGGTCGGGGAGATTTGGAAGGGCGTGAAACCGATGGGGTAGTTTTTTTAGTAGAAAGTGGTCAGTAGAAAGTGACTAATCCACTTTCCATTCTTCTTGTTTTCTGAAAACCACTCCTTTAAAAAGGCCCACTAATTCCTCCCCTCTCAGCACTCTCACAATGTATTGACCCAAGCTTTTTGAGATGCTTTCTTTCTCTGCAATTGCCACCAACTCATCCCCTCCAAAGCAGGGCTTGATGTGATTGATAGATGTTTCGATGGAGACGGCCTTTTGTCCATGAGAATTAGAAGCAAAGGCAAACGCACTGTCTGCTAAAGAAAAGCTTACCCCTCCGTGCATCACTCCATGCCCGTTGAGCATGTTCTTTTTCACCGTCATTGCACAAACGGCCCGACCCTCCGACACTTCCACCACCTTGATGCCCAGCAAATTGCTGAATCCATCTTCAGCGTACATCGCATCTACTATTTTTTCTGCACGAGTCATAGTTCTTAGTTACTAGATATTGGTTAATGAGTTAATTGGTTATTGGTATATTAGTTAATCGATCAGGTGAAATTGAATTTCAACCTCATTGACTAATTAACTTTTTTACTAGTCAACTATTAACTGAAAAACCTTTGGTTTTTCGCTTTCATTCTTCGGAGCAACGGACAACACCTGTACCTATCCTCACGATACTCGTCGTACAACGCATCCATTTTCTCCACGCACCATTCAATGCCCATTTCGTCCGCCCACTGCAGCAAACCTTTGGGGTAATTCACTCCCTTGGTCATGGCCAAGTCAATGTCATCTCGGCTCGCGATTTTCAGGAACAAAGCATCCGCTGCTTCATTGATCAACATAGCCAATACTCGATCAACAATCTGCTGCCCCAGTTCTTTGTCCTGAGTAGGCGCTGGCTTTTCAGCTCCTTCAGAATAATCATAATACCCTCGCCCTGATTTTCTTCCGAGAAAGCCCGCCTCGGACATTCGCTTTTGGGTGAAAGACGGTTTGAATCTTGGATCGTAAAAGAAGGACTGAAAGACCGTTTCGGTAACGGTGTAGTTGATGTCATTTCCGATGAAGTCCATCAGTTCGAACGGCCCCATTCGGAATCCTCCGATTTCTTTCATTGCCCAGTCAATCGTAGCAATATCTGCTACTCCTTCTTCGTAAACTCTTAGCGACTCACCGTAAAACGGACGAGCCACTCTGTTCACGATGAAACCGGGAGTGTCTTTCGCAAGGACGGTCATTTTCCCCCAACTATCGACCCAGGCCTTGGCTTGAGCGGTGGTCTCTGTTTTTGTTTGTACCGCGGGTATAATCTCCACCAAAGGCATCAAAGGAGCCGGATTGAAAAAATGAATCCCTACAAATCGTGATGGATCCTTAAGGACCGAACCAATGGAGGCTAGTGAAAGAGAAGAGGTGTTGGAAGCGATGATGGTATCCGGGCGGACGATTTCTTCCACCACCTTAAAAACCTTCTGCTTGATTTCAAGATTTTCCACGATCGCCTCGATGACTAAATCGCTGTTTTCAAAGTAGCTTTTATCATCGGTGAAATCAACTCGTCCAAGAATTTTGTCGGCTTCTTCTTGAGAGATTTTCTCTTTCTCAACCAGTCGGTTCATCACTTTTACCAAGTTCTGTGAAGCCATCTCCATCATCTCGTGGTTGGCATCATTGATCACTACATCCCAGCCAGCCGTGGCAGCCACTTGTGCTATGCCCGTGCCCATCGTTCCGGCTCCTATCACACTTAATTTTGGCATTACTCTCCTTTAAATTTTGGTTGTCTCTTTTCTAAAAACGCCTGAATACCTTCGTCGCAATCGTAGGTATTTGCTGCTTTGGCTTGCCAGATTTTCTCTTGTTCCAACTGCTCTTCCAGCGTGTTGTTCATGGATTCATTCAGCAGATGCTTGGTATAAGCCAGCCCCTTTGTTGGCATGTTAGCCAAATGCAGGGCTAATTTTTCGGCCTCTCCCACAAACGTCTCATCCTCAAATACTTTATAAATCATGCCCATCCTCTCAGCCTCTTCCGCGCCGATTTTATCTCCCAACATCATTAAAGCAGATGCTTTTTGAAAACCAATCAGTCGTGGTAAGGTGTAGGTACCGCCACTATCTGGCACTAGGCCGATTTTACTGAATGCCTGAATAAACGATGCTGACTTGGTGGCAACAACCACATCACAAGCAAAGGCGATATTTGCACCTGCTCCGGCTGCCACGCCATTCACCGCCGCAATCACCGGCTTTTCAACCGTTCTCAAGAGTCTGACCATTGGGTTGTAGTGCTCTTCCACGGCTCGCTCCACAGTAATGCCATTCTCCTCAACTGCTTCGGCAAGATCCTGTCCAGCACAGAACGCTTTGCCATTTCCGGTGATCATGATAGCCCGAATAGCGGAATCTTTTCCATAGTCCTCCAGCGCTTGAATAAAAGCAAGAGACATCTCACGGGTGAAACTGTTGTACACATCCGGTCGATTGAAGCGAATGATACCGAGGTTGTCTTTTTGGGATATTATTAGTGACATAGTGGACTAGTGAATAGTTAAATAGTGGATTAGTGAATAGCTGTTGCTCATTTATATGTTTCACTTTTTTTGTAAGTAGGCAATATATCCATTCAGCATTTTCATCAATTGCTCGTACTTATCAAAGAAAGATTTGAATTGTGATTCATCTATAAACCCTTCATCTCTTGCTACCGTAAGCTGATCGAAAATTTCAACCAAACTGCCTCTGGCCTGACGACAAAATTGTGTGTTTTCCTGAAAATGAAATCGACCATGTCCTTCGGCGATATTGGCGGTCACGGATCTGGAGGCTCTGATTAATTGATCTACAAGACGAAATTTTTCTTCTCTGGGGAAGGACTTTGTGAGATCAGAAATTTCATTTCGAAAATCCCGACTTGTCTTCCAAACCTCCAACTCGTAAATATTATGCCCCATAGCCCACAATTTAACTATTCAACCATTCAAACCCATCAGTGACATTTGAAGTAATCAAAGGGTTCGAGGCAGTCTTTGCACCTGAATAGTGACTTGCAGGCTGTGGAACCAAACTGACTCAAAAGCTCAGTGTTTTTTGATTTGCACTGAGGGCAGGCAATATCTTCTGGAGCTTGGGGATTAGGTGGTGCAATGCCGTATTCCTCAAGCTTTCGTTTCCCCTCCTCAGTCATCCAATCGGTAGTCCAAGCAGGGAAAAGAACGGTAGTGACTTTCACGTTTTCGTACCCAGCTTCCTTAAGTCCATTGTGAATATTCCGCTCTATTTCCATCATAGCCGGGCAGCCGGAATAAGTCGGGGTGATAATGACTTCAACACCTGTTTCGGTTTCCCTCACCTCCCGTACAATGCCGAGATCCATCACTGAAATCACCGGGATTTCTGGATCGGTGACGCATTCGAGAATTATGGATATTTTTTCTGGATTGCTCAAAATTGTTTATTTCCTATACCTGATCAAAAGTGGAACACTTTGCTTCGACTTTATTGGTTTTTGGCCAAGTTGAGCAGGAATCCAATTGGGCATGTTTTTAAAGACTTCAAGGGCTGCACTATCAAAGGATTGATGAATTCCCTTCTTAATTTTGATATTGGTAACACTTCCATCATTTTCAACTATAAATTCTACATGAATTTTTCCCTCCATCCTAACGTGTTTACTGGGGTGTTGGAAATGCTTGGCGATATATTCGTAAAGAGCCCTTTGACCACCTGGAAATTCCGCGGACTTCTCAACTGGGCATATTACAGGCTCTACCTCCTCTGTTTTTTCTTGGGCAGATGATAGAATTGAGATAAATAAAAGGAGTATAAATAAAATTCTCATCTAACTAATTTACTGATTAACTAATCACTAATCAACTAAAGCCCTACCATTCATTCCCAGGGTAGGCTCTTTGTAGAAATTGTAAGTCGGCGAGTATGTA
>CAYGSD010000007.1:158491-164945 GCA_964352625.1 uncultured Roseivirgaceae bacterium
ACCATTCATTCCCAGGGTAGGCTCTTTGTAGAAATTGTAAGTCGGCGAGTATGTAGCCAAGGTGCTCGGTGTGTCGACCGTCCTTTCCACCTAGATGCGCGTAAGTTGATTCAGGTAAATCAAGAGTCGCCTCCGTAAGAACTTCTCTGATCTTGGCTTCCCGTTTTGCCTTCACCGCGTTCAAGTCCACCCCATAACCTTCCTCGAAAGCTGCCGTGTCGGTTTCGTTGGGTAGGGTTAGCTCACCCGCATATGACCATAATTCAGCCAGTGCATTGTTCATTCGCCCTTTGCTTTCGTCTGTGCCATCGCCCAGTCGAATCACCCAATCGCCGCTCCATGTCAGGTGATATTGCGTTTCTTTAAAAGACTTGGCGGCAATGGCCGCAAGACGTTCGTCATTGCTTTTCATCAATTCCTCCTGAAAGTAATTGTGGAATGAATCAAAAAGGAATTGTCTGAAAATGGTCTGGGCAAAATCGCCATTCGGCTGCTCGGCTAGCAGCACATTTCGGTATTGTCTGTTATCACGAAAAGCTACCAATTCGTCCTCGGTTTTTCCTTCGCCTTGTAATTCGGCCGCATACTGATAGAGCATTCGTGCCTGACCGATCAGGTCCAGCGAAATATTCGTCATGGCAATGTCCTGCTCAAGGATGGGGCCATGCCCGCACCATTCTGCCAATCGCTGACCAAGAATCAGGCAGCTGTCGGCATGCTGGAGTACGTAGTTGAATTTGTTGTTGTCCATAGTTTCAAGTCAATAGTTCATAGTCGACAGTCAATAGTTACTAGTCGACAGTCAATAGTTACTAGTCGATAGCTGTCTGTAGTCTATGGACTAGATGACTATGGACTAACTCTACATATGCTTCACTTCGTCCGGCAGATTGTAGAACGTCGGGTGCCTATATACCTTATCGTTTGCTGGTTCGAATAGCGGATCGGAATCGTCAGGATCAGAGGCGGTCATGTGCTTCGATTCCACCACCCAAATACTCACACCTTCATTTCTACGGGTGTAGACGTCCCTTGCATTTTGAATGGCCATGTCAGCATCAGCGGCATGGAGACTTCCCACATGCTTGTGATTCAACCCTGCCTTGCTTCTTATGAAGACTTCCCAAAGTGGCCAATTTTTCATGATGATTTGATGATTGATTGATTTGAAAATTTGATGATTAAGCCGCTTTTAGTTTGTTCTTCTTCTCTGCATGAGCGGCCGCCGCTTCCCGAACCCAAGCACCGTTTTCCCAGGCATTTCTTCTCGCATCCAAGCGCTGTTTGTTGCAAGGGCCATTGCCTTTGATCACATTGAAAAATTCGTCCCAATTGATCGCTCCAAAATCGTGACGACCTTCCTTCTCATTCCACTTTAAGTCCTTATCGGGAATTGTAATTCCCAAAATGTCCGCCTGAGGTTTGGTCGCATCCACGAATTTCTGACGAAGTTCATCATTGGTAAATCGCTTGATTCCCCAGCGCATGGATTGCTCCGTGTGAGTGGATGCTTCATCCGCCGGGCCAAACATCATGAGGGCTGGCCACCACCATCGATTCAGTGCATCCTGAGCCATTTCCTTTTGCTCTTTTGAACCCTTGCAGAGTGTAAGCATGATTTCGAATCCTTGTCTTTGGTGGAAAGATTCTTCCTTACACACTCTGACCATCGACCGGGCATACGGCCCATATGACGCTCGACAAAGTGGAACCTGATTCATGATCGCCGCACCATCCACAAGCCAGCCTATGGCACCCATGTCCGCCCAAGTCAAAGTAGGATAATTGAAAATGCTTGAATATTTCGCCTTCCCAGAATGAAGGTCTTCGAAAAGTTGATCTCGATCTGCGCCAAGGGTTTCGCATGCGCTGTAGATATAAAGTCCGTGTCCAGCTTCATCCTGAACTTTAGCAAGTGCGGCGGCTTTCCTTCTAAGAGTTGGCGCACGTGTGATCCAATTTGCCTCTGGCAACATACCCACAATCTCGGAGTGTGCGTGCTGCGACATCTGACGAATGAGCGTCTTTCGGTAGTTGTCCGGCATCCAATCCTTGGGCTCAATTCGGATGTCCTTATCAATTTTTTCGTTGAAATGATCTTCGAGATGCTTTGTGTCCATACAATTGAAGTTAAGAATGTTCAAAGATAATCAATGAAACTAACAGTTGTTAGTTAGCGAAAAACACTAATCCCCAGCAATAAGTTTCGGGAGCGAAATCAGGATTTAGTCGCCACTTCCTTGTCAATCTCGCCTTCAGACTTGGCAATCAACGTAGCGACGGTAGCATCTCCGGTGACATTCACCACTGTTCTGCACATATCAAGAAAGCGATCTACTGGAAAAATGATAGCCACCCATGCTGGATTCAACCCCACCGATTGCAGCACCACAATCATCATAATCAGGCCTGCACTTGGTACAGCAGCGGCTCCAATTGAAGCTAATGCAGCAGTGAGAACAATTGTTAACTGCTGCGCTATGCTCAGATCAACCAGATGCAACTGTGCCATGAAAATAACTGCAACCGCCTGATGCAGACTTGTGCCGTCCATATTTACGGTTGCCCCAATTGGCAGCACAAAACTTGAAATCTTCTTTGGTACCCCAAGGTTCTGCTCCACACACTCCATCGTAACGGGAAGAGTCGCGGCACTCGAACTTGTCGAAAAAGCGAGGAACTGTGCGGGGCTAATGTTTCTAAAGAATTGACGGTAATCGAAATTCCTGGTGAAGATCTTCAGAATGAGCGGGTACAAAACGAAAATGACGAAAAACAAACCTCCTAACATGGTCAATGAGTAAGAGCCCAAACCAAGGAATATTTCGAATACTTCAGCCGGAGTATCGGCCATTTTTGCCACGACTCCAGCCAGCAAAGCGAAGACAAAAAACGGCGCTGCTTTCATCACTAAGTCTACCATTTTTAGGAAGGCAGCATTGACACCTTCGATAAAGGTAATCACAGGAGATCCGGATTCTTTCGGCACTAAGGCCAACGTAATTCCGAAGAAAATCGCGAAGAAAATGACCTGCAGCATGAGCTGATTATTGGAGATGGAGAAGATGATATTCTCAGGCACCATGTCCACAACGAATTGCAACGGACTTCCACTTTTCTTCGCATTGGCGGTAGCCATTTTGCTTTCTAAATCTGCTCTTTCCTTTTCGGTAAGCTCACTTCCTGCTTGTGCTTCAGTGAGATATTTGGTGTATTGTGGATCTGACAAGTAAGACTTACCATCCTGTGAAAGCCCCATATCATTGTCCTGCAACCAAATTTCATAAGTCAAGCGATTTTTGATCCGCTGCTCTTCTTCCATGTAAGAGCCGGGCTTGATCACATTCACAAAAAGCAACCCAACACCAATGGCCAAAAAGGTGGTCATCATATAGGCTAAAATCGTCTTGGCTCCAAGACGACCTAAACTGGAAATATCGCTAAGTCCCGATATCCCGCTAATAATAGAGAACAAGACCAGGGGTACCGCGATGAACTTGAGCAGACGAATGAAAATTGTTCCGAAAGGGTCGATCCAGTTGATGGTGAATTCATTCCATCCGAGAAAACTGGAGACAAATGCCCAGACAACTCCAAGGATAAGTCCGATAACAATTTTGGTAGGTAAGGAGAGTTTCTTCATTTAATTAATCATTCACATGCTCTTTGAGAATATTTTCATCCAGTGCATTTTCCGTTGACGCTACCACTACCGAGACGGCCGCATCACCAGAAATGTTAACCATCGTTCGGATCATATCCAGTATTCTTTCTGGCGCCATGATGAGCGCGATTCCAGCGGCTGGTATTCCAACTGCTTCCAAAACTACCACCAGCATCACCAATCCAGCGCCAGGTACACCTGCGGTTCCAACTGCGGCAAGAGTTGCGGTCAAAACAATCATGAGCTGCTGACTAATGGACAAATCCAATCCGAGCGCCTGAGCAATAAAAACAGCTGAGACCCCTTGATAAAGGCTCGTTCCGTTCATATTGATAGTGGCGCCAAGAGGCAAAACGAAACTAGCAACCTCTTCGGAAACACCGAGGTGTTTTTCAACTCTATCCATAGTCACAGGGAGCGTGGCTGTACTAGAACTTGTACTGAAACCAAGTAGCATCGCTGGTCGCATTCCTTTGAAAAAATCCAGGTATTTGATCTTTGAGAAGTACCTAATGAGAAGTGGATAAACCAATGCCATCATGATCATCATTCCGGCAATCACCGTCATGCTATACCAAAGCAAAGCATATAGCAAGTCCCAAGCTTTGGACGGGTCGTCTCCGGAAATTTCGATAATAAGGGATGCAATCAGTGCAAAAACGCCATATGGCGCAATGAGCATGATGAACTCTACAATCTTAATGATGACGTCATTGAGGCCGTTGAAAAAGGACACGACGGTGGCCCCTCGCTCTTTTGGGATTTTGAGTAAGGCAATTCCAACGATGATGGCAAAGAAGACAACCTGAAGCATACTGCCATTGCTTGTGGCAGCAAGAAAAATATTGTCAGGCACCATGTCAATCAGTGGCTGAAGCGGCCCTCTCGATTTTACCTGCTCGGCAAAGCTAATTTTGCCTTCGGCATTCTCATTATATAGCGACATCAGGTTGGATCGAGTCTCTTCAGGTAGTTTGTGCCCCGGTTTCACAATCGCTACGATCGCCAAGCCAATCGAAATAGAAATGACCGTGGTGACTACAAAAATCAACAAGGTCTTGCCGCCCATTCGAGTGAGTTTAGAAATATCCCCGATGTTGGCCACCCCAATGATCAAAGAAGCCAGCACCAGAGGCACGGCAATCATTTTCAATCCTCGAATGAAAATCGTTCCGACTGGTTTGATGAAATCAATGGTAAACCCTGAAAGTGCAGGGAACTGAATGCAGACCATTCCGAACAGGAGGCCCAGGGTCATTCCGATTAGGATTTTGGTGTGAAGGGGAAGTTTTTTCATTGAACTAGTTTGGGTTACCGCGCAATTTATGAGAAGTCTAGTTAAGTCGGCAGCTTCAAACTACTTGGATTTTGGCGAGTATCGAAAACTGCAACAATGAAAACTTCCTGATCATTTCTTCTATAATAGATCTTATAATGCCCTTCTACCAAAAACCTGTAATCATCAACTTCAGCAATCGCTCCTGATTCTGGAAACTCTCGAAGCTGTCTAGTGCGAGCCAAAATAGCTTTTACAGAATTTACTGCTGCATTGGGTGTCTTTTCAAATAGAAAATCAAAAATTAAATCTAAATCATAGAGCGCTTCATCAGTCCAGAAAACCTTAGCCTTGCCCATCGGAAATCTTCTTGCTGAAATAAGATTCCACCTTCTCTTGAGCTAAGATTTGATCACTTTGAATATTTTCCTCGGACTTCTTCAGTCGGTCAATGACATTTTCCTTCATCCTCTTCGCATACAAGTCGGAAGTGCTCTCGTTTCGAATTTGGTCAATTCGGCTAACCATTTCTCTGTCCTCAAGTGAGGATAGCCACTTGATTAGCTCCAGTTTCTTAGTTGCTATATCCATACTTAAAGATAATGACTATTTCGAAGCATCCATCAGCACACAAGCAGCCAAAGCTTCCACAATCGGCACGGCTCTAGGTACCACGCACGGATCATGTCGCCCCTTTCCGGTCACGGTCACTTCATTACCGTCCTTGTCCACACTTCTCTGATCTTTCATTAAAGTGGCCACAGGCTTGAAGGCCACTCGGAAGTATATGTCTTCGCCGTTAGAAATGCCCCCTTGAATGCCTCCCGACAGGTTTGAAGTGGTTTTGACTTTGTCTCCGTCTTTTACAATCTCATCATTGTGCTCAGAGCCTCGCATGGCAGCCGTGGCAAACCCACTCCCGTACTCAAAGCCTTTCACGGCGTTGATAGAAAGCATGGCCTTGCCTAGCTCGGCATGTAGCTTTCCAAAGACGGGCTCACCCCAACCTACGGGCACATTCTTTATAACACAGGTGATGACTCCACCGATGGTATCCCCATCTTTTCTTACCGAGTCAATGAGTTCAAACATCCGTTCGGCCATTTTGGGATCGGCGCATCTAACAGCATTTTTTTCAATTTCTGAAAAATCTAGTTTCGAATAATCATCGTCAAGTTTCAAGTCCCCAACTTGTGACACAAATGCGTTGATTTTTATGCTCTTCAATGCAAGTTTGGCAACAGCCCCGGCCGCTACCCATCCGGCGGTCACTCGCGCTGAGCTTCTTCCGCCTCCTCTGTAGTCTCGCACGCCGTACTTTTCCTGATAAGTAAAATCCGCGTGCGATGGACGGTACTGATCTTTAATGTGTGAGTAGTCTTTGCTCTTTTGATCCTGGTTGGGAATCCAAATCATGATCGGATGGCCTGTCGATTGTCCCTCGAAAATGCCAGACATAATCTGAAATTCGTCGGACTCCTTTCGCTGTGTGGTGATTCGAGACTGGCCTGGTT
>CAYGSD010000008.1:0-59104 GCA_964352625.1 uncultured Roseivirgaceae bacterium
CCCCTATGGCAATACCTGATCCTTTTCTTTCTTGTTTCAGGGTAGGATTGTTTGCGATACCAGCTACGAGCTTTCCAGAATAAGAACCTCCATTATTCTCAACAGCATCTATTTCAATGGTTCCACCGTTCGTGAAAACAGCCCAGCCCGTCAAGTCACCTGTTTCAAAATCACCGTTCTCTGCCACATCAACTGGTTCACCAACCACGCCTCCATCATCATAGAAGTAAATGTTATCCAGATAAATCGTTCCGCCGCTCGTATTATCCACCATGATTAACTGATCTATAATCGTCAAATCTGGATTCGTGAAACTCGACAAAGGAATATCAATTGAATTCCATTCTCCAGTGGTAATGGTATTGGGAATTTGTGTCTCATTAGGAGCTGTGCTTCCTGTACTGATGATACCAAAATTCAAACTTGTGATGTCTGGTGACCATACATCTAAGTGGAGTGTCGTCAATGCCGAAACATCAATTGCTGACGCCAAAGCAATACCCTGATAGCTCAATGGAGTCCATTGACGGGCAAGGTTGCCGTTCAAATCAACTTCTGTCATTATCGGATCCTGGGGTTGACCCCAGAATGGATCGAAATCGGTTCCTGAAACATCCGTGTAGCTATCACTGTATATAGAAATTACATCTGCGGCATCAGCCGTTGGATTCATAGGTCCATCAGTCGGCTCGGTTGGTCCACCAGTACCTCCGTTACCAGATAGTGTTATATTATCAACTAAAATATTAGCTCCCTCGCCAGTCGCTGCTGAAATGGACCCAATTCTAATACTCACTCTAAGCCATGCAGGATTCGACACATCAACGGCATCAGTTCCACTTACAGTCAAGTAACCGGCATCACTAAGCATACTCTCGTCAACATCAATTGTATTCACCCCAGATCCTTGTAATTCCCAAGTCACCTCAACGACTGAATTATTCAAGGCAACTGCACCCAATTTCAAGTCAGCAGAGAATTCAACTTCACTATCTGAAAGTGAACCTAACGCCCCTCCATCTGCCAAGAATTCCTGCCATATATATGATCTGCCGGCAGCAGGATCACCATCGTTATAACCGGAAAGTTCTAGAGCACCCTCAGCCGCCCATGAAAATGAAGCCTCTTCGGCATTCGTCGCATCAGCCACTGCTTCCCAACCTGTCACGGATCCAGAAGCATCAAATGACTCAGTGAAAAGTTCAGCCTGAATAGACTGTGGCTGATACACTCTCACATAGTCGATCTCCATTTCGGCCGTGGTGAAAGAAGGATCAATAGTTCCCCCTGCACCTCCCATGGCAATGTTCAAAAGCAGGTATTGAGGATCGGTATAAGGCCAGTTATCGACTGTTCTGGTTCCATACACTGCCTCAGGATTATAAGTGTAATATTCCAGGTCGTCGACCAAGAATTGGATTTCATCTTCGTCCCAAATCATGGAATAAACATGGAAATCTGTTGTGGATGTGCTTAATGAAAGCGCTCCTTTATTGGAAGTATTTCCATTGCTAGAAGTAGTGTGAAGTGCACTAGTCACTTCGTTCTTATTGGTGAATTGCTCCATTATATCAATTTCACCTATTGCAGGCCAATTGGTAGTGCCATGCGTGTCGTTCCAATAGCCCCCTGGTTCATTGATGCCCTGACCGAGCATCCAAATGGCTGGCCATGTGCCGGCTTCAACAGGAAGTTTTGCTCGTACATCCACTCTTCCATAAGTAAATGCATACTTACTGTTAAGCCTTGCGGAGGTGTACTCTTTGGTCACACCTTGGTCGGTGTAGGATTCCTTGATGGCTGTAATTTTTAAAGTCCCATCACTAACCACAGAGTTTGCTAACTCATTGGTGTAGTGCTGTACCTCACCATTAAACCAGTTCACTCCATCGGGCAACAGTGTTTGCCGATACCATTTATCAGTATCAAGCTCGGCCCCATCGAATTCGTCCGACCAAACCAACTCGTACTCCTGCTCTACAGCAGAGTACCCAGTTGCAGATGCGAACATGCTGAGTGCGCAAAAAAGTACGACACCCACCTTCTTAATATTCAAGTAATTGTTTTTCATGCTACTTTGATTGAGATTGAAGCAAAAAGTGAAGTCAATCACCTTTTATCAAAATCAAATGAACAGTAAGTGACCCACACAAAAGAAAAATGAACCACATCAAAAACTCATCAATGATTTTTTTTCATTTCATCAAAAACACATCATATTTGACAAAAAAGTACATTAATAGGTTAATTAAGGATATAAATAAAACCTTTTCACTTTCCCACTTGTGAAGCACACATTTCTCACTTTACTTATTCTACTTGCTCAACTTGCCTTCTCTGGGTACACGTTTGGACAGGAAATATTATTTCCAAAAACACCACTAAGAATTCATTTTGAGCCAGAGGAATACAGGGGCGGAAGTCAGAATTGGGATTTTGATCAGGACTCTCTCGGCATATTGCTTGTCGCTAACAATGACGGACTGTTGCAATTCGATGGAGCCAATTGGGTATCCACGAGAGTACCTGCCTCCACCAAAATCAGGGCGGTGCACGTGGATGAAACCAATAGAGTATTTGTGGGAGGTCAGGGGCAAATCGGCTTTTTCAATCATTCGCAATCTGGATTTGAGTTTCACTCCTTGCTAGAGCATCTAAGTGGAACAGACAGGGACATTTCAGAGACGTGGAAAATTGTGCCTCATGAAAACAAGCTTTTCTTTAGCACGCTGGACAAGGTGTTTGTCTTGGAGGATACACTTCTTAAAAAGCTCAATCTCCCAGGCTTGCCTCAACGCTTACATGAGCTGAAAGCAAAACTCCTCATTCAAATAGCTAAGGAGGGGATGTTTGAAATAATAGAGGATGGCCTAAAACTCATCGAAGGTTCGGCAGTCATGAGTCAGGAAATAATGGGGGCCGTAGAACTAGACGATCGAGTCATTTTTTTTAGTATCGACGGGCATGTATATGAGTTTAAGGCTGGTCGTTTTTCAGTGCTTACCTCCCCTTTAACGGACAATATCATCAACGTAGTGACCAAGCTTAGTAATGGTGATATCGCAGTAGGCACGCAGAATAATGGCCTATTGATCTTGAACGATAAGCTTCAATTGAAGCAGCATTTTACTGAGGGTGAAGGCATTAGCAACAGGACCGTCACGGCCCTTCATGAAGATCAGTTCAATAACTTATGGGTAGGGTTACACAATGGTATAGACTATGTGGAACTTAGCTCACCACTGAACATTGTCACTGAGCAAATTGGCTTTGAAGGAACGGGCTATGCAGCCACATGCTGGAAGGGGCAAACGTACCTTGGAACGAACAATGGCCTTTTTGTATTGGAAGATGACCGCTACAGGCTTGTAGCTGGAAGTGAGGGTCAGGTGTACAATCTCTCAATTGTCGAAAACAAATTGATTCTGAATCATCACCGAGGTGCTTTTATTGTAGGTCCACAAGGGCTTACGGAAATACACCCTGTAGGAAGTTGGGTATTCATGCCTACACCAATTCCTGACCGATTTGTGGCGGGTAGCTATGATGGAATTCGTTTTTTCACAATGAATCAAGGTGAACTGACCCTTGATTACAAGGTCGAAGGATTGGATGAATCTTCGAGAGTTATGGCTTTTGAAAATGATTCCGTCTTATGGATGACCCATGGATATAAGGGTGCTTTCAGGATAGTTCTGAATAAAGCACTTAGTGAGGTGAAAACAATCAAACGATACGGAGCTAAGGATGGCTTTCCGTCCAATACCCTAATCAACGTGTATAACTTGGGGGGTGCGCACGTATTCACCGGAGAAAACGGCCTATACACTTACAACCTTTCTTCCGATCGTTTTGAACCCAATACCTTTCTATCGAGCCTGCTTGGAGAAGAACATGTGAGTGAAATGGCCAGTACGCCGGAGGGTGACATTTACTACATTCAGGACAGAAAACTGGGTCGCCTTGTGCAAGAGTCTGTCGGTACTTACCGTAAGGAGACGCATCTCTTCAACAGGATAAATAAGTATCTCAGCGATGATTTAGAAATAATCTCCATTCTCGATAATCGCAATATTCTTATTGGAAGTAAAGAAGCATTCATACACTTTGATCCTGGCGCACATTTCAATATCAACAGTCAGTTCGATGTGGTCGTGCGTGAGATAAAGGTGGCCAAGGGGGATTCTATCAGGTATTTAATGCCACAGTCGGATGAGAAACTCAAGATAGCCTACAAGGAGTCCGTTCAGATTCATTTTGCCAGTCCTTATTTTGATGGTTTCGAAGAGCTGGTATATAGCTATAGGCTATCCCCACTTAATGACAAGTGGTCAGACTGGAGCGCTGAGAATTATAGGGAATTTAATTTTCTTCCATCGGGCAAATACACCTTTGAAGTAAAAGCGCGCAACGTCTACGGATTGGAGAGTGAGGTTCGTCAGCTTGAATTCTCAGTGCTCGACCCTTGGTATGCCACAGATGTAGCCATCATAGGCTATGGCTCTATGGCCCTGCTGGGCTTCCTGTTTTTCTCATTATCCCAGAGGAGAAAGCACAATACAGAAAAAGAAGAAATCAAACGGAGCAAAGCGCTGGCGATAAAGGAGAAGGATCAAAAAATCACTGAAATCGAAGAAAAGTCCAGACACGAATTGGATGAACTGAGAAATGAGAAACTTAAGACAGAAATAGCCCACAAGAACAGTCAGCTGACTTCCGTAACCACCCACCTCCTTCAGAAGAACGAGCTGATTCAAGAAATCAAGCGAAAAATAGAACACACTATTGAAAGTGGATTATCCAAGGATGAATTGAAAAGGGTGGTGAAAACGATAGACAAAAACCTCTCCGACGATGCATCTTGGGATCAATTTGCCCGGCACTTTGATGAAGTCCATGGGGATTTCTTAAAGAAACTCTCCAATGACATCAACAAGCTCACCCCACAGGAAACCAAACTGGCCGCCTATCTTAGAATGAACATGACTTCAAAGGAAATAGCACACCTTATGAATATCTCAGTGAGAGGTGTAGAGTTGGCACGTTATAGACTGAGAAAAAAATTGAAGCTGGATCGTGATCAGAATCTCACCGATTACCTCCTTCAATACTAAAAAGGTCTGTCCAAACCCTAAAACTTATTTTGCCAGCATCGCTGGGAATAATCTAATTTCGATGACTTAACTAACTTAACCGAATGAAGAAGCACACGGTCACCATAAAGGATATAGCTCGGGAGTTGGACATCTCCCCCTCCACCGTTTCTAGAGCACTAAAAGATCATGCTGAAATCAGTAAAGAAACCAAGGAAGCTGTCAACAGAGTAGCTAAGGAGCTTAACTATCAGCCAAACTCACTTGCCCTAAGCTTGCGGTATAGCAAGTCGCATACGATAGGCATTGTAGTTCCTGAAATTGTGCACTTCTTTTTTTCCACTGTCATCAGCGGCATAGAGGATGTGGCACACGCCGAAGGGTACAACATTATTATTACTCAATCGAATGATTCCTTCGAGAGGGAAGCATCCAACCTTCAAACCCTCTTCAATAACCGAGTGGATGGGATATTAATATCTATCTCAGAAGAAACACGATCGAGCGAACACCTGGAGGGATTGCTCCAAAGAGGAATTCCTATAGTATGCTTTGACAGAAATGTGGAAGACCTGGATGTAAGTAAAGTTGTGGTGGATGACTTCTCAGGTGGTTATCAAGCTACTGAGCATCTGATAAAGCAAGGCTATAAGAAAATCGCTCATTTAGCCGGACCTGAAAGCCTTGTACTGACAAGGGAGCGCCATGATGGATACAAAAAAGCTCTTGAGGACAATGGAATCAAGTATGATAAAAACATTGTTTTGTATGGCTACATTTCCGAAGAAAGGCCGGCTAGAGATGCGATGAAGAAACTAATTAAGGACCAAAAACCTGACGCTGTTTTTGCAGCCAGTGATGTTTCGGCCATGGGAGCCATGAATGCTGCCACAGGACTTGGCATGAAAGTGCCAGATGACTTTGGTGTAGTTGGTTTCAGCAATTGGCAGTTCACGTCCATTACTCACCCGTCCATTTCCACTATCGAGCAGCGAGGGTTTGAAATGGGACAAAAATCCGCTGAACTTCTGATCAAGGAGCTCAATTCAGAGGAAGAAACCTTCCTTGATTCTGAAACAATTAAACTAACAACCCGCTTGATTCACCGAGAATCATCAAACAAAAAAGGAGATAAGTTGAAAGACTAATCCATTTCAATCGTTTACGGCGTTTTTTATAACATTTAAGGGCAATTCCAGCTTCCTTATTGATTTAGCTTTGTGTACCACCAACTCTAAACTTACATGTCTCAGGCAGCTGCTCAAAAGCAAAAGATTAACGATTTAGGAGCCGTTCTTAGCTACGAAGAAATTGAATTCGGCATAGAAGGGAGCCTCGAAAACGGCCAATTTAAGGTCACAAGCTACAATCCTAAAGTGATTCGAGTGCAGCTATCAGGCAATCCAGACTATGATACCAACCCGTACTCCGTGATCGCTAATCCCAGCAGCAATTTTTCTCAGATATCTGCAGGAGATGATGCCATTCAACTGAAGACAAATGATCTGATTGTCAAAATTCAAAAAAAAACCATCCGTTTGAGCTTTTTCACCAAAGATGGCGACATGCTTTCTGATGATGATGAAGGGTTAGGGATTTCTCAACAGGGAGACAAACTAACGCTCTACCGTACCCTCCAGGAAGGTGAGCGTTTTCTTGGAATGGGCGAAAAAACCGGCCATTTGGATCGTCGTGGCTCAGGCTTTCAAAACTGGAACACGGACAGGTTTGGGTACGGATCAGACCAAGATCCGCTGTACGCTTCGATTCCCTTCTTCATTGGCATTCATCACGGACTCGTTTATGGAATTTACCTTGACAACAGCCATATGTCTGGCTTTAACTTCGGAGCGTCCAATAATCGATTCTCTAGTATTTCTGTAGATGGAGGTGACTTGGACTATTATTTCATTCATGGCGATTCGGTTCAGGAAGTCATTACTGAATACACGAATCTCACTGGCCGAATTCCCCTCCCTCCAGTCTGGAGTGTTGGATATCAGCAGTGTCGATATAGCTATTATCCGCAAAATGAAGTACTGCGAGTGGCCGGAAAATTTAGAGATCAAAAAATCCCCGCGGACGTGATCGTGCTTGACATTCATTACATGGAGAAGTTCAAAATCTTCTCGTGGGATGGCGAGCGTTTCCCAAATCCGGAAGCAATGATCAAAACGCTGAAAGAAAGAGGGTTCGAAGTAGTAGTCATTTGCGATCCGGGAATAAAAGTCGAAGAGGGGTATGATCCGTACGATTCAGGCTTGAAAGAAGATGTTTTCATTAAATACCCAGACGGCACTCACTATACGGGTGCTGTTTGGCCGGGCTGGTGCCACTTCCCTGATTTCACTTCAGAGAATGGTCGAAAATGGTGGAAAGCTAAAATGAAATCCTACACCGATCTTGGGATTAAGGGGTACTGGAACGACATGAACGAGATTGCCAGCTGGGGAAATATGATGCCCAACAATATCCTATTTGATTTTGATGGCAAGGAAGAAACAACACTCAAAGCGCGCAATATCTACGGCTATCAGATGGCTAGGGCCACATATGAAGCAGCCAAAGAATTGACGAAGGAACGGCCATTCAACCTTACACGAGCCGGATTTGCCGGACTCCAGCGATACACTGCACTTTGGACAGGAGACAATGTATCAAGTGATGAACACATGATGTTAGCCGTGAGAATGGTGCTAAATCTTGGCATGTCCGGAGTAGCATTTGCTGGCTGTGATATTGGCGGATTTGTTGGCAATGCCAACGGACAATTATTCGCTCGCTGGATGCAAATTGGAGCCTTTTCACCTTTCTTCAGGAGCCACACCATGATCAATAGCAACTCAGCTGAGCCTTGGTCTTTCGGAGAGGAAGTGGAAGAAATCTCCACCAACTTCATGCGATTGAGGTACAAATTGCTCCCCTACTTGTATCAGGCTTTTTATCAAGCATCCATTGATGGGACACCCGTGAATCGTTCCCTTGCTCTTGATTACACATTTGATGATCGTGTGTATGATCACCAATTTGAAAATCAATTTCTTTTCGGGACGAGCATTTTAGTCTGTCCGGTGGAGAGTCATAAAAATATCGCTAAGGTCTTTCTTCCTGAAGGACAGTGGTATTATTTGTACACTGGAAAATTGTTTGAGGGCAATCAGGAAATGTTCGTTGAGTGCGGGATCGAGCAGCTGCCAGTTTATGTAAAAGCGTCATCAATCGTCACCACCTATCCGGAAATTGGTCAGCACACCAGAGCCATTGGGTCTGTCCTTGAGCTTCATGTTTATCATGGAAGTGAAAATGCCACAATCACTTATTATGAAGATGACGGCACCACGTTTGATTTTGAAAATGGTGGGTATCATAAAAGAACGATCAGTTACAATCCTGAAAAAGGACAGATCAATTTGAGCGAAGTGGAAGGAAATTACTCTTCTAAAATAAAAAAGCTTCATGTGCGAATGCATGGATTGGATGTTGACTCAGCAAGTTCTAATGGAAAAAAACTAGAGGTGACCAAAGAGGATTTTCAATTTATTGCCCCTATTTCCAACTTCGATCCGATGGTTACTCCAGATGACAGTCTTCATCCTCGAAATCACGATTTACCGACTTTCGAAACTGAATATTCCACTGAGAAAATGACAATCAAACTCAGTTAATGTTTCATTTGACTAGTCCACATTTTTGTTCGCATCTTTCGATGGGATTAAATACCTTTGCAGCCCTTTAGGAAACCCTTGGAACAGCACAACGAAATGTCTTCCGTCAAAATATTTTCAGGATCAGGATCAGAGGTATTAGCCAAGCAGATTGCGCATCATTATGGCAAACCGCTGGGAGAGTCGCAGAAACAAGTCTTTAGTGATGGCGAACTTGGTGTCTACTTCAATGAATCTGTCCGAGGTTGTGATGTGTTTCTTATCCAATCCACTCATTCTCCATCTGAGAATTTGATGGAATTGCTGCTCATGATAGATGCAGCAAGAAGAGCAAGCGCCAAATATGTGACAGTTGTGGTTCCTTATTTTGGCTATGCTCGCCAGGACAGAAAAGACAAGCCGCGTGTGGCCATTGCGGCTAAGCTAGTAGCCAATTTGTTGCAAGCTGCCGGTGCAGATAGAATCATGACCTGCGACCTACATGCTGGTCAGATTCAGGGATTCTTTGACATTCCTGTTGATCACATGGATGGGTCGTATATTTTCATCCCGTACATTCAGAATCTAAAATTGGAGAACCTAACCTTCGCATCGCCCGATGTAGGAGGCACAAAACGAACCATGGATTTCGCCAAGTATTTCCAGACGGATATGGTCATTTGCGACAAGCATAGAAAACGTGCGAACGAAATTGCCTCGATGCAAGTCATTGGAGACGTGGAAGGAAAAGATATTGTCCTTGTAGATGATTTGATTGACACAGCTGGTACATTGACCAAAGCTGCAGGGATTATCATGGACAAGGGAGCCAAATCAGTGAGAGCGGTGTGTACGCACCCTGTGCTTTCTGGCAAGGCCTATGAAAATATTGAGAATTCAAAACTTGAGGAATTGATTGTGACCGATTCTATTCCATTGAAAGGCGAGAGTTCTAAAATCAAAGTGCTCACCGTGGCAGATTTATTTGCGAAAGCAATTCGTAAAATCCACGATCACGAGTCTATCAGTTCATTATTTGTTAAGTAATCATTTTTAATTTTTTAAATATTTCATTTTATGAAAACCGTTGAGATTATAGGGTATAAAAGAGCAAATCTCGGCAAAACCGAATCGAAGCGTTTGCGCGAGGAAGGTATGGTGCCGTCAGTTCTTTATGGAGGAGACAAGCAAGTGCATTTCTATGCGCCAGCTATACTTTTCAGAGATGCCGTTTACACGTCAGATGCTCACTTTATTGAGCTAAACATCGAAGGAGAAATCCATCGTGCAATTTTGCAGGACATTCAGTTTCACCCGGTGAGTGAGGCGATTATCCATGCGGATTTCTTGGAAATTTTTGCTGGAAAACCAATCAAGATGACCGTTCCTGTACACATGGAAGGGCTTGCACCAGGTTTGCAGCAAGGAGGTACGCTGATCAAGAAGAGAAAATTCGTAGACATCAAAGGATTGCCTAAAAACATGCCTGAGTATATCGTGGCGGATATTTCTAAGCTTGGACTCGGAGACTCTGTGAAAATTGGTGACTTGCCTGTTGGAGAATTTGAGGTGTTGACTCCACCAAGGATTACAGTAGCGACTGTGGAAGTACCTAGAGCAATGCGTGGCAAAACTACCGAAGAGGAAGAAGCTGAAGCATTGGAAGCAGAAGGAGGAGAAGCTGCAGGTGGTGATGCACCAGCTGAAGGTGGAGAAGAATAAGCTCCAAACTCTTACAAAAAAAAAGGCTCCCCGATATGTCGGGGAGCCTTTTTTTATTGACTTTTTACTTCTGGAGGAAGATCGTGCAAGCAAATCCTCGGAACCCATCCATCGTCTTCAATTAACCCTCCTCTTGGGTTAGAACTCTGCCTGATCCATCTGACATTGGCAAAAACACTATCCTCGGAATATTTTAAAACAAACACTTTGTCTCCAACTCTAATTCGATCAAAACTTCCTCTTATTAACTCACCATTTTCGAATAGAGTTAATGATTCCCGAGCATCTCTCTCATAAAAATCCAATTTAGCTCTAACATTCATGCCGTCTGAATTTATGCAAAAGCAGTAAGCCGTGTCAATGGGTTCGAGTTTTATGAAATTCTGGTAGATGTAAGAACAAACTAAAATTATCGGAGCAAGAAGAAGTCCCATCAAGGCAAATCCAAAATTCAATTCCCAGTATGAATATTTTTTCTTCTTAGTCACCTCGTTGAAGTTTTACACTTCCAACATCCCCTTCAAATCAGCCGGAGAATAGTTGATAGACTTGAGCGTCTTGTTGTCTCCTTCCCGGTACACGAGGAATTTCCCATCCTCTTCTTTGAAGTAGGCTTTGGTGCCGTCTTTTTTGAAATAATGCTCGATCGTAGCTTCCGCTTCTTCCTGACTAGTGCAGGCCTTACTCATGTTTGAGCGCTGTACTTCATTGAACAAGTCAGCGAATTTCTCTCCCAAGCCAAACTCCAACACCGCACCCGAAAGCACATACTGGATATCACAAAGCGCATCCGCGATTTCCACAATGTCTTTGTCCTCAATCGCCTCTTTCAGCTCATCCAGTTCCTCCGCAATCAGGGAAACCCGAAGTTCGCACCTCTCCTTTGCAGGTATCTGAGGATCAGAAAGAATCGGGTGTTTGAACGTACGATGGAAGTCAGCGACTTGATTAAGCGGATCTATTTGCTTCATGATTGGTTTTTAGTTTTTTCTTGCCTGAGAGCTATTGATAAAAAGTACAAGAAGCCGCCTACTACGACGGTCAAGATTATTACCATGCTGATGATCGAAAGCGTGCTCATTGTTTTACAAATTTCTTATAGATGAAACCATTCAAAATAACTCCGAGAAGAATGACGATTCCCCATTGGGTGACTACAGATGCATTGCTGTACACATCAAAAAGATTCCAATTTCCTTGCTCGCTGAACCATGGATTCGCGCTGTAACCCTGCGACAGCCACCAGATAATTAGGAAAACTGCCAAAGGAATACACAACCAAATACACAGTTTAAAAAACAATGCTGACACGCTCAGGTCAGAATCCACATCGACCAGTTCTGTCTTGAATTTCGCCGCACCGTAGCGCGCCACAGCAATCAAAATAAACAAACCTGACAGCATCAGACCAACTCCCCAAACCCAGTCCTGATTAGAGAAAAAGTCGAGCGACCAAGCCGAAGGAAAGCCGAAAGCAAGGAAAATGACGATGACCAAAACGAACGCTCGTTTTCGTGTGAGTCCAAGATCACCAAGGTTCCGCTGCAGCAATTCGATCATTGGTAGGAACGAACTAAACGCTGCAATAGAAAGAGCAAGGAAGAAGATGATCGCTAGTAATTCTCCTGCCGGTAATTGACTAAAAAGCATCGGGATGACCGTGAAAGTCAACGCTTGATTGCCTGCCTGAAGGTAGGCGATGGCTTCCCCTTCTGTGGCCGACAATGCGAATACTGCCGGTAGTATGGCCATTCCAGCGAGTAGCGACGCGGTGTTATTACCGAACGCCCCAATGAAGGTGTTAAGGGTTACGTCTTCATTGCTTCGTGAGTAAGATGATATGGTCATCATCAGTCCCCAACCAGCACCGGTAGACCAAGCGGATTGTGAAATGGCTTCAATCCAGATTTTAGGATTTTGAAAATCTGTCCACCTGATCGCAAACATATACTCAAGACCTTTCACACCATTCTCCATGTTCAACACCACAATCACGATGATGATGAGTAGCACGAACAAACTTGGAATTAACAAACGATTTGCTTTCTCCAACCCGTCCTTAATTCCTCTTACAAGAAGGAGAACCCCAAGAACGACCACCGCGGCAAAAACAATTATTGTTATCCAATTGCCCGTGGACATGCTTGTCCAGAAGGTGTTGAGGAATTCCGGGTCGGCAGCCAGCTTCTGATCCAACGATTCTCCACCGCTCCATACATCCACACCATTGGCGATGGAAAATCCGAGATATCGAACGGCCCATGCCGTAACGACTGAATAGTAGAAGGCAATTCCCAACGTGCAAATCGTGATGAAGACACCCAGGAAGGTGTATTTCTTTCCGGCCAGTTGAGCGAAAGAGCCGATCACGCCGCTTTTAAATTTTTTACCGATGGCAAACTCAGAGAGCAGCAATGGAACTGACCAGATGAAAAGGAATAAAATCCAGAGTAAAATAAATGAACCGCCGTATTGTCCGGCTAATCGAGGAAACCGCCAGAGGTTCCCCGCTCCGATCGCCATTCCTAAAGAGGCAAGGATAATCCCCCACCTGCTGCTAAACTGCTCCGTTTTTGACATTAGGAGCTAAAATAGCGAAAGCAACATCAATTGAGGAATTAGCCAATCGACTTTATTTCGATTCTCCTAAAGCCTACTAACGCCTTTGGTCATTTCGTAGCGAAGCGGAGAAATCTTCGGACCAGCAGGAAAATCCTGAATCAACTAATCAAAGATCCCTGCGGGATGACGTTCTGGTTTCGAATATGGGACTTGGACGAATGGGTTCTCAAAACTACTACCCTACAGATTTTCTAGCCAACTCGACAAGAAGCCTCAAACCTTCTTTCAAGTATGGGTCTTCAGAAAGTCTCTCTTTGTTGTTGTCGTCGGTGAAATCTCCAGCGTTTAACTCCGCTGAAAGCTCTTCCTCTTCTTTTTGAGTATTCCTACGTTGTTCTAAGTTCAGCGAAACTGACTTGTTCGCTTGGTTCTTTTTCACTTCTTCTATTTCTCTCACCAGCTTCTTCAAGTCCTCGTCTTCATTCAAATGAAATCTGTAAAGCTCGTTGAGTTTGTTGATCACGTTCTGATCGATCTCATTGACAGGTTTGAACTGCGCCTGAAGAATTTCGTCCCAAGGAAGGGCATTCGGTTGGCTGCTCTCTCCGATTTCACTAGGCTCATACACTGAAGGGAAATGAACATCGGGAGATACACCCACGCGCTGAGTGGAATTTCCGGTCACTCGGTAAAACTTTGCCATGGTCATTTTCAGTTGACCCAGATCAATTTGATTTTCTTTCAAATACGTTCTCAACTCTCTCAACTCGGCAGCCGAACGAGTGTCGCCACTTTGAGTATACGCCGAAATCATGCGATTCATTTGCCTTTCGAGCTGTGGTCCAAGGTCCACAATATTTTGAACAGTGCCCTTGCCGAAGGACGTCTCACCGAAGATGACGCCACGCTTATAATCCTGAATGGCTCCACTGAAAATCTCAGAAGCCGAAGCGCTGTATCTGTTGACCAATACAGAAAGTGGGCCTTTGTAGAACACATCCCCATTGTCAGGGTCATTGAGTTTATCCACTTGGTTTCTCATGTCACGAACCTGAACCATCGGCCCTTCGGGAATAAAAAGCCCCGATAACTCCACCGCCTCATCAAGTGATCCTCCACCATTGTACCGAAGATCGATCATCAACCCATCCATGCCCTGTGCTTCCAACTCGGTGATTAATCGCTTCACATCACGGGTGGTGCTTTTGTAGTCTTTCACGCCCCTGTTTCTTTCTTCGAAATTGATGTAGAAACTAGGGATCGTAATTACACCGAGGTTGTAAGATTTGCCATTTTCCTTGATTGGGATGATCTCAGCTTTTGCTTCCTGCTCTTCCAATTTGATTTTGTCTCTAACCAAACGAAGTGTATCAGGAAGGGCGCTCGATCCAGCTGTTCCCTTCAGAATTTGCAATCGAACGACAGATCCCTTCGGTCCTCTAATCTTTCGCACCACGTCACTCAATCTCCATCCGATGACATCCTCGAATTTTCCGTCATCGCCCTGTGCCACACCAATGATTTTATCCTCCGCCACAAGTCCCTTGCTTTTGTAAGCAGGACCACCCGGCACGATATCCGACACTACCGTATAATCAAGTTGCTGGCTAAGTCGTGCACCTATTCCTTCCAAAGACAGACTCATGTCGATTTCAAAATCCTCTGCTGCCATTGGTGAGAAATAATTCGTGTGAGGATCAAACCCTGTGGTGAAGGCATTCATGTACAGCTGAAAAACATCCTCGCTCGTGTACTGATATAGCGCACGCTCTACCCTTTTGTATCTATTGGTCAATGCCTCTGATATGTCGTTCCACTCTCGGCCAGCCAGTTTGTAAGTAAGCGCCTGATTCTTGATGATCTTTCTCCATAGCTCATTCTGCTCCTTCTCATTCTTTGGCCAGGGCTGCTTCGACCGGTCAAAATCGTAGTACTCCTCTTTCCCAAAATCAAACTCCTCCTCCAAAAGCTTGTAGACGAACTCCATTCGTTCTATGGCCTGCTCACGATAGGCAGTGAAAACCTTGAATCCAAAATCCAATTTGCCAGCAGGGATGTCCGTGTCCAAGTCGTACCGATAGCCTTCAAATGCATCGACTTCTTTTTGAAGAAAGTACGCGCGGTTGTTATCCAGGTCATTGAAAAGATTGTCAAAGACTACTGACGATAGTGAATCATTAAAAGAGGTCTTGTTATAATGATAGCCCGACAGGAATTGATAGATCAAAATGGCTTCACGCGGGTGCTCCTGCTGTGGAGCTAAATCTGTGAGCGTAAGTTCTTTGGCATCTTGAGCGAGTGCTCCAACACTGATAACTAATGCCAACAAAATCAACTTCAATTTCTTCATACTAATGGAGTGATAATTTCAATCTACAACGCAATAACCATGCACCGGATTCTAAAAGTAAGGATTTTTTTATTAGCGGCAGAATTCGTTACTTGGAATGATGGAAGAGAAATATCCTGTGTTTAGAAACCTGATTCATGGAGGGAATAAAAAACTAGTCCTTCCTATTATCCTTACCTTTTTGCTGGGATTTAGTGGCCCCCTACTTAGCAGATATTTGCTGGTTGATATCTCTGGGCCATTCACGATTGCTTGGCTCATATTGTATCTAGCACGCTTTAAGGAAAAAGAACCTAAAACCATTCTGGATCGGATAAAACTGGTAATTATTATATGCTTTACACTTATTTTCCTCGATGCTCGATATTTTCATTTTACCAACGAATTGTTGCTGGTTGCTGCTCCTACTTTGTTAATGCTCACTTATTATTTTGACCGAATAATTGTAAAAATCATGAAACCTTTTGCTATAGTTCTAAACATACTTTTTTTCCTTGTGTCGATTTTTTTTATCGTTTTCGCTAATATCCAAACGAAATTGGCAAAAGAACATGAACAAATTTCCAATAGTCTGGCGGAAGAGGCTATGATACTCAAGGAACATGCTGAATTGGAAGCTGCATCTGCACGAGCGGCTCAACTTGAAGCTGAGCGATTACTCTCCGAACTGGAAAAATGCCAAGAAGGAAAATGAAAAATCGAGTAACAGGAATCGGGGGCATCTTTTTCAAGTGCCAAGACAAAGAAGCCATGAGAGAATGGTACAGCAAGCACTTAGGCATTCACACCGAATCTTGGGGTGGGCAGTTTGAATGGAGAGACAAGGACGACCCGGAAAAAAAGTGCGTGACCGCATGGAGTCCTTTTGATGGCAAGTCGGATTACTTTCAGCCCAGCGAGAAGGAGTATATGTTCAACTACCGAGTTGAGAATCTGGTGGAGCTACTTGAAGAGCTTAAGAAAGAGGGCGTTCAGGTTATTGGTGAAATCGAAGAATTCGAATACGGGAAGTTCGGATGGATCATGGATCCTGAAGGACGAAAGATCGAACTATGGGAGCCCATTGATGAGCCTTTTTTGAAGTAGAAAGAGTATTTTCTTATCTTCCATTCTTAACCCATTGAGCCAATATGAAAATTCACATCCAAGCTATCCAGTGTTTGCTCAACGATGAGTCCGACCAAGATGAAGCTTTTTTGAAGTATCAGGGCAAGCGCATCTGGCCAGATCATGGCCGCTACCACAAAATGAATTCGAGCGAAAAGTGTGAGGTGAATGTCACGATTGAGCATGATCCATCGCATGACTTGGAAGTGGAGCTTTGGGACTGGGACTTGCTTTCCCGTAATGACCTCATTGGTACGTTCAGGATGCTGGTGAGTGCTGATGATTATGGCAAATTCTCAACAACACTTCAGCGCGCTAAGAGCACGGGCACAGCCAACTACATGCTTTACTGGGAGATTATTGAGGAGTAGTTGGTTCTACCCAATTGTATGACGAGCTAAACGTCGAATCATTCTCCAAGATTGATTTCAAATAAAGGGTAGTTTGTTCAGCCCCGAGATACGCCAAATGATCATAGTCCAGATAGAAAGAATCAGGAAAGTCAACTCTGGTGAAATCCAAAACGGAATGCCCAGCTGTTGTAAGTTCCCCCTTCTTTTTTAGCCAAGAGTTCTTTGCCGACCCTGGTATCAGTTCTCGATAAGACGCATGCAGAGGTGCAGCAATCAGCGTCAATTCAAGGTTTTTCACATGGCATAAGTACACGATAGAATCCAAGTACTGGGGAGCGAATTCCGAATCTCCGACTAATGAATCTCCCTTGAAATAGTGCTTGTCAATGGTGTCTTCCACATCGGCATCATTTAGTCGAGTAGTTCTATTTCTGAATCCCCCCTCAATGACCTTCTTGCCCAAGTTGGGGTAGAGCATCATTTTCTCCACAAAGGAATGGTAGAATTTAGTTTCATTCAGCTTCACGTATTCCGGTAATTCAAGAGGGAATACCGGGTAGTATTTATCAAAAAATCCTTTGGTTCTATGAATAGTGAACCGGTCATCTTGATTGGCCGATAGGTTGTTGTAGGAAAACCCAAGAAGCACATGGTTCATTTGAGGATTGTCCGCCAGAATTCTTTTGAGTTTGTAGAAAGTGGCCACATAGGACTCAGCCCCGTCACACACATTCATCGCATTGGGTAAAAGCTCAGGATCCAGACTAGACATCAAATGAGAATCACCAATAATTACCGTTGTAGCATCGAACCGAACAGGTCGAGATATATGATAGTAATTGATGGCAAAATTCACCCCCAGCCAAGCCAAAACGACCAGCACGAAAAGAAAGCAAGTGCGAAGAAATCTTTTCATCAAAATTGGAAATATATAAACTCCTGCTCCTCGCCAAACAACATAAGGATGGCAATTACAAGAATAAAATACAAGCCCCATCGAACCCATCGGGGCAAATTATCATTCAATTCCAGACCATGATTTTTTCTTCTCATCACCCACTCCCACGCCATCATAACGGCCGCCACGGGTAGAAAATCTCCACCATACCATTTGCCGGGAATGAACGAAAACATCCGAGTCAGATACTGCCAGGCATGAGGCAGGTCCTCAGCTCTGAAAAAGACCCACGCCAAAACGGCCATAAAAAAAGTAACAGCAATTTGACCTATTTCTCTCGGTGTTGGCCAGTTTCTTTCAGCCGCTACCACGTCCACATTTAGTCGATTGCGATTTGTAATCATCAAAGGAATAAAATAGAGTCCGTTCAGAAGTCCCCAAACAATAAAAGTCCAATTGGCACCATGCCAAAAGCCACTCACCACGAAAATGATAATGATGTTTCGCAGCATCATAGATTTAGAACCGCGGCTTCCTCCAAGTGGTATGTAGACATAGTCCCTAAACCACGTGGATAGAGAAATGTGCCACCTCCGCCAAAACTCGGCAATGTCCCTAGAAAGATAAGGATACCGAAAATTCGTCATTAGATTAAACCCAAAGAGCTTTGCGGTACCGATGGCAATATCAGAGTATCCTGAGAAATCGCAATAAATCTGAAAAGTGAAGCAGATAGCTCCAATGAGAAGAGTGGCACTACTGTAGGTTTCGGAATTGGCAAAAATGTCGTTTACGAATATGGCACATGTGTCAGCCACAGCCACCTTCTTGAAAAGTCCCCAAAGAATTTGCCGCATGCCATCTCGCCCCTTTTCAAAAGTGAATTCCCTTCGCACGAAAAACTGAGGGAGAAGATTCGTTGCTCGCTCAATAGGCCCTGCAACTAACTGAGGGAAGAAACTCACAAATGCAAAAAACCCTATAGGATCACGCGATGGGACCATTTTTCTACGGTAGACATCTATGGTATAGCTAAGCGTCTGGAAGGTGTAGAAACTAATCCCAACTGGCAGAATAATAGACAATCGACTGGCTTCAAAAGACTGCCCAAAAAAGCTGAAAGCCGAGACGAAATTGTCCAGAAAGAAATTGTAGTACTTGAAAAAACCGAGCATGCCAAGATTAACTCCAAGGCTAATCCAGAGAAAAAGCCGACGGTGACGCTGGTTCTCTGACTTGGAAATTTGAAGTGCCACGAAGTAATCAACCACCGAACTAAAAGCGATGAGAGCGAGAAAACGAGGATCCCACCATCCATAAAAGAAATAGCTCGCAAGCAGCAGAAATAGATTCTGGAGCTTCACCCTACTAGGCCCTATCACCCAATAGATGGCAAAAACTACGGGCAGAAAAAGTGCAAATTCAATTGAATTAAATAGCATTTACGCCTCTTTTACTCGAATTGAACATCAGCTTAAGAACCAGTCCTACTTGCAATTGATAATTTTTGGAAGGGTTTTGGCACATAGATCGGTGTGAGAATTCAAAATTATGGTTGATTGCTGAAATTAAACAATGAGCATTCACTTAGTTAAGAATTCTTCAGTTCAAACTTAAATTTTAAAATGGTTAATATTACATCCATTAATTAAACGTTATGATTCGAATTACACTTGTCACATTTCTTATTAGCATTTCTGTCCTAAGTCTAGCGCAGGATGAGTTCGATAGCTATGATGTTTTCTTAATAGTTGGCCAATCCAACACGCTTCATGGCTGTTGCCAAGATCCTAATATTTCCAAAGATGATCCTTTAATCAAGCAGCTAGGTCGATTTGAACAGGACTCCATGATTATTCCCGCTAAGGAACCCCTCATGCACCATCATACTGGATTAGACTGGACCAGTTTTGCCATGACGTTCGCCAGATTATATGAAAATGAATTCCTCGAAGAGGGAAGAAAAATTCTTCTGATTCCATGTGGAAGAGGAGGAAGCGGATTTGTAAACAAAATGTGGAATCCGGGAGATTTCTATTATGAAGATGCGGTGATGCGTACAAATTATGTCCTGTCCAGATTTCCCAATGCTAAGCTCAAAGCCATTTTTTGGCAACAAGGCGAGAAAGATGCCAGTGAAAACAATAAGGATTATAAAGAAGACCTTGATCGAATGATTAAGGCAATGAGATCAGATATAGTTGCAGCTGGTGACGAAACTCCCTGGATCATGGGCGGTATGGTTCCATTCTGGGTAGATCAGAAGAAAAAACGAGAGGAGTTCCAAAACATCATAGCCAACACGGTCAACAGACACCCAAACACCTTCTATGTGAGTCCTTATGATCCGTTTGTGATCAAGAAGGAGGACAATGAAAAAGATGAAATTCATTATGATTACAAGGGGCAACTAGAATTAGGTCAGCGGTACTTTGACGTTTATTCCAAAGTTGTAAAGGACAAATAGTCTCTTACCTTCCGGACATCATTTTCTGAACATATTTCCCCAGAATATCAAACTCAATGTTGGCCAAGTCTCCTACTTTCAAAGCAGAGAAAGTCGTGTGCTCATAGGTATAAGGAATTATTGCCACTGAAAAGGAATCTTCGGTTACATCAAAGCAGGTCAGGCTCGTACCATTGATACAGACGCTCCCCTTCTCTACGATCAATCTTGTGGATTCAACTCCAAAATTAAAGACCCAACTTCCATCCATTTCCTGAATATCGAGCACCTCTCCCACACCATCCACATGCCCTTGTACAATGTGCCCATCGAATCGGCCATCGGCCTTCATGCATCGTTCAAGATTCACAAGTTTGTTAATCGACCATCCTCCAAGATTTGACTTATCAAGTGTTTCTCCTATGGCCGTCACCCAATGCCTGCCTGGTTCCAGATGAGTCACGGTCAGGCATACCCCCTCATGCGACACACTTTGATCCACTTTCAACTCACCGCTAATTGGTGACTCAATACCAAAATGCTTGTTGGTCCCAGATTCTCTGATCTCCACAACTTTTCCTGTACATTCTACGATTCCGGTAAACATCTCTTCAATTTTTGTAACGAATTTAGCATCATCTTGGAAGACACCTACAAACATCGAGGAATGCGGCGACAGCTGGTGAAGGAAGTTGTGGCCAAAGGCATTAAATCAGAAAAAGTTTTGGCGGCCATTGGTAAAGTACCGCGGCATTTTTTCTTCGAGAAAATTTTTGATGTTCATGCGTATGAAGACAAGGCATTTCCTATCGGAGAAGGTCAAACCATTAGTCAGCCTTATACTGTAGCATTTCAAACGGAGCTATTGGATATTGAGCCCGGGGATAAGATTTTAGAAATCGGAACGGGCTCGGGCTATCAGGCCACAATTCTCCTTGAACTTGGAGCCAAGGTTTTTACAATCGAATATCAAAAAAAATTGTTTGAAAGAACCACTCAATTTCTTCCTAGCATCGGCTATAAGGCCAATTTTTATCAAGGAGACGGGTCTAAAGGTTTTCCCGAAAAGGCTCCTTACGATGGAATAATCGTCACTGCAGGCGCACCAACCGTGCCTGAAGAATTGGTCAAGCAATTGAAAGTCGGCGGTAGACTTGTTATTCCTGTCGGAGACAGTAAAAAGCAGACCATGGTTCTCATTCAAAAAATTAGTAAAACCAAATTGTCACAAAAGGAATTTCAGCACTTCAGCTTTGTACCTTTGCTCGGAGAAAAAGGATGGAAATGAGTAGATCAAAAACATGTGAAGATTCTAAGGTCACTATGACCGAATTGGTATTGCCCAATGACACGAATACATTAGATAATTTAATGGGAGGAAGGCTGATGCATTGGATGGATGTCGTTTCCGCAATCGCCGCTCAAAAGCACAGCAATAGTATTGTAGTCACTGCCTCGGTAGATAATATTTCTTTCGCTCAGCCAATTCAGCTTGGAGATGTAGTGACTCTCAAAGCTTTTGTGACCCGGGCATTCAATACCTCCATGGAAGTATACATAGAGGTGATAGCAGAGAATATACCGGCTGGCGAAAAAGAGGAAACAAACCGTGCTTTTTTCACTTTCGTAGCGGTGGATAAAAAAGGAAAACCAAAACAAGTGCCTGAGTTGGTGCCAGAAACAGAAGTCGAGAAGGAACTGTACAGCGGTGCGCTCAGAAGACGCCAACTTAGATTGGTATTAGCCAAAAGAATGAAACCCTCAGATGCGGGAGAATTGAAGTCAATATTTACGGAAGACTAATGGAGGATTTTTCATCATTTATTCATGAAGAATTATTCCTAATAGATGCTCCTTCAGTAAAAGTCCAAGCGGACGATTCAAAAGGTGCTGAAGCCAACCAAGAAGTATCTGGTTGTAGACTCGGAATTATCTCTATTGATGAAAATGAGGAGGATAGGCAGCTCTTAGAAAAAATACTGAGTGCCATTTCAGTTCAGAAAAATGAAGTGTTTTTCAATGAATCAATTGACTCCAGAATTGGTACCTGGTTGGTTTTCTCTGAAACACTCAGTTTTATTGATGAGACCATCCAGCATTTCTCTATTTCTGAAGTTAATGGCACGATTCTTATTACGTCCAAATCCTTGAAAACTTTACGAAACTCCATTGAAGATAAAGGCAAACTCTGGGGTCTTCTCAAGGGGCATTTTAACACTTAAAAACAAAGAAAATCTTATTTAATTGAGCATATACCAAAAAGATTTTCGAAATTGAACCACATTTTAATCAAACGACAAAAGACTATGAAGAAAACATTAATACTCATTTTTAGTGTTGCGATAATCTCAGCAACATCTGGCCAATCACTGACTGGTTGGAAATCTACTTTTTCAGACGATTTTGCTAATAATAAAAATGGCTGGAGCACAAATGAGTCCTCAGCAAATGTGAGTCGTCTTAACTTCGATCAGAAAGTTCTTGTTCTCATCGTAAACAACGATGGTGACAGAAGAAGTACTGGTTACACAAGGTTAGATTTTAATGAAGATTTTATCATTAAAACCACCCTTAGCATGAGGGAAGAGGGAAAGGGATCTAAAGAAGGTCAAGTCGGCTTAATCTTCGGGTACTCAAACCACAAATATGCCCCCGAGCAAGGATGGTACGCCATCTATTTGAACTATCAGGAAGACAAAATCTTAATTAGATCAAACAATGCAAACGGAACCCGACTTTACGAAACTGAGTTGACCAATGTCAGCTATGACAATGATGGTAAAACAGTAGTAGGTGTTAAGAAAGAAGGCGACAAGGTTCAGTATTTCATTAACGACAAAATGGTCTACGAAAACTTAGCAACGACTACTCCCGGTGGAGCAATTACTTTCATTGCAAAGGATAAAATGAGAGGAATGGTATGGGATGTGAATGTATACGAAAAGGATATTCCTCCAACTGCTGAAGAAGTTGCTGAAGAAAAAGCTTTGGAAGAAGCAGTTTCTAAGGAAGAAGAAAATGTAATACTAGAAGCGGTGAGCAATCTTGAGTTTGCTTCAGGTAAATCCTCAATTAGTGCGGGTTCATTGCCAGCCCTGAACAAGATGGCTGAGATGATGCTGAAGAATACAAAATTCAAGGTGCTTCTAAAGGGACACACGGATGACGTGGGAGATCCAACCGCCAATCTTAAATTGAGCCAAGCAAGAGTTGATAGCGTTATTGACTACCTAGCAAATGTTGGTATCGATAAAAGCAGATTAAAGGGTCTTGGATATGGTGACAAGCAACCAATAGCGGACAATGATTCACCTGAAGGAAGACAAAAGAATCGTCGAGTTGAATTTGAAATTTTACTGTAATTAATTAAAAAAATGAAGAAAGGATTATTATTCGCATGTGCGATAGTTGTTGGGGGTAGTTTGGCTTTTGCTCAATCTACCGATGGACTGACTCCTAAGGTGGAGGATGATTTCTCAAATAACAAAAGTGGTTGGAATCTTGGAATGGGTGGTAAAGAAGTCAGCTTTATCAACTACAACGCCAAGGCTTTGGTGCTGGATGCCGGAGCAGCGGGAGGAACAGCAAGAGTGACTATGAAAGCACCCATTGGTTTTAACCAGGATTTTGTCATCAAAGCCACGCTATGGTGCAAGGAATGCGCAGGAAGCAAGGCGGCCGGTTTCGGTTTGCTTTTCGGGCAGTCTAGCTTTGAGAACAAAGGAAACGAAGGTTATTACTCCATCAGACTTTTGCAAGATAACGGCAAGGATGCCGTTTGGGTAAGAGTGAACAATGCGAATGGAACAGTCCTGTATGATCAGAATGTGGATGCTTCGTTTGATCCTGATGATGAAAATGAAGTGGCAATCGAGAGAGTTGGTGAGAATATCAATATTTACATCAACGGAACCAACGTTTACTCAAATCTAGCAACAGAAACCGCTGGAAATGAGATCACGTACATTGCAACAGACAAATTGAAAGTGTTCATGAAGGACCTATCCTTTTACACTAAGTAATAGGAAGTCAGATAGATTTTAGAAAAAAGCAGAACCTAATGGTTCTGCTTTTTTTATTCCTCAAAAAGCTCTTCCAACTTCCTAGTAAGATTGGTTCCTCTTAAATTCTTGGCTACAATCCTACCATCTGGATCAATCAAATATGTAGCAGGAATAGCACTGATCTGATACAGTCGTGCCGCTTCAGAATTGAAGTATTGAAGGTCAGAAACATGCTTCCATGGCAATCCATCCTGCTCAATGGCCGCAAGCCAAGCTTGACGAGTTCGATCCAACGACACACCTAGTATTTCAAAGCTCTCACCACCAAATCGCTTGTAAGCCGCCACTACATTCGGGTTTTCTTTGCGGCACGGGCCGCACCATGCTGCCCAGAAATCTATCAAAACATACTTACCACGGAGGTCGCTGAGCGCCAGCATATCACCAGCGGGGGTTTCTAAGCTGAAATCCGGTGCTTCCTCCCCTATGGCGAGTGCTCGGGTACTCTCAAAAGCTTCCTTCATTTCTACAAGCCAAAAATGATTCGCCAGTTTTTTCTCGACCTTTCCGATCACTTCTTCAAAAAAATCAGACTCATTTTCCATTTCTAGAAAATTCAATCCATAAAGGGCGGCTAATGAGCCCCCTGACTCCTTCACCTTGGTTTTGATGTCTGCGAGTTGCTGTTTTTCCAGATTGTTATATTGATCCAAAATGGCCTGAAAGGTATCATCATCGCCCTGTTGAGTGGCCATTATTGCCTCTTGATTTAACTGCTGAGCATCCCTTTGAAATTTAGCTCGAATGAGATCAATGGCATTTATGGCAATTGATGATTCTGACCCTGTGATCTCCACATCACCTTGCTCAACTGATACTGTCACTTTCTCTTCACTTCCATCCAAGATCAAATTAACCATGCCCTGTCGAGCAATATCTAGCCGAACAAACGACTCCTGATCAAGACTAAGTTGTGTCGTGTAGATTCCCTGATCGTTTTGTTCCAATGAATCAATTGGGGCCATCCCATCCTCCGTTAATTGATACACGCTAATCACCCCTCCTGACGGCAACTCTCTATCAATTGTCAAAGACAGCTCAACGCCCATATTCTCTTCATTGCCACATGCCAGCAAAAACATCGACAGTAGGCCTAGTGCCAATTTCTTCAAACCTTTGCTCATCTCTCTAATTTTTCATTAACCAAATTCTCACCCACTTGGATGGCTTGTGCCAATCCATCGACATTCTTTCCTCCGGCAGTGGCATAGAATGGCTGACCACCTCCACCACCTTGTATTTCTTTAGCCATAGCTCTAACCATTTCACCGGCACTCAAGCCTTTTGCTACCACAGAATCGGACAGCATGACGGAAATCTGTGGCTTGCCTTTAATATTGGCCGCAATGAGCAAAACCAAATCATCGACTTCATTCTTTAACTCGAAAGAAATTTGTTTCACCACATCAGCAGAAGGAAAAGCTCCAACATACCCAATGTATGACACGCCACTTTTTTCTTGCCTTGATGAAATGAGCTGGGATTTGATCTGCTTCCCTTGCTCCTTCTCCATCGCTTCCAATTCCTTCTGCAAATCCTCCTTCTCCGCGATTAAATCCGCGAGTGCCTTCTCCAAATTTTTGGGCTGTTTCATAAGCTCCTTGACTCGATGCAATTGACCCATTTCCTCTTTAACGAATTGCTCAGCACCCTCAGCCGTCACTGCCTCGATACGGCGAACCCCGGCAGCAATGGATGACTCACTTGAAATCTTGAATAAACCAATTTTTCCTGTTGCAGGCACATGTGTCCCGCCACACAATTCAATAGAATACTGAGGATCGAAAGTAACCACGCGCACACTATCCCCATATTTTTCACCAAACAAAGCCATTGCGCCCCGCTCTCTGGCTTCCGTTATCGGCACATTGCTATCAATTTGACTTGAGATGTTTTCCCTAATCTTCAAATTGACTATTCCCTCTACTTCTTCCAACTCTTCATCGGTCATCTTACTAAAATGAGAAAAATCGAATCGAAGCACTTTCTCATTAACGAGTGAGCCTCTCTGCTGGACATGGTCTCCCAATACTTCGCGAAGGGCCGCATGGAGCAAATGAGTCGCTGAATGATTATTTTCCGTTCTGGACCTCTTTGCTTGATTTACAGTCGCCATGAAGGTGGTGCCAAGGTCACGAGGGAGGGCTGCTACAAAGTGAACGATCAGGTCATTCTCCTTCTTAGTATCAAAAATGTGAACCTCCTCACTTTCACTTTTCAAAACACCGGTATCACCCACTTGACCTCCACTCTCTGCATAGAAAGGTGTCTTATCGAGCACCAGCTGATAGGATTTCTTTCCTTTCATTTCAAGCTCTCGGTACCTCAAAATTCTTGCTTCGCAGTTCAGCTTTTCGTACCCTACAAATTCTGTTGCCTGATCATCGGCAACAGCAATCCAATCTCCCGTTGACTTCTGTGCATCCGATTTGCTACGGTTTCGCTGCACCTCCATCTCCTTCTTGAAGCCTGCTTCATCCACCGTCATACCGTTCTCACGAGCAATCAATGACGTTAGGTCGAGTGGGAATCCGAACGTGTCGTACAGCTCAAAAGCCGTTTTTCCGTCAATTTCTTTCCGCCCAGTTTCTGTAAAGGCCTCTAACCTTTTAAGTCCATTATCCAACGTTCGCAAGAACGAAGCTTCCTCCTCAAATACTACTTTCTTCACGAAATCAAGCTGCTGATGAAGTTCCGGGAAAGTCTCTTTGAATTGATTGGCAAGTAGCTCTACCAATTCATGGAGCACTGGTTCTGAAAAATTCAGGTAGGTGTAGCCGTATCGAACAGCCCTTCGTAATATCCTCCTTATCACATAACCCGCGCCTGTATTCGATGGAAGCTGACCATCTGCGATGGTAAAAGAAATCGCCCGGATGTGATCCGCGATTACCCTGATGGCAATGTCGCATTTCTCATTATCGCCGTATTCTTTTCCTGCTAGTTTTGCAATCTGCTGAATGAGTGGCTGAAAAACATCCGTATCGTAATTTGACTTCTTGCCTTGTACTGCCATGGCAAGTCGTTCAAAGCCCATCCCCGTGTCAACATGTTTATTTGGAAGGTTCTCCAAAGACTGATCGGCCTTCCTGTTGAACTGCATAAAAACCAAATTCCAGATTTCAACAACCAGCGGGTGATCTTGATTTACTAACTCTCGTCCTAGTTTCTTGTCAATTTCCTCTTGATCTCTGAGATCAATATGAATTTCAGAGCAGGGACCACATGGACCGGTATCTCCCATTTCCCAGAAATTATCCTTTTTACTTCCATTAAGAATCCGATCCTCCGGCAGATGCTTTTTCCAATATGTGAAAGCTTCCTCATCTCGCTCAAGGTTTTCACTCGTATCACCTTCAAATATGGACGCGTACATCCTGTCTGCAGGCAGGCCAAATTCCTTGGTAAGAAGCTCCCAAGCCCAGTCAATGGCGTCCTTCTTGAAATAATCTCCGAAAGACCAATTGCCGAGCATTTCAAACATCGTATGATGGTAGGTGTCGAAACCTACTTCTTCCAAATCATTGTGCTTTCCCGAAACCCGCAAACACTTTTGCGTGTCCGCCACCCTCACATTTTGCGGGTCTTTATTGCCAAGAAAGTAATCTTTGAACTGATTCATACCTGCATTGGTAAACATCAGGGTAGGGTCGTTTTTCAGAACAATCGGTGCTGATGAAACTATCTTATGATTTTTCTCTTCGAAGAATGAAAGAAACTTGGATCGGATTTGTTTTGAATCCATTTAACTTACTGATAACTAGGATGATACAGATTTTGCTCCTTTTAGAAAGCCGTATTTATGTAACTTGCAGTTGAAAACCAAAAATTACGTTTTGCGTTGGGCAAAACTAGGTCAATTTTTTGAGTGATTACACATGGCGAAAATTAAGTATTACTACGATACTGAGTCCTGTAGGTACGAGAGAATTAGAGTTACTCGTTGGGACATCTTCTGGAATACAATGGGCTTCTTTGCCGTAGCACTTATCCTTGGTGTTGGGATATTTTTCGCCCTAGATCGATATTTCGAATCGCCTACTCAAATTGCAATCAAAAAGGAAAACGAAGAATTGAAGTTTCATCAAGAATTGATGGAAAAGGATATTGAGGAAGCGCAACAGATGCTCGCTGCACTTCAAGAAAGAGACGACAACATTTATCGGGTAATGCTCGGTGCTGAGCCGATTCCAGAAAATATTCGTAATGCCGGGTTCGGTGGATCAGATAGATACCGAGAGTTAATTGGACTCGGTCAGGAAGAGTTGATCAGAGATAACTACGAGGAATTGGATGCACTGAAAAAACAACTTTATATACAGACCAAATCCTATGACGAAGTGGTGAAGTTGGCCAAAGACAATGAAAAGAAGCTCTCCTCAATGCCGGCAATTCAGCCAATAACAAATGAGGATTTAAAGTGGCTGACATCAGGTTTTGGCTACAGAATTGATCCAATCTACCGGACAAGAAGGATGCACCCGGGCGTAGACTACTCAGTCCCAATCGGAAGTCCTGTTTATGCCACTGGTGATGGTAAAGTAGTGAAGGTTGAAACTCGATACAGTGGCTATGGCAAACAAATCGAAATTGATCATGGCTTTGGATTCAAAACAAAATATGCTCACCTCAATGGCTTCAATGTAAAGGAAGGGCAGAAAGTAAAGCGAGGTGAGTTGATTGGGTTCTCAGGAAATTCCGGAAAATCAACCGGTCCACATCTTCATTATGAAGTAATGGTCAACAACCAAAAAACCAATCCGGTTTACTACATGAGCAAGGATTTCACTGCTGAAGAATATGAGGAAATTCTGAGACTAGCTTCCATTGAGAACATGCCTTCTGATTCGTACTAACTTTATCGATACCTGTCAATAAGTTGTGGAAAAGTAGGCGGGCTCATAACCAACCTTCTCTATACTTTTACGCCCCGTTTCAATCACACAATGCGTAGGGCGTATTTCATCATCTTCATTTCAATTTCAAGCCTTGTCAATGGACAAGTCCCTGACTCTACCAGTATCACACTTGTGGCTGTTGGAGATATGATGATGGGCACGAACTATCCTAACTCAAGCTACCTGCCGAAAGACGATGGATCATACTTGTGGGACAATGTGAGAGAAAAGTTGCAAGCCGGAGACATCACCTTTGGAAACCTTGAAGGTGTGCTGCTCACTGAGGGTGGAACGGCCAAGCGATGTAACAATCCTGATGCGTGCTATGTATTCAGAACCCCTGAAGAATATGCCTTCAACTTCAAAGAAGTAGGTTTTGATTTACTCAGTTTGGCAAACAATCATGCCAATGATTTTGGGTCAGTGGGTCGAAAGAATACTCAACGCATTCTTGACTCTCTTGAAATCGCCTTTGCCGGTGCAACCGAGAAACCCTACGTAATCACAGAAATTAACGGATTAAAAATAGGGATGGCAGCCTATGCCCCTAACAGCGGCACACGAAGCTTGCATAATTATGAAGAAATAAAAGCGACGATGAAATTGCTAAATGAGCAATGTGATATTGTCATCGCCTCGTTTCATGGAGGAGCAGAAGGAGCTAAAAACCGAAATGTGACCAGAGAAAAGGAAACATACTACGGAGAGAATCGAGGAAACGTCTATGAACTGGCACACATGATGATCGACAATGGAGCTGACGTGGTGATTGGTCACGGACCACATGTGGTTCGGGCGGTTGAAGTTTACAAAAACAGGTTCATCGCTTATAGTCTGGGGAATTTCCTGACATACAAAAGATTCAGCATGCGAGGGTATGCCGGAGAGTCACCAATCCTAGAGCTTGATATAACACCTGATGGTGAATTTATTTCAGGACAAATTCATTCCTACAGACAAGAATACGATCATCTTGGGCCGAGGCTGGATGAAAACAATGGTGCTGCTAAGTCAATCAAAAATTTAACAGAGATTGACTTCCCAAATTCCAAGATTGTCATAGACGAATCTGGAAGAATTACTTATCTTGAATCTGCAAACTGAAAGAGGTGCCTTACAAGGAAAAAGAAATAGAAAAACGATATTTTACCATTGGCGAAGTTGCCAGTGAGTTAGGAGTAGCCACCTCTCTTATTCGATTTTGGGAACGGGAATTCCCAATTATCAAACCGAAAAAAAATCGCAAAGGTAATCGCCAGTTTACTCAGCAAGACCTCAAGAGTGTCAAGCTCATCTATCATTTGGTCAAAGAAAAAGGCTACACACTGCAAGGTGCTCGTGACTTCCTCGATAGCGGTGGCCCGGAAGTCGCCAATGACAAAATGGAACTAATAGATTCCCTAAAAAGAGTCCGAGCATTCCTATCTGAATTGAGACAAGAACTAGCCTAACATGACGAATCATGTGCTAGACCTGCTGGCGTTGACGCTCGTACCCGGTCTGGGCGATCGAAATGTCAAGCAACTGATCAGCTACTGCGGCTCTCCAGCAGAAGTCTTTTCATCCAATCGAAGCAAACTTGAAAGCATTCCAGGATTTGGGTCAAAGACAGCTTCAATTATTCTGAATCACAAGACGCACTCGGAAGCGGAATCCATAATTAAAGAAGCTGAGAAGAAAGAAATGGAGATACTCACCTACCTCGACTCAGGCTACCCCCAGCGACTAAAATTGGTCATAGATGCACCTCCAATTATTTACAAAAAAGGAAATGGTGATCTCAATCCTCCAAGAACCATTGCGGTAGTTGGCACCAGAAGAGCCACGGACTATGGCAAGGCAGCCACTCGTAAAATTGCCAACGACCTTCAAGCCTTAGGGTCTCAAGTCGTTAGCGGCTTGGCATATGGGATAGATATAGAAGCACACAGAGCCGCCTTGAAAAATGGAAGTTCCACCATAGCCGTGCTGGCCGGAGGACTTGACAGAATCTACCCTTCAGTTCACAAAAAGAGCGCTGAGGAAATGCAAGAGAATGGAGCCATCATTACGGAGAGCAGGCCTGATACTAAACCGGATCCGCATTTGTTCCCAGCAAGAAATCGAATCATAGCAGGAATGACAGACGCCACCATAGTGGTGGAAGCAGCCGAACGAGGAGGAGCCCTCATCACGGCCAAAATTGCTGACTCCTACGGAAGAACGGTGTTTGCCGTTCCAGGGGATATAATTCATACCTACTCAGCTGGAACAAACCATTTGATTGCTACACAAATGGCTTTGATTTATACCGGCATAAATGACTTGAAGTACCACCTCAACTGGGAAGAAACCGATGGTAAGGAACCTGCCAAAAAAGTGCTACCGGAAATGACTGAGCAAGAGCGAAAAATTTATGAGTTACTTGCTGCCAAAGCCACTCCTCTGGAAATAGATCAAATTGCGATAATGAGCCAAGTTCCAATCAATCAGCTGGCGTCCTTGCTTCTTGGCTTGGAGTTTAAAAATGTAGTGAAAAGTATGCCGGGCAAAAAGTATGGAGTGATTTAATGTGTATATTTATCGAAAACATACACATGAGAACCAATATTGTTATAGATGATGAACTGATGCAAAAAGCTATGGAGTTGAGCGGGCACTCCACAAAACGTGAGGTAGTTCGAGAAGCGCTAGAAACTTTAGTGAGAATTAAGGGTCAGCAGTCTATACTCAAGCTAAAAGGAAAGATTAAATGGGAGGGCAATTTGAGTGAAATGCGAGCTATGAGAAATTTTGATCAGTGAGTTTCGTTGTTGATACCAGTGTTTGGATCGATTTCTTTAATGGAAGCTCCAACGAGGAAATAAACATACTTGAATCGAAAATTGGCACTGAGCAGATTATAGTTGGTGATTTGATCATGATGGAAATTCTTCAAGGAATCAGAAATGATAAATTATTTAAAGAGTGTCAATCCTATCTCGAAGAGTACCTGATTGTTAGCCTGATGGCTCCTGATGCTTATATTGGCTATGCCAATATTTACCGAACACTCAGAAAAAAAGGAGTCACCATTCGTAGCACTATTGATGTAATAATTGCTGGATATTGTATTAATCATAACCTTCCTCTGTTACAAAGAGATCAGGATTTCATTCCCTTTCAGCAGCATCTTGGACTCATCCTCCTTTAGTTTCACCTCCCTAGAAAAACAGAAGGCGCCATATTCATAGCTACTTCAAACTCTCGTTTGTTTAGATATATCTCATGGTCGTATGACCCGAAATACGCGACCATATGCTCGGTAGCCATATTGCCTACAAGCGTGTCTTCCGCCATTGGGCAACCACCAAAACCATTGATGGCACCATCCATTCTGCGACAACCTGCTTTAAACGCCGCATGAATTTTTTCTCTGCTTGTCTCCATGGTAGAGTGTAAATGTGCCCCGAATTCAACCTCGGGAAACTTGGGAATGAGTGAGCTAAAAAGTGACCTAATATTCTCTGGATTAGAAACTCCGATGGTATCGGCCAGAGAAATGATTTTCACCTTCATCACCATCAATCTTTCTACAAACTCACCGACATAGTCGAGTTCGTAAGGATCGCCATAAGGATTGCCAAAACCCATTGACAAATAGACAACCAACGTTTTCTTGTTGGTTTCACAAAGTGACTGAATTGTCTCCAGATCATTGAAAGCATCGTCGATGGATCGGTTGGTATTTCGCTGCTGAAAGGTCTCTGAAAGAGAAAGCGGGTAGCCTAAGTACGTGATCTCCTGATGACTCACCGCTTCCGTTGCACCTCTGACATTAGCTATGATGGCCAGCAACTTAGTGTGAGTGCCTTGAAGGTCGAGTCCAGCCAAAACTTCGGCTGTGTCTGCCAACTGAGGGATTGCTTTTGGCGAAACGAAGCTCCCAAAATCAATGGTATCGAAACCTACCCTCAGCAGTTGGTTGATATACTGAATCTTGAGATCTGTTGGGATGAATCCCTTCAGACCCTGCATGGCATCACGTGGACATTCGATGATCTTCATCGAACCAAATTTACCCAAAATTTAGGCTAGAAAAACTCCTTCGCTATTCTCTTAATAGCATCCGATTTTCCCATGCTATAAAAATGAAGAACAGGTGCGCCCTTGGAGATGAGTTCTTTACATTGTTGAATCCCCCACTCTATCCCAATTTCCTTGATGGCAGCATTGTCTTTGGCCTTAACCATTTCCTTTTCCAAATCTTCAGGCAAGTCGATTTTGAAAATTTTAGGCAACACAGTCAAATGACTTTTAGTAGCCACGGGCTTTAACCCCGGAATAATCGGTACGGTGATGCCGATAGCCTTGCATTGGTCTACAAAATCAAAATAGGCCTTATTGTCGAAAAACATCTGCGTGACGATGTACTCTGCGCCTAGTTCTACTTTTTTCTTTAGCCACTTCAAGTCGAAGGTCATATTAGGTGCTTCGAAATGTTTTTCGGGGTAGCCCGCTACACCGATGCAGAAGTTGGTGGGGATGGCATTCTGGAGCTCCTCATCAATATAAACCCCCTGGTTCATTCCAGAGATTTGCTCTACCAATTCAGAAGCATAAGCGTTTCCGTCGGGTTCTGGTACGAATGCGCTTTCAGTTTTAATTTGGTCTCCTCGAAGGGCCAGCACATTGTCAATGCCAAGGAAATTCAAATCGATTAGAGCATTTTCGGTTTCCTCTTTACTAAAGCCTCCACAAATCATGTGCGGAATGGCATCTATCTGATAGTGGTTTTGAAGAGCGGCGCAAATCCCAACAGTGCCTGGTCTCTTCTTGATGCTCTTCTTTTCCAGCAAACCTCCTGCATGCTCTTTGTAGACGTACTCTTCTCGATGATATGTCACATCAATAAAAGGAGGGTTGAACTCCATCAAAGGATCGATTTGATCGAAGAGGTTTTGAATGCCATAGCCCTTTCTTGGTGGAATAATCTCAAGAGAAAAGAGCGTACGATCGGCTCGTTTTATATGTTCGGTTACTTTCATTTATTAATTAGGAATTAGGGGTAAGGCATTAGGGGTTAGGGTTACTTTCCATGCACCTTCTACTTTGTACTTTCTACTATCAACCATATGCTAAATTCGGCGCGAGCCATTTTTCTATTTCTTTAATGCTCATTCCTTTTCTTCGAGCGTAATCTTCCACCTGATCTTTGCCAACCTTTCCTAGTCCGAAATATTTGGATGCCGGGTGCGAAAAGTAAAAGCCCGAAACGGAGGATGCCGGATACATGGCGAAAGACTCGGTGAGTACTATCCCCGCATTTTCTTCCGCCCGAAGCAAATCAAAAAGCAGTCTTTTTTCTGTGTGGTCGGGGCAGGCAGGATAACCGGGTGCCGGTCTGATGCCTTGGTATTTCTCCTTGATCAATTCATCATTGGCCAATACTTCTTCAGGTGCATATCCCCACAGTTCCCTTCTCACTTTTTGATGCATCAATTCGGCAAAAGCTTCGGCGAGTCTGTCTGCGAGAGATTTGATCATGATTTCTTTGTAGTCGTCGTGCTCCGCTTGGTATCGCTCAATCAATTTTTCAATTCCCAGCCCGGCGGTCACGGCGAACCCCCCCATGTAGTCTTGGTCTTCGGCAACAAAATCAGCCAGAGAAAGGTTAGGAATGCCAGCGGCCTTCTTGCCTTGCTGGCGTAAGAAATGAAAAGTCGTTTCTGTTCCCTCTTTGTCTAAAGTAACGTCATCACCATTTCTTTGAGCTTTGAATAACCCAACAACACCAGAGGCTCGAAGAGATTTGTTCTCAATGATTTCATCCAGCATGGATTGGGCATCATCGAACAATTTCTTTGCCTCCACTCCAACTGTCTGATTCTCAAAAATGGCCGGATATTTCCCTTTAAGCATCCATGTAGAGAAGAAAGGAGTCCAATCTATGTATTCCCTAATCTCTGCTAGATCATAGTTATCAAAAACTGAGATTCCCAGCTTTTTCGGCACTGTAGGTTTGAAGCCTGACCAGTCAATCGCTGCTCCATTTCGTTTCGCCTGTGCAAAAGGAATGTAATTTTTCTCCTCAGATCGAGACGCATGTCCTTCAGCCAATTCTTTGTATTCCGCCTTTATTCCCGCCGAGTACTCAGGCGCTCTTTCGCTCAAAAGATTGGTAGAAACCCCAACGCTTCTAGAAGCATCCAACACATGCACTACGGTGTGGTCGTACTTCGGGGCAATTTTTACGGCCGTATGGATTCTGGAAGTCGTCGCACCGCCAATCAGAAGCGGAGTGGTCATTTTCCTTCTGGTCATCTCCTCGGCCACATAAACCATTTCATCAAGCGATGGTGTGATAAGGCCGCTCAAGCCAATGATGTCCGCTCCGATTTCCTGTGCTCGATCCAAGATTTTCTCAGCCGGCACCATCACGCCCATATCCTCGATATCGAAGTTGTTGCAGGACATGACTATGCCTACGATGTTCTTCCCTATATCATGCACATCTCCTTTCACGGTGGCCAGTAGTATCTTTCCTTTTGTATTTCCAGACGATTTTTCCTTCTCCAAATAAGGGGTGAGATACGCGACTGATTTTTTCATCACCCGTGCGCTCTTTACTACCTGAGGCAGGAACATTTTTCCACTACCGAATAGATCTCCCACGATGTTCATCCCGTCCATCAATGGCCCCTCGATGACTTTTAGCGGGCTGTCATATTTTTCCCGTGCTTCTTCAGTATCGACTTCAATAAAATCCACGATACCTTTTACCAAAGCGTGAGAAAGCCTTGCTTCCACCGTAGCTTCTCTCCATGCCAAATCCTCAATCTTCGTTTTTCCTTTGCCCTTTACATTTTCGGCAAATTGCAGGAGTCTTTCGGTCGCATCGTCTCTTCTGTTTAGCAACACATCCTCAACGTGCTCCAATAATTCCTTCGGAATCTCATCGTACACTTCAATCATGCCGGCATTGACAATGCCCATGTCCATGCCTGCTTTGATGCCGTGGTATAAAAATGCCGAATGCATAGCCTCTCTAACCACGTTATTTCCCCTGAATGAAAAAGAAACATTGCTGACTCCACCGCTCACTTTAGCTCCGGGAAGGTTTTCCTTTATCCATGTAGTGGCTTGAAAGAAATCAAGAGCATTATTGTTGTGCTCATCGATCCCTGTGGCCACTGGGAAAATATTTGGATCGAAAATGATGTCTTGTGGCGGGAAATTCACCTTATCGACCAGCACAAGATAGCTACGCTCACAAATTTCAATTCTACGTTCAAATGAATCCGCCTGGCCATCTTCATCAAATGCCATGACCACAACCGCAGCTCCGTATCGCTTGATTTTTTTTGCATACTCAATGAACTGCTCTTCGCCTTCTTTGAGCGAAATGGAATTCACCACGCCCTTTCCCTGAATACATTTTAAGCCCGCCTCTATAATTTCCCACTTGGAGGAATCAATCATGATTGGGATTCTGGCGATCTCTGGCTCGGATGCAATCAGATGAAGAAATCTCACCATAGCGGCTTTACCATCCAGCATCCCTTCGTCCATATTGACATCCAGGATTTGAGCGCCACCACGAACTTGATCAAGAGCCACATCCAAGGCTTCATCGTACTTTTCGTCAAGGATTAGCTTAGCAAATCGCTTCGAACCGGTGACATTTGTTCGTTCGCCAATGTTGGTGAAATTAGATTCAGAAGTGATAACCAGTGGCTCAAGGCCGGATAGCACAAGTTTGTTAGTCGATAGTCTGGAGTCGATGGACATTATTTCAAACTATTTTTAAGTCCTTGTATCATTTTAATGATTTCCTCGAGCTCGTCGTAGAATCGCGTGAAGTCTTGCTTATTTATGATACCTCTCTTCTTGCCTAGGTGTAAACATGAAACTACTTCGATAGCTGATCTCTGTGCGATCCCTAAAAATCTTGAGAATTCTTTATTTGATTGGCCAGTAGAACCTTCTGCAATGTTCAGATTTATTGAATCAGCAACTCGCTTAATCTGTGAGGCTAGTGCAAATTTTTCCTCTGCCGGAAATTTTCGAATTAACAAATCAATTTCTCCTGTCAATTCCAAAGACCTTTGCCAGACAACCAATTTTTCAAATTTGAATCCCATAAATCTATAGTCTATTGACTGTTGTCTGGTGACTGATTTGGCGCGGGGAATAAGCGGAGGCCAACTCCGCAATCGCTGAAATATGCTCTGGAGTCGTTCCACAACAGCCGCCGATAATGTTTACCAAGCCATCTTCCAAATATTCATTAATCTGTTCTGCCATTTGCTCGGCGGTTTCGTCGTACTGCCCAAATTCATTTGGTAAACCTGCATTAGGATGCGCACTGACCAGAAAACTCGACTTATCCGAGAGTACCTTCAAGTAAGGACGCAATTGACTAGCACCCAATGCGCAGTTGAATCCAATACTCAATAAGTCCATGTGCTGAATGGAGATCAAAAAGGCCTCAGCAGTTTGCCCTGAAAGCGTCCGTCCCGAAGCGTCTGTAATTGTGCCGGAAACCATGACCGGAATGTCCAGTCCTCTCTCTTCCTTAACTTCATCTATGGCAAAAAGTGCTGCTTTGGCATTCAGTGTGTCAAACACTGTCTCCACTAACAATAGATCAACACCTCCATCAATAAGTGCCTCGGCTTGCTGTCTGTAAGCAATCCTCAAATCATCAAAACTGACAGCTCTAAAACCCGGGTCATTTACATCTGGGGAAATGGAAGCTGTTCGGTTGGTAGGCCCCATCGAGCCAGCCACGAAGCGCGGCTTTTGAGGTTCCATTTGCGTGAATTGATCAGCCACCTCCTTGGCTAATTTGGCAGATTCGAAATTGATTTGATAGACGAAATCCTCCAACCCATAGTCAGCTTGTGCGATCGTCGTTCCGGAAAACGTATTGGTCTCTGCTATGTCAGCCCCCGCTTCAAAATACTCCGCATGGATTGTCTTTAGAATGTCCGGACGAGTCAATGCAAGCAGGTCATTATTACCCTTAAGCGATTTGGGTTGATCCTTCAGGTCATCATTTCTGAAATCATCCTCACCCAACTTATATCGCTGAATCATGGTACCCATGGCTCCATCGAGTACAAGAATCCGCTCACGAAGTATGTCTTTGATGTTTTTCATCTCTGGTTTTTACTATTGCTTACCAGAGAAAGAGAGATTAGCTCATCTGGTGGGAGGTAGCACCGAAACCGGGGAGGTTGCCGAGCTTTGCTCGGAAATCCAACCAGAAGGTTGCTAAGACGTCAGCGGGCCCAATCCCTCGGTCTTTCTTGATAAGCAAGGCAAAAGTAGGTGCAAACCGTGAGAGTTGAAAGCGTTCACGATAATATGACCTAGGAGTGCCAATACTAGATTAATTATCTTACAGAGATTCTTAAATCTTTTAAATCTGATTCTTATGAAGAATATGTTAAAAATAGGTGCCGCCATTTTCTTGTTGGGTTTTCTCATTTCCTGCAACGAGGAAGAACCAGAGGATGATACTACTCCTCCAACCGTAACAGACGTATCACCTGCCAATGGCGCAACTGACGTGGATGTTTCAACCACCATAGTGGTTACATTTTCTGAGTTTATCGATGAAACCTCTGTAACAGCCAATGGAATTCTGGTTGGGATTTCTGGAACAACAGCTTTGTCTGGAACATTTGCCTTTTCAGGTGGCTCAAGATCGGTGGTCACTTTCACTCCTTCGGAGGATTTAGCATTCGATACAGAATATCTCATCGAGATTAGGTCTAGTGTAACGGACACTTCGGGAAATGAACTAGGCGGCTTAGTTCAAAGAACTTTTACCACTGCGGCTGAGACCCAATAGGTCGAAAAGAATATTTGAACCCAATGAAACCGCTCATTGGGTTCAAATTTAAAGTTGGCTCAATTCAACATTCAGAGCAATAATAGGTCTACCTTCGCGGCTCATATAAAAAGCATATCTTTTGAGTAATTTTTCTACGCTGGGTCTTTCATCTTCTACCTTGGAGATCATCCAGCAAATGGGTTTTGAACAACCCACCGCCGTTCAGGCACAATCCATTCCCCTACTTTTAGAACATAATCCAACGGACTTCATTGGTCTGGCGCAAACAGGAACAGGAAAAACGGCCGCATTCGGTCTCCCATTAGTTGACTTGATCGATGATCAAGATCCCACTACTCAAGCGCTCATAATGGCGCCAACTAGAGAGCTCGGGCAGCAAACTGCCAAACAGCTTATGGATTTCTCGAAGAATCGACCTAACCTTCATTGTGAAGTGGTGTATGGTGGTTCGGACATTGTTAGACAAATCAAATCCCTAAAGCGTCCAACCCAGATCGTAATTGCGACTCCCGGACGATTGCTTGATTTGATCAATAGAAAAGCGATCAAGCTTGACAATGTGAAGTATGTGGTACTTGATGAAGCAGACGAAATGCTGAACATGGGTTTCAAGGAGGCTATCGACGAAATTCTATCCTACACTCCAGAGCATCGAGTGACTTGGTTGTTTTCCGCCACCATGCCTGGTGAGATACGGAAGATTGTAAAGAAATACATGCAGGCGCCAAAAGAGGTGACAATTAATGCGGAACAAAAGAGTAACGAAGACATCACGCACCAGTACGTGATTACCAAAGCTTCTAACAAGGTGCCCGCTCTCAGACGCTTTCTTGACCTTCAACCTGATTTGAGAGGCATTCTTTTTTGCAGAACGAAAAGAGAGACGCAAGAAATTGCCGACCTTTTGAATCGTGAAGGGTATGGTGCTGAGGCATTGCACGGAGATTTATCACAATCTCAGCGTGATGCTGCTATGCGGAAATTCAAGACAAAAGGACTTCAACTTTTGGTAGCTACAGATGTGGCTGCTCGTGGTATTGACGTGAATGATTTGACTCATGTGATTCACCATTCACTGCCTGATCAATTGGAAAGTTATACTCACCGCAGCGGACGTACAGGACGAGCTGGAAAGAAAGGTATTTCTCTGGCTTTTATAAATCCACGAGAAGGCAGGTTGATTAACCAATTGGAAAGACAAATCAACGTGAAGTTCGAGCACATTGAAGTGCCAAGTTTGGAAAACTTGAAGGCGAACACCATCAATCATTGGGCTAGCTTAATTATCAACACGAAAGTGGATAAGCAAGCCGATGACATCCTGGCCGAACTTCATGACCAATTTGCGCATTTGTCAAAAGAAGACATTCTCAGAAGACTGATCACTACGCAGCTTGATCACTTGATGCCAAAAGGTGGCGAGGATGCCAACTTGAATGAAGCGACGGGTGGCTCACCAAAATCGAGAGATTCAGGCGGACAGTTCAATAGGTATTTCATAAATGTTGGGTCTATGGATGGAATGACCAAGGCAGACCTTATTCACTTCATCGCTGACGGTTCAGGCATTGAACGCAAATTCTTCGGTGAGTTGACGCTTAAGAAAAACTGCGCCTATTTTGACGTAGATGCTAAATACGACAAGGGGTTATCCGAAGCGTTTAAGACTGTGGACATGGATGGGCGACCGATTCGTGTGAATAGAGATGATGAAGCCAGACCACAAGGCAAGAAAAAGGATAGAGAGCGCATCAAACCACACAGAAAGACCAGTAGACGAGAAACTCGTTTTTCCAAAGGAAGAAGGCGTTAATCATGTGGCAATTAAGTGATGCTGAATTCATTTTCTCACATCAATGATCAGCTGCCATCGAAAAGCCCACATCCAAGTCAACTTAAAGTTTGAAACATCGACATTACCTAATATCTTAATCCAATCGGTCTTTCTGAATGAACGCAGGACGGAAATGCCTGCGTCGTTCTTCACCATTGAGGACTTGGAGAAAAGGCCTGTTAGCAGGTTGATCGATCTATAAGCAAGCCAGTGCCGATGGAGATCATTTACCACAATTCCGATCTTCGCTTGCTTCTGGAACTGAGTGAATAGCTGACTCAATTCTTGATCATCAAAGTGATGAAGAAAAAGAGTGGCGGTGAGAATATCACAATCCATTTTCTTGAACTCATCGGAGAAAATATTGTCCGCTCTGAAGCTAATTTCAGAGTAGCCCGAACAATTCTCCTCCGCATACTTTATCACATTTGGATTGGCATCTACTCCCTGAAGTTCCACTTTGATGTTGCTTTTCCTCGCCCAGTTCGCTATCAACTTCAGGATGTCTCCCCCTCCGCATCCGACATCAATAATCTTCCATGTTTTGTCCAGAGAAGGGTCAATTAACTTTTTGATACCATTTAGAGTAACATGATTTCCCCCAAGTAGCCTGTTGATCGTGTCCAACTCCCGAAGTGTCTGGTTCAGTATTTCACCTTCGTAGGAAAGGTCATCCATGATCTCATCTTCGGCAGACCGGTGATCATATATACTCATGACACATGCACTTTTGCAACTAAGCTTTCCAGGGTAAGTCCCGGCCCAAACGCAAAACCCAGAAGAGACTTCCCTTCATCTTCCGAAGTGAGTTTGTCTAAAATTTCTTTGAAAACAAATAGAATGGTGGGGGAAGACATATTTCCGAAATTTCGCAAAACGTAGTGGGCTGCTGCATTCGAGGATTTAGGAATAGCGAGTTGCTCCTCCACCACACTCAAGATTCGCTTACCTCCCGGGTGAATCGCGAAAAAATTAAATTCCTTTATGCCTGTATCTAATTTCAGCTGATCAACCATCGGCCGAATGCTAGATTCAATTGCATCGGGCACGTAGGCTGAGAGTTTCATCTCAAAACCAAAATCTCCGATCTTCCACGCCATTTCATCTTTGGCGTTGGGTAGTAAATCACATTTGAATTTTTCTAAACTCAGGCTCGTGCCGGAAGGCTCACTCTGGACTAGAACAGCAGCTGCTCCATCACCAAAAAGTGCATTGGCTAATAGGTTGTCGTCTATTTTATTCTTTTGAAAATGAAGTGTGCACAGCTCCACGCATACGATCAACACATTTGCGTCTTGTGACTTACAGATATGATTAGCCACTTTGATTGCATTGAAGGCCGCATAGCAGCCCATGAAATTGATGGCGGTGCGCTCCACATTTCTATTCAGTCCTAGGCACTCAACCAACTCTATATCAAGGCCTGGCGCGTACATGCCGGTGCAGCTCACCGTTATTAAGTGAGTGATTTTTTTTCTTTCAATTTTTTCATTCAAGCAATTTTTTACCGCTTGCTCTGACAAACCCAAGGCATGTTTTCGATACCAATCTCCCCTTTTGTGAGTGGATGGAAATGGTTCCAATTTTTCATTTTCCGGGAAAAAATCAAATCCTCTCGTTTTGGAATAATCTGGAATGGTGGTGTAGCGCTGCTCTATTCCCGTAGCTCGATACAATACTTTTAAGTCATGCGCTTCCTGCTCATTCAGTCCATGCGCCTGTATCATGAAGTCAACGACTTCAGATTGTTTGATGGAATGTTTGGGATTGGCCGTGCCAATGGAAGAAATGAAAGACATAGTTTGCGCTCGGATACCCAATAATAGGTAATGTTCCTATCTTAACAGCAAACCTTCCGTACATGTTCAAACGCTCGACTTGGTTACACCTGCGCATCCCGTTTTCATTCTTTTTGATGCCCGTATTTATGTTTGCTTTAGCGGTATCGGGCGATGCTGAAATCTGGCGGGTGATCCTCGTATTTGTGTCCATTCACCTGTTTCTTTACCCTGCTAGCAATGGGTACAACAGCTACTTCGATAAGGATGAAAAGAGCATTGGTGGGCTGAAGAATCCGCCTCCTGTGGAAAAAGAATTGTATCGAGCAGCGCTCCTGTTCGATGGAATAGCCATCGCCATCGGTCTTTTTGTGAATTGGGAATTTGCATTAATGCTATTCATATATGGACTTGTCTCGAAAGCATACAGCCATCCAATGATCAGGCTTAAAAAGTATCCGTTTCTAAGCTGGTTCATTGCGGGATTATTTCAGGGGGCATTCACTTATGTAATGGGCGTTGTGGGGTTGAAAAATCTAGATTTTTTAGATATCAACAATGCTATTTTTTATCCTGCGCTACTGAGTTCAGTCCTTCTTTGGGGCTCCTACCCGATGACCCAGATTTATCAACATGAAGAAGATTCGAAGCGCGGCGATATTACCCTGAGCATCAAACTTGGCATTAAAGGCACTTTTGTGTTTACAGCTCTGGTCTTTGGGGTGGCTTCCGGGCTTTACTGGCTATATTTTGAAACCTACTTCTCCGAATCAATTGCTTTGATGTTCGTTGCACTGATGGCGCCAATTGTCATATTCTTCGGATGGTGGTTTCTGCTCGTACTGAAGGATGAGCAGCATGCTGACTTCACTAACACCATGCGACTGAATTTCATCTCGGCCTTTTGTCTGAATGCTTTTTTTGGGTGGATGTGCTTTCCTTAACTTGAATCAGCTTTGGGACAAGGCTACTGTAGTCCGGGTTGTGTCTTAATTCGACTTGAGTATTTGTCGCCGGATCTTTCGATCTTCAAATTCAATTTCAAGGATATAAAGCCCTTCGTGTATTTCAGACAAGTCTAAAGAGCCTGCACTAAACTGCTGCCGGATAACAGGCCTCCCCAACAAGTCAAGTAGTCTAACCTTGGCAGGTTCGTCTAGCTCTATCGTCAATTGTGAAGATGTTGGATTCGGATAAATATGTATACGCTGATCTCTTGCAATAGAAAGCACCCTAGAAACTAAGAACGAAACACTATTTTCTGCACTATTGTAATTTCCATTTCCCGCCTGAGAAACAATAACCCCAACCGTTCCTGACTCTTCTGTCAAAGAAATTGTGATTCCGCTCAACATGGCCGGCCCAGAAATTTCATACTCCAACTCCAACTGACTAGTAGTACTTGCTACAATTTGAAAATCTTCATCAGTTGTAAGTTTATTCGGAATGTCTTGAACCGTAATCATTTGATCCGCCTTCTCTATGGTGAGCACCCCATTGACCAATGTCAATTCATAATTATTAGCAGAGCCGCCTGAAAGTACAATTGGATATCCCCCCTCAAGAACATCACTCTGGGTTGTAGCGCTGGTCGAAAGTAGAGGTAGGGTTATATCTGATTGGTCTTCATCATAGACGAATCCATCGAAAGACATGGTTAGGGTTGGGTTAGCTTCTCCGTAAATTTTGTTTTGAGCATCAGCTGTTATTACCAATTCAGCTCTTGAAACGGTAAATTCTACTGCCACATCTTCGGCTGGAGCGTATTCTGAGTCTCCTTCCTGAGTAGCCGTGATTGTAGTCGTTCCTGTTCCTGTAATTGAGACCATTGACCCGCTGACCGAAAGAATGTTTTCGTCCGAGCTCAAATAGGTCAAGGCGAGTCCTGAACTTGAGAATCCTGTCAAGGCAAATGACTCATCGCCGTAGGTGAATTCAGTTTGGCTCGGCTCAAAAGAAATCGTTTGCTCTAATGGCTCTAAAACCTCTCGATCTGGTGCTGCCCAAATAACTGCATTGCGAATGAGCTGGCCAAATCGGCTGACGGTTGTGTAATTTTCCTTTCGTTCGCCTATCTCGAAGTAAACAACTTTTCCTACGGTTTCGTCTTCATTGAAATCAACCATTCGAGTGAAACCCGTCGTATGAGCAATAGAATTTGTGCTTCGGTCATTTGAAAAAAGTGGTGTAATATCCCCTACATCTCTCCCTAAATCCACTGTGCCTGTAAAGGCCATATTGTTGTAAAGTTCATCGTAGATACCAAACGTATGAGTAGTACTAAGACCCGTATTCGCATAGAGCGACAATGGATTCGAATTCCAAGATTCTGGATCGACACTCGCTTCTTCATACTCTATCAAATAGGAAGAAATAAAGTGCCCATAGTTGGTCGAATGAACTGTGTAATCTGTAAGTGTAGCAGACCATCCGCTCTGGGATGAATGCGCCCCAAAGAGTTCGTTGGCCAGTATGTCTTTGTTTTGGCCATTGTCAACATCATTATATAGTCCGTGATGAAGTGACAGTACTCCACCCCCATTGTCTGCATAAGTCACCATCGCGTTTTGCAATTCATCTGAAATAAATGTTGACCAATGTTTGAAAAATAGGATCACATCGTAACCTTCCAAGTAGGCGAGAATTTCACCTTCATTATTAATGTTGAAAGGCAATGAAAGCGATAAATCCAGATCAGTTGGGGAAATAGCATAGTCGTCTCTGGCACCTTCTCCTTCAAGCAGTGTCATCAAATGGCTGAAGTCTGCAGGTAGGTCCTCTTCAGAAATTCCGTTGTTGCAGGGCACATCGTTATCCTTATTACCGGCAGAGCATGAGTTAGGCATATTCGAGTCATCCAATGCACCGCCATGAAGCACTAACACAGTGGTCTCCCCAGTTCGCTCCTCTACGTTTGGATATGTTTCAAGAATATTCATAAATGTCCTTGCCGCATAAGCGACCGTTTGTGGATACCAATCTCTGGTAGTTATTATTCGTCCTTCTCCGGCATTTTGATCCTCAAAAGACGAATGAGGGCTCGAAACTGTGACGCGATCACTTACTCTATGTGTAATATTCAATGACTCCAAAATTGGTCCTGTTTCTTCCTCAGGATAGCCAGTCGAGACACCTCCCTTGAGCAATGAAAAACCCAATGCTTCTTCTCCTGTTCCACTTGTTCCTGGGATGCGCCAGAAAGCCGGGATACTCGCTCCATGACACTGAGCCATCACCGGCTTCCCATCCAGCAAGGCCTCCAAGGCCAGCTCGTTCAATTTTTCCGCAGCAGCCTGAACATCCACGGCGCTGACAAGTCTTTCGCCTACTCCTTGACTCCCATAAATACCGTCTACACGATAATCAAGTGTCCCTGTACCACCAACGACCACCAACCCTTCATAATTGGAAAAATCTGTGACATCCAGAATTGATCCATGGACAGCAGCGAAATCTGGAATCGCATCGTAGGTGGATCCATCCCATTGACTTCCAAACAAAGCAAGGAATTGACTCTCAAACTCCGCATACGAACTTCCAGATAATTGATTGGCGGCATCTTGAATGTCGTTGTAAGGATCCATATAAATGGAGAAGTCTTGTACGGATACACTCCTAAGCTCCACCGTGTACCCAGAGGCCTCCAAAGCCTCTTTCATCACCACGTATTCGGAGTAGTAGGTCTGCTCGTGCGAGACGAACATTAGTATGGTCTGAGCTGCACAAATCTGAGTAGTGCTTACCAAAAAGGCGATTAATATCCATTTTTTAATCATAAGAAAAGCTAGTTTCTAATTAGTGTAAAGGAGGTGAGTTTTTTTGGCCCACAGGCTAATCATTTGGTCTTATTAGGAGTTGCATTTTTTCATTGATAGTAGCTTCGAATCCAAAATCAAATTCATTTTCAATCCATCTCCCGCCTCTAATTTTTACCCAAACTCGATTGTTGGATTTGTCCTGCCACCATGTTTCATCGTCCGAGTCTATAACCATAGGTGATTATTCTAACAATCAAATATGACCAATTGGATGGGAGTTTGTTAGAAAAGAAGGACTACAAAGCGTCTACAAGAAGTTAAAATTTCATTCTAGGCTCCTAAAGAAGACATTTAAATCAGCCTCCTGATCAAGGTCCAATTTTTTCTTGAGCCTGTACCTCGCCATTCGGACAAGTAGCGGCGGTATCTACTTGATTGCCATTGTAATAGGCAAGGCCAGCATACATTTTGCTGATTTCTTCTCCAGTCGAATATCGCATCTCACCTGAAAGTTGAAATGCCTCGGTTGCATAAAAAACCCCACTATCGATAGATACTCGGTGGTGAAATGCTTGGTGAAAAAGACGGTTCAGTTGATTATCCTGAGAGTACGCAGCAATCGAAAAAAAGAGTGCCAATGGCGTAATTATCCGTTTGGTCATGAGTGATTAATATTCCCAAACGTACAATTTTATCTTGATATAATACTTACTTTACTTTCTTCCCATGCGTTCCTTTGATGATCATTCGAGAGAGTGGTTTCACGTTATTAATCAGGCGAACTGAGAAATTGGAAAGAGACTGCTTGCCAAACAGGCGCTGCACCTGTCGGCCAAACCAGAGGCGATTTCTGAACAGGGCCTGCCACTCCATTTCGTAGGAAAACTCCATTTCATGACGATTCATGTTGTGCTTAAGGAATCGACTTACTTTTTCGCTAAGAATTTTTGCCCCATGAATGGCCATGGCCATACCGTTTCCACAAAGCGGGGTGATCATACCTGCCGCATCTCCACACATCAGGATATGATTCTCGACAGGTTGCTTCATTTCAAATGAAATCTCATTGATCACTTCCGGCTTCTCCCAAAGAAACTCTGACTCTGTGAATAGTCTTTTCAGTTCAGGGTTCTTGTGAAGAATCTTCTTTTCCATCTCTCCAATCTCTCCATGTTTTTTCAAATTTTCTCGCTTGCTTAAGTAGCATAGATTGGTGATTCCACCCTCCACCTGGCTCACACCACAGTAGCCACCTTCAAAATTATGAAGTGCAATTAGGTCTATTGGGTGATCTGCTTTCACATGATATTTCACTCCAATGTAAGGAGACCTTTTTTTGAAGAAAGGTCGTTCGAGTGCTTGATCAAGGTTGGACCTTTTGCCAAAAGCACCAATACAAATTCTGGCAGTTATTTCACGCTCTCGTGTCGCGATTTGGAAGACTTCATTTGTGAACTGAATGCTTTGAACATTCTCTTGCAACACTTCCACCCCCTCCTTCACAGCCAGTTTAAACAGATGATTGTCAAGTGAAAAGCGACTGATACCAAAGCCGCCCATTTCGAGATCGGAGTGACTCGTTTTTCCTCTTACACTGGAGAGCGCAAAGCGCAAAATTTTGGGTAATTCGATTTCCGGAAGTAATCCATTTGAGTCCATAAAATCACGAACTTCATTGGAAATGTACTCACCGCAAACGCGATGAAACGGATACTCCTTTTTTTCAATCAGGACGATATCATGGCCTAACCTTCGGAGCAATATTGCAGATGTCAATCCGGCAAGTCCTCCGCCAATGATCACTACCTCTCGGGTGACGTTCTTATTTTTTCGGGGGCTGACTTGGTCTGACTTCAATTTTTGAAGGTAAGGTACGTGGATCGAGTTTCAAAAGACTGATCACCATGTCTCCAATGTCTTCGGGTTGGATTTTCCATGCGTCGGAATCACTTGGCGTATGTCCATTGAAATGTGTGGAAACTGACCCAGGCATGATCGTGCTCACATTAATGCCATGGTGGCGAACGTCTAGCATCATTGCTTGAGTAAAACCTGCAATGCCAAATTTACTGGCATTGTAGGCGGCTCCACCGGCGAAGAAATTGGTTCCAGCCAAACTGCCGATGGTGATCACATATCCTTTTGAACTTTTCAACGCTGGTAAGCTCGCTTTCACACTAGTGAAAACTCCCGTGAGATTTACGTCGATAGTTTCTTGCCATTGCTCCATCGTCAGGTCTTCGATGGATGCGAAATGACCAACGCCAGCATTGGCAATGAGCACGTCCAAGCCGCCGTACTTTTCAACAGCAAAATCCGCGACCGATTGCATAGCTGCCTCATGTCTGACATCTGCTTTTATCCCAGAGGCGTTTCCAGTTTTTTGAAGTAATTCTACCGCCTCATCAATTGATTCTTGCGTGCGGCCCGTTATCACCACGTTCATCCCCTCTTTCAGCATTGACTCAGCTATTCCGTATCCAATTCCCTTCGTGCCACCTGTAATGAGAGCCGTCTTATTTTCTAGATTTCGCATTTTTTATATGGTTGAATAAGTCACATATTTAGTTTTCGACAAGCTCAGTCTTCGACAGGCTCAGACTGACAATCGACAAGCTCAGACTGATGGTCGGAAGCTAACCGAATAAATCAGAACTCAGGTAGCGATCGCCACGATCGCAGACTATGAACACAATTACCCCAGAGTCAAGTTCATTAGCCACTTGAAGCGCTGCAGTTAATGCGCCTCCGCTACTCATCCCCGACATGATGGCCTCCTCCTTAGCCAATCTTCTGGCCATGTTTCGAGCATCATCCTCACTCACATCTATGGTCCGGTCTACTCGCTCCGCTTCAAATATATGTGGCAGGAATTCTGGCGACCACCTTCGAATACCGGGTATTCGTGATCCTTCAGTTGGCTGTGTTCCTACGATCTGTATGTTGCCATTTTGCTCTTTCAAATACCGGGAGACACCCATGATGGTACCCGTAGTACCCATGGCCGAAACGAAATGCGTAACCTCACGATTGGTATCATTCCAAATTTCAGGCCCAGTAGTTTGGTAATGCATTTTGTAATTATCCGGGTTCCCAAACTGATTCAGCATGTGATAACCATCCTCATTCGCCATTTTTTCAGCCAGTTCTCGGGAATATTCGATGGTTCTCTCGGCTGGCGTTAGGAGTACTTCCGCCCCGTAGGCCTTCATGGCGAGGGTTCTTTCAGCGGTGGAATTATCCGGCATGATCAGTGTCATCTTCACTCCAAAAGCTTGAGCGATCATGGCCAATGCTATGCCCGTGTTGCCACTGGTCGCTTCTACCAGCCTGTCTCCTCTTTTGATTTCGCCTCGCTCAAGAGCGCCACTAATCATTCCGAAAGCAGCTCGGTCTTTGACGCTTCCACCTGGGTTTTGTCCCTCCAGCTTTCCAAAAATTTTCACCTTAGGATTGGTGTGAATTCTTTTGATTTCTACCAGCGGTGTTTTACCAATTAGTTCAAATAAAGTCATGCGGTTGCCTCTTTGATTACGATCATTTCTGTACCTGAATCCTGCCCATCAGTCACCAGTTGGGTTTTGTAATACACCTTAGAGCCGGCGGGCACACTTTTCGTGAGCCAAACATTTCCGCCAATCACCGAGCCTTTGCCAATTACCGTTGATCCTCCCAATATGGTAGCTCCAGAATAAATGATGACCTCATCCTCTATGGTTGGGTGACGTTTTGTATCTGCCATGTTTTTATCTATGCTCAAACCTCCCAGTGTTACACCCTGATACACTTTGACGTCATTGCCAATGATGGCGGTTTCTCCAATTACAATTCCTGTTCCATGATCAATACAGAAGCGTTCCCCAATTTGAGCTCCCGGGTGGATGTCAATTCCTGTTCTGCTATGGGCATTCTCAGTGATGGAGCGTGGCAAATTATTGACACCTAATTTCAGCAAACCATGTGCGACACGGTACGACGCGATGGCATAAAACCCCGGATATGATCGCTTGATTTCTTCGGTGCTGGTGGCTGCAGGATCTCCTGCGTAAATGGCATCAACATCCTTGTTGATTAGTTCATAGACTGATTGAAGTACATGATCGAAAAAACGGGAAGAAGCCTCCTTAGCGTTGGGGTGTTTTTGGCGCAGTAAGAAATTTTCTAGTTCCGACTGAAGGCCAGAGAGTCCATCCTTCAATGCTTGCTTGTCCTTGATCACCTCGCTCGAAAAAGTAGGAAAAAGTAGTCCGAGGAGTCTGTTGAAAAACTCCGCTATCTCTTCAGATTTTGGGCATTGGTCACAGTCTTGATGTGCCTTGAGAACTTTGGTGAGAAAAATATCGGTCATGATAGGCTGAAACGAGGTGCAAAGAAAGAACGTTCGGTCGATTTCTGAGTTAGTCCTGCAAAAGTACAGGACAATACATTAGGCTACCATCTGAGAGAAAGGTGATGTAATTTTACAAAATGTCAGAATCCACCTTCTACTACCTACTGCTTGGAATCATTACGTTTGATTTTGCCTTGGGCAGAATCCTCCATTACCTCAATCGTGAAAGTTCGAAAAAACCAATACCAAAGGAACTGGAGGGTATTTATGATGAAGAAAAATATGCAAAGTCTCAGCAATACATGGGAGAAGTTTCTCGCTTCGCCACGCTAACCTCCACCCTCAATTTTGTGATTATTTTTTCTGCCATAGCCTTTGGTTGGTTCGGTTGGCTGGATGGTTTTCTGAGAAATTATTCACCGCTCAGTTTGGTCACACCCCTCCTATTCTTCGGGACGATTTACGTTCTGACGGACATCATCAGCATTCCTTTTTCTCTGTATCAGAATTTCGTAATTGAGGCGAAGTATGGCTTCAATAAAATGACGAAGAAAACTTTCTGGTTGGATAAGTTGAAAGGACTGCTCCTCACTTTCATTATTGGTGGAATTTTACTTGGAGTCTTTGTCTACCTCGTCGAATCCATTGGTAGTGGTTTCTGGATCTATTTCTGGGCAGTGATGGTAGCCTTCACGCTTTTCGCCAATATGTTCTACACATCATTGATTCTGCCACTCTTCAACAAACTCACTCCTTTGGAAGACGGAGAACTCAAAACCTCCATCCAGTGCTATTGCGAAAAGGTGAAGTTTCCATTGAAAAACATATTTGTTCTAGACGGTTCAAAAAGATCCAGCAAAGGAAACGCCTTCTTTTCAGGCTTGGGAAAGAGAAAGAAAGTGGTGCTGTTTGACACCTTAATAGAAAAGCATGAGGTGGATGAACTCACGGCAGTCTTTGCACATGAGGTGGGGCATTTCAAAAAGAAGCATATTTTGATCACCACCATCCTGAGCATACTGACGACTGGTTTCATGCTTTATCTCCTTTCGCTGATGATCCTAAACTCTCAAATTTCCTGGGCACTGGGCGGAGTAAGTACAGCCATTCACTTGAACCTTCTCGCTTTTGGGATTCTGTATTCCCCAGTTTCAAATGTTCTGGGGCTGCTTGGAAATTTACTCAGTAGAAAGAACGAATACGAGGCGGATAATTATGCCAAGGAAACCTATGCAGGTGCTCCGCTCATCTCTGCTTTGAAAAAGATGACTTCTGATCATCTGTCTAACCTGACGCCTCACCCTGCCTATGTTTTTTTAAATTATTCGCACCCAACATTGCTCCAGCGAGTAAAGAATCTTGATTGAGCAAACCATTTGAATTTTAGTTTGGTTAGGACAACAAACAAACCATAACCCGATAACTTTGCGCCCTGAATGGCAGTAGTACCTTATAAAGATCAGCAGTCGAGCAAGAAAGAGCAGGTAGCTCAGATGTTCGACAACATTTCTCCAAAGTATGATTTTCTGAACCACACGCTCAGCTTGGGGATTGACAACATTTGGCGAAAGAAGGCCATCAATCAATTGAAGGAATTGCAGCCCAAGCTCATTCTTGACATTGCTACCGGGACTGGAGATTTTGCCATTGCGGCGCTTAAACTCAATCCTGAAAAGGTAATCGGGGTGGATATATCCGCTGGCATGCTGGAGGTCGGGAAAGAAAAGATGAAAAAGAAAAACCTCTCGGATCGCATCGAAATGAAGCTCGGTGATTCTGAGGGATTGGAGTTTGAAGAAAATAAATTCGATGCAGTGATCGTTGCATTTGGAGTGAGGAACTTTGAGCATTTGGAAGAGGGGCTGAAGGACATGCTACGTGTGGTCAGAGAAGGAGGAAAAGTGGTCATTCTCGAATTCTCCAGACCTAAAGCATTCCCTCTGAAGCAATTGTACAATTTTTATTTTCGCTGGATTTTACCTAAAATCGGACGCCTAATATCTAAAGATCAGTCAGCTTATACGTACCTCCCCGAATCAGTGAAAGCATTTCCAGATGGTCAGGATTTTCTGGAAATCATGAAACAAATCGGCTATAAAGAAACAACATGCAAAACCCTCACCTTCGGCATAAGCTCCATATACACCGGCATAAAATAGTCGCTGGGTTGCTGCTGATGGTTCTCGGGTATTCGGGCGCTGCTCAAAACAACCCCACCGATAACTTACCGGACTATGATGATCATTTCATTCATTATGGTTTTTTGATTGGGGTTCATTCTTCCAAGTACAGAATTCGATACCGCGACGTTTTTGAAACCCCAGCATATGACACGCTTCACTCAGTAGTACCAGGCAGTTTACCAGGGTTCAAGATCGGTTTTGTCGTCAACTTTCATTTATTAGAAAATCTCGATTTTCGCATCTTGCCCACCGTAGGATTCTACGAAAGCGACTTGACCTATCGATATACGAATTTCACTGAGACACGCCATGTCAAGGATGCCACGCTTGTTGAGATTCCTCTTCTTTTCAAGTACAAGTCCCAGCGACGAGGCAACTATGGAATGTATCTATTGGCGGGGATTAAGCCAACCTTCGAGGCGGTGGGGAGAGGGCAAAGAGAAGACACTTCAGAGAAACTTGATTTGCTACAAAATCAAATGAATATTGAAATAGGTACGGGATTCGATATGTACTTCAAACTATTCAAGTTTTCACCGGAAATTAGGTACTCCTACGGCATTAAAAATATGCTGAATAGAGATAGTAAAAGTTCCTTCAACGCACCACTCAAGCGAGTCACCACGCACAACATCACCATGTACGTGACCTTCGAAGGAGGACCAAGTACCATTACGGGTAGCAAAGGGCGTAGAAAAAACATAAAGACCGGTGCTCCGCATCGCGACAAACGCAAAAGAGTAAAAATCCATTGAAACCAATTGCGCTCATAACAGGTGCCACCAGTGGGATTGGTGAGGCTACAGCTAAACTTTTGGCTAAAGATTATTCGCTTATTCTTTGCGGAAGACGAAGCGAACGACTGGCCAAACTGAAATCCGAGTTACCCACGGACGTTCTAACTCTTCCCTTTGATGTTCGGGATAAGAAGGCTGTTTTTGATTCCATAGAGAACCTACCAGAGCAATGGACGAAAATTGATGTGCTGATCAACAATGCCGGAAATGCACATGGGCTTAGCAAAATTCAAGAGGGTGACATTGATGATTGGGATGCCATGATGGACATCAATGTGAAGGGCTTATTGTATGTGAGTAAGGCCATTTTGCAGGGCATGATTGAAAGAAAATCGGGGCAAATCATCAACATTGGGTCTGTAGCAGGAATCGAGGTGTACCCGAATGGAAACGTCTATTGCGCCAGCAAACATGCAGTGGATGCTATCACCAAAGGCATGCGATTGGACCTGAATGGATTGGGGATCCGCGTTTGCTCAATAAATCCCGGACTTGTGGAGACAGAATTTTCCGAAGTAAGATTTAAAGGAGACAAAGAAAGAGCCGCTTCCGTATATCAGGGATTCGATGCTTTGCAAGCTCAGGACATTGCCGAAACGATAGCATTCGTGCTCTCGCGACCTGCCCATGTGAACATTGCAGACCTGCTCATATTCCCAACAGCCCAAGCCAACAGCACTATTGTTTCCAGAAAAGGCTGATTTCCTTCGGCATTCAGATAATTAATTTTTTATTTGCCCGATGCAACAAATCCTCATCCTTGGCGCAGGAAGATCCGCCACCTCCCTGATTCAATATCTCTGTGAACAGTGTCAAAAAATGGATTGGGAAATCACCATTGCAGAACAGAATCTTGACCTAGCCAAAGAGAAAATTCAAGCATACTCAGGGATCAATCTTTTGGAGTTCGATGTAAACAAAGACGAGGACACAGCAAAAATTGAGGGATTCGATCTCGTGATTTCGATGCTCCCAGCCCGATTCCATGAGCTAGCTGCCAAGCGATGTGCCGAGTTTGGTAAGCATTTCCTTACAGCATCCTATATGACTGACGGAATAAAAGCACTAGATCTAGAATTCAAAAATAAGGATGCAAGCTGCATCATGGAGCTAGGACTTGATCCGGGGCTGGATCACATGTCGGCAATGAAAGTGCTGGACAGAATCAAAACCGAAGGACATGAACTGATCGGTTTTGAGACATTTACCGGAGGCCTGCTCACGGAGGATAGTATGCAAGACAATCCATGGAAGTACAAATTCACATGGAATCCAAGAAATGTGGTGCTGGCAGGTCAGGGCTATGTGAAGTTCATTCAGGAGGACCGATATAAATACATTCCCTATCACAAACTCTTTCAGCGTACAGAAATGATCCACATCCCCGGGCATGGGTATTTTGAAGGGTATGCCAATCGAGACTCCTTGAAATATTTGGATCTGTACAATCTTCAGGGAATCAAAACACTCTACAGAGGGACACTGAGGAGAAGAGGTTTTTGTAGGGGTTGGGATGTGTTTGTCCAGCTTGGAGCCACCGACGATTCGTACAAATTGGAAGCAGTTGACACAATGACCCACCGACAATTTCTGAATAATTTTTTGCAGTACAACCCGCACGATTCCATCGAACTCAAACTGGCTCACTACCTAGGCATTGGTTTGGAGAGTGAGGAAATGTATATGCTCAAGTGGCTAGGTATGTTCAGTGAAGAATTGGTTGGTTTGAAGGAAGGAACACCTGCGGAAATCCTGGAGCATATCTTGAAGAAGAAGTGGACGCTCAATGACGATGACAAAGATTTGATTGTCATGTGGCACAAATTCGATTACCTTGAAAATGGGGCTCACAAGCAAATTCAGGCCCATATGGCAGTGGCTGGTGAAGATCAGATCAATACAGCCATGTCTAAAACTGTGGGGTTGCCGTTGGGTATTGCTGCCAAAAATGTTTTGACAGGAAATATAAAAAAATCAGGCACCCATATACCCACTCATTCCGACATCTACGATCCCATTCTGGCTGAGCTCGTTTCCATGGGCTTTGAATTTGAGGAAAGACAAATTGATGTCAACGGTATCTGAGGTGATATTTCTATTGTCAAAAGACAATTTTGTAGGTCGATACATCTATATTGCTCGGTAGCTTCGTAATTGGAGCATACAAAACCTAATGAGCAAAATGACAACCACAACAGCAACAGCTCCCTCCGAGCTAAAATGGAGAGAAGTATACAGCCTCGGTTTTTTGAACGTAGCTGTAGCGATCAGTTGGATCGCTTACCATGAATACCAACCTGTACTGATGCAAAACCTTGAAATCACTCACCTGATTGATTTCATGCTAATAGCAAAAGCCATCGTCCTTGTGTTGATTCCACCGATTGCTGGACTAATCTCGGATTACATTCTTCGAAAGAATGGAAAACACATGATCATTTTCACCGTTGGAATCGGCGCAACGGCCATGGTTTTCATGGTGGTAGCATCAATGATCGGCACGGCGCATCTCGCCGATTACCGCCAAATCCTGCCTATAATGATCGTGATCTGGCTCGTCTGTATGAACCTATTTGTCAGCCCGGCAAACTCAATGATCGAGGCATTCGCGCCAGCCAAAAAACTGCCCATCGTCATGGGGTTTCTTTTCTTAGTAACCGAGTTAGTGTATGCCATTGAGCCGGTGGTAGTGGCATTGGTTCAGTTTTTTGGAGACACCCTGACCTTCGTAGTTGGTGGCGTCTTGATCGCTGCATCCGGAATCATTTTTCACAGAGTGTCTCGTGATGAAGTACTTCAGCGCAAAACCGCATTGATGGCTCACGATAGAGTGAAGGGCAAACAATCGGTCATCTCCTACCTGTCCATCGTTATGATCGGTTTGTTCCTTGGAGTGGGCAAAGCATTTTTGATCGAATTTTTGCCTGATCACATTGGCAACAAATTTCCCACCTACGGTGAATACGGGCAATACATTTCCTTTGCCATTTTAGGACTGTGTGCCATCTCAGGATTCTTAGCCAGTAGGGCGCTTTCGAAAGTCACTTTGTGGAAACCCATCGCGTGGAGCTTCGGATTGATTTTAATCGGCGTTTTGGCTCTGTTATTCTCACCTTCATTCGAAGTGCTAATTGCGGGTGCGCTGGTGATCGCCGGAGCTTTCACGGTGATTAATATCACAGGATTGCCATTCGCGATTCAGAACCTTTCAGTTCGCCACGTAACCTACGGTGTTGGGATTTACATCGGAGCGTCCGAAGTGCTGACAGGACTGTTTGAATACATGCTCTAAATTTTGACGAAATATCGACGCTTAGGAGTTTGAATACCTCCCATTCGTTCCTTAAAAGTGATGAGCCCTTGCTGTGGCTCACCCTCCACTGAGGAAATGCCAAGATCGAGATACTTCATAGACTTACTGTAATGCTGAACGATACTATCAAGCAAGCCCACCATTGGGCTTGCTTTTTTATATTTTTCTAGGGTGCCAGGCAAAAAGTAATAGGCCACTTCCTCGGAGGTTTTTAGGGTAATGGCAGCACATGCCAATTCATCTCCCAAATACCCACCAAAGAAATCATACGTATCAGGAAACCGATCTATCAATGATTGCAATTTCTGGAGCGGGACGTTGATTTTCAACCCCTTTTCTTTTCGGCATTCAGCCAAAAATGAATAGACCAGCTCAAGCTTTTCATTTGTCAAATGCTCTGCTCTGAAACCATTTTCGTTTAGCGCTTGGAGTTTCCTTTCCTCCATTTTATGCAGCGCAAATTTGCTCAATGGAATGTGGTGATTGATGTCGTCGTACATCACAGAAAATCCGATTTCCTTGAGCCATTCAGGCGCTACGAAATCCCTGTAAATATGCGACGGATGCACAACCTCAATCCTGTGAACCCCCTCTTCTTCCAGCTTGGTTTTTACCACTTTCCAGAAAGCATCAAATTCGGCAAAAGAGGTCACTCGCCGTTTTTTTAAAAATGATCCGAACAGACCAAGAGGCAAAGAGTAAGCGGTCTTTGACTTGATAGAAAAAATGATTTTGAAGTTCTCATCCTCATACATTCTGAGCTGCTTGTGTCCCTGCACACTCAAGTATTCCTGATCGTAGAAGATGATTTCGCGCTTACTCATGAATCCAAACTACTTAGTTTTTGCGAGAACCTGATAGTTTCGCATTAGTGACAGAAACATTCTACACGATCAGTGCTTCAACGACTGGAGAATACAAGGAAAAAGGAAGCAAGTTCCACGCTTTCGCATACTCCGTGGAGTCTGAGGATGAGATAAAAGAATACCTCGAAAACCTTCGGAAAGAATTCTATGATGCGCGTCATCACTGCTACGGGTACATTTTGGGAACGAGCGAACAAGCTACCCGAGCCAATGACGATGGAGAACCCAATCACTCAGCCGGTGATCCTATCTTGGGGCAGATCAAGTCCTTCGAATTGACGAACTGTCTGGTAGTGGTGGTGCGGTATTTCGGAGGAACCAAACTAGGAGTCGGAGGACTGATCCAAGCCTACAAAGAAGCCACAAACGAGGCTCTTGCCAAGGCAGAAAAAAAACGAATCATTGAAACACATTCTGTTAAATTGAAATTCAACTATGACCAGATGGGCACAGTGGAGCGATGGCTGGAGGACTTCCCATGCACTGAAATCCAAAGAGAGTATACGACCTCTTGTATTCTGTCATTTGAAATAGAAATCTCAAAATGGCCTGAGTTGAGATCAAAGATTGAAGAGAATCACCTCATTGAACAAGCAGGAGAATGAAGCAGTGTGAGATCATTGGAATTGGAGGGGTAAGCCGTTCTGAGAAATCCACCTTGGCTCAGAAACTAAAAGACTCTTTCGATGGACCTGTGTTAATAGTAGCTCAAGATGAGTTTGTAAGGCCCGAATCAGAAATTCCCAAAATCAAAAATCGAACGGATTGGGAGCACCCAGCGTCGATTGATTTTGAAAGGATTAAAGCTGAAGTCAAGGCACAAAAAAGGAACTACGGCCTAATTATCGTCGAAGGATTGCTCGCCTTTTATGATCCGTTCCTTGCAGCCATGTTCGATAAGTCAGTGCTTATGAAAATCTCACGACAGACTTTTATGGAAAGGCGAAAGCAAGAAACCCGATGGGGCGAAGAACCCGACTGGTACCTCGATCACGTTTGGGACAGCTATATGAAATTTGGGCAGTTTGAAGCAAATGTTGTTTTGGAGGATTGGGATGGTAAGGTGTTGGAGACTTCTCCCCTCGGAAGTTACTTCCGCAACCTACTTAATAGAGATTCTTCGCTGCACTCAGAATGACGTCTCGCATTGAAAGATTGGGAAATTAGATCATATTGATTTCTCTGTTTCCTCCTATCCTCCGTGGTTTAAGGGTATACCCTCCTGCCCTGAGTTACTTCCGCAACCTACTTAATAGAGATTCTTCGCTGCACTCAGAATGACGTC
>CAYGSD010000008.1:59204-148417 GCA_964352625.1 uncultured Roseivirgaceae bacterium
TCGCATTGAAAGATTGGGAAATTAGATCATATTGATTTCTCTGTTTCCTCCAATCCTCTGTGGTTGAAAGAGATTTCGGCTCTGCGCTCAGTACCTGAGTAAAAATCGCGTTCTATCCTACAAACAAATACGTAGATTCAGTCGCATTCTCTCCATTTCGCCACCTCCTCGCACGAAAAGGAAAATAATTCTTTAGATTTAGAGAAACATCTCTAACTAATGAAGAAAGCATCAGACCTGTTCGTAGAAGCGCTCGAAAATGAGGGCGTGGAATATATTTTCGGCATTCCGGGGGAAGAGAATCTCGATATGCTCAACTCCCTCAAGAACTCTAGCATCAAACTCATTCTTACTCGTCACGAGCAAGGGGCTGGTTTTATGGCCTCCACCTACGGACGACTCACCGGCAAACCCGGCGTGTGCATAAGTACATTGGGACCAGGTGCTACCAATTTTGTAACTGCCGCTGCGTACGCTCAGCTTGGTGCCATGCCAATGATGATGATCACGGGACAGAAACCAATCAAAAAAAGTAAGCAGGGAAGATTTCAGATTCTGGACGTGGTGGACATGATGGGACCCATTACGAAGTTCACTAAGCAGATTGTGAGTGGAAACAACATTCCATCTTTGGTGCGCGAGAGCTTTCGTCAGGCTGTAGAGGAACGACCTGGAGCAGTGCATTTGGAGCTTCCTGAGGATGTAGCTGCGGAGGATACGGATGAAAGCGTGTTCAAAGTGCCGGATGTGGTAAGAAGACCCGCACCGGATCCAAAAGCCATTGCCAAGGCGGTAGAAATGATCGAAGCTGCTAAGATGCCGCTGATTTTGATCGGGGCAGGCGCCAATAGAAAAAGAACGGGAAATGCTCTCAACAAGCTGATCGACAAAACACAAATTCCTTTCTTCAATACCCAAATGGGGAAAGGAGTAATCGACGAACGACATGCACTGTTTCTAGGAACTGCTGCACTTTCCAGCAGCGACTACCTGCACTACGCCATTGATAAGGCCGACCTCATTATTAACGTTGGTCACGATGTGATCGAGAAGCCACCGTTCTTTATGGAGCATGGAGGTAAGAAAGTCATTCATGTGAATTTCTTCTCTGCTGAAATTGATCAGGTTTACTTCCCTGACCTGGATGTGCTTGGAGATATTGCCCACTCAGTTTGGGACATCATGGAGGCCATTAAGCCACAGCCGCATTGGGATTTTTCCTTTTATCACCGTGTAAAGAAAGAAGTAGAAACTCATGTTGGAAAATACTTTGAAGACACTCGATTCCCAATGCTGCCACAGCGTGTGGTAAATGAGATTCGAAAAATTCTACCAGCAGACGGCATTGTGACCTTGGACAATGGCGTGTATAAAATCTGGTTTGCTAGAAACTACAAATGCTACGAACCAAACACCATGCTGCTAGACAATGCCCTTGCCACGATGGGTGCTGGCCTTCCTTCCGGGATGGCGGCCAAGCTGGTGAATCCAGGAAAGAAGGTAGTAGCCGTGTGCGGAGATGGCGGGTTCATGATGAACTCTCAGGAAATGGAAACTGCGGTGCGCATGAACCTGGATTTGGTGGTGATCATCTTGAACGACAATGCTTTCGGTATGATCAAGTGGAAACAAGAAGGAATGGGCTTTGACAACTTTGGTCTGGATTATGGTAATCCTGATTTCGTGAAATATGCGGAGGCATACGGAGCGCATGGGCACAGAATCACCAGTAGCGAGAATTTTACTGAGACCCTTGAGAAGTGCGTTAATTCCAAAGGCGTTCATTTGATTGACTGCCCCGTGGATTATTCCCTCAATCATCAAATTCTAAACGTAGGAATCAAAGAAAAAGCGAAGGTGTTGGAATAGCAAAATTTTAGTTCCAATCGGGTCACTCTGAGCTTGTCGAAGAGTGCGCATCTAAAGAAATGAAAACCAGTTTTGAGCAGAGCCTTCGACGAGCTCAGGCTGACGACAAAGTTGAAAACATGAATACACTTAAAGTCTACGCTCCATACGACCAATCATTGATCAAGGAAATTCCATTGAAAACGGCTGACGAAATGAATGCGGCCATTGAAAAAGCGCATGGACTTTTTCTTGATCGATCGAAGTGGTTGCCGAAATACCGGCGGGTTGAAATTCTGGAGAATATCGCTCGCTTGATGGAAGAGCGTTCGGATGAAATCATCAAAACTTCAGCTCAGGAAGGTGGAAAACCCTGGATGGACACCAAAGTGGAAATGGCACGTGCAATCAACGGAGTGAAGTTGGCAATCGAGAATATTGGACATCTAAAAGGAGATGAAGTGCCAATGGGACATACGGCCTCTTCCGTAAATCGTATGGCGTTCACGTTTCGCGAGCCCATCGGTGTGGTAGCATCTGTCAGTGCTTTCAACCACCCAATAAACTTGATCATCCACCAGACGATTCCAGCTATTGCGGTTGGGAGTCCCGTTATCGTGAAACCAGCTCCTACTACCCCACTTACTTGTGAATTGTTGGTGAGTATTTTTCATGAAGCAGGCTTGCCTGCAGGTTGGTGTGAGTCGATGGTATGTGACAATGACGTGGCGGAGATATTGGTCACGAGTCCAAAAGTCAATTTCTTCTCGTTTATTGGCTCAGCCAAAGTTGGTTGGTACTTGCGCTCTCAGCTTGCTCCGGGGACTCGCTGCGCACTTGAGCACGGCGGAGCAGCACCAGTGATTGTAGAACCGGATGCAGACATTGACGCCATGATTGCCCCTTTGGTGAAAGGTGGATTCTATCACGCGGGACAAGTTTGTGTGTCCGTTCAGCGAGTTTTCGTGCATGAATCGATCATAGATGAGGTGACTCAAAAAATGAAGGCGGCTACAGAGAAAATAAAAACGGGTGACCCATTGAGTGAGGACACGGAGGCCGGGCCGCTGATTCGTCCCGAGGAAGTGAATCGTGTAGAAGAATGGGTGAATGAGGCCAAGGCAAAAGGTGGTGAAATCATTTGTGGCGGCAATCGAATTTCTGACACCTGCTATGAACCAACATTGATTGTAAATCCTTCTGAAGACTCTAAAGTTTCGCAGATGGAAATCTTTGGTCCCGTGGTTTGTCTGTACAGCTACTCCAATATGCATGAAGCGATAGATCGAGCAAATGCACTTCCCTTCCATTTTCAAGCTGCGGTCTTCACCAAGAACATTGATAAGGCGCTAGACGCTGTGCACAGAATCAACGCATCCGCCATTATGGTCAACGACCACACGGCCTTCCGCGTGGACTGGATGCCGTTCGCAGGGCGAGACTCAAGCGGACTTGGCATTGGAAGTATTCCTCACACCATGCATGACATGAGTCGAGAGAAAATGATGGTGATTAAGAGTGGGGTGATTTGAATGTGATCAAAAAAGCCCTTCGTCCAATAGTAAACTTACTTGGTCGACCCAAAATGATGCAGTTCACTGATCCGCCAATATTGATTGGCGGATGTGGACGATCGGGGACTACTCTACTTCTTTCGATACTCTCTGCGCACCACGAATTGTTTTGTCATCCTAAGGAACTCGGCTTTTTTAGCAGTGTTAGCGTTTTGGAATCCGGTGCTATAAAAACACCCAGAATTCACAGAATTTATCAGAGCTTGTTGTTCAATAAAATACCAAAAACGGCCAAACGATGGTGTGAGAAGTCACCGAGTAATATTCGACATATTGATAATATCACTGCATTTACGGGCGGTGATTTTAAGTTCATTGAAATAGTTCGAGATGGCAGGGATGTCATTCTCTCCCGACATCCTACCTCACCCGATCGGTACTGGGTGGACCCAGAGCGGTGGGTAAGAGATGTGAGCATTGGATTGAAATACCAAGATGACCCTCGGGTTTACACAGTGAGATACGTAGACTTGATAACCGATTATGAAAATACCATCGCAGGAATTTGTGAATTTCTAGAAATTGAGCTCACCCCTGAGCTACTCAGCTGGCATGAACATGCCACGGCTACTCGCAATAGGGCCTATTTTGGAAAGAAGGTTTCAAGACTTACTGGAGACTCTATTCAAAAGTGGAAAGCCGAAAAACACAAAGAAAGAGTGCAGGAGTTACTTGACTATCCGGGGGCTATCGATCTTCTGAAACACCACGGGTATCTTTAGATTCCCTGCTCCTTTTTACTGGCAAGCAACCTTTCAAATTCATGGTACCACTCTTCACCAAATTTTCGAATCAGCGGTTCTTTTAGGAACCTATAGACTGGCACCTTTAATTCCTTCCCAAGATCACATGCCGGCGAGCAGATGGACCACCGGTCGTAGTTCAACGATTCGAATTCGCCAGCCTTACCAACACGAATAGGATAAAGATGACAAGACAAAGGCTTCCTGAAATCCGTCTTCCCGTCCTTGTAGGCCTGCTCTATGCCACATTTCAATATTTTCTGATCATCATAAAATGCAAAAGCACATTCCTTCCCATTGATCGTGGTGGTAGAAAAATCTCCGTCTTCATCAACAAGAAAACCTCCCTCCTTTTCCAAAACCTCAATCGCTTCCTTGCTTAAATATTCCTTCACGATATCAACCACCTCTTCGATCTGATCCAATTCATCGAACAACAATGGAGCCCCCAAATCTCCTTCTACACAACATGCTCCCTTGCACTTCTGAAGGTCACAAACGAACGCCTCTTCCACCACTTCATCGGAAATCAAAACCTTGTCGAACTGAATCATTTATAAATTTTCTACAAAAGTAGCGAACCTTTTAGCATGACTACCCGTAAGTTCAACTCAAATACATGTACCTACATAAATAAAGAAAATGAAAAACACAGGATTACTAATTATCGCATTGCTAGTATCTGGCTCGGCTATAGCACAAGACAAACTTTCAGTCAACACAGACGAAAGTGTGATCAACTGGCATGGCGAAAAAATTGTTGGCAACTCTCATGACGGCACCATAATGTTCAAAGAAGGAAGCATTGAAGTAAAGAATGGAAAACTAGTTGGCGGGTCATTTACAGCTGACATGACCAGCATTAAAGAAGGTAAAGGAGCCGCTAAGCTCGATGGTCACCTTAAATCAGATGATTTCTTTGGCGTGGAGACGTACCCAACATCATCGTTGGTAATTACCAAAGTGGGCAAAGGAAAAGACGGTGCAGCTCAAATCACAGCGAACCTGACCATAAAAGGAAAAACTGAGGAGATTACCTTCCCTGCTCTTTTCTCCATTGAAAATGGCGTGGCGATTGCCTCTGCCGAGTTGACATTCGATCGCTCGAAATTCGATGTGAGATATGGGTCGGGTTCATTCTTCGACGATCTTGGAAACAAGGCCATCAGTGACGAAATCAAAATCAACGTGAGCCTAAAGGCCAATTAAGAAAAATTATCCACGAAAAAAGCCGTCCCGATGATTCGGGGCGGCTTTTTTTGTGCCAGTTCAGGAACCTTACTTCCCTACTTTAAATAAGCTGTAACCCACAGAAAGCTGAAAGGTATTTGCCTTTACATCTCCACCACCTGCACTCACATCCTTTAGTCCAGCAATATATCTCGCCGTTAGATTTAGTCCCATTGGCAAATCAAGTCCAGCACCGAATGCCGCGCTTAGGTCAGAATTCTCAAGAGAACTTTTAATGTCATTCCCGTCTGAGTCTTCGGCATTCAATAATATACCAAATTGTGGCCCAGCTTGAACATTGAGACCACCAGCTATGTAAAACTTAAGCATGATTGGCACATCCAGATAACCCAAGTCAACAGCATCGGCTCCTCTTTTCGAAAACAAGGCTTCAGGCTGAATACCAAATTTCGTGATCTTGATGAGGCCGTAAGCACCGCCATGAAACGCCGTGATGTTATCTCCTCCACCTTCACTGAGGCTGGCCATATTTACACCACCTTTAAGTCCTAACTCGACCTTGGCTTGGCTAAATCCCAAAGTCACAAGTGAAACAAACAAAATAGATAGAAATACCTTTTTCATAATTAGTTAATTAGTTTGAGTAAAGTAAAAGTTAATCTCGCAAACCCCCATCACCACTAAAGGAAATTCAGGAGAGTCTTGATTTAAAATCTTCATATCCAAATTTCTTGGCAAGGTGAAATTCATCATTCTTCCAAATGCCAATGCTTGGATGCTTGACTCCATTAAAAGTAGACGTTTTCACCATGGTGTAATGAATCATATCTAGAAGGATTACCCTACTTCCCATCTCTAATGGTTCATCGAAAAAATATTCTTCCAGAAAATCTCCTGCCAGACAACTCACACCGCCTAATCTGTAACCATACTCGCCACTCTCTGCCGTTCCAATAATTGCTGGTCGGTAAGGCATTTCGAGTGTATCGGGCATGTGGCAGGTGAATGATGTGTCTAAAATTGCGGTCTTCTTTCCTCCATTTTCAACAATGTCCAATACCGATGTGACCAAATCTCCTGTCTGCCACGCAAAGGCGCTCCCTGGCTCAAGAATCACCTGCACATTAAATTTCTCTTTGAATTTTCTCAAAACAGAAATCAAATGATCAGTATCGTACCCATCCTTGGTCATCAGATGGCCTCCGCCCATATTCACCCACTTGACCTTTGGCAAATGCTGACCAAACTTCTCTTCAAAATGCTCCAGCACAGTTGCTAAAGAATAGGAAGTTGACTCACATAGTACATGAAAGTGAAGTCCTTCAATCCCTTCTGGCAACTCCGTTGGAAACTGGACAGCCGTGATTCCCAAGCGGGAAACAGAACTGGCCGGATTGTACAAATCCGTTTCCACGTCTGACCATTCGGGATTGACTCTGAGTCCGCAACTCACCTTACCTTCAGCTTTGTGTCTGAACCTTTCGAATTGTGAAATGGAATTGAACGTGATGTGACTTGACTTTTCCAGTATTTCATCAAATTCGTCTTCAGCGTATGCCACGGCATATGTGTGAGACTTGGCTTTCATTTCCTCGAAACAAAGGCGCACTTCATTCAGAGAGCTCGCGGTAGCCCCGGAAATATATTCTCTCACAATCGGGAAGGCACTCCACATCGAAAACCCCTTGAACGCCAGAATAATCTCCACTCCTGCTTTCTCACTCACTGATCGAATTAGGCTGAGATTTTGTCTTAGCTTCTCCTCATCCAACACAAAGCAGGGTGTCGGGATTTTTGAATAATCAATTGGCATTGAGATAGCGCTCTTCTAAAATGTGCAAATGATGCAAGCAATGACCAGAAATAATATAGCCAATAGCCTCCACAGAAAATTCACCTCCACTAGTCTTACCTGTTCGCTTCATCTGCACTTGATCGAAGTTGGCAAATAGATCTATGGTGGCAGCTCTTAAAATATGAAACTCGTTCAGAATTGAAGCCAGTTTACGATCATTCGCTCTACTCTCAGGCACGTATGCATCCTGATCAAATCCCGAAAGTTCGGTCTGATCGTTCCTCGCAAAACGAAGCGCGCGATAGCAAAAAATCCGCTCGGCATCATTCAAATGCTGGAGTACTTCTTTGATCGTCCACTTACCTTCTGCGTAAGCAAAAATCCCTTTTTCCTCTGGAATGGATGAAACCAAGTCACTCAATTCGTCACCAGATTCCATCAAGTTTTGGAGTGCCGTTCCATTTTGGATTTGGCCCAAATACCCATGATAAAACTTCGGCGCTGCGTTTAAATCAATCATAATTAAATTCTAAATCCTCATTAACTAGTTCGTGCCAAGGCAATCCCGACTCCCCCACCTTTTTGAGGAATGGATCAGGGTTGAACTCTTCTACATTCCTCACTCCGGTTCCGCCCCATTCGCCAGTCAAAAACATAAACGCACCTGTCATGGCTGGCACACCCGTGGTATAGGATACGCCCTGAGCTCCCGTCTCCTGAAAGGCCTGCTGATGCGGACAGTTGTTGTAGATGTAGTAGGTCTTGTCTGCTCCATCTTTAACGCCCTTGATTCTACAACCAATCGAAGTTTCTCCTTCGTAATTTTCACCTAAACTTCCCGGATCTGGAAGAACAGCCTTTAGGAATTGAAGAGGAACTATCTCTTGTCCCTGATACATGACCGGCTCAATTGAAGCCATGCCAATGTTCTGAATCACTCTCAGGTGCGTCAAGTACTCTTGGCCAAAAGTCATCCAAAAACGAGCTCTCTTAAGAGAGGGGAAATTTTTGGTGATGGACTCTAACTCCTCGTGAAACAAAAGGTACGAATCTCTCTCTCCGATATTTGGATAGGTCAATACCTCTTTGAACTCAAAAGGCTCAGTCTCCACCCACTTGCCGTCTTTCCAGTATTTACCTTTTTGGGTGATCTCTCGAATGTTGATCTCAGGGTTGAAATTGGTGGCGAAAGCCTTTCCATGATCACCCCCATTGCAGTCTACAATGTCCAGATAATGCATCTCATCAAAGTGATGCTTGGCAGCATAAGCTGTGTAAACGCCCGTCACTCCAGGGTCAAAGCCACACCCGAGAATGGCAAGTAATCCGGCTTCCTTAAATCTTTCCTGATAGGCCCACTGCCATGAATACTCAAATTTGGCCTCTTCTATAGGCTCATAATTGGCTGTGTCCAAATAATTCACACCAGCCTTTAGGCACGCTTCCATGATCGTCAAATCCTGATAAGGAAGTGCCACATTGATGACTAACTTGGGTTGGTGCCTCTCAAAAAGAGCGACCACTTCTTCTACATGGTCAGCATCTACTTGATCGGTTTGCACCGTTACACCATGCATCTTCTTGATATCCGCAGCTATTGCATCACACTTTGATTTGGTGCGGCTAGCCAAGACAATATCAGAAAATACTTCAGAGTTTTCAGCGCATTTGAATGCAGTCACACGACCCACTCCTCCTGCACCGATGATTACTATTTTAGACATTCGTTAAGGTTTTACCCAAAGGTAATTTCCTTATCGAATAAATCGGTGTGCGAGCTTGATAAGAAATGTATTTGTTCCCTTAAGCCCATTGAGTTCCCCTGTCAAATTTCTGAATTCATTTCGATCACTTGAATCATTATATGAACCATTATTCGCCCAAACGAGGAACAAGGTAGAACCGGGAATGTACTCCCAACGAAGCACCATATTAGATCGAAATTCTACACTATTGAAGTTTGGATTGCCAAATGAATAATCTGTAGTCAGGTCGTTATTTTCGTCTACATTGAAAACATCATCAGCAGGATCATAGGTGATTTGCGCATCTTCAATAAGCAGGAATCTGTTTTCCAAATCGGTGGCATTCGACTCGGTGACTCGCTTGAATTCGCTGTACTCTCCTGAGGCAAGGAATGGTTGTCCCCAGAATTCGATGGTCAGATTTGGCGTAACATTATAATTCGCTCTTATTGACATGCTGTAGGTGTTCTGAGCAATTCGACTTAGGAGATAAATCCCATCCTCTTCACTGTCATTACCCACATACTGGAGGGTATTATCTCGGAATGAAACACTTGGGGAGAGAGTAAAAGTGAAGGCATCCGTAGGCCGAACAGTCAGGTTAAAATTGAAGCCCATGCTGTCGTTGAAATCATCCTTACCCTGGAAAAACCAGTTACTGTACGAAACCCTGATCTTCTTCTGTTGATTGGTTCCGACCCAAAACCAAACTTCCGTGCCTCCCGGATACGTGATCGAAGGACCTCCTCGCAAATCCGCATTCGATATCGATTCGCCACTTGTAAAGAAACCTGTCTCGAATCCCCAGAAATTATGAAACTGGAAATTGAAATTCATATTGGCATTTATACTGGTACGCGTACCTCCGAAATCATAGTTCTGCTCATGGTAAATATTGTAATTCTGCCATCTGAATAGCTTCGTTTTGTCATTGATTTGATACCTCGCATAGACCCAATTATTGATATTATCCGTTTGCTGGAGAAACCCAATGTCATTGAGCTCCAAACCCGGAGATCGGTAGTTTGAGCCTACTGTCCAGTTCAGCTTCCCGCTCTGTTTTCCGAAAGTAAGCGCAGCGAAAGAACCGGTTAAAACAGTGAGCGTGCTATCCACGTCTCGGTAGTCATTGTCTGTTCGTTGGAAGCTCCTTCTGAATGCCGTCTGGGTTCTATACAAGGCGCCTTCCGTACCCTCAACGCGGCTCATCCCAATTTTTGCATTAACACTGTATTTTCTATCCCATAGATTCTGGGTAATATCCACACCCCCACTTTGCGCATTGTCATGCAAATATTCCAGTCCATTCCCTTGCTGATTGAAGCGCTTCACATTTGTGAAAATACCTCCAACGACCGTGTTGCCCTCATCAAAATCCTGCTGCACACGAGCCACTGTGAAATTGGTCAATGGCTCCACTCTTTCCCTTCGTTCATTGCCCACGGTATCCATCACATTGACCCATGTTTCAGCTGTCACTGCATCCTGAAAACCCCATGAGAAACCTTTAGCGTTCTTTCCTGTAAGCTTTGCCGCTCCTAGAATTCGGGTGTTATTAGGAAAATCCACATACTCGACATCACCATCTTCCGGATATCCCCGAGGACGGGCGCCTATCCTTCTTGAGTAAAAAAGGTTATTCCGACCTCCACTTGTCCCGAACGTCAGAATGTTATTGCCCTCCAGAAAGAAGGGTCTCTGTTCCCTGAAGAAAAGCTGGAAAGCAGAAAGGTTAACTGCGGAAGGGTCCGCATCCACTTGTCCGAAATCGGGGTTCACTGTTAAGTCCAAGGTAATATCCGAGGTGATTCCTACCTTGGCATCCAGCCCAATGTTGGCCATGGATTCGTTCCCTGAATCCCTATATGGATTCCCATCCTCCCTCGGAAATTTGGAAGTAGAGCCGAGTACATACGGCTGAATTTCTAATTGCTTTTGAGGCTTAATACCAGTGATCCCGTTTAGCTCGCCAAAAAGGTGCACCCAACCCGGAGCATTCGGATCTACGGGTTGCCAGGTCCATCTCTCCTGCTCTCTAAAAAAACGTCTCGTGAATTGAATACCCCACGTGTGCACATCCTGATTGGCAAACCGAAGCTGCGATAATGGGATTTTGTACTCGGCTATCCAGCCTTCATCATCCACACTTGTTTTCAGGTACCAGATGGGGTCCCAAGTGGAGTCCCAGTTGTTTCCATTGTTCGATACATACTCATCGCCTTTCACCCCGGAAACACTTGCCGTGAAGGAGAAGGCGGTTCGTTTGTCATTGTAGCTATCGATGTTCATTTCCACCCAATCGCCATCGAACCCATCGCGCCGAGACATTCGCTTCACGATCTTATCTGGCTCTGTGTCAAAGGCCCGAATGCCCACGTATAAGAACTTCTCATCGTAGAGAATCTTGAATTTCGTGTCCTGTGAGGGAGTGGATTTGTAGTCGGGTTGGTGCCCGATAAAATCGCCTCCCCATTCTACCTGGTTCCAGGCGTCATCATCCAGAAACCCATCTATGACAGGAGCCTCGCCCTCTATGCGTTGAGTGTTGTAAGTTTTTTTCTTTTCTTCTTCCTGGGCGAAAGCTGTTGTCCAATACAACAGAGATAGGAGCGTTAGTCCTGTGAGTTTTTTGGTGAGCATAGGTAGAGTTTGAGTAATGACAACCAAGTATCAATAAGGTTGCATTCGGTAGTTTTACTGCTCAACCTTCAAATAGTTACAATAGCATTTTGAAAAAGTTACTTTTTACATGGACGGTTCTGATACTTTCAATGACCTCCTGTGTCCCATTAGGTACAGTTCCGACAGGTTCAACTACCTCAAAAACACTTGTTTACGACAATCAAAACTATGAGCGATATGTTGGAAATGTGATACTAAACAGTTTCAATCCATTTATCGAATTGGGTAGTGCACAACCTTTGAATTTAGAGTTTGATCTGCTCACCAATAAATTTGAAAATCTTCAAGCCAAAATCATTCACTGCAACTTTGACTGGAAACCTTCCAAGCTTATTGAAATGGAATATCTGGATGGATTCAACCGATTTGACCACAAATCATTCGACTATTCGACCAATACTAAGACTCCATACATTCAGTACTTCTTCGAGCTAAAACGGCCAAAACTCACAGGAAACTACCTTGTCGTTCTGTACCGTCGTGGAAACGAAAACGATGTGCTTTTCTCACGAAGGATTGTTCTTTACAAAAAGCAAATCGGCGTATCGGGCGAGTTTCGCATTCCTTCGAAAGTGGCTGCAAGACGAACCGATCAACAACTGGATTTTGAAATCAGCTACTCGGGCGTGCAAGCGCCAAACCCAAGAGAAAACTTCAAGACGATTATACTGCAAAACAAAGATTGGGATCGTGCGATTGTGAATCTTGAGCCAACAGGAATGCGAGCGGGTTCTAGCATGCTCGAATGGAGATACTTTGGTGGCGAGACTAATTTTCCCGGGTGGAATCAGTTTCGATGGTTGGACATTCGCACCTTGAATCTTCGAGGAATAAACGTGGCTAAGATTGAGCGGCTCGCCTCGGAAGTGAAAGTCACGCAATCACTGGAATCCGCACATGGCCGTGACTCCTATCGCCAGCTGATCAATGACAATAATGGTCGCTACATTCCGGGCAACAGCGACCCGGGTGAGGGATGGTTAGAAGCCGACTATGCAAAGGTTCAGTTCTCATTAAAGTCCGAAGAAAACTTGGGAGATGTCTATGTGATGGGCCGGTTCAATGACTGGAAGAAGACATCCGAAAATAAGATGCGATACGATAGCGAAAGCCGAGTCTACTTCACCAACATCCGACTGAAACAGGGATACTATGACTACCGATATGAGCTAGAGTCGAAGGACTTACCTGAGTACGAATTTGAGGGCTCACACTTCCAGGTAGAAAATGAATACGAAATACTCGTGTATTACCGAGCGCCCGGTAGAATCAACGACGAAGTGGTTGGATACCTCAGTTTGAATAGTGAGGACTTTTACTAGAACAATGAGCAATAACCAATAACCAATAACCAATCCCTAACTAGACATTGAACCTAAAGTGCATGATGTCTCCATCTTTCACAACATATTCTTTTCCCTCTATGGCCAGTTTTCCAGCCTCTTTACAACCATGCTCCGTTTTGTACTGCTCGTAATCGGCCAGCTTGATCACTTCCGCTTTGATAAATCCCTTCTCAAAATCCGTATGAATAACTCCGGCGGCTTGAGGAGCCTTCCATCCTTTCTTGATGGTCCATGCTCGCACCTCAGTGACACCAGCCGTGAAATAAGTGATAAGGTCAAGCAGTGAGTATGCCGACTTGATGAGCTTGCTAAGGCCGGATTCTTTCAGTCCATATTCGTCCAAGAACATTTCCTTCTCCTCCTGATCTTCCAGCTCCGCTATCTGCGCCTCGATGGAAGCAGAAACAATGACCAAATTAGCTCCTTCTTCCTGTGCTATTTTTTCTATTTCCTTGCTCCATTGGTTACCGGTGGTCACGGATTCCTCTTCTACATTAGCCACATAAATGATCGGCTTCTCGGTAAGTAGCTGAAGGTCTCGAATGGCCTCCCTGCTTTCCGGTTCCATTTCGAGCGCTCTGGCGTTCTTTCCTTGCTCTAAGTGCGCTTTGAATTTCAATAAGATTTCGTACTCCCTTTTGGCCTTGGCGTCCCCAGATTTACCCAGTTTCTCCACCCGCTGAATCTTCTTTTCTACAGATTCCAAATCCTTCAGCTGCAATTCGGTATCAATGATTTCTTTGTCTGAAGTAGGGTTTACCCGACCCGCCACGTGCACAATATTGTCGTCATCGAAGCAGCGCACGACATGGATGATGGCATCAACTTCTCTGATATTGGCCAAGAATTTATTACCAAGACCTTCACCCTTGCTAGCTCCTTCTACCAGACCGGCAATGTCAACAAATTCAATAACTGCAGGAATGACTTTTTCTGGAGAAACCAGACCTTCCAAAATGCCAAGGCGCTCATCTGGCACAGTAATGACCCCCACGTTTGGTTCAATGGTGCAGAATGGGAAATTGGCCGCCTCAGCTTTGGCGTTAGAAAGAGCATTGAAAAGAGTGGACTTACCTACGTTTGGCAACCCGACGATTCCACATTGAAGACCCATGTTATTAGCTATTTGTGGGGTCTTTTTGTTTCGGTTTCTTGTAAACAAAAAAGCCCCCGATTATTTCGGGGGCGAAGTTCCTAATTTTTTTCTTTAATCCCACTTGAGTTCCGAATCTTCGGAAGAAACAGATTCTGCTTCCGGTACGGTTTCAGAAGAAGCTGACTTTGCTCTTTCTTCTTCTCTTTCCTCACCCATTCTGTCAAACTCCGCGAAATCCACGTCAGGCATAAGCTCATTTTTCACATGATTCACCGTGTTATTCATCGCCTCCAAGAACTTATTGAAATCCTCTTTGTAGAGAAAAATCTTATGTTTCTCGTAAACGAAACCATCATCTTTAGGTCTTCTCTTGCTCTCAGTAATAGTCAGGTAGTAATCATTCCCTCGCGTCGCTTTCACATCAAAAAAATAGGTTCTCTTGCCTGCACGCACTCGCTCCGAATAAATCTCTTCTCTGTCTTTGTCGTAATTGTCTTCCACTTTCTTCTAGGTTTAGTTCAGCTAATTGTACACAATCTTAAAAAATCTCCGTTTAAATATACCATTTTCTATGAGTTTCAACATTTTCTGATGATTATTCAAAATCAAGGCTTAACATTGAATTAATGAACATTACCCTGCAGGACATAGCCCAATTCAATCAGCTTGATCTCCTTGCAAAGCAACTTGTCGATGGCTTTATCACTGGACTCCACAAATCACCTTATCATGGTTTCTCGGTAGAATTTGCGGAGCATAAGCTTTACAATGCCGGGGAAAGCACGAAACACATTGATTGGAAAGTGTTTGGTAGGACCGATCGATTGTATACGAAAAGGTATGAGGAGGAAACGAACCTGAGGTGCCACTTGCTCATTGATCAATCGCCATCTATGTTCTACCCGACCGGATCGCATGACAAGATCAAGTTCGCCGTACTATCAGCTGCCTCAATAGCTCATATGCTTATCAAGCAAAGAGATGCCGTTGGTGTGACAATGTTCTCAGACAAAATTGATTTTCAGAGCGAACAAAAGTCGACCAGCTCCCATTTGCACAGGCTGCTACAAACGATGGGTGAAGCACTCGAAAGTCCGGCAAGAGGTAATACGGATATCACCACCGTATTGCATGAAATCGCCGAGAAAGCACATAAGCGATCATTGATCGTGTTGTTTACCGATATGTTTCAGCAGGGTGCATCAGAAGACTTGTACTCCGCGTTGCAGCATTTGAAGCATAACCTGAATGAGGTCATTGTTTTCCACGTTTCGGATTACTCCACTGAGTTAGAGTTTGAATTCGCTGATCGGCCAACCAAGTTTGTGGATTTGGAAACTGGCCAGACGATTAAGCTAAATCCTTATTCGATCAAACAGGAATACAAAAATGAAATGGCGAAATTCTACAAAGAGATCAAGCTACGATGCGGTATGCTAAAGGTTGATTTCGTGGAAGTAAACACAGCCGACCCTTTTGACAAAGTGCTTGGGTCTTTTTTGATCAAGAGAAAGAAGATGAGATAGTCTATAATACCCAACCCTTAAGTAGCAATAAAACACTGCAGATTATCGTAATCGTGAAACTTACTCGCATAAGCAGACCCATGAACATCAAATGTTTCTTGGAATCTTCATCCGATTCTTGATCTGCTAGCCTATTGAATCGATCAATATCCACAGATTGATCATGAACATCCCACCATCGGCTTCCCTCACCACTTTTCGATCCCTGCTCTCGTATCCAAAAGAACATTAGGCCAAAAAAACCAGTACTGATTATTAAAATGATTTTAACTATGATCCAAAAGATGGGCACAACTCAAAGGTGCATCCACTCCTTCTTGGCCGTGAGCTCCTCTACGGTCTCTTCATAATCAGGATCAGGCACGCAGCAGTCCACTGGGCAAACGGCGGCACACTGTGGTTCCTCGTGGAAACCTGTACACTCGGTGCACTTTCCAGGAACGATGTAGTAGAATTCGTCAGAAACTGGCTCTTGATCTTCTTTGGCGTCCACAGTCGATCCATCCTCCATTTCCACCTCAGTGAGATCCGTTCCGTCGGACCATTTCCACTCTACACCACCTTCATATATCGCAGTATTCGGGCACTCCGGTTCGCAAGCTCCGCAGTTAATACATTCATCCGTGATTATTATCGCCATTATCCCGTCCTTTAATTGAGTCGCAAAGCTATTAACCAATAAGTTTGCAGCAAAAGTTTCAGCCAAAACAAAAAATGAATCTAGCCGACAGATTAAGTGCTTTTTCCAAACTCGGAGATAAAATTAGAAGCCTTTCGGATTCTGAAATTGACAGTCTTGCCTCCTCTGCCAAAGCTCAAAATGCGTGGTTTAGTGCAACGAGTGTGACTCAAGCCTTCTCTGGCATTGCTTCCATGTTGGAAAAAGACAAGTTGGAAAAATGGTCGAATAACTATGATCTGAATCCTGATGTCCCAAAGATTGTGGGGATTATCATGGCCGGCAACATTCCCTTGGTCGGCTTTCATGATCTAATGAGCGTGCTGATTTCGGGTCACTTAGCTGCCGTAAAAATGAGTTCTCAGGATTCGTTCCTGATCACAAAAGTCATTGATTGGCTAGTGGAAATTGAACCCCGATTCAAAAGAAATGTGGACATCCGTCAGAGACTGGAGGAAGTAGATGCCGTGATTTGCACAGGAAGTGACAACACCGCACGGTACTTTGAATACTACTTTGGGAAGTACCCAAATGTGATCAGGAAAAACAGAACCTCAATTGCCATTCTCGACGGAACAGAGTCAGATGACGAGCTGGCAGAATTAGCCAATGATATTTTCAGCTACTACGGGCTTGGCTGCCGGAATGTCTCCAAGATTTTCACCCCAAAAGGATACGACCTCACTAAGCTATTCCCGCATTTCGAGGGGCACAAAGACGTCATTCACCACAACAAGTACTGCAACAACTACGAATACCATAAAGCTATTTTCTTGGTGAACCAAGATCCACACCTTGATACCGGATTCTTATTGATTCGATCAGTTGATGATTTGGTCTCGCCCATTAGTGTACTCTTTCATCAGGAATATGAGAGTAGAGAAATACTAAATTCCGTCCTTGAATCCCAGAAAGAAAAAATCCAATGCATTGTAAGCAAGCAGGATATACCTTTCGGCCAAGCCCAATCTCCCCAACCGTGGGATTACGCTGATGGAGTGGACACTTTGCAATTTTTAGCCAATCTTAAAGAATCAAAATGAACAAAATATACCAAGCCCCAGTGATCGTAGGCTGCATGAAACTAGGCCAATGGGGAGCTAAATTTTCCACCGATGAATTGGAGCGATTCATTGATCAGTGCCTTGATGTGGGTCTGAACGAATTCGACCATGCGGACATTTACGGTGCGCACACGACGGAGGCGGAATTTGGTGAAGTGATCAAACGACGACCCGATTTGAAATCAAAGGTGAAGGTCACCACTAAGTGCGGGATCGCCTATCCAAGTGATTTGAGGGATCACACGATCAAACACTACATCTCTACGTCTTCATATTTAGAAAAGTCCATCGACCTAGCCCTGAAAAATCTTCAGCTAGAGCAAATCGATGTTTTCCTGGTTCACCGACCAGACTACCTCATGGATCCTGCTGATATTGCCTCGGCAGTAGACAAAGCCAAGTCATCCGGAAAAATCAACCACTTCGGCGTTTCCAATTTCCAACCAGATCAGTTTGAATTGCTGAACAAGCACACACCTTTGGCTACCAATCAAATAGAAGTCTCCGTAAACCATCTCCAGCCCTTCACCGATGGTACGCTGACTCAGCTACAAAAACTTGAAGTGCAACCAAGCGCATGGTCGCCTCTTGCAGGTGGGGTGATCTTTGGAAGTCAGGATGAACAATCGACGCGCATTAGAGAAACAGCGACCCAACTCGCCGAGAAAAAGAACTGTAAGGTCGATCAGATCCTTCTGGCGTTCGTTACGAAGCATCCTTCAGGGATTATCCCCGTTCTGGGTACTTCTAAAATTGACCGGATCGGAGATGCCATAGCCGCTTCGCACATTCAACTTACACATGAAGAATGGTACGAGCTGTGGACGGCCAGTATCGGAGAGAAAGTAAAATAAAAGAAGCCTCCCGAATGGTCGGAAGGCTTTGAATGAAGGCAAAATCTTAATTACACTTCCAATCTTTAAGATCGATTTCAAAGGTTGTTAGATCGATCTTGGTAATTTCCTTATATCCATTATGATCTGGCTTATATATCGCACCAGTAGCAATGTCAATAACCAAACCGGCTAGCCCCCAATTGAATAAAACGTAACCTATTCCAAATTTCTTGTCAAAATTCCTAACTACATCCTCGCATCCGTCCTTTTTCAATGTAATGCTCAGATCATTCTTTCGCTTAAAAGTCTTTGTAACTTTCCCAGTACCTATTAACTCTCCTCTCGAATAAATCTTTACAGAAGGATCTCCAGTTTCGATTGTTGCAGTATAAGAGCTAGTTCTAAACATAGCTGCACAAGATGAAAAGAGAAAGAGTGCGGCCATCAATGTTGTACTTAATACTTGTTTGTTCATAGTGTTGGTTTTTTAGGTAGCAAAAAAAGAGATTTTCATGAAATTATCAATAACGCAAAACGACATTTTGTAATTAGAATTTTCAGTTAGATAAAATTGGTCTCTGGCTAATCCTGAAATCGCAGCATACTATAAAGTGGCCTTAACACTTCCTCCAACCCTTCTTTCTTCTATCTTTGTTTACCAAGAAAAATGCATACATGAATACCTACAGCGACTACATACAGGAGATTGAAGAACGAAAAAGTCAAGGACTTCATCCAAAGCCCATTGATGGAGCTGAACTACTCAGTGAGATCATTGAGCAGATCAAGGATTCGGGACATGAACACCGAGCAGACTCACTCAATTTCTTCATTTACAATACCATCCCCGGTACTACGAGCGCAGCAGGTGTTAAGGCAAAATTCTTAAAAGAGATTATTCTGGGTGAATCTGTAGTAGAAGAAATCACCCCAACTTTTGCTTTTGAGTTGTTGTCCCATATGAAAGGTGGGCCATCCATTGAAGTGCTTTTAGATTTAGCCCTGGGCAATGATGCCACCATTGCTAAGCAAGCTGCGGATGTATTAAAAACACAGGTATTCCTTTATGATGCCGATACGGCTCGCCTTGCCGAGGCATTTAAAAGCGGTAATGCAATCGCCAAGGATATTTTAGAGAGCTACGCCAAAGCTGATTTCTTCACACAGCTACCTGATGTAGAAGAAGAAATTGAGGTGGTCACGTTCATCGCCGGTGTTGGAGATATCTCTACGGATTTACTTTCACCTGGTGGAGATGCGCACTCGAGATCAGATCGTGAGTTGCATGGTCAATGCATTTTCGAACACAATAAGGAAATGCAAAAGGAACTTCTTGCGCTCAAAGAAAAATATCCGGATAAGCGTGTGATGCTGATTGCCGAAAAAGGAACAATGGGCGTGGGTTCGTCAAGAATGTCTGGAGTCAACAACGTAGCGCTGTGGACGGGCATTCAGGCTAGTCCGTATGTTCCGTTTATCAACATCGCTCCGATCATTGCAGGAACAAATGGCATCTCACCAATTTTCTTAACCACAGTCGGAGTGACAGGAGGTATCGGCATTGATCTAAAGAATTGGGTCAAAAAGACGGATGCAGATGGCAATACGGTTATCGGTGCAGACGGTGAACCTGTCTTAGAACAAACCTATTCGGTGGAAACAGGTACTGTTTTAACGATCAACACCAAAGAGAAAAAGCTTTACAAAGACGGGGTGGCAGTAAAAGATATTTCTACAGCATTGACTCCACAGAAAGTTGAATTCATCAAAGCTGCCGGATCCTATGCCGTAGTATTCGGGAAGAAGATTCAAACGTTCGCAGCAAAGACGTTAGGAATTGAAGCTCCTGTCGTATTTGCTCCATCAAAAGAAGTTTCTGTCGAAGGACAAGGGCTAACAGCCGTTGAGAAAATCTTCAATAAAAACGCAGTAGGAACTACTCCGGGAAAAATATTGCATGCCGGTTCTGATGTGCGGGTAGAAGTGAACATTATTGGATCGCAGGACACCACCGGCTTAATGACCTCTCAGGAATTGGAGGCTATGGCCGCTACCACAATTTCGCCAATCGTAGATGGTGCTTACCAGTCTGGATGTCACACCGCGTCGGTTTGGGATAAGAAAGCACAAGAGAACATTCCAAAGCTCATGAAATTCATGAATGATTTTGGTCTTATTACGGGACGTGACCCAAATGGTAAATACCACGCCATGACCGATGTGATTCACAAGGTGCTGAACGACATTACCATTGATGATTGGGCCATCATCATCGGTGGAGATTCGCACACGAGAATGTCAAAAGGTGTGGCCTTTGGCGCTGACTCAGGAACAGTTGCCCTTGCCTTGGCTACAGGCGAGGCTTCCATGCCAATTCCGGAATCGGTCAAAGTAACCTTCAAAGGCACCATGGAAGATTACATGGATTTCCGTGACATTGTTCACGCTACGCAATCACAAATGCTGAAGCAGTTTGGTGGAGAGAACGTCTTTCAAGGTAGAATCATTGAAGTTCACCTTGGCACGCTCACAGCCGATCAGGCATTCACATTCACTGACTGGACGGCCGAGATGAAAGCCAAGGCATCTATCTGTATTTCTGAAGATGAGACTCTGATTGAATCACTGGAGATTGCGAAGGGCAGAATCCAGATCATGATCGACAAGGGCATGGACAATAAGAAACAAGTGCTTCAAGGATTGATTGACCGAGCCAACAAGCGAATTAATGAAATCAAATCCGGCGAGAAACCAGCGCTTACGCCAGATGCAAATGCCAAGTATTACGCCGAGGTAGAAATTGATTTGGATGTGGTTTCAGAGCCAATGATCGCAGACCCAGACGTAAATAATGAGGATGTTTCCAAGCGATACACGCATGACACCATCCGGCCTTTGTCTTTCTATGGCGGCACTAAAAAAGTGGATTTGGGATTCGTGGGTTCATGCATGGTGCACAAAGGCGACATGAAAATACTCGCTCAGATGCTGAAGAACATCGAAGGAGCAAATGGAAAAGTAGAATTCAAGGCACCACTTGTGGTGGCCCCTCCTACTTACAACATCGTGGATGAACTGAAAGCAGAGGGTGACTGGGAAGTGTTGCAGAAATACTCTGGGTTCGAATTTGACGACAATGCGCCTAAAGGAGCTGCTCGTACCAAATACGAAAACATGTTGTACCTGGAGCGTCCGGGCTGCAACCTCTGTATGGGTAACCAAGAGAAAGCAGCACCCGGAGATACAGTGATGGCGACTTCTACCCGTCTTTTCCAGGGTAGAGTCGTGAAGGATTCTACCGAGAAAAAAGGAGAGTCTTTACTTTCTTCCACACCCGTCGTTGTTCTTTCTACGGCACTTGGTCGAACACCAACTATGGATGAATACAAAGCAGCCGTAAAGGGCATCAACTTGACAAAGTTTGCCCCATCAAGGAAGTTGATGGCGAGCTAGTTTTCCGATCATATGAAAATCAAAAAGCCCGAGTTGTAAGACTTGGGCTTTTTTGTTGCTTCTAATAATAAAACAGTTCATTTGATTCAAGTGATTAAACACAAAAGCCGGACATCACGCTCTATCTATGCTATTTTAGTGATAATCAATCCAACCTAGATGATAAAATTTCCGAATGCTTTCGTAATTATTCTATCTGTAATACTATTCGCATGGGTACTTACATTCATAATACCCAAGGGCAATTATCAAAGAAAAATTGATACTATATCTGAGCGAACTTCGGTTGTTCCTGACTCCTATAAACAAACAGACGCTCCGAATCTTTCCGTTTTTGATGTACTACTAGCAATACCTAAGGGAATTGCCGGACGAGCCGATCTAATTGTCTTAATACTGCTACTTGGAGGATGCTTCTATTTAATTGAAAAGACTGGAGCACTAAATCAAGGCTTAAATCAGCTAATCGTAGTATTGAAGGGTAAGGAATCACTTGCCTTGGTTATTATAACAGTCTTGTTCCTGACAGCTGGGTTTGCAATTGCTTTGCAAGAAGAGATAATTGCAATGACTCCAATCCTTTTGCTATTTGGACGTAGTTTAGGTTATAGCACCGCAACAACTATCTATGCCAGTTACGGATCAGCAGTTGTTGGTTCGGCGTTTAGCCCTTTTAATCCGTTTGGAGTAATTATCGCACAAAAGGAAGCAGAAGTTGAGCTACTTTCAGGATCAGAATTCAGATTAATTGTTCTGTGCATTGCTGCAATAGTTTGGACTATTTACATAGTTCGATATGCACGAAATCATAGGGTAGAGAAATCAAAGGAGACGTTAGTAATCGAAAAACTTACCTTAAGAAATCAAATCATATTAATACTGCTTGTCATGACATTGGGAGTCGTCACTTATGGTTTGATCTCACTGTCTTGGGGATTTAATGAAATGTCGGCTTGCTTTTTTGCATTAGGAATTCTTTGCGGTCTCATCGCAAACTTTGGAATCAATAAGACGACAGAGGTTTATGTGGACGGATTTAAAGAAATGATTTTTGCCTGTATTATAATCGGACTCGCAAACAGTATTTCGGTGATATTGAGTGAAGGATCGATAATAGATACTATTGTATTTGGTCTTTTTGGCCCATTAAAAAATGTTCCTTCGTCCTTATCAGCTGTGTTAATGATGGTATCTCATACCCTTCTTCATTTCCCTATCCCTAGTTACTCTGGACAAGCCATTCTAACAATGCCTATTCTAACACCGCTGGCAGATCTGATTGGTCTATCGAGACAAGTCTGTGTACTTGCTTATCAGTACGGCGCTATCATGATGGATGTGATTGTACCAACAAACGGGGCTTTAATGGCTATTATCGCTCTAGGGGGAATCAAATACAATAACTGGATAAAGTTCATCATCAAACCAACGCTGTTAATGTTAGGAATTGCAGCTGTTGCTATTTTAATAGCTGTGCAAATTGGATATGCTTAAAAGCTGATATCAGATGCCCCATCGCTGGTGCGAACTTGTAGCTCTCACCTCATATGAAGTCAACCTTATCTATAAATAACTTCAATCAATTTGCAACTAAATAATAGTCACAAAGTATGCTTGCATAGAAATGACCAAGAAGAGTAAACTACTTGAGAAGCTTAAGCGGAAGGATAAGAGAATCATAGTATGATTTAACCATTCTAAACCTCACCTACCTTCAGTGCAACCATTGCACCCTCAGAACCAATGCCCCCTAATTGATGTTTCCCAATAGAATCGTTAATTTTAGAGTTCATCAAATTTTAACCAACAGCATATGCCGCAGGATTTTTTAGGAATCGAAAGACAACTCACCACAAAACTTGGAACACACAGCTATTTCAGTCTTTCAGAATTGGCGAAGAAGGAAACCGTGGTAAATAAACTCCCCTATTCCATTCGTATCTTATTGGAGAACGCCATTCGAAACTATGACGGATTTGCCGTCACTGAAGAGCACGTTCAGTCCATCCTTAATTGGAAAGAAACAGCTGGGGACAAAGACATTCCTTACTCTCCTGCTCGCGTACTGATGCAAGATTTTACTGGCGTGCCTGCCGTAGTGGACATTGCGTCCATCCGATCTGAGGTGGCAAGAAAAGGTAAAGACATTGGTAAAACCAATCCCCTCGTTCCTGCCGACATGGTCATCGATCACTCGGTAGTTGTCGATCATTTCGGTCATGCAGATTCCTTTCAAAAAAATGTGGATCTTGAATACGAACGGAACGCAGAAAGATATAAGCTCCTTAAGTGGGGGCAGCAGGCATTCACCAACTTCAGCGTTGTGCCTCCGGGCATGGGCATCTGCCATCAGGTGAATTTGGAATACTTGGCAAAAGGTGTGATTGATAGAGAAGGGTATTTATTCCCTGATACGTTGGTAGGTACTGATTCTCACACACCAATGGTCAATGGAATCGGCGTTCTGGGCTGGGGTGTTGGAGGAATCGAGGCGGAAGCTGCTATGCTGGGCCAGCCTATTTACATGATCCTTCCGCAGGTAATCGGATTGAAACTTACAGGCAAAATGGTAGAAGGTACCACCTCCACTGACCTTGTACTGACCATTACAAGATTGCTAAGAGATTACGGTGTAGTTGGAAAAATCGTTGAAGTGTTTGGGCCGGGGTTGGCAAATCTCGCCGTGACGGACAGAGCCACGATCTCCAACATGTCACCTGAATTTGGCTGCACGGATACACACTGGCCGATAGACGATCAGACATTGGATTACATGCGCAAAACCTGTCGCACGGAAGACCACATCGACATGGTGGAAGCTTATGCAAAAGCGAACATGCTTTGGCGAGACGACTCAGCCGAGATTGATTACACCGATGTGATTGAGTTGGATTTGGGAACCGTAGAGCCAACCATCTCAGGCCCTAAGCGGCCACAGGACAAAATTTTATTGAGAAACGCCAAAACTCAAATGGGCAAATTGCTCGACGAGTATGGAGCAAAAAGGCAGAGCATCGAAGTTTCAACAAAAGAGTACGGTGACTTCACCCTGAACGAATCTTCTGTGGTAATCGCAGCGATTACCTCCTGCACCAACACCTCCAACCCGAGCGTAATGATTGGGGCGGGCTTGGTGGCTAAGAAAGCCAATGAACTTGGTCTGAGTATCAAGCCTTGGGTGAAAACATCCTTGGCTCCAGGCTCCAGAGTGGTCACTGAATATCTGGACAAATCAAATCTCACAAAAGAACTGGAAGCTTTGAGTTTCTACAACGTAGGATACGGTTGTACGACCTGTATCGGAAACTCAGGAGACATGATTCCTGAGGTGCAGAAAGCGGTCATCGATAATAACATGGTGGTGTGCTCGGCACTTTCCGGAAACAGAAACTTCGAGGCGCGGATTCACCCGAACATCAAAATGAACTTCTTGGCATCTCCGATGCTCGTCGTGGCTTATGCGATTGCTGGAACCATGGATTTTGATATGAACAATGAAGCATTGGGAACGGACAAAAACGGCAACCCCGTTTACCTAAAAGACATCTGGCCTAATTCATCAGAAATTCAGGAAGTGATGACGAAAGTTTTGCGACCAGAAGACTACAAGGCGAATTATGAGACGATCTTCGATGGTGACGATTCATGGAGAAATCTGGAAGCCCCAACAGGGAAAATTTACGAATGGGACAGCAAGTCCACGTACATTCAAGAAGCACCTTTCTTCCAAAATATTTCTGAAGAGGTGCCCAACCCTGAGAACATCACAGGAGCAAAAGTGCTGCTTCAACTTGGTGACATGGTGACCACTGACCACATCTCTCCTGCCGGAAAATTTTTACCGGAACATCCTGCCGGAAAGTACTTGGTGGAGAATGGCGTGGAGAAAAAAGACTTCAACTCCTACGGTTCTCGACGAGGTAATCATGAAGTGATGATGCGCGGAACCTTTGCGAACGTGAGAATCAAAAACAAACTAGCGACACGGGAAGGCGGCTGGACAACTCATCACCCAACTGGTGAGGAAATGACCGTCTTCGATGCATCCATGAAATACCAAGATGCGGGCACCCCGCTCGTGGTGATCGGCGGCAAAGAGTATGGCTCTGGTTCGTCCCGTGACTGGGCAGCAAAAGGCACAACACTCTTGGGTGTGAAGGCGGTCATTGTGGAGAGCTATGAGCGAATCCATAGATCGAACTTGGTTGGCATGGGCGTTCTTCCACTTCAATTTCAAGAAGGCGAAAACCAGGATACTTTAGGACTGACTGGCGATGAGGTGTATGACATCTCAGGTATTGACAATGATTTGACTGCTGGTAAAATCGTGGATGTTACGGCTACCAAGCCTGACGGCACAGCGATTAAATTTAAAGCAAAACTGAGACTAGACTCAGGTGTGGACGTGGAATACTTCAAGCACGGTGGGATATTGAATTATGTTTTGAGGAATTTCTTGAAGGATTAGTCACCCCTGAACCTGCTCAGGGGTGGGAACTGTGAGACTAAAACGAAAAAAATGAGGCTGCCTCAAAAGTTGGCAGCATTGGAGTAATTGTCACATTGAGCTCGTCGAAATGTGAATTCTTTTAATAGAAATAGGTTTCGACAGGCTCAACCTGACACAGGCTTTGACTTTTGAGACAGTCTTTTTTTTTTGGTTGCCTAATGACTAAGTTTTTTTGAGGTATCCATTCGGATTGTATGTCTTGTTGTAGCCGAAAAAATCGCAATAAAATTCATCCACTTCGAATACCGTAGGACTATTATCAAAAAAGTCACTTATTGCTCTATTGGGTCCTCCATTATACTTTTCAGACAAGCCCAATTCATCTAAATTTCCATCCTCCATCACCAGATACTCACCTGCTTCCAAATGTTTCCCAAAGTACTCCAGCACATGTGTACATACTTCATAGGTGTGGGCTGAATCTTCTATGACGATCCAAGGCCTTGGCAAATTCTTCAAGCTACTTGAGCTAAATATCTTGGGCAGATCTGATGCATCTCCGGTAACAAATTCCACATTTGGGATTTCAATTTCCGGTGGAGTATTAATGTCTATAGAAATGATTTTAGCGTCCAGCGAATAGTTCTTGCTTAGGTCAGAAAAGAAGAGTGCGCTACCACCGTGCTTTGACCCGATTTCAATGATTGTCCTAGGTTTAGTAGCCCAAAAAAGATGATGGTAGATCGATAGGTCAAATGGACTTTTGAGGCATGGCACTCCTTTGTATTGGCTTCTGAAGAGTATCCCCTTTTGGATGCCCTTTAATAATTCGGGTTCAAGCCCTGTGTTGAAACTTCGCATTGTCAAGGTATTTTGGTAATGTATCACAAGAGTGTGGCTCTAGAGCTCTGGCCAATTCATCGCGTGATGAAATATCATACTTTCCATTATAAATATCAGCCAAGATTTTCTCGTAATTGTCAGCCAAAATGGTACAAGTGGGATTAAGGTTCACGATGCTAGCCAGTCCTTTCATTTTTACATCAAATGATGTGATCTCTAAATCCGGTCGATACTCTTTCAGAATCAGAATCAGTTTATACACATCGCCAGTCCATTCGTCTCTTGTCCTGACTCTTTCTGTCCATCTGATATCATCAGGTAAAATATCATCGACTAGAACCACACTGCAAGCAGAAGCATTTTTCTCAAGATTGATAAAGTCCCTAAGGGCATATTCGACCAAATGCATTCCATCAATAAATGCCAGGTCAAAGCTTCGACCAAGTATTTCCTGTAGGTTATGTTCTTCAAAAAATTGATCACTACTCGTTTCAAAGAGCGTGACCGAATCAGGTAGATCCACCTTCAATTCAATATCCGGATCAATCCCAATGCTCTTGCATTGGGACAAAATCATGCTGTGACCATTGCGAACGCCTATCTCGACATATCCACTTGGATTGATTGCAGTATGAAAAATGTCAAGAGCATTTAAATAATCCATATGCCTCTAACCTTACTGGTCTTCCAAACAAATGGTCTCTGAATTTCAGGGATTATAATTTCATTGGATTTGATCCAACCAAGAAGAATATCAATGGTTTGATTTTGAACAGAGTATTTAGACATAGTAAATGATTTAGGTTGGTTAAATATATTGTAAAACTGAATACAGTTAGGGGAACTAATTATTGCACTAGTCTTACATCCAATCATCGGCTATGGATATTATTGAGAATACCTACGCTAAAAAGAAAAGCGGTGAAGTGCTGCATGTCTCCAAGGCTCCAAGTGGAAGGAGAGGCTATTTCTGTCTTGGCTGTGATCAACAGATGCAAGCAGTTCATTTCAGTGATCCAAAACGGAAATCATATTTTCGTCATGACCCCAAGTTTGTCACCCCTGATAATGCATGTACTTATCGAGACGAAACTTACCGTCATAAACTTGCAAAGGACATCCTACAGCGCCTTAAATGGATCAAAGTACCAGTTGTCAAGAAATTTGCTCCTAAAGGAACAGAGGGTGATCCCATGATTTTGAAGGATTCTGAGACTATTGAAGGACATTCCGTTCTTATAGAAAGGCAATTTTATGAGAGTGATGATGGACAAGTTTTTTACGGCTCGAATCCAGATATAAAATTTAAACATGAAATCATTAGACCTGATGTCGCATTTCTAGATCAGGAAAATCGACCGATTCTCTTTATTGAGATTGTTGCTACTCATAAGGTCAGTCAAGAGAAAATCTTAAAAATAAGACGTCTTGGAATTAACACAGTACAAGTCAAAATTCCTCGAGATTCACCTGAAGAAATCGAAAGAAGCTTCAGAATACTAGAACACACTAAATGGTTATTCCATGAAACCGAATTCAGAACTACCTACGTACAACCTTCCAGATCACATACTGAGAGAGTATCAAGCGCTGCAACAATCGAAAGACCAATTTTTGAAGAGTCTTATGCCTGCCGAGCAGCGCAAATTGGAAACCTTGTACGATCAATTAGAAGATGCTATAGCGGCGAACAATACGCCGAAATTGAAAGCAGAATTCAACGGACTATTGAAGAAGAAACCCGAGAACTTGAAAAACTTGAAAGAAGACGAGAAGAGTTTCGAAATACAGTACGAGAAAGAGTTCATAAGAAGCATGAACATGAAGAAACAGAACAGTCTGAATTTCAAGAAGGAATCTCAAGAAGATATAATGAATTGGAAGGACGATATAATAGAAAGAGAAGAGAGCTTGAAAGCGAGCAAGAAGCGGTTTATCGAGATATTGACGCAGAACTCGGAACAAAAAAATGGATTGAAGAAAGAAGAAAAGAAATTGCTAGAGATTTTCGAGGTGCAGAGATCAATCTCGAAAGACTTAGAAGAAGCATCGAAGATGAGTTTGGAAATAGAACTTCCATACCAGCAAGATTTAGACGACAAGAAGAAGAATTGGAAGAAAAGTTTAGAATTGAAGAGTCTCGAATTGAAAGGGATAAAGAAGAAGCACAACTCCAAGGACAGCAATTACACCAAAGAATTAAGAGTCTTAGAGAGGAGCTTGAATCGAAGTTTATTGCATTACGAGAAGAACTTAACTCAGCAGTTAGAGACCGAAATTTGGAAGGAGCTAAAGGAAAGTTCAGAACACTACACGCACTTCTTCAAAAAAGGAAACGAGTCACAAGCATTGAAAACCTTAAAACTTCTCTCGACAGAACACGAGAAGCTTACGAATGCTTTAAATCGGGGACTTGGAAAAGCTGGCCTAAATGAGGATTGGTTCTGGGACAACTTCAACAAAACCAATCTTGACTCGTCGGGCTCATAACCCGGAGGTCAATTCCAAAGACCATCACGTCATTCAGAAAGGCACAAAAAAAAACCGGCACTAGGCCGGTTTTCATTTTCTGATTTATAGAATCTTACTCAGCCTTAGCTGATAGAGAAATGCCAATTGTGATGTCATCAGAAAGGATCATGTCCTTCATGTAATGCACCCAGGCCACCTCATATTTTTGTCTATCAAAGACCAAGTCAGCTTTTGCTGATAGGCCATTGTCTGTTACCTCCAAAGACGTAATAGTAGCCTCCTCTTCATTGGTATTGCCTCGGATAGTCAAATCACCAACAAGCTTATTTCCAGTATGAGATTTGATCACGAATGTAGCCGTTGGATATTCTTCAACTAAGAAGAAATCGCCGGTAGTCAAATGATCCACCAGGTCTTGCGGGGTTTTGCCACTAGATGTGTAAGAAGCCGTATCCAAAGGCTGGATAGAGGTCATGTCAATAACCACTTCGCCACCTGTGATCGTATTTCCCTTTGCGGTGACAGACCCCTCGGCTATGTTGATCACCCCATTGTGACCGTATACGCCAGCCACTTCGCCCTTCCAGGACACTTCCGAATCACTCGCATTGACCGCATAAGTTACCGGAGTTCCTTCAGTTGAGACAACTTCGGTTCCATTTTCTGAAGAAGTCTTCGCTCCTCCTCCGCATGACGTAAGTACTGCCATCAATCCGATGACAATGAATGAACTAAGAACAGATTTCATAAGATTTTGCATTTTAAATTTTGACAAAGGTAGTTCTAATTTTAATTTATATGTATCTACATACAAATATCATTTGAAGATGGTTCCCAATATCATAGAAAAATACGCGTACCTTACCTGAGTCCCTTCATGCGGTGAGTGTGGGAATCCTACTTTTCAGGTCAGATCACCCTAAACCACACAAACATGTCAAAGCAAAAAGAAGGTAAACCGAAGAATGATAAATCGGCTCCAGCGAAAACGTTGAAGGAAAAGAGAGCAGATAAAGCAGCCAAAAAAGCAGAGAAGAAGAGAAACGGCTAGCACCCTCAGGTTCATTGGCATTGAGCAAAGAGAGCTTTGCCAATTATCTACGCATCAAACCCTTTATCAAGTAGGTTTTCGTACTCAACCCTTGGGTAGTATATTGAGCGATATTTTTAATCCAATAAACTCATGAAAACCTCACGAACAAGCTTCATGCTTATGCTCGGACTTCTATTATTAGTAAGCCTGCCAGCAGAAGCTCAGAAGAAAAAGAAAAAAGGCGAGACCGAAGCGCCCGCCGAAAAGAAGGAAGACAAAAAGAAAACCATTTCTAGCGAGACCAAAAAGCATACTAAAATTGACGGTCTCTTCACTCTATACCAAGACAGCACCTCTGGCAATGTGAAAATGGTCATATCCGAAGATCAAATTGGCAAAGAATTTATCTACTTCGGTCAGGTGAAAGACGGTGTTTTGGAAGCTGGAGCTTTCAGAGGCGCTTACGATGGAGAATTTATCTTCAAGATCAACAAGTACTTCAATCGATTAGAATTCGAGAAAGTGAATACCGGATTTTACTTTGATGAAAACAATGCGCTCAAAAGAGCCGCTGACGCAAATATTAGCCGGGCCATCATGGCAAGCGAAGAAATTATCGTTGATGAGGACGGAAGCTACCTGATCGATGCAAACAACCTTTTCGTAAAAGAAACTCTGACCCAAATCAAAGGCCCTGGGTCATCAAACCCGAATGCCTTCTCGCTTGGAAGTGCAAGCAAGGACAAGACAAAAATTCTTTCGATTAAGAACTACCCTGAAAATTTGAATCTTGCCGTTCAGTACGTCTACGACAATTCCGCTCCGAAAAATTACGGTGGTAATGCAGTGACCGACGCGCGTTACGTTTCCATCGAGGTGTTTTATACTTTAATGGCCGTTCCTGAAAATGATTATGAGCCAAGAATGGACGACCCTCGGGTAGGCTACTTCCTCAATCAGGTGGATGACCAAACCGACCCTTCGGCTACTCCCTATCGTGATTTGATCAATAGATGGCATCTCAAAAAGAAAGATCCCAATGCAGCTATATCTGAACCCGTAGAACCAATCACATGGTGGATAGAAAATACTACGCCAGTCGAGTGGAGAGAAACGATCAAAGAAGGTGTGCTAGCATGGAATCCGGCATTTGAGAAAGCTGGCTTTAAAAACGCCATGGTGGTGAAAGTTCAACCAGATGATGCAGACTGGGACGCTGGAGATATTCGCTACAATGTGCTGCGATGGACGAGCTCACCAAATCCTCCATTCGGTGGATACGGCCCAAGTTTCACTAACCCAAGAACTGGTCAAATACTTGGAGCGGACATCATGCTTGAGTTCGTGCACTTTGCCAACAGGGTGAAATACGATAAGATTTACAACCTGGCTATGAGTGAGGAGAGTGAATTCACACCAATGTTCGGTAAAGGGAACAACAAGTATTGCGACTATGGAGACTTCAAGCAGCAAGACATGCTTTTCGGAATGATCACGGCGGGAGTATCCGCCGATGCGGACATAGACATGGAAGGAATTAAGAAAGAAGCCATGATCGAATTGATTCTTCATGAAGTGGGTCACACTATCGGTTTGAATCATAATATGAAAGCTTCGCAAATGTTCTCTCCGGAGCAACTTGTAAATAAAAAAGATGGGGTACTTACAGGCTCGATCATGGATTATGTAGCAACAAACATTACTAGAGACAGAAGCAAGCAAGGCAACTATTATTCTACGGCTGTAGGCCCTTACGATGTTTGGGCAGTGCAATTTGGATATCAACCATTTAAATCTGAAGCTGAGAAAGAAGCATTATTGGCAATGTCCACTAAGCCTGAATTGACATTTGGAAATGATGCTGACGACATGCGATCTGCCGGTAAGGCTATCGACCCGAGAGTCAACACCGGTGATCTATCCAATGATGCCATCAAATACAGCATCGACCGTTTCGAAACGGTAAGAAGCTTAATGAAAGACTTGAAAAAGAACACTGTTGAGGATGGTGACACGTATCAAGAGCTTCGTCAGAATTTCTATATCCTAAGTGGCCAATACAGCGGTGCTTCAAGAGTATTGTCAAGATATGTTGGCGGAGTGTATGTTGACCGAGCACTGGCTGGGCAAGAAGGAGGTACGCAACCTTTCACCCCGGTGGCTTACGCTGATCAGAAAAGAGCAATGGATGCCTTGAGCAAGTACGTATTTGCTCCTGACGCTTGGAAAGCTCCGGCCGATCTTTACAATTACTTAGCCATGCAACGAAGAGGATACAACTTCTTCTCAAGCCCTGAAGATCCGAAAATTCACAGCCTGGTGATGAGTATTCAGAATCAGGCTTTGGATCACTTGCTACACTACAACACCATGCAGCGTCTAGTAGATTCTGAGCTATATGGAAACACCTACGATCTTGGAGAAATGATGACGGCCTTGAACGATGCAATCATGAAAGCTGACATCAGTGGAAGTGTGAATACCATGCGCCAGAACCTACAAATTGAGTACGCTACTAAACTGGCAGAAATAGTAGGAAACGACAAGCAGTATAGTCACACGTCCAGATCAATGGCGCTGTACAACCTGAAGCAAATAGCTAGAATGGCTTCCAACTCTGCTGGAAACACCTTGTCAAAAGCACACAAGGAGCATTTGAAGCTGATCGTGGCAGGTGCCCTGGATCAGGATTAAAAATATTTTATTTGAGAAAAAGGCAGCCAATGGCTGCCTTTTTTATTTACTGGGAATTTTGTTGAGAAACCTACCTATGAAACCCCGAAATATTTATAATTTCCAGACCTAAACCACTGTATATGTCATTCAGCCTTTCGGATTGGTGGGATTCATTGTCCACCATCCAGCAGATATATTGGGGAATTGCGATTCCATCTACTTTGATTTTCTTAATGCAGACCATCCTTACATTCGTCGGGGGCGACATGGATGCGGATATGGATCATGATGTAAGTGTTGAAACTGATCATGGAATTGGTTTCCAGTTTTTCACCTTCAAAAACTTCATCGCCTTTTTTACCATTTTCTCTTGGACGGGGATAGCATGTGTCAATTCTGGTTGGTCAACTGGGTTGACGATAATAGCATCTGTACTCGCGGGGTTGGCAATGATGGTCGTCATGGCGAGTATTTTTTACTACTTCAGTAAGCTTACCGATAGCGGAACCATGAAAATGAAAAATGCCATCGGACAAATCGGTGAGGTATACCTGACCGTTGGTGCCAAGCGAGCAAACATTGGAAAGGTATCGGTGAAAGTGCAAGGTGCCTTACGCGAACTTGACGCTCTCACTGATGACAAGGAAGACCTCACGATGGGCATGGTGGTGGAGGTAATCGACATAATTAATGACAATTTGTTACTCATTTCAAAATCCAAAAAATAAATCATGGAAGGATTTCTCATAATTCTCGGCATAGCGGCCGTCTTTATTTTTGTCCTATTGATAGGACTATTTCAGCGGTACAAGAGATGTCCGTCTGATCGAATTCTGGTGATTTATGGTAAAGTCGGGAAAGGTGCCGATGATATGGGTCGTTCAGCCCGATGTATCCACGGGGGAGCGGCTTTCATTTGGCCTATCATTCAGGATTATGCTTTCTTGGATCTTACACCAATTTCCATTGAGGTAGGCTTGACTAATGCACTGAGTCGTCAAAATATCCGAGTCGATGTTCCTTCTAGATTCACAGTAGGTATCTCCACGGAAGAAGGCATAATGACCAATGCTGCCGAACGTCTTTTGGGACAGTCACAAGACAGCATCCATGACCTTGCAAAAGATATCATTTTTGGCCAGCTGCGTTTGGTAGTGGCTACCATGGATATTGAAGAAATCAATAACAACAGAGACAAATTTTTAGCGAATGTCGCTTCTAATGTGGAAGCAGAATTGAAGAAAATTGGATTGAAACTCATCAACGTGAACGTAACGGATATTAAGGATGAGTCTGGATATATCGAGGCGTTAGGTAAAGAAGCGGCAGCAAAGGCCATCAACGATGCAAGAAAAAGTGTGGCAGAAATGGACAGAGATGGATCGATCGGTGAAGCCAATGCACATCAAGATCAAAGAGTAAAAGTTGCGTCTGCAAACGCCATGGCGGTAGAGGGCGAGAATAAGGCTAAGGTAACTATTGCCATGTCGGATGCGGCGAGACGTGAGAAGGAAGCAGAAGCACAAAAAATTGCAACAGCGGCAGAGAAAGTCCAATCGGCGAAAGCCCTTGAGGAAGCGTATGCGGCGGAACAAGAAGCGGAAAATGCAAGAGCTTCTCGTGACCAAGCTTCACAGACGGCAGACATTGTGATCCCAGCGCGTATTGATAAAGAGAAAGTAGAGATTGCGGCAGAAGCGGAAGCAGAAATGACGAGAAGAAAAGCAAAGGGAGAAGCAGATGCAATTCTCTTTAAGAAGCAAGCCGAAGCAAAAGGTATTTATGAAGTGTTGACCAAACGTGCAGATGGATTCAAGCAGCTTGTATCCGCAGCTGGAGAAAATTCAAGAGATGCTGTATTATTGATAATTGCAGATAAGATGGACGAGCTCATTCGTCTGCAGACGGAGGCCATCAAGAATATTAAGATCGATAAAGTGACCGTTTGGGATGGAGGCAATGGTGCCAATGACAAAACCTCAACGGCTAACTTCATCTCAGGGCTATATAAGTCTGTGCCACCTCTTCAAGAAATGTTCAACATGGCTGGAATGGAATTGCCAGATTATTTGAAGGGTAAGACAGCCGAGGAGATCAAAGCGGAGGCCAAGGTAATTCAGCAAAAATCCGACAAGCCAAAATCCAAGTCCGAGCCAAAACCTGAGGATAAAAAAGAGTAAATGGGTATTTAGGGATTAGGACTTAGGATGTAGAAATCAATTCCTAATTCCTAATTCCTAATTCTTATTCCTCCACCCTCTCGCCTCCTCTAAACTTAGAGCTGAAATCAAATTTGCGGATAATCAACCTAGTGCCTTTGTCGTAGGTGAAGTAGCTCCAAATCCAATTGTTAATAGTGATCAGGCGATTTCTAAAACCGATCAAGTAAAGGATATGAATAAGCATCCAAATCACCCAGGCAAAGAAGCCATTAAAATGTAAGCCCCCCGGCAAATCCACCACTGCCCGATTGCGACCAATAGTTGCCATGGTGCCCTTGTCAAGGTATTTGAACCTGACCTGTTTCTCGCCTCTCAACTTTCGTGAAATATTCTTTCCTAAATGTTGCCCTTGCTGTATGGCCACCGGCGCAAGCATCGGGTGCCCTTTTGGATTTTCCTCAGTGGGCATCCACGCCACATCCCCAATCGCAAATACATCCGGCACACCTTTTACCTCATTGAATTCATCTACTTCTATACGATCCCTCACCACCACTGTCTCTGGCACTCCGGCTAATATTCTTCCCTTCACCCCGGCCGCCCAAATGACGGTATCAGTATCTATGAATTCGTCACCTATTTGCACCTTGCCTTTCTCATATCCTCGCACCAGGGTGTTGAGCTTCACATCTACGCCCATGTTTCGTAGGTAGCGTTGAGCATCTTTGTCTGAGGCGTCCGACATGCCATTCAACAATCGACCAGAACCTTCTAGAAGAAAAATATTCATTCGGCTAAAGTCCAGGTCAGGAAAATCCTTTGGCAACACATGACTCCTGAGCTCGGCAATAGAGCCCGCCATCTCTACTCCGGTGGGTCCACCACCTACAATTACCACATTCATCATTCGATCAAGAATCTCATCTTCTTCCACCAATTCCGCCTGCTCGAAAGTCTGGAGCAGATGACTTCTCACATCCAAAGAATGCACCACGCGTTTTAGCGGAAGCACCCGATCCCTGAAATTTTCCTGTCCGAAATAATTGGTGACTGAGCCATTGGCTATCACTAAATAATCATAAGCCAACCTTCCAACCTTGGTTATTACCTCTTTGGACTCTATTTCCAGTCCAGTCACCTTCACCATTCGAAACACAAAATTTTTATGGTCTTTGAAGGTTTTTCTTAACGGCCCAGCAATGGAATCAGGCTCTAGTCCAGCGGTGGCCACTTGATACAGCAGGGGCTGGAATGTGTGGAAATTATTCCGATCCAACATGACAATCTGAACAGGAGCATTCTTCAACGACTTAGCCAGATTTAGTCCTGCAAAACCTCCGCCGATAATTACCACTCGTGGCAAATTGGAATCAGGAACTAATAATTTAAGGTGAGATGGGATGGGCATTGAGTGTATTGATTAAAGAACTTGGTGCTAAATTAGAAACCAAAATCCTTGATAAAGAGTGCCTCTAAACTTTCTTAAAATTTCATTCATTTTTTCAGTCCTCTATTTACTTTCATTGGACACGCTAGGACAAGAATTCAAGGGAAATTTCACCAGAGAATATGTGCAGGACGGACAGCTAAAATGTGCCCACTACATTGTAAAGGAAGATGGCTATGGCTGCATTACTATGGTCTTGGATGACCATGATAGAGAAAAAGGCGTATCAGTAACCTGCAAGCGCGACACCATGGGAAATCGCAAAATCTACATCAACACGTACCACGAACAAAAAGTGATCATATACCCCACTTCCTATGATAAGAATGGAAATATCAGGCAGTTTGAGATCATGTATGAGAAACGGGATGTAGAGGTCTATACTAAATAGCTATTTGAAGCTGATCGGGAAAACCGTCATATCGAAATTCCAAGCAAGTGGTAGTAGGTAATACGTGACAATGGTCACGATGAGTATAGAAATCAAATTCATAAAAATGCCTGCACGCATCATATCCGGTATTCTTAAGTAACCAGAGCCGAACACCACTGCGTTAGGAGGAGTGGCAACTGGGAGCATAAAAGCGCATGAAGCAGAAATAGTCACTGATACCATAATCATGTACGGATGCAAGTCGAAGGCCATGGCCATAGGCGCCAAAACGGGCAACAACATTGCAGTAGTGGCAAGATTGGAAGTGATCTCTGTGAGAAAATTGACCGCCGCAACCAACACTAGAATTAACACAATTAGGGATAAACCTTGCATTTGCGTGAGTTGAGAGGCAATCCAGCTAGCGAGTCCGGTTTCGCTAAATCCCTTAGCCAAGGCCAAGCCTCCTCCAAACAGTAAAATAATATCCCATGGCAGCTTCACACAATCGCTCCAGTCCAACAATTTTTTTCCTCCTGACGCAGGAAGTATAAACAGAAGCACACCACTAATCATGGCGATAATAGTGTCGTCAATAGCCGGAATGAATTTTTGAATCAATGATCTTGACACCCACAAAATGGCCGTCCCCACAAATACCCAAAGTACAATTCTTTCCTCAGGAGAAACCTTTCCGAGTTCCTTTTTCATTGTTCTAATGGCCGAAATGCCACCAGGAAATTCAACCTTCTTCAACTTGAAAGCCCCATTGGTGAGATACTTCCAGCAGATGAAAAGAAGCAATACAGAAATCGGCAAACCAAACTTCATCCAATCAAGGAAACTGATTCTGACGTTGTAAGTTTCTTCCAGAATTCCTGCAAGAACCAAATTAGGGGGTGTGCCAATAAGTGTAGAAAAACCTCCAATGGACGCACTATAAGCTATAGCCAGCATCAGCGCTTTTCCCACCATTTCAGACTGACCGTTTGCTTCATTTCTACTTTGACGAAACTGAGTCACAACCGCCATCCCTATCGGGAGCATCATCACGGAAGTTGCAGTATTCGATATCCACATGGAGAGAAATGCTGTGGCCACCATAAAGCCGAGAATAATCCTGACAAGATTGGAACCAATCAAGGAGATGATGGTAAGTGCGATTCGTCTATGCAAATCCCATTTTTCAATGGCAATGGCGATCATAAATCCGCCCAGATACAGGAATACATATTTATGCCCAAAAGAGGAGGTAGTCTCTGCAATATCAAGCGCTCCAAAAAGTGGAAATAAGATGATTGGAAGCAAGGCAGTAACAGCAATCGGTAAAGCCTCAGATATCCACCAAATGGCCACCCAGACTGTCACTGCCAAAACCTGAAAAGCAGCAGGATTCATACTCTCAGGCGCCCCCAGAATTTGTAGTAAAACAAAGACCAGCGGCCCTAGTACAATCGAAAATATCTTTTTGTTCAACTTCATTCTTTGGCCAGGTCAATTACTGAGTCATCTACCAACATCTGAAAGAAGTCTGCATCCTGCTCAGACAAGAAACATAAATACAGCAACTCTCCGTCCTCATCATAGGTGCTTAGTCGGTGAGGGATTTCGGCTGTGGATCGGTCTGTGAAGAATTTAAAAAAGGTGAGCCCGATCAAATAGGTGCCATTTGCGGATGGGTGTTTGTCGTCTTCGTACAACTTCAAATCAGGTCGGAGCTTTCGGGCTTCAGAAAGCAGCGGGCCAGCCGGCACGATCATCGCGCCGGATTCCTGAGCTAGCTGCTCATAGGCGGGCGTCACTTTGCCCTGAATCAACGGATTCGAAAAGTAGCCCCATGTGATCATAAACACTGGAACGGCTCCCTTCTTCGTTACCAATTCTGCAAACTTCTTTCCGTATTCATCAAAGCTTTCTGGCGTCTCTAAGGCACTTAGACTGTGGTTGTTAAATACCACATAATCCCATTTTTCAGCTTCTAAAAGTTCACGAGTCTTTGTTTCGTTTTCTCCTTTCCAGTGCTGCTCTAGGTTGGATCCTCCTACCGTGGACTGCCGAGTTATAAGTTCCACACCTTGTGTTTCGGCCATTGCAGAAACCATCTGAGGGAGATTATGAAAGTATATGAAGCTGTTTCCAACGAAAAGAATTCGCTTTGGCTGTACCGAATCTTGTGCCTCCGCAGCAGTACCTACTAGAGCAAACACCAAGATGAGCAAAGTCTTCGGAAAGATGTTTTTTAACCTACTCGCCATTAGTCCAAAAGTTGATTTAATAGATTTTGAAATTCAGTAGATGTGAACATGGCATTTGCATTGTGACCAGCACCTGCTACAGATACCACCGCATGATCATTGGAGGGGTATTGATCATCCATAAAGGCAGCCAAATATTCACCTCGCACATAGCGATTGTCTCCTGAACCCGCCTGCTGGCTTTGTGACTCGCAATCAGTAGTAGCACCGAAAGTATCGTCCTCTCCAAGCACATAGTACACCTTACGGTTTATGTAATGCCCCCTAATCGTCTCAAGACCTATTTTGCTGATAAATGCATAGCGGCTGTCTTCAGCGAGTGCATCCAATCCGTATGGATAGTCATTGTAAGTAGAGCAATCCGAAGGAAGGTACGTTGTGGTTCCGTTCCATCTCAGATTGTTAGGATAAACAAAATGGGAGGCATTGGCAGCTAAGTATGAAAATGTATAGCTAGGAAAATTACTTTCAACCCTGCTGATGGCAGCATATCGCTGAGCCAACTGTCCACCAGCCGAATGCCCCACAATAATGACATTTAACAAATCGGGGAAATTTGGATTGTCCAGAAAGTACTCCGTGAGGAAATAATCTACGATCTGGGACGAACTTAAACTTGCTCCAGTGGGTGTGGAGGCCTTCCCTCCAGCTCGCCAAACGGCATTTTCCCAATCGAGCACCAGCCCGGTACCCTCATGAAAAAAGTGAGGTGCCAATATCAAGGTTGACGAAGAAGCACCGACAGTTCCAACTGCACTTACCAAACTATTGTACTCGGATTTCACCTCATTATCCGTTGCGCCGAGCCCATGAAAACTGATAATCACATTGGTAATTCCTGAATTTGAAATGGTCACCTCATGAGAAGCGTAGAAATTCAAATTTCCCACATTGTTCTCGGTGGCTGCTGTTGTGAATTCGATGGTTTGGGCACTATTCGCATCAAAGGAGCTTATGATATCGGAGCTGCTTATTTCAAGTAGATCATTCGGATCGATGGGAAGCACATTATCTTCCGGCAGGAGTTCATTGTAATTGCAGCCAGCAATCAGCAGGGCAACTAAAGCACTCAGAAGGAATTTATTACGAGCAGTCATTAGAAAATAATTTGCAACGCTACACTGGCTCTGATCTCACCTTTTTCTACCAAAGCTGTATTGTCCAATTCATCGAAAGTCAAGAAATCGGTGTTCATCTGAATTTTCATGGCCTGGCCTTTCAAGAATTTGGAAACTCCCACGGTAAAGGCTTGCTGAGCCGTGAGAACCGAAAAAGCCTCGTCATCATATTCCGGACTCACCTGAGAATAGCGCACATCCAAACCCCAGAAATTTTTGGTCACATAGCCTCCCTGCAGGTTCAGACCGGTTCCTAGTACCAGGTATTGTGAGATGTCGCCCTGATAGATGGGCGTTTGGTTCGTGGCATCCGAATTGGTAAACAAGCCCTCAACTTCACTTCCAAAAGAATTCACATACTCAACTCCCAAATTGAAGCCATTGTACTTGAAAAGTACGTCTGCATAGATTTTCTGATAATTTGGATAGGCATCTCGGAAAGATCCATCCGGCTGTATCTGGCTGAAGAAAAGGAAATCACCATGCCCCTCGCCTACACTTTCACTTGCTCCCTGGTTGGAGCTGAAGGATCCTCCCAATGAAATCTTTGGCGTTTTTTCACGTGCCAAATCCGACCCCAGGAAGTCATTGCCCTCCGTGAAATCTCCCAATGGAAGCAATTCCAGCCTCCCACCGAATTTGGCTCCTCCATAGTCGAACCTATCAGTGGTCCCATTGCCAAAAGAATTGATGCCATCACCGGATGTAACCGAAAGGGATGGCTTCACGACCATGTTTCCTATTTCCAACCGACCATCTATGAATACCCCAAACTCTCTGCCCAGTCGTCCAAAATTGGTAGACACCAAGCTTGGCTCCACAAACTGAAAATAGTTTTGATGGAGGTTTAGCTCCCTGTTATTGGTATTGACCAATTTCTGTCCTGCCGCTATGAAGAGCTTATCACCTGCCACATCAAAACCAACCCAGGCTTCAAGTAGTGACCACACATTTACATAATCAGCTAAAATGTAGAAAGTCATTTTTTCATTTTTGGCTTTACCGAGTAATGAAAATTGCGCTCGCTGAAGGTCAAACAAATGCTTGCCTTCTATGATCTCTGAAGTATCTCGGAGGTAGGTATAGGCGGTCTTGATATTTCCTCCCAAACTGAAATAATAATCACCATCGTTCAAGGATAGATTCACGCCCTTTCCAAGATCAAAATATGTACTATCCTGCGCACTAACGTGCTGCATGGTCACAACGACCAAGGCTGTTAAAATGAAAATCTTCTTCATTTGTTCAATTTTTTGAGGTCTTCTTGCATCAGTCGGTATATTGGCACTTCTTCTCCTTTCACAGCTTCCACCACTCTCGTTCTCACAAATCCATTGTCATTCTCTGGCTCCAATGCCGTAACTGCCAGGTTTGCATTCTTTTGATCCATCCGCACGACGAAGGTTCCCTTCTCGAATTTTATGGTCCTCGTCTCCATCACCGTTGAAATAATATTGGGTCTGTACCCTTGAAATTTTTCTGCTGCAACCTGCTGAATATCTACTCGATAAATCTGAACAGGTAATGAAATATCCGAAGCGAGCGTGGTGACATCCAGGCCTAAAATTTCTAAGTTTCGCACAGCTTGAGTTTGGTCCGGAGAAAGTAAGTATGCGCCTGGTCGCTCCCGACTTATAATTATTTCCTTTTGATTGGCTGTTGCTATTTCAAATTTTTGCTCCACCACCTCATTTTCTGCTATGTCAATAAACTTGATTGTATGCTCTTCCTTGGCTCTACGGCTATCTGCCACCACCTCTCTTTGCATGGACTCGGTAGAAGCAATCGCCGCTAGAACTCCTTCCAATACTTCATCATGATGATTGTAGGCCGTTTCCAGAAAAGAGAAAGCTGACGTTTTGGTAATGAGAATGCGACGCTCAAAGGAGTTTCTATTGAGCCGTATCCCTCTTATTTCCATCAGGACAGAAACAGCATTTCCCAAGGCAAATGAAGTTGCACTCGATCGTGCACTTGACGAACCAAGGTTGAAATAAAGCTTACCTCTGGTATCCTGTGGTGAGAAATAATCGTGGTGATTGTACCCCAATTCATCAAAAGTCTCCTTGGCCTGCTTCACGAATAAATCATTTGTCAAAGACTTAATCTCTGGCTCCACATTCAAATCACCTGAGTACAAAAACATAGCATCGTAAAACGACGTGTAGCCCATGTCTCCAAAATCACGAAAGGTTGCTCTAAAAGGATTGTATTCATGAAAATCAATAGCTACATGAGGTGCATACTCCGAGTATTTGGCTTTCAGTTGCTGCGTCTCCGCAATTTGAAGTTTGATTAAATCTCGGTTGAGGTCAAGTCCGTTTTTAGCACTTCTATTTTGCCGAACGTACCCATCGATATTGACCATCGGCACTACGGCTATTTCGAGTCGATCCAGTAAGCGAGCATTCGCCGAATTCGTGAGTAGTTCTTGTAGAACAACGAGCAGACCCTCCGAACTAGCGGGTTCATTCCCGTGAATCCCCCCTTGCAGCCAGACCCTTACTTTAGGCTGATTGTCTGGCTTGGAGATAAGCACCATCGGGATTTTCTTTCCTCGTTGCGTTTCTCCGATAAAATCTATTGTGGCGTAAGGATTCTGAGATGTCAGTCTTTCCAAAAATGTGACTAGCTCTTGGTAGGTCGTAAATCCAAATCGACTGTTGAATGCCGGTGTTTCAAATTCAACCTTAGGATCAGGGAAGAATTTTTTGGTGAGTTTACCAGGCTGTTGCGCCATGGATGCCATCGCCAAGCCAAGGAAATACAAAGAAAGAATTGCTGTTTTCCTCATAATCAAAAGGCGATTGATAAAACCAAACGATAAGTCCACTCGTCAGGTATGACGACATCAATGTCATCACCACCTGCAGGGTTGGCTCCAGAATAAATCCGGGTGGCAGCTCCCTCACTTGTTACTACCGTGTTGTAAGTCACTGAGGATTGAATTTTCACGGCGTATTTCTTCAAATACTTGGTCAGCCCGACCGTATAATATTCTGGTCGGTTGTAAATCCCAGCATCCAGGAAGGTTGCCGTGGAAGGGATGATTTCTCCCAAGGCATCCTTTTCTGTCAGTGTGTTTATTTTTTGATACCGGGCATCCACCGACCAGTCTCCCCTGAAGAGGTAGCCTGCCTGAATGTTCCATATCTCACCCAAATTCATCCGACCCCTGACAGTCGTTTCACTGTCGGTAATGCCGGCTGGAACGGATGCCTTGGTTCGGGCATATGCACCCAATACCACGAACCCCTTGTATTTCATCAGGAAGTCCGCCACGTACTTTTCATAGTCGGGCAGCAATTCTTCGTTCTCAATATTTGTGTAGAAATATCGATCATTCACAGGTCTGGAGTTTCCGTTTCTTCCTGTCATTCCTTTGTTGATGGAATAGGCACCTCCGACAACCAACTTTGGTTTCCACTCACGGATCATGTCCACCCCGTTGAATTCTCCACCTTGAAAAAGTCCCAGTGGAAAAATGTCGAGACGTCCGCCATATTTCAACCCACCGAAATTTTCAAAGGCGTTTTGTCCATCGCCTGTCGTGATCTCCAAATAGGATTTGACGTACAGATCACGATATATTTTGTCCCGCCGATCGACGAATAATCCGAAATCTCTGAAGACGGAGAATAACGAAGTAATCCGACTTCTCTCCACCATCTGAAGAGTATTGGAAGTCATGAAAAATTCTCGATAATTCGTTCTTGGTGCCTTTTGACCAAGGCTTACACGTGTGTACCTGAAAGGCCGATACGTGATGTAAGCATCCCACAGGAAATTGTTCTCATCGTCGTTAGGATCGTTGGGGTCTCCAATAATATTGTCCCTGCTGAGATCGAAACTCAATCGATAGGACAAATTCAGCTGCTTGCTCTGTCCGCTAATTTTTATCCTCGCTCGACTTACTCTATATCGACTTCTGTTGTAAGAATATCCAAGCGTATCAGTACCCATAAACAACTCATATTGTGGTTGGATATAACCAGTGACCTCCATAGAGTAGTCGTTGGTTCTGGAGGTGAATTTCAAGCCGTCTCCCAAGGTATACCAATTGGGCAAGGCATATAGAAAATCCGTATCGAAAACGGCCTCTTCCGATTCTTGATCCGGGTCCAAGTCAGCATCCGGATCGTCCTGTGCCATTAGCTGAAACGTGAAGCCGAAGCTCAGTAACAGAATTTTGAAAATAGATGAAGCCGCAGATTTCATGAACCTAAAACTCAAGAGTTGGTGATCAGAACAGGGAAACTGCCGTTGGTACATGACCAGATGGAAGACTCAAAACTTGAGAAATCTGCACAAGTACTTGAACCTAAATTAATTAGAATAAAGCCGCTTTCATTAGGCTCTTCAATACTATTACTCACCGCCCCTGAACTGATGTCGGCACTTGATCCATCCAGTATAGTTTGGGCTGTAGATCCAAAAATACCTGACCCACCGTCTCCATCTCCGGAGAAGTAGCCGTAGGTGGAGACCGTACCATCGATGATGATATTGCCTTTGGTGTAGCAGTTAACCGGGCTGATGCTGGCATCAGTGGCACCAACAAAACCTCCAATATCGTCCAGTCCGCTACCGACTACCGACACATTGCCCGTAGCAAACGAATTGGTAATCTGCGATCTGCTACCAGCATTAAAAGCAAAACCGATCAGGCCGCCAATACGGGCAATTCCTCCTTCGACATCACCCGTGGCATAGCACTGATCTACAATAGTTGTATTGATCATACCAATCAATCCTCCAATTCGGTGGCCTCCATCAGCGACCATCTTCACAGTAGATGAACAGCGTATGACTTCTGTTCTGTCCGCCAAACCGATGAGTGTACCCGAACGGCCAAAATCGCCATTGTCCTGCGTTTCGGTACTATGCACCTGCGAGTTGGCATCTCCACCACGGATGTGCACGTTAGTCACACCAAGCCCGTCATTGGCAGATCCAACAAGTGCGGCTGTACGGGTTCGTCCGGTCACAGACTTTGAAGCGGCTATCTCCAAGGTTAGGTTCTTGATCTCAATGGTCACTGCAATGGAGTTAGTATCATTTCCCAGCTCTCCGAAAAACCCGATATTATCGCTGGTTGGTCGCTCGATCCAAAGTCCTGAAATCGTGAAATCAGCCCCATCCAATACCCCGGCAAAACCATTGATCGGAAGCCAGCCATCGGTGGCATAGTTCTCCTCAATGTAGGTAGTGAGGTCAATGTCATTCAGGAGCACAAAGCTGCTTGTGAGGCTATTTCGCATGAAAACATCCAGGTGCTCCGCTGTTCTGAGTTGGTAAGGATCGGCATCTGTTCCCGATCCCAATACAGGATCCCCTCCTCCAATGATCTGGTCTATAGGATCGATAAGGGACGTATCGTCGGTGGAGCAGGATAGCATGCCTACCAAGGCCAAACAGATGTACAAAGAATGATTAAATCGCTTCATAAGGTTATTGGAAAAGTGAGAGCCGCGTGGCGGCTCTCACGATTTAAATCTCTGTGTTTAGTCTCCTACTTCCCACTGAAGAACCGGACCGTTCGATCCACTGATTCCGGATGGCCCAAAGGCCCAAGTGGAAGTGCTTAAGTCTGGGAATGATGATGATTGGTCTCCGTTTATGCTAAAGTCAACCCCTGTTAGGTTTGTGATACCTATGGATGCGTTACCACCCATAAGTATTGCGTCGGTATTGTAATAGCCCGAACCTAAAGTTGTTCCATCAAAATCATTTCCTGCGAAGATTCCAGAAGTTGTTGGATCTGTTGTAGTTACATCACCAGAAGAATAAACGCCATTTATCAAGGATTTATCAGCGCTACCACTCGCCCATCCAAAAAATCCTCCGGTATCTGCATCGCCAGATACGCTACCCGTAGCATAAGAGTCTGAAATACCCCCGAATAGCGCTCCTATACCGCCCACGAACCCTCCTACACGATCAGCAATGCTGGATCCTGTGAGAGTGGTTCCACCTACGTTGGCAGTTGTAAATGATTCAGTAATTGATCCGCTAGTAATATAACCTACGAACCCCCCGGTCCTTGAAGCTGTACCTCCGACATTTGTTGCAATCGTTCCTCCAAGGACGTAACATTTGCTTATGGTTCCATTGTTAGCCAATTCGCCAACCATTCCACCTACATATTGACCTCCAAGAATACCATTTGAGTGAATTGTTAGACCCAAGTTAGAGACACTTCCTCCGTCTATCACACCGAATAAACCCACTCTATCAGAACCTGAAGTAATCCATATATTTTGAACTTCATTAAAATTCCCTTCAATCGATCCTGCAAAATCAACGATAGGATCCCAGCCATCACCAGTCAGATAAGAATCTAAATCCACACTACCCGTCATCTCAAAATAAGCATCCAAATGTCTTCTCACGCTATCCAGCTCCAAGGCTTCATTAATTTCGTAAGGGTAATTTTCACTACCGTCTCCTCCCGTGAAGAAGGCTGTTTTGAAATCATACGCCTCATCAGCATCCAAACTGCCGCCATTGTCCGCAACAGGATTTGCGGATAGAAGAGTCACTGTGAAATCTGTAAGTGCATCCAACGTGGAGCTTGGAGTGATGGTCACTACCGACCCTGATGCGGTGAAAGTAGAAGGAACAGAGGATGCACCTGCTAGCAAAGTATAGCTACCCGATGCAAAAGTGCTTTCCACGCTGCTAGTAAAGGTCACGACGATTTCTCCAGACCTATCCGCCTGATCTATGGCAGCACTTGTGCTCAGTGTATTTGAAGAAATCTCCACACTCGTCACTGAAATTTCTCCAGGTGCAATGGTCGTGAAGGTGGAGGAAAATGCTGCCTCCAGGCTAGCTCCGTTGAGTCCATCCGCTTCGGTGATTTCCAAAGTGTACGTGGTGGAGTTGATAAGATTAGAAGAGGGCGTGATGGTAAGCACTGCGCCGTTCACGCTCGATGTGGTAGAGGCGCTGTTGCTTCCTTCCTTCAGCGTATACGCGATGGATGATTCATCTACATCGTCAGAAAATGTAACCGTGATAGCGCCGGAAGTAGAAACGTCAGTGGCAGCATCTGCCGGATCCACAGTTTCTACAGAGAAAGTAGGAGGAAGAACTAAACCATCCTTATTGTTAGCTCCATCGTCGGTTAGTTGATCGTACAGCGCCTGACTAACTTGATAAGTAATTGGATCACCGTTGGCATCCCTGTTACCGCCCATGTCCAAGTGTACCAAATTTGGGTTGGACGTTTCGTCCACTGTGAGTGTGCTCAGCACATTGGTCACACCCCCTACTGCCGCATTTGGAATGTCATCCCCATCTAATCGAAGATATTCCAGGTCCGCAAATTCAGTAGCATCGAAATCGGAAAGATTGTGTCTGAAAACTCGAATTCTGAGCATACCAGCAGGCAAATCCATTGAGGTTAGGAAATTGGCCGTGTTGGTAGCCGAATTGGTATACTGAAGCGTATCAAGATTGGCATTATTGGACAGGTCCAGCTCCGATATGCTCGTGTAGTCAACATCCAAATAGCGTAAGGCAGAGAAAAACTGTATACCATCTATATCCTGAATATCGAGGGGTGCAGAGGATGAACCTCCCAGATCAAGACCGGTGATAGTGGCAGCAGCGGCCATGTCCAGCATATAAGTTCCTTCTTCCTCGGTAGCATAGCCAAGGCCCTCAAGAGCTTTTCCAAATTCAGCATCAGGAATTACAAAACCCTCTTCTCCTACCGTAGTAAAGGAGAATATTTCGCTGGTGGCGACTCGATCTTTGGTATCAGTCACTTGCACTTTCCAGTAATAAGTGGTGGAATTTTCCAAAGGAGTGCTAAAGGTCACGCTGGTATTAGTGCCTGTGAAAATAAGTGTCGACGGATCAGCAGTAGTGCCGAAGTACAGCGCGTATTCTTCCACGCCGCTTTCAGCTTCTGCTTCCTCCCAAGTGAGGGTTGGGGTGAGCGGTTGATTCACTGCTTCATCTGCAGGTGATGTGAGTTCAGGCACAGACGGCCCGGCGGGTTTAGGATCATCTTTGTCTTTACAAGAAATCAGAAAAATGAACCCAAAAAAGAGTGTGCACATCAGCGTGCCAAGTAATAGTTTAGACCTTTTCATCGTACGTTTATTTGGTTGATAGTCAGCTAAATCATCGTCAAAACATTGACAATTGACAATCCAAGAAAAGTGATTCTGCAGAAAAAAAGGGGCTTTCAACGAATTTTATCGAATTTTATGCATCATTATCAATTAGCTCGTGTCGAAGGATCCATATAAAGAACTACTATCTAAACTGAGTGCCCTTTTTGGGGGATTTGACGAAGGGAGTAAGAAATTTTCAAAAGCCTCAAATTCTGACATTTCCAGAGAGCTTGGGTACAGCGATGCTCAGTTTTCACGGCTTATCAACCAACACGCCACCGAAGGCGAGTACCAAAGAGCCAATCAAAACGCCGACAGAATTCTGAAGTTAATTGAACTCGAAAAGAGGCTTGAGAAAGTAGGTGACAACCCCAAGAAGGCACTGGCCTCTCCTAGAAAAAGATTGCTTTTTCTACTGGCAGGCCTTACGCTAGGAGCGGTGATCAGTTACTTTATTTTTGGAAACGCAGTAAGCGAAAATCCCCCAGCAAGTTCGAGATACGATATGCTCGAATGGAGTTTCGAAACTTCCTACATTAATCCTTATACCAAGCTAAAAGATTTACCGGACAATTGTGAGTTCCCATGTTACAAGTATCAGGGCAAGTGGGAGCTGGAAAAACCGTACAAGCTTCCTGTGTTTCGAGAAAGAAACGGGTTTCATTATGTGGCCACAGATGTGCGGATGTATAACACATGCAAGTATGAGCCAAGCCAGCTTGGCAATGTCCTCGAAGGGTATGAGTATCAGAGCCACGAAATATGGTACGACATGAGAGAGTGGCCAATGGATTCATTCATGATTAATTCAAAGGCTTTCGAGCTTACACCTAGTTATCAAAGCATGAAACTTGAAGAGGAGAAATCCTTTGTGAAGATTGCCAACATCCACACCTTCTTCCGCAATGAGTTCAGACTTGACTCCACCGAGATCATTCGATCGGGGAAAGTCATAGGGCGCGATGTGGAGTTTGTGGAGCGATCCACATTACTTGAAAATTTGGGCAGCAGGGCACTAGCCGATGAAATTCTTAAGGAAGTGAATGCGATCATTATTAATCGACTTGAGGATTTTTCAAGACCAATAAACTGTGACGTGGCACCCCTTCCCAAAAGTGATTTTCATGCCATCTCAAATGGCGATCTGGTCAGTTTTGAATGCAAGCTCACCACATCTCGTGTATCCATTGACTACACCAAAACCTATCGATTGGTGGATCAATTTATCAAGAACAAATGCCAGCCTACTGAGAATTGAGCATCAATGAATGATCCCAAGGTGCTAAAAGTAGCCATCATCGGAGGCGGAGCAGCCGGTTTCTTCTCGGCACTGTCAGTCAAAGAGCATCACCCAGGTGCTCAGGTGATCATGTTTGAAAAGACGAGTAAGCTACTCTCAAAAGTTAAAGTCTCAGGAGGTGGGCGGTGCAACGTCACCAATTCAGAAACTAAAATCAGCGAACTCATCAAAGCCTATCCAAGAGGGGCCAAACTACTCAAGAAAGCCTTTCATGATTTCTCTACATCCGACACGGTCAATTGGTTTGAGAAGCGAGGCGTCCGTTTGAAAACTGAAAAGGACGGACGAATTTTCCCAACATCTGATGATTCACAAACTGTGATCGATTGTTTGCTTCGGGAGATTCGAAAACTTCATATTGAAATTCGAACCAGCTCACCCATAGAGAAAATAGAATCAGTACCAGGAGGTTTTTTGCTACACACAAAGCATGAACAGGAAAAATTTAACAAAGTGATCATTGCCTCTGGAGGCTCGCCAAAACGAGAGGGTCTCTCCTGGCTGGAAGAATTGGGGCATGAAATCGTTGAACCTGTTCCATCGCTGTTTACTTTCAATATGCCCCGAAACCAAATCACCTCTCTTATGGGTGTCGTTTGTGAGCAAACTACCGTGAGCATCCAAGGGACTAAACTGAAGTCGTCCGGGCCCTTACTAATTACTCATTGGGGAATGAGCGGTCCGGCCATTCTTAAACTCTCCGCTTTCGGAGCTAGGCTTCTCAGTGAGAAAAATTATGAATTCAATATTCAAGTGAATTGGACGAATGGACTGAGTGATGAACAGGTATTAGATCAAATAGATCAGGCAGCTATTTCAAACCCAAACAAGCAGCTAGCTAATCTCAAATTGTTTGGTCTTCCTGAGAGACTTTGGCTTTTTCTTCTAACCAATGCAGACCTATCAGAAGTAAAAAAATGGACGGAGCTTGGCAAGAAGGGAATGAACAAACTCACGAGCGTCCTAGTAAATGACATTTATAGTGTAAAAGGAAAAACAACTTTCAAAGAAGAATTCGTGACCTGTGGAGGCGTAAGTCTTAAGAGTATCAATTCGAAAACTTTGGAAAGCTTACCCTGCCCCGGCCTTTACTTTGCCGGAGAAGTGCTGGACATAGATGGCATTACGGGGGGCTTTAATTTCCAGGCGGCTTGGACGACCGCATTTATTGCCGGACAGATCAAGCAGCCTTGATAAAAGTCATCAATCTTTTTCTTGATTGCCTAGCCTCAACTTCACTAAATTTGTGAAAATTTCAACCCAAATGAAAAATCTACTTTTTACCCTCTTAGCACTTGTTATTTTTTCATCTTGCAAAAAATCAAGTGAGCAATCCAATCAAGAAAAAGAGCCAGAAGTGGCCACAGTTTATTCTTCGTACGGTGATAAAATAGCTGCTGATGATGCACAAAGTGTTGCGATCATAGATGCTTTAATGGCTGATACAGATTCCCTAAACGTGAAACTCACAGGTGAAATTGAAAAAACATGCGCCATGAAGGGCTGCTGGATGACTGTGAAAACAGGTGACAGCACAAGCATGCGTGTGACCTTCAAAGACTATGGATTCTTTGTACCTAAAGAAGGTGTTGCGGGGAAACAAGCCATTATGGAAGGTACAGTTACCAAGACTGTAACTTCGGTTGAAGTCCTCAGACACTATGCACAAGATGAAGGTAAGTCTGCAGAAGAAATCAATGCGATCACCGAACCAAAAGAGGAGTACGCATTCGTAGCGACAGGCGTATTGATCGAAGAGACTAAATAAATCTAATAAGCCTGAACGTTACTTCACTTTCAGTTCCACGCTGAAGGATTCTAAGCGTAACTTTTTTGTCTGGTTTCGATGCAAAAACCGAGGATTCTTCTGTAAAATTCTTGGCAGTAAGCTCTGTCCCATTTATGGCTAAGACTTGATCGCCGACCTGCAATCCAACTTTAGCAGCTGGTGAATCTTTCTGAACATAGCTGATGAAGAATTTATCGCCCTCAGGTGTAATCTTAATTCCACTCATGTCAAACTCAAAGGACTTTCCAAACAGTCTGTTTGGTTTCAGGTACAGAGTAGCTCCATGAAAATCGACAATGAAGTTGAATCGACTTAAGAGTCCCATCCCGACGGATCCCCTATTTTTTCCCTCAAACTGGTCTGAGGTAAACGAAGCAATCGGCTCTTCAAAGGTGTAAGATCCAATTTGAACGGTTCTGGTTCTGCCAACATTCCCCTTGATTTCTCCACCGCTCCCTCTCCCCAAAGTTGTCTCTACATTCTTGTATGGAACGTTGAAAATATTTTCCTTGGAGTCATAAAGAATTGTATGAGGTGCCCCGGTTTTTAGGATAAAATAATCTTCCTGTTCTTCCCAGTTTTGAAAAGCTGACTTCACAAATACTTTCACCTCTCCATTTTCAAACTTCAAGGGAACAGCATCATAGCCCGTCGGGGGCTTAAAGGAAGCGGGTTCCCAAAGAGTCATTACCTGTTTGTCATTGTCAAACTCAACCACAAACCTCCCAAAAAGGTCTCTACCAATTATTCCATGCACCACCGTTTGAGCTGTAGTTGATAGTCCCAGAAAGTCATATTCCAAGACCATGATCGAATGATTATAGCCAGTTTGAGTTCCATCTCTAAGCTCCAGAAATGCGCCATTTGCCGAATACCCTACTAACGGCCCATCACTTGTGCTCCCCAGTGAGATCTTCCGAAGGAGCTCCACTCCATAATCTTCTGCCAGCTTTGAACTCGTCAGAATGGTATGCTCGATACTGGTATCAACAATCACTCTTATTTGCACTTTACCATTAAGCCCCAGAGGTATCGTGATTAAGTTATTATTAATGTTAAAAAACACCTTGGAATAGGTGGAGTCCTGTGGTAGACTGAATCCAAATTGCTGCCCTCTCGCGGAGGTCATTACAATTCCAATCAATAAAACGGTAAATGCTTTAGACAAACTCATGGTCAAACTGGTTTTCGCTGAATTAAAGTTATTCAAAATATCAAAGACACCTAGTTGACATTTTAAAATTCAATTCCCCCCACTTTAATTTTTCGTTAACAATTACTTCACATTTCTTTATTTTTGACCGGAAGAAAAATGGCGCTGACCTTGAATCAAGAAACCACCGTAGAAAAAAAGAAAAGCAAAAAGCTTTCTCGATTCTGGCTCGCTTTAGAAATCGTTCTTTTCATCTGCTTTCTGGCGTTTATTATTCTGAACTATCATTTTGAGTTCGTCTCCTAACCAGAAAAACCTAAGGCTAAGGTAGATTTGCTGGATGTCCCAAGATCTCAACCTCTCCTACCTCGACGAACTAAATCCACCTCAAAAAGAAGGCGTCCTAACCACCGAAGGGCCTTGCATGCTTATAGCTGGTGCGGGTTCAGGAAAAACCAGAGTTCTAACCTATCGAATCGCTCACCTCATAAGCGAACACAATGTTGATCCATTCAACATTATGTCACTGACGTTTACTAACAAAGCGGCGGCCGAAATGCGCCACAGGATTGAGAGTATTGTTGGCAATGAAGCTCGAAATCTTTGGATGGGTACGTTTCACTCGGTTTTTGCACGTATTCTCCGTGCCGAAGCTTCCAAACTTGGCTACCCAAGTAATTTCACCATATACGATACCGATGACTCTAAACAGCTCATCAAGCAAATCGTGAAGCAATTCAATCTGGATGACAAAATCTATAAACCCAACGTGGTTTATAATCGCATTTCAGCAGCTAAGAACAGGTTAGTCTCTTGGATGGATTACCAAAATAATCCAATCTATATGGAGGATGATGTCGCTAATCAGCGGCCAGAAATGGGAATGATTTATGAAACCTATGTAAAGCGATGTTTCAAATCAGACGCCATGGATTTCGACGATCTGCTTTTCAACACAAATGTCCTTTTTCAGGAACATTTGGATGTTCTTAATAAATATCAGCAGCGATTCCATTACGTGCTCATTGATGAGTTTCAGGACACGAATATTTCCCAATATTTGATTGCAAAAAAACTAGCCGCAGTGCGTAGAAATATTTGTGTTGTCGGTGATGATGCACAATCAATCTATGCGTTTAGAGGTGCAGATATTCAAAACATTCTGAATTTCGAAAAAGACTACCCTGAACTTCAGGTGATCAAACTAGAACAGAATTACCGATCGACGAAAACCATAGTGAATGCGGCCAACTCTGTAATTAACAAGAACAGAGCCCAATTGAAGAAGAGCGTTTGGACCGACAATGGGGATGGCGATTTAATCGAGTTGATAAAGGCCACCTCGGATAACGAGGAAGGTCGCTTGGTGGCCTCCTCTATTTTCGAGACCAAAATGAAGGATCACGCTTCTGAAAATCAGTTTGCCATTCTTTACAGAACCAACAGCCAATCACGCTCCATGGAAGAGGCTCTCCGAAGAATGAACATTAAGTATCGAGTAGTGGGTGGATTGTCCTTTTACCAACGAAAGGAAATCAAGGATGTCATTGCCTACTTGCGGTACACGGTGAATCCGAATGACGAGCAAGCCATGAGGCGAATCATTAATTATCCTAAAAGAGGAATCGGACCTGGAACCATTGAAAAACTTGTGGTCACTGCCGCCGAACAAGACAAGCCTCTTTTTGATGTAATGGAAAAAGGGAGTTCCCTCATCGGTGGCAAAGGTGGATCACAAGTGGAAGCGTTTGCTACGCTCATCAAAAGCTTCAGGTTATCTGCGGACAAAAAGGATGCGTTCGAATTTGCCACTCAAGTAGCTAAGAGCTCCGGGATTCTCAAAGACCTTCACAGCGACAAGTCCATAGAAGGAATGAGTCGGTATGAAAACGTACAAGAATTACTTAACGCCATCAAAGAATTCACAGATGATGCTGAGCGAGAAGACAAAAGCATATCCGCTTTTCTGCAGGATGTGGCACTTCTCACCGATGAGGACAGAAATGCCAAATCCGATGAAGCGGTGACACTTATGACCGTGCACATGGCTAAAGGATTGGAATTTCCATATGTGTACATTGTAGGGCTTGAAGAAGACCTCTTTCCATCCCAAATGATGCTCAGCTCCAGAGCTGATTTGGAGGAAGAAAGAAGGCTTTTTTATGTAGCCATCACCCGCGCCAAAAAGAAACTCTTTTTTAGTTATGCGCTAAACCGATACCGATTTGGTCGACTGAAAAATTGTGATCCAAGTAGATTTTTGGATGATGTCGATCCTCAATTCATTCATGTTACAAGGAAGTTTAGACCAAAGGAAAATGTAATAGAGACCCCTAACTACAGCACCAAGAGTTTCGTGCAAAATGTGAAACGAGATGCATCACAAAGAAAATTCACCAAACAGACCAACCACACCCCATCTCCAGACTTTCAGCCAAGCAATCCGGAACTCCTAGAACCTGGAAACAAGGTAGAGCACCCAAAATTTGGATTCGGGACAGTCACGGCATTGGACACAAACGGATCTAACAAAAAGGCCAAAGTGAATTTTGATAAGGCTGGAGAAAAAACCCTGCTTTTGAGTTTCGCTAAGCTTCGGATCTTGGATTAAGTGCCTAAATAAAAACCTTCAAATTCCTCTATAGAAAGCTCCATTTCTCCGGCTTCATACAATTAATGTCCAATAGAATTAATAGTGATTTATCTTTCCGCTGCAATGGGAAGACAGAAGGTACGCTATGATGAAATTTTGCCTGAGAAAAGCCAATGGCCAATTGTCAAGCTCTCGGAAAACAGGCAGGAATTTATTGAGTCGGTAACAAAGCAAACATTTGATGAACTCAATAAGTCGGGCTTGACTCCAAGAGAACTTTTGGAAACCACCTTATACAAGGAAAAAATTCGAATGAGAGCTAATCCTTGGAAAGTGGATCCAAAGGATGACAAAAGCTTTTGGAATGGCGTCAGCTCACAGCTTTCGGATTATGAACAGCTAGAAGGAAAAGAAAGAAGTGAGAAAGAAAGTGCTCTGCTCATTAAAATCATAGACCGATACGGTTTCGAAATTGCCGGAAACTTCAAAAAAACCTATTATCGCTTTGCTCGGGCGTTTGTCACATTCGGTTTCGCTCGTTTATTGAATGCCGCAAGAGTCAAAGGTTTCAGAGCCATATTTAGCCGCCAGCTAGACCTTCAAGATAAGATTCACGTGGTAGGTGAAACGGAGCATATCAGAGAGCTGGCCCGACGTGGAACAGTCGTGATGGTCCCCACCCATTTCAGCAACCTCGACAGTATATTGATTGGCTGGGTGATACAACATTTGGGACTTCCAGCTTTCATTTATGGTGCCGGACTGAACCTCTTCAATATTAAGATCCTTGCCTACTTCATGAATAGCCTTGGCGCCTATAAAGTGGATCGAAGAAAAAGGAATCCTATTTATTTAGAGACACTCAAAAATTACTCAAAGTATGCACTCATGGAAGGAGCACATAGTTTGTTCTTCCCTGGTGGCACAAGATCGAGATCAGGTGAAATCGAAAAGACATTAAAGCTTGGCCTTCTGGGAACGGCAATAGAAGCTCAGCGTGCACTTTTTCAATCTGGTAGCGAAAAGAAGATTTTTATTGTCCCCGTGGTAATCAACTATCATTTCACTTTGGAGGCTCCTGCTCTCATACGAGAGCACTTGAAGAAAACAGGGCAAGAGCGATTTTACCAAGAGGCTGATGAGTTTACAAACTCTTACAAAATGGCCACTTTCATGCTCAAATTCTTCACAAAGGGTTCGGACATTTCAGTGAGCATTGGCAAAGGAATGGACGTGCTCGGCAACTATGTGGACATGGAAGGCAACAGTCTTGATATGAAAGGGAATCCCATTCACACCAAGGACTATTTCATAAGTGATGGCACGGTAAATATGAATACCCAACGTGAGAACGAGTATGTGCGGATTTTGTCGGGTCGAATTGTGGAAGAGTATCACAAATACAACCGGGTGTTTGCAAGTCATTTGGTGGCATACACAGCCTTCAAAATGCTCGAAAGAAAGAACCCCACTCTTGATTTGTATGCCGTTCTTCGGCTTGGAGATGAAGACTTAGAATTGGACTATGAAGAATTCAAGGAAGCTTACAAACTACTGAGGGATCACATCATTGAACTGAACAAGAAAGGAAAAGTAGACGTGGCAGATCATATGCGAGAGCGAGCCACAATCTCTATAAATGACGGACTGGCGAATGTAGGGATGTATCATGCCCAGCGACCACTTGTACACAAGGGTGATAAAATCATCATCCAAGACACGAATACACTTTATTACTATCACAATCGCATGGAGGGCTATGGTCTTGAAAAATTCATCTAGACCGGTAGGAGTGATCGGAGCAGGTAGCTTTGGCACTGCTATCGCGAATCTGCTTGCGAAAAATACGGATAACATATTGTTGTACGTCCGTGATCCTGAAAAATGGAAGGACATGACTGAGACTCGAATCAGTTCAGGGCAGAAACTTTCAGACAAAATCAAACCAATAAATTCCTACGATCAACTGGGAGAATGTCATGTGATTTTCCCTGCAGTCCCTTCATCGGCATTTAGAAAAATGATGCAGGATTTATCCCCGCATTTAAGACCGTACCATATCATCATCCATGGCACCAAAGGATTTGACCTAACCAACCCCAAAAATGAGCCGCTTAGCCGAGAACATGTGAAAACCATGAGCGAAGTGATCAAAGAGGAAAGTTCAGTATTGAGGGTTGGGTGCATGGCTGGGCCAAATCTTGCCAAAGAAATTGCGGAAGGAAAGCCAGCTGCCACCGTAGTTGCGTCACAATTTGATGAAGTGGTAGAGATTGGCCAAAAACTTCTGAGGAATGATAATTTTCTGGTTTATGGAGGTAGAGATCTTAAGGGAACTGAGCTTTGCGGTATCCTAAAAAACATTATCGCTATTGGAGCCGGACTTGTTTCAGGGCTCGGGTTGGGTGAAAATTCCAAGGCATTATTGATAAGTCGCGGCTTGGTCGAAATGATTTATATCGGCAAAAAATTTGGCGCTGATGTGAAGCCATTTCTTGGTCTAGCGGGTGTTGGAGATTTGATTGCGACCTGTGGGTCCACGAAAAGTCGGAATTTCTCCGTTGGTGAAAAACTGGCTCAAGGCCTAAAGATTGATCAAATTCTAACCAAAATGGAAGAGGTAGCAGAGGGCGTGAAGACTATCCAGATCGTGCATCAGCTATCCGATGTGTACGGCTACCGATCCATTATCACCGACATGCTCTACAAGATTATCTTTCAGGACTTGTCCATTCCGGAGGCGCAGAATCTGCTCATGAAACTTCCGTTCCGTCAAGAGGTAGAATTTTTGGATTGACAAGTCCAATTGTCCCGAAACGTACAAAAGAAATTTTAAAAGGCATTTGCTCAAACTATCCCAATTATCTTTGCGTTCCAATATCACTTGTTACAATCAAAAAGTACACGAATGTCAAAACCATTAGAAATAACAGACAGTAATTTCAACGACGTATTAAATTCGGATCAGCCAGTATTGGTTGATTTTTGGGCCGAATGGTGTGGTCCATGTAAGATGATCGGACCTGTTGTGGAAGAGTTAGCAGCAGATTATGAAGGAAAAGCTGTAATTGGTAAGGTAGATGTGGATGCAAATCCAGAAGTTTCTGCTAAATTTGGAATACGCTCTATCCCAACACTCTTAGTTTTCAAAAACGGAGAGATCGTGGATAAGCAAATTGGAGCCGTACCCAAAGCAGTTCTGAGCGACAAGCTCGATGCGCAATTGGCGTAGTAGACTGTTTTTTCATAGTGAGTGAGACCCGGATGCAATGCATTCGGGTTTTTTTATGGTAAATTGTTTATGGCTAAAAAATTCAAAATGTCTCGACTATATCCTTATCTGTTCGCCCTTCTTTTTACCGCTTCTTGCGGGGACAAGGATATCAACAACAATAAAAATGGAAATTCGAAAGATCCCAACTTCGCTGTGGATATTGGAGCCAGTCAGATTCCATACGTAGTGATTGATACCGATGAAGGCATAGTAAATGAACCAAAAGTAGGCGCTTTACTTCAAGTCTATGTTGAAAAGGAACTGGTTCAAGAACAACGAATAGGAATTGAATACAGAGGATCTACATCCTATAGACTTTCAGATAAAAAATCATTCGGAATAGAGGCATGGGATGCTGCAGGCAATGATTTGGATGTTTCCTTCTTCGGAATGCCAGCAGAAGAAGATTGGATTCTTAATGGACATGTCGTCAATAGCTCTGAAATATGGGACCCTTCTATGATGCGACACCTTCTGGCCTATGAGTTGTATCGCAACATGGGCAACTATTCCAGCAGAACCCAGCTCGTCGAACTAGAAGTAAACGGAACATACTTGGGTGTTTACGTTTTCATGGAAAAATTGAAAAGGGATAATAACAGAATTGCAATTTCCAAACTTGAAGCTACGGATAGTGATATCACCGGTGGCTATGTTTTGAAAATAGACAAAACCACTGGTGAAAATTGGGAAGATGACGCCAAGTATACGGCCATCAATAGCTTCAGATCTAGATACAACACGCAGGGAGACGTCTTACTAGGGCCTCCGTATGGTTCAAAATTCGGTGAAGAAACCTACTTTCTCTACGACTACCCCAAAGCAATCGAAATAACTGCCGATCAAAAGAATTACATCAGTGGGTACATAGATGATTTTGAGGCTGCCCTCTTGGCTGATGATTTTGAAAATGAAAATCGTACCTATACCGACTACATAGATGTCAGAAGTTTCGTTGATCTGTTCATCATTAATGAGCTCTGCCGAAATGTTGATGGCTATAGGTTGAGCACTTTCCTATACAAGGACAAAGGTGGAAAACTCAATGTTGGCCCACCGTGGGATTTTAATATTGGTTTTGATTACGGTGATGGACGTGTAGCGTGGGATGATTGGGTAATCAATTATAATACTAGCAATGGAAGTGATGCCTGGCTCATACATTTTTGGTGGCCGAGACTCCTAGAGGATCCAGTTTTCAGGTCTGCCGTAAAAACTCGTTGGGAAAGTCTAAGATCAAGTGTGCTAAGCGACGCATCTATCATCAATGAAATTGATCAGCATGCTGATTATCTGATTGAGAACTTAGCAGTGGAAAGGAATTATGCAAAATGGGATCCCAATGGAATGGTGAACTACTCGACTAGCATCGAAAGTTTGAAAGCATTCTTGGATTTTCGCGCTGACTGGATGGATGCCGAGATCGCAAACTTCTAAATTCTGGCGGCCATCAGCAGGTTTAAGTCCTTGTAAGGGATGTTGAACTTTTTGGCCAAGCCAAGATTTGTCAAACTACCACGGTAGGTGTAAACACCTTTTCTAAACCAGGGATTTACATAAATCATATCATCCATTCCCCCCTCTTCACCTATTCGTAAGACGATAGAGGTCAGGATGTTAGAGATAGCAATAGAGGCCGTCCTGGCCACCCTCGAAGCAATATTCGGCACGCAGTAGTGAATAACCCCATACTTCTCAAAGACAGGTTTGATGTGGCTCGTCATTTCAGATGTTTCCACGCATCCTCCTTGATCGATGCTTACATCAATTATTACCGCTCCCTGCTTCATCATCTGCACCATTTCTTCCGTGATCACGCATCGACTTCTCCCCTTTTCAGGTCGCAGAGCACCAATGAGCACATCTGCATCCTTGACCGAATCCGTGAGTGCGGCATGATCAAATGTGGACGTGTACACCTGATGACCAAGCGTCTGTTTTATTCTCCTGAGCTTATAAATGTGATCGTCGAAAATCCGTATATCAACGCCCAATCCAAGCGCGGCTCTGGCAGCAAATTCTGACACAGTCCCCGCTCCGATTATCATTACCTTGGTTGGTGGAACTCCAGTCACGCCTCCTAAAATCACTCCCTGCCCCTTGTTTGGGCTCGCTAGATATTCGCCTGCTATCTGAAGTACCGTGCTACCGGCAATCTCACTCATGGCCCTTACCAGCGGCAACCCACCCACTTTGTCTTCCAGAAATTCATAGCCGATTGCGGTTGTCCTCTTTTTACAAAGTGCCTCAATAAACGATACCGACTGACTCCCGCCCTGAAAAGCCGACACGAGTGTCCCAGATGGTTTCAACAGTTCCGTCTCTTTAGAGGACGGTGGTTCAACCTTCAACAATATGTCTGTGCTAAAAACTCGGGGCACATCATCGGTGATTTCACCACCTGCCTCGCTATACTGGGTGTCAGAGTAGCCTGCCGAAACGCCCGCCCCTCGCTGAACTAAAACATTGTGACCATTCGCCACCAATACTTGCACGGCTTCTGGCTTCAGCGCCACGCGATTTTCTTGATTGGAATTTTCTACAGGAAGCCCAATGTTTAACTGGTTATTACTCTTGCGAATTTTCGCAGGTGCCTCCTGAGGATAAAGGCTTTGCTCCTTGGCCAGCTGCTCAAATCCCCTAATTTCCTTCTTTGCCATGCTCGATTAGCTTGATTTTGCGACGGTCGCTATCGACTAAATTAATGATAATTTCTACGCGATCATCAGGAAGTAATCCGGCCACTTTCTCCGGCCATTCAATGAAACAATAATTTCCAGAATAGAAATATTCCTCTGCGCCGATTTCTCTGGCCTCATCCTCGTCTTTTATTCGATAAAAATCGAAGTGATAGACACTCTCATTTTCCTTATCTGAATACTCGTTCACGATCGAAAAAGTAGGTGAACTCATGGCATCTTGCACGCCAAGTTGGTCACAAATAGCTTTGATTAGCGTGGTTTTACCAGCTCCCATCTCACCCCGAAAACACCAGACTGATTTGTCACTTGCCAGAGCCAAAAGCTGATTGGAAACCGGGACCAAATCCGAGAGATTATTCAATTCGATCATCCACGCGAAGATAGCGTGATGAAAGGAACGATCATCTCCTCCATGCTAATTCCGCCATGCTGAAAAGTGTCCCTGTAGTGTCGAGCATAATGATTGAAATTATTGGGATAGGCAAAAAAGGTTGTTCCATGAGTGAAAGCAAATGAGGTGCTCACATTCACTTTTGGCAAGCCAATGAGTTCTGGTTTGGTCACATGGAAACATTTCTTGGTGTCCACAGCGAGGTTCTTTCCTTGCTTGTACCTGAGGTTAGTATTCACATCTCGGTCTCCAACAATTTTAAGTGGGTTCTTGACTCTAATTGTTCCATGATCTGTAGTGATCATCACCTTGACTTTCTGTTCTGAAAGCAACTTCAGGGTTTCGTACAAGTTGGAATGCAAAAACCAGGATTTGGTCAGGGATCTATACGCCGATTCATCAGGAGCTAATTCCTGAATCATTCGCATATCTGTGCGAGCATGCGAAAGCATATCTACAAAATTGTATACCAAAACATTGAAAGGGTTTTGGAGCAAGTCAGACAGGTGCTCTGTGACTTGCTTTCCTTCATTCACGTTTAAGATTTTTCGATACGTTGACTTCACATTCAGCCCCGATCTATCAAGATTCCTCTTCAGCAACTCATGCTCAAATTTGTTTTTCCCGTCCTCCTCATCTTCTCCAACCCAATATTCAGCATCCCGCTTGCTTATGTCAAGTGGTAGCAATCCAGCAAATAGAGAATTTCTTGCATAGGAAGTGGTCGTTGGCAAAATGGAATAGTAATAATCCTGCTCTTTGATAGTGAACATCTCGGCTATGTCCGGCTCCAACTCCTCCCATTGATCAAATCTTAGATTGTCAATAACTATTAAGAATACTGGCTCCTCGGCAATTTCCGGGAAGACCTTCTTCTGAAGCACGCGATGCGAAAGCATGGGTCTCGGCGAATTTGGCTCTTGAATCCACCCCTGATAATTATCCATCACAAATTGCGAAAAATAATCATTCGCCTCCGTCCACTGCATATCGAGCACCTCGCGCATACTCTTGTCCTCGCTTCGGTCAATTTCAATATTCCAATAAAGAAGTTTTTGGTAGAGTTCCGCCCATTCTGCATGACCGTCCACCTCGCCCAATGCTATACTTAACTCTTGGAATTCCCTCTGATAGCCAATATTTGTTCGGTCAGAAATCAGTCTTTTATTGTCCAAAATTTTCTTAGCAGAAAGAAGAATCTGATTCGGGTTCACTGGCTTGATCAGGTAATCCGCGATTTTGGACCCGATCGCCTCCTCCATTATGGCCTCCTCTTCATTCTTGGTGATCATCACCACGGGCACATTCGGATGCGTTGACTTGATGTAATTAAGCGTCTCCAACCCGCTCATACCCGGCATATGTTCGTCCAGAAAAACAAGGTCAAACTCGTTGTGATCAATTTGCTCCAAGGCGTCCGATCCGCTATTCACCGGAGTAATGGCGTACCCTTTTCCCTCCAGAAAAAGAATATGCGGTTTCAGCAAATCAATCTCATCATCGGCCCAAAGAATTCTATTTTTCTGCATTGACGTAGCTTTATGCCTTCAAGTTATATCACCTACTTAGCGTGAACAAAAAGAAAATAATCAATGACCCTATATACGGGTTCATTTCCATACCAAACGAGCTGGTCTTCGATATTATTGAGCACCGATATCTCCAACGAATGCGCCGGATTCGACAACTCGGCGTAAGCGACTTGGTTTACCCGGGTGCGGTTCATTCAAGATTCCATCATGCACTTGGCGCCATGCATTTGATGACCAAAGCCTTAAACACCCTACGAGACAAAGGGCATGATGTTAGTGACAAGGAAATGGAGGCAGCTCAAATCGCTATCCTTCTTCATGACCTTGGGCATGGACCATTTTCTCATTCGTTGGAGTACAGTATTTTTCCAGAGCTCCCGCATGAGCAACTGAGTCTGCTTCTGATGAAGAGAATCAATGAAGAATTTGATGGAGCATTGGATTTGGCTCTGGAAATTTTTCAAGGAACCTATCAAAGAAAATTTTTGAATCAATTGGTTTCTAGTCAATTGGATGTCGATCGGCTGGATTACCTCCAAAGAGATAGTTTTTTTACGGGCGTACAAGAAGGAACCATTGGCTCAGATCGGATCATTAAAATGCTCAATTTGGTAGATGATGAATTAGTCGTAGAAGAAAAAGGAATTTACAGCATCGAAAATTTCCTGAGCGCCCGAAGGTTAATGTACTGGCAGGTCTACTTGCACAAGGCAGCTGTGGGAGCGGATGTGATGCTGACCAATCTGATAAAACGTGCTCGGAAATTAAGTCAGGAAAACAACTCATTTCAAGCCACACCCGGTCTACTCTTCTTTCTAAAAAATGAAACCACGTCCAATGATTTTATTCAAAAACCAGAGCTCCTCGAAACTTTCTGCGAGTTGGATGACTCAGACATTTGGGGTTCTCTGAAATTCTGGGCTAAGAGTGACGATTTCATCTTATCTCAATTGAGCCAACATTTACTCAATCGCAGGCTGTATGCAATCGACCTCACGAATGAACTTCCTGAAAAAAGTAGGATAGCTGAATTGAGGCGAAAAGCTCAGACCCTATATGCGATCAATGAAAAGGAAAGTAAATCCTTCGTCAACAAAGGAACAGTCAGCAATGCTGCCTACGTGCTCAAAGACCAAACGATCAATATCCTGACCAAATCAGGTGAGGTAAAGGACGTTGCTCAGGCTACCGACCTACCGAATATCAAAGCGATGAGCAAAATTGTGACAAAACACTACCTCTGCTACCCCAAAGAATTAACTTTGTAATACATCACTTAAAAACACAATTCATGGAATTTACGCTGGGGCAAATTGCCGCTCTGATTGGAGGCAAAGTAGATGGGAATCCTGATCTGACTATATCAACAATTAGCAGCATTGAAGAGGCCAAGCCAGGCAGCATTTCATTCCTATCCAATCCTAAGTACGAGCCTCACATTTACGAGACTAAGGCTTCTGGGGTAATTGTCAATAAGGATTTCATTCCTGCAAAAAAGATCGATTCCTCGCTCATCAGGGTAGAAAATGCCTACCTCGCTTTTACAGGTTTACTGAAAGAATACGAGCGAATCTTGAACTTCAGCAAAGAAGGAATAGAACAGCCATCTCATCTTCCATCCTCAGTTACTTATGGAGAAAATTTATTCTTAGGGGCCTTCGCTTATGTTGGAGTTGGTAGCAAAATTGGCAACAATGTAAAGATCCACCCGCAAGTCTACATTGGTGAAAATGTGACGATCGGTGACAACACGATCATTTACCCGGGTGTTAAAATTTATCCCAATAGTAAAATCGGGAATTACTGCACCATTCAGGCAGGGGCCGTGATCGGGAGCCACGGATTTGGTTTTGCTCCAAAAGAGGATGGTTCCTATGAAAACATCCCTCAGATTGGGAATGTCATCATCGAAGACCATGTAGACATTGGTGCAAACACAACGATCGACTGTGCCACCTTTGAATCGACAATCATTAGAAAGGGAGTGAAAATTGACAACCTTGTGCAGATCGGACACAATGTAGAGGTTGGAGACAACACGGTGATTGCAGCCCTTTCGGGCATTTCCGGATCAACAAAAGTAGGGAAGCAGGTGATCATGGCTGGACAAGTCGGTATTGTTGGTCATATTAAAATTGCTGACAAAACCACCATTGGAGCCAAATCCGGCATCATGCGTAGCACAAAAGAAGGTCAGGTTCTCTGGGGATCGCCTGCCGTGGAGAAAGGCGATGAGGTGCGATCGCTGGTCGTTTATAGAAAGCTTCCAGAGATGATGAGAAGGATCGAAAAACTTGAGGAAAAAATTCTAAATTTGCCGTCCAATTAATCAAACCATCCGCTAACGCGTCAGGATGCAAATTTATCAGCACACCATCAAGGGACCGGTCGAAGTTGCCGGGGTAGGACTTCACACCGGGGTAAACGCTACCATGACTTTCTTGCCCGCCAAGCCAAACCACGGCATCAAATTCCAACGAGTTGATCTTGAAGGTCAACCAGTTGTGGATGCAGATGTGGACAATGTGGTTGACCTTTCAAGAGGCACGACCATAGAGCAAAATGGTGCAAGAGTCAACACCGTCGAGCACACACTGGCCGCACTTGTCGGCTTAGAAATCGACAATGTACTCATCCAACTGGACGGTCCAGAGCCTCCGATCATGGATGGTAGTTCACGCCTATTTATTGATGCAATACTGGAGGTAGGGCTGCAGGAGCAAAATGCCCAAAGAGATTTCTTCGAGATTCCAGAAAGCGTTTTTTATCAGGATAAAGAACGTGAAGTGGAAATAGCGGCTTTGCCGTTAGACGATTATCGGATCACGGTAATGGTAGATTACAAGTCCCCTGTGCTAGGAAGTCAGCATGCTTCACTCAACAATATTCAGGATTTCAAAGAGCAGATTTCCAGCTGCAGAACATTTTGTTTCCTTCATGAAGTGGAGACACTTTATAAGCACAACTTGATTAAAGGTGGTGACTTGAGTAATGCCATTGTCGTGGTAGATCGGAAAGTTGAAGATGGGGAACTTGACTACTTGGCGGATCTTCTTGGCAAACCAAAAGTGGAAGCGAGAGAAGAAGGCATTTTGAATAATGTGGAGCTTCGACATGCCAACGAGCCTGCACGCCATAAGCTCCTGGATGTAGTTGGGGATTTAGCATTGGTGGGTAGACCAATCAAAGCTCAAATTTTAGCGGCACGACCCGGACATGCCGCCAATGTCGCTTTTGCCAAAAAGCTCAAGAGGCTGATGGAAAAGGAGAAGAAGAACAACGTGCCTCAGTACGACCCTAAGGTTCCTCCTGTCATTGACATCAATAAAATCAATAAGATTCTTCCGCATCGCTATCCCTTCTTACTGATAGATAAAATCTTTCATCTCGATGATGAGCAGGTAGCGGGAATCAAAAATGTTACTTTCAATGAGCCATTTTTTCAAGGCCATTTCCCTGGGAACCCAGTGATGCCCGGAGTGCTTCAGATTGAAGCTATGGCTCAGATTGGTGGTATATTGGTCTTGAATACAGTCCCTGATCCAGAGAATTACTGGACCTATTTCCTTGGGGTAGATGATTTCAAGTTTAGAAAAATGGTTCTACCGGGAGATACGCTGGTTATTAGATGTGAACTTCTTGCTCCAATTCGACGAGGATTCGCCAAAATGAAAGGCTCGGCTTACGTCGGAAACAATCTAGTTTGTGAGGGTGTGATGACAGCCAGTATAGTAAAAAAAGAAATTGAATAAGATGAAGCAGCCGCTTGCCAATATACACCCAGATGCCAAAATTGCCGAAAGTGCAATCATTGAACCTTTCGCCACCATCGCCGGAGATGTTGAAATTGGTGAAGGGGTTTGGATAGGTCCGAATGCATGCATTTGGGATGGTGCAAGGATCGCGGCTAATTGCAAAATCTATCCTGGAGCGCAAATTTCCTGCGACCCACAAGATTTGAAATACAATGGTGAAAAAACAACAGCACACATTGGTGCAGGTACAGTAGTCAGAGAGTTTGTTACCGTTTCTAGAGGAACAGATGATAAAATGGACACTAAGATCGGCAGCAACTGCCTGCTTATGTCCTACGCTCACGTAGCGCACGACTGTGATCTGGGAAATAGCATCATCATAGGAAATGCGGTACAAGTGGCAGGTCATGTGACCATCGACGACCATGCCATTTTGAGTGGCATGACGGCCGTTCACCAATTCGTCAACATTGGTGCGCATGTGATGGTTTCCGGAGGCTCACTTATCAGAAAAGACGTTCCTCCGTTCATCAAGGCAGGTAGAGAACCACTTTCCTATGCTGGTATTAATTCTGTGGGCCTTAGAAGAAGAGAGTTCTCTAGTGAGACCATCGCCGCTATCCAAAATACTTACCGCTGGATTTACCAAAGTGATTTGAACACGTCGAAAGCACTTGAAAAAGTGAGAAATGAAGTGAAAATGGTGGATGAGGTGAAACAAATTCTTGATTTTATTGAGAAATCAGAGCGAGGCATTATTCGAGGATTCTCAGACTCGCTATGAGAATAGTTGGTGATTCTTTAGGTAAGAAGTACAACACCAACTGGATTTTTCGAGACCTCTCGCTGGAGATTGATAATGGTGAAACTGTAGCGCTAGTAGGCCCAAACGGCTCAGGTAAATCCACCCTCCTACAAATACTTTCAAATGCCTTAACCCCTAGCAAGGGCACGGTCATTTACCAGCAAGGAGACCAGGAACTTGCTCCCGAGCAAGCGGTCGCAGAAATCAATTTCTCCTCCCCCTATGCTGACCTTATTGAAGAACTCACCTTGCTTGAGCATTTAAGATTTCATTCAAAGTTTAAGAAGCCATCTTTAGAATTGGAAGCCATTGTGGAGCAAATGGGTTACCCAGATGCCATGCACAAACCGATTCAGGAATTTTCTTCAGGGATGAAACAACGCCTAAAGCTGGCCCTTGCCTTTTATTTTGAGGGCTCTATACTGGCATTGGATGAACCTACATCGAACCTAGATTCGAACGGAATCGACTGGTATCTTTCCTTGATAGAAAGAGAAAAAAAACGAACAATACTAATCGCTTCCAATCAGCGTTACGAATATGATTTTTGCAAGACGCAAATTGACCTCAAACCCTTAACTCATTAAGTAGCTTCAATTTCTTGCAGTTTTCACAGAAAAAGCCGTATTTTGATGATTGCTGCTTCAGTAAAATAAAAACTTCTAATAATACAATTCCGAGATGAAATCGTTTAAAATCCTTTTGCTTGCTTCTCTTTTGGTTTCCATTGTTGCACTTCCTAATTGTGGACCGAATGATCCAGATGGAAAGGATAAGACTGACACAGCTAAAGGTCAAGCAGATTTGTTAGTCAAAAGCTGGACACTTGTCGATAACAGTGCAAAACTTGGGAGCGATGTAATTATTGATTGGAACGGTCTGGAAGTCACTTTCACCGGAGATAAAACTGGAGGTGCCATCACAACCAATGTGGCATCACTTACTGGAGAAGCTATTTCTACTGAAGTATGGCCAGCATCGGATAACTGGTCATTTTTGGTTGTTGACAATAAGACCATAATTGGTACCGCAGTTAGGGATTCTGATGGAGTTGAAATGTCCATTAGCGTAACCACAACATCTCTTACCGTATCATTTACGATCGGCAACTCAACCAGTAGACTTGCTTCTGTTGACGGAAACTGGTCGTTCAATTTCACAGCGAATTAAAAACTCCCCCAAAAACATTAATTTTGATCCCGACTTTATAGTCGGGATTTTTTTATGTCTATTGACCACAAATATTTTTCTGCTGACAAGAATTACCTCTTGAAAACCGTCCAGGCATTTAGCAAGGAAATGCTTCAGGATGTATGGGCTCAAAATGCCCTTGAAGGATTCATGATGTGTGAAAATCCACTTGGACTTGAAGATAGTTTTACCATTCAAATTCGAGAAGAAATTGGAAAGGGCACAAGCGTCCTGGACGAAGCATACGAACTCCTTGCTGCTATTTACAGATTCAGATACGGAAGCAATCAACTTGCTTTCCTTTGGGACGGTCGAACGCACATGGAATTTTACGACGAAGAATGGAGAGAAACTTTCAACGTTTGGACTAAACGAGTTTGCTCAAAACCTGAAGTTTATCGTGCGGTGATCAAAGCTGCGGTGGCCGATTCGGACATGAATACCGACTTTTTAAAAGCGTCAATTCGACGCACGATTCTTAAGGAATTCAAAATAAAATTGAGCCGAGCTCAGCGGATTGAGCATCTTTCGATCTCTGCCTAAATTTCCAGTTTACCGAAAGAAAAGAAATACCCGACCGTGAAACCAGCAGTGTAATTGAGGGCTAGGTCAGGGATTCCCGACTCTATTGGCTCATAATCGTAGGTGCTCCGGATGGAGAAAGTGAAGAAACCTTCTAGTTTTAATGCCCCTCCCGATTTCATTTCTCTAAAAACGCCTGCAGACCCTCTGGGACCATAATTCAAGCGATTGTCCGTTTTGAAGTCGTAAGGATGAAAATTGAATTCGCCCACATCGTACAGCTCTGGATAATCCTCATTCACTATGGCGCCTTCTGGTAAGGGGTCTGTCTCAGCACTTAAGGCATACTCCATGAAAAAACCGGCCGTCACGAAATATTTATTCTTATTACCAAAATAGCCAACCGCCTCCAGAGGAATTTCGAGATAATTAATTCGGGTTTTATGATTTTTTATTCCTTCAAATCTCTGAACCCAACCCTTTCCAGTGATATTCACCCCTGTTTGTATTCCGAAATTGACTTTCGATTCAAACTTTTCAGAGAAATGCATGACTTGCAGTCCTCCCGTGGCTCCCGGCAACCAATTAATCTTCATCACGACAGGCAGCACACTGTGATTCATATAAGAAGTGGAACCCAATCCGCCGAACTTTAAGCCTACATAGGTCTTGGTCTGTGCTGTACAGAGCAAAAAAGTACTCAGAAAAAATATGGAAAGCAGGTTCCTCATCATTGCGCCTCGAAATTATGGAGTTTATTTCTGATCTAGTAAGAGAGTAGATTTTTTAATGATCAAACCACATACTTTGCTAGCTTTGCCCTCCGGCAGACGGATACGACCAGCTCCTACCGAATCCCCCAGGGCTTGATCGCAGCAAGGGTAAGTAGTCGTAGCGGTGCGATATTTCGTTTGCCTTTTTTTATTCTCTAAAAATTCCCATTTACATAACCTGCTTCTGGTAAATTTGTTGGGAATAATCTCAAACAAAAATTCTCCGACCACATGAAATTCTTTATTGACACTGCCAATCTCGACGAAATCAAAGAAGCACAAGACCTTGGTGTCTTAGATGGTGTGACCACAAACCCATCCCTTATGGCCAAAGAAGGGATTACTGGTGACGCCAATATACTTGCTCATTACAAGGAGATTTGTAGCATCGTTGATGACAATGTAAGTGCTGAGGTAATTTCCACAGATTTCAAAAAGATGGTGAAAGAGGGAAAAGAGTTAGCCAAAATTGACGACAAGATTGTGGTCAAAATCCCGATGATCAAGGATGGAGTGAAAGCAATCTCTGCATTAACAGCTGAGGGCATCCGAACCAATTGTACACTCATTTTTAATGCAGGACAAGGAATATTAGCGGCCAAGGCCGGAGCAAGCTACGTTTCTCCATTTCTTGGAAGACTGGACGACATTGGATCTGATGGGCTTCTGCTGATCGAGCAGCTTGTTCAGATTTACGACAACTACGGATTCGAGACAGAAATTCTTGCCGCGTCCATTCGACACAACATGCACCTAATTCAATGTGCAGAGGCAGGAGCTGATGTGGCTACATGTCCGCTTAAAGTAATCATTGGTTTGCTATACCACCCACAGACGGATATTGGGTTGGATAAATTCCTTGCTGACTACAAGAAAGGAAACGGTTGATGTATATCATCAAGGTAAAAGGCAAAGCGAAAATCCCAGACTACATTCAGTTCAGGGATAATGATTTTGTGCTGGTTGCTTATTTCAGAGCTGATCGTCCTTTGAAAAACCTTGAAAAGTATGGACTTGAAAATAAGGAAGCGGAATTGGGCTCTTTAATAGAAACGCTCCCTTTTGGTAAATTGCAAAAACTAGAAATTTGAAATGAGCATTTCCCAAGATCCTATAATCAACGTTCAAAACGCAACCATATTTCAAGATCATGCCGCGGTGCTCAGTGACATTTCCTTCAAGGTAGAAAAAGGAGAGTTTATTTATTTGGTGGGCAGAACTGGAAGCGGAAAATCTTCTCTACTAAAAACTTTTTACGCTGATCTTGAGCTTAGACTAGGTGACATTGATGTAGTCGGTCACAACATCCGAAAAATTAAGTCATCAGAAGTTCCTTTTCTAAGACGACAGCTCGGCATTATCTTCCAAGATTTCGAATTGTTCTATGACAGAACTGTGGCAGAGAATTTGGCTTTTGTAATGAAGGCAACAGGCTGGAAAGACAAAGCAAAAATTAAAACCCGAATGGCCGAAGTATTAATGCGCGTGGGACTGGGTGCAGTCTCCAATAAAATGCCACATCAGCTTTCTGGTGGCGAACAACAGCGGGTAGTTGTGGCCAGAGCACTGATTAACGAACCGAAGATATTAATGGCTGACGAGCCAACGGGAAACCTAGACCCAGATGTGGCCGACGGTATCGTGAAGTTGTTTCACGAGATCAACCGAAGCGGAACGGCGGTAGTTATGGCCACTCATTACCATCAATTCATTGACAAATTTCCTCAGCGCGTGCTCAAGTGCGAAAACGGTAAAATCTTAGACTCTAAGGTTGATGAATTTGAGCTCTCTGTCGGATATTAGGAGGAGTGATAGGCTTGCTCCTCTCCTGCCCCATTCCTTAGAATCTCAATCTGTTCGTTGAGAATTACTATTCTTAACCGGAGATTTTCCAACATTGCCTCGGCTACTTCCGGATCATTAACTTCTATAAATGATTCATTTAGCTCAGAATAAGCCACATCCATTTTCTCCAGATCCGCCAATAGCTCGGCCGTTTGAGTATCTGTAGCAAGTTTTTGGTACTCACTCTTTTTCAGACTGATTTGCTGAGTATAGTATCCCTCCAAGGTGTTCGCATTATTAAAAACCACCTGAGGTTGAACTGGATCATTCTGCAACTGCAAAACCGTCAAAACCATAGTACTGGCGAAGAAAATGACAGCCGCCACCTTCCAATAGACCGTCCAATTTGTGGTCTTCGCATTCAATTTATTGTTCAATTGATCCCACCCTTTTTCAGGATCTCTAGGTTCATTGAAATTTGATTTATTCTCAATGATGAATTTTTCAATTTTATCCATGATTCATCCGTTCTTTTAAAATTATTCTCAATTTGTCCTTCGCTCTTTTGTATTGCGTCTTCGATGTAGACTCAGAAATATCCAAAATCTCAGCTATTTCCTTATGATCATACCCCTCCAGCAGATACAACGACAAGACTGTTCTAAACCCATCTGGCAACTCCATTATAGCCTGTTTTACCCCTTCTACATCATACTCAATCGTAAGTTCTTCAGGCTCTATACTATCCAACTGCGACTCCTCCTCCACCAACTCGAATCTGGATTCCTTCTTAGCCATGGTAATCGCCTTGTTAATGACTATCCTCTTAAGCCAAGATCCAAAAGATGCTTCTCCTCGGTAAAAAACTAAAGACTGAAAAGCATTTAAAAACGATTCCTGAAGCACATCTTCCGCTAGTGCGGTATTCTTCGTAATACGCAAGGCTGTATTATACATTGCAGCGTTATATTTCTTGTACAGCTCAAATTGCGCCTCCTGGTCATTGACCATAGCGCGCTCTATCAAGTCTGAATGAATATTGACCGCTCTAGCTTCCAAGTACTTCCAGGTTAGTTGTTCTATTGACTTTTGGAAAAAAGAATAGTTGCATTACTCTAAAAATACTTAAAAAAAATGCAGATCGCTATTGATCATTTAAATTGCTCGCTGATTAAAATCAGGCGATTTGTCTAAGGAACAAGATTTAGAATTATTTGAACGGGTAAAGCTTGGAGATCAGGATGCTTACGAAATACTTTTTCGAAAGTATTTCCGAGAGCTCTACCGATTCGCCTATAATTATCTTCGAGATCAAGTTCCTTCGGAAGAAATGGCGCAGGAAGTTTTTCTCTATATCTGGGAAAAAAGAGAGCAAATAGAAATCAAAACCACACTAAAGACCTACCTCTATTCGGCCGTAAAAAACAAATGCCTGAATTATATCAAATATGAAATACCACGAAACCAAGAACTGGAAGAAACGCATGTTGCCCTGATGATCACCAGTCAGCCGGAAAAGGAAGAAGACACGGATAAACTTAGAAGACATATAGCTGCTGCCATAGATCATCTCCCAACAAAGTGTAAGCAGATATTTGTTTTAAGTCGGAATGCCGGACTTACTTACGATGAAATAGCAGAGGAAATGGAGATTTCGGTAAAAACAGTAGAGAACCAAATGAGTATTGCCCTTAAGAAATTGAGGGAATCATTGAAACCGCTTTATGATTATTACCAAAATCAATAAAATTTTAGAAGATTCCTTAGGGGAGTCGATGAACGAAGTTGACAACTAGATACTGTGAGTGACCCAATTTTAGAAAAATATAACCTCCGCCGCTACAAAGACGAATCTTCAAACGATCCAATGATCGATTGGATGTTCGAAAACTCTGTTGCCGAAGCGCCAGAAACGGATGTTGATCTGGCTTGGAACAAACTTCAATCCAAGATTTCTGAACCAGTTCAGAAAAGCTGGTATTCCTCCCTATTATTTCGTGTCGCCGCTAGTGTAGCGATCATTGCTATTACAGTATTTGGTACTCAGCAATATTGGAATGCAGATCCACTAACTGAAATTGCTGCGACTTCTCAAGGTCATGAGGTTGTCTTTCCTGATGGCTCCAGAAGTGTTCTCAATGAACAGGCTGTTGTTGCCTACCCTGAGAAATTCGACGACACACGAACAATAGAATTTGAAGGAGAAGCTTACTTTGACATTGTCAAGGACACTAAACCCTTCATTATCAAAATGAATGGCATTGATGTGAGAGTGCTTGGTACTGCCTTTAATTTGACAACCTCTGGTGATAATGTGGAAGTTCTGGTCGAGCGCGGATTGGTTGCTTTTGAGAAAGGTGACAAGCAGGTCAAAGTTGCAAAAGGACAATTGGGCATTTTCAATAAAGCTACTTTGGAGATCAAAGTAGATACAACCCCTCCAAGCAATCTGATGAGCTGGAGAACTGGGAAATTCAACTTCGAAGATGCAGCACTCTCTCAAGTGACCGATGAACTTGGGCAGTATTATAGTGTCAACTTCAAAGTATCTTCTCAATTAGATAATTGTAGAGTCACCGCCAAATTCGACAATGCCCCCCTTACGGAGGTATTGAAAGTTTTGGAGACTGTTCTTAACGCCTCAGTGTCTCAGGACAAAACCACTGTCAAAATCAAAGGCAAGGGTTGCTAATAAGACTTAAATTGCGCTTGATTTTCAGGAGAGGCTTCTCCCAAGAATCAAGCAGCAATGGTCAAAAGAATTTTATTCACTTCTATCGTTCTAAGTACGTGCTGGCTGGTTTCAGCTCAGGGTGTGTTAAACGAGTCCATTGAAATTCCATCCAAAACATATTCAGTATTCGAGCTGATTGAAAAACTGAATGATCAGGGAATTGATCTTGCATACAGCGCTGACCTAATCCCAAATCAAAAAATAGTGGTGGTAGAGCCCATCACGAAGGTGTTCGAAGCACTGTCGATTCTCAAAAAACAAGTTGGTATTGAATTCAAAGTATCCAATGAGAAGGTCTTACTTAGCTATAACCGAAAGAGCTACACCATTAGTGGCACCATCAAGGATTCACAAACCGGTGAATCACTCATTGGAGCTGCGGTAATTGTGGGTAACACTTCCACAGGCACCATTTCAAACTCATACGGATTTTTCTCTTTGACCTTGCCTGAAGGGATTTACCAGTTATCGTTTCGCTATTTAGGTTATGAATCCCTGATAAAGGAGGTCAAGCTAGAGTCGAACACTTTGGCGAATACCAGTTTAAAGTTAATTCCTCAAAAACTTGATCAAGTCACGGTAACATCCAGATCTCCTGAGCACAATATTACTAACATGGTTCCCGGTGTAATTCCTATAAGTTTTGGGGATGCCTGGCCCATCCCCTATTTTCTGGGAGAGACCGACATTTTTCAAAACTCATTACTCTTACCGGGTATTCGTTCCATTGGAGAAGATGCTACAGGCTTAAATATCCGGGGAGGTGATATTGATCAAAATTTGATCTTGTTAGATGAAGCTCCCATCTACAATCCAAATCACTTCTATGGCCTTATATCAGTGTTCAATCCTGAGGTGATTAACAACGTGGATATTTTGAAAGGATATATTCCTCCACAATATGGAGGAAGAGCATCCTCGGTGATCAATATTTACCAGAGGGATGGTAATAATAAGGAATTCAAAACATCCGGAGGTATTGGTATTGTGTCCGGTAGGCTTGCCATAGAAGGGCCCATTGTTCCGGAAAAAGCATCTTTCCTGCTTTCGTACAGACGCTCCCTCTTAAACTTTTCTGTAGAAGATTTCCTCAACGCCTCTTTGGACGAAAGTCGATATAGATTTCAGGATATCAATTTGAAATTGAACTGGACCCTGAACCCTAAAAATAAGCTCTATCTCTCTGGATATTTTGGACAGGATCGAAATCGAGCGGGGTTTGATGCCATCAGGAAATGGGGAAACAGATCTCTCAGTTTTAGATGGAATCACATTTTCAATCCGAGGCTTTTTTCCAACTTTAGTGCAATTGCTTCTAATTACACCTATCAAATTTCAGACCCTCAAGAGGTAGGTTCCTTCATTGGCAAATCGAGTATTCGAGATATCTCTATCAAGTCCGATTTTGGCTTTATCGTAAACCCTAGAAATACGATTGATTTTGGGGTTCAAACAACCTATCATAAACTGAAACCCGGAGAAAGAATTCCGTTTGACGAAAATGCCGCTACCGATTCTACTTTTCTGGACAATGAGGACGCCATAGAGTCGGCAATTTATCTGTCTCACAAGTCTGACCTCACCTCAAAGCTGTCCGTTCAATACGGTCTAAGACTATCTATGCTTCATAATTTTGGACCTGGGGAGTTTTACAAGTATGAAGAGAATATGGTGCAAACCGACGAAACCATAATCGATACAGTGAGGTATAGCAGCGGTGAGATTTTTAATCGATCATATGGGTGGGAACCTCGAATTTCCTTGAATTACATGCTCAATGAGCGTCAGTCTATCAAAGCTTCTTATACACGAAACCATCAGTACATTCACCTCATCTCCAACACAGTGGCTCCATCGCCTACAGATATTTGGAAACTCTCAGACCCAAATGTTAAGCCCACTATTTCAGATCATTTTTCCCTCGGCTTCTATCAAAACCTTGCGAACAATGTGTGGGAATCAAGTATTGAAGTGTACTACAAGGAAGTAAATAACGTAATTGATTTTAAAGCTGGCGCTGACCTTCTATTCAACCAAAACATTGAAACTGAACTTCTGAATGGTATTGGAGAGTCCTATGGCGTTGAATTCTACTTGAGAAAAAGAGTTGGAAAAACTCGCGGATGGATCAGCTATACATGGTCCAAGGCAGAACAAAAATTTTCAAATATTGCACCAGAACTGACCATTAATAATGGCAACTTTTTCCCAACCGATTATGATAAACGACATGACTTAACCGTCACGGGAATTCATACAATCACCAATCGATTAAGCGTCTCATCTACATTCAATTACAACTCAGGCAGGCCTATCACTTTACCTGTAGGGAAATTCGTGTTTGATGGAAAGACCATTCCGCACTTTGAGAATCGAAATCTTGAAAGGTTACCTAACTACCATCGACTGGATATTTCTGTCAGGTTGGATGGAAAATCCACGAAAAGATCTGGAAAAAATAGAAAAGTTGAGGATTATTGGGTGTTTACAGTCTACAATGTGTACGCGCAAGAAAACACCTATTCCTATTTTTTCGAACAATCAGAAAACGATCCAAACGTCACAATTGCAAGACCATACTCTATATTTAGAACAGCAATCCCGGCGGTTACTTACAATTTCAAATTTTGAAAAAGCTCTTCATCATATTGGCCATCACCCTTTTCTCTTGCACCAGCGAGCTAGACTTTCCGATAGGCAATGAAGTGGTAGTCGTGGAGGGTTGGGTAACGACCCAAGAGAAACAACATTGGGTGAAACTTTCGAAGACTGTGGGGTTTCAGGACGCACAATCTGAAGAGGCAATCGAAAATGCAACTGTGGTCATTGAGGATGTTGTGAGCTCTACCACCTACTCCTTGGCGCACTCTTCCGATGGGGTGTATTTGTCAGATAGCTTCTCAGGAGTAATTGGAAGACAGTACACGTTGACTATTGTTCTTGAAAATGACGATGTGATTACATCTACTAGTCAAAGACTCAGCCAAGTACCCGATATAGACGATATCGCATTTGACTCTTTCATAGAAAATGATCCAGACACTGGAGACGATGTAGAAATTTTCTTTCCCGTTGTGACTACCACGGATTTATCGGAAGAGCCTAACTACTATAGGTATAAGGGTTATCGCAATGGTGAACTACTGAATTTACCATCGGAAATGGAAATTTTGAGTGATCGTTTTCTGAAACCCGGTGAATTGCTAGATCATTCTATACCAACCTTTCGGTACCAAATCGGAGATGTAGTCCAGGTAGAACTACTTTCACTAAGTTCTGATGCTTTTGATTTTCTAGACTTATTGAAGTCACAAACAACCTCTTTGGGCAGCTCCTCAGGAACCGCACCGGCCACTTTGATTGGTAATCTCAGCTACGAATCCAAAAGCGAAATTGTGCTTGGTTTTTTTGGCGCATCCGATGTGAAGTCCATCTCTGCAACAGTCGAATAAATTTTTTAACATTCTTTAGGGGGAGGGCAATTGCGCATTGCCTTAGGTGTGCTATGAGCAAAAAGCTTATCATATTCCTTCTTACGACAATCGCTGCAATAGTAGGTCTGAGACTCGCTAAACACCGAAAAAGTGGAAGGAAAGACTTTTTTTGATTCAGCTAATTACTCCTAAATCTCACTATTATGCTAGTACGCGAAAATAAAATCTCAAGAGGCTTGTCTAACTTATTATCAAGAAAACAAGTTATTCATTTCGAAACTTCCCCTGAATTATTCATTGAAAATCCAAGAGCAGTAAACGCTTATTTCAATTCTTTCAGCGAAGCACAACTTGCTGAAATCGCCAGTCACTAATTTTTATCAAGCAGGTCGGCGGCTTTCTTTCCAAACCGACTTTCATACTGCTTATTGAAAGTAGTCACATTCTTGATCCCTACACTCCTCGCTACTTCTGAGGAGCTCCTGACCATATTTTTTCTTATTAAGTAGTCGGCATACTGCATTCTAACATCTGTGATGTATTCATAAGGTGTTTTGCCAGTAACCTTCTTTATCAGCCGATACACCTGCCGTTCGCTAGCTGCGATTGCATCCCCAAGCTGCAGCACGCTAAGGTTTGTGTCTTCAATGTTTTGCTTAATGAAGGCCTCTAATTTCTTCAAAATCTCTATTCCTACAGGTTCGAGATTTTGACGATTGGCTACCTCTTTGAAATCACTTTCAGAAGTCTTATTGGCCAACAGGTTAGAAATCCGCAAAGTGAGTTCCCGCTTATCGAAAGGCTTCTGCAAATAATTATTTATCCCCTGAATCAAGGCCTGCTCCCGATCAGCATCTGTGATTCGCGCGGAAACGATCAATAAAGGAATTTTTGACATTTCCTCATTTGACTGAATAGCCTCTATAAGCTCAAAACCATCCATCCAAGGCATCATCAAATCTGTGATAATCGCATCTATTTCTTGTGCTCCCAGCACATCCAATGCTTCCAACCCATGAGAAGCCTCCTGTACGTTATAATCCTCCTCCAGGATTTGTCGGATATAATATCGGATTTCTGGATGATCATCGACAATAAGGATTCGAGGTTTGGGTTCTCCTGCATCCATGTCTACAGACGCTCTAGCTTGCTTCTCCAAACCCTTGCTCACTTCTTGCTGAGACTGGACATAATCCGAAACGGGGGCCAGAACCGCTACTCCCTCAGAGTCAAAAACAGGGAGACTAACAGTAAAAGTCGTCCCCTGCCCTAGCTGACTCGATGCGGTAATCTCGCCACCATGGAGTTCGACCAAGTCCTTCACAAGTGCCAACCCTATCCCAAGCCCTTCTTTTGTTCGGTACTCATTGAATTTTGATTGATAGAACCGATCAAAAATATTCGGCAGTACTGATTCATGGATACCTTCTCCAGTGTCTGCGAAGTGAATCATGATCGCGTCCCCTTCTCTCTCCAATGAAATCGTAATGGTGTCACCATCCTGCGTGTGGCGAATAGCATTTGATACCAGGTTGTAATAGATCTTCTCAAACTGCCGAGAGTCAATTGACACAGTCTCTGAAGACTGAATCTTCGTATCAAAATTCAATTTCACACCCTTAAACTCTGCTGAAGATCGAAACATATCTGACAGCACCTTTAAGAAAGGTACTATTTGAACAGATTCCTTTTTCAAACGAATCTTACCTTCCTCAAGTCGGGTAATGTCGTTGATCTCATCAGTGAGGTAAATCAAGCGCTTACAGTTCTTAAAACTGGTCTCGATACTTCGTTTTGATGCTTGCGAAATTTGTGAGTCTCGATCCTCCATCACCAGCTCCAGGTTTCCAATGATCAAGCTAAGGGGAGTTCTTAGGTCATGCGAAACATTGGCAAAGAATCGCGACTTAGCGGCATCCAATTCCTTTAATTTTTCGGACTGCTTCTCAATAACATCCTTATCTTTTTCGATCTCCTCTTTCTGTCCCTTGATTTTTTCGGACAGCTTTTTCTTCACCACGTATCCACGAGCTGCTACCAAAGCCGCAATGAAAACTACCAACGCGATTGCGGCCAGTAGATAACTAATTATCTGCTGTCGAGCCTTTTGCTCTCGCAAAAGTTCGTTCTCAGCCTCCTGCTTTTCAAATTCTGATTGAGACTTTAGCTGCTCGATCTGACGAATTTTTTCCTCACTAAAAAGCAAATAATTCAAGTTGGAATATTTCTCCTGATATTCGAATGCCTTTTTGAAATCACCTTTGGCTCCCATGATTCTACTCAATGTGGCTAAGGCTTCCTTTTCATCATATTTCAGTGCCAATTCCTGAGAAATCTGAATCGCATTTGAAGCACTTTCTTCAGCTTTTTGAAAATCATCTCGGCTCAGGTGGATTCGAGCTATGCTGTTGTAGGCTCGTGTAAGACCTCTTTGATCATTGAGTCTTTTTAGGTCAGGAATCAAGTTATTGAACAATGCAATCGCTTCATTCAAAGAACCCTTAAGTCTTAAAACCTCAGCTTTGTCCAATTCAACAGCTAACACATCGTATTCATCGCCTAGCTTCTTTCTTACTTCCGAAGCTTGGTCAAAATATTGCTCGGCTAAATCGTACTCCTGAATGTCCCGATGGACTCTGCCTAGGTTTACATAACAGTACCCCATCATGGAGTAATTCGCCAGTTGCTGTGCCTGATCCAGTGCCTGAACAAGGTAATTTTTAGCCTCCGTGTAATCCTTTTGAAAAAGGTACAAATTGGCAATGTTGATGAGCGCATATCCGCGCTGTTCAAAATCCTCATACTCCTCCGCCTGCCGAAGAGCTAGCAGGTACTTGGACAAAGACTTAGAGTATAAACTTAGGTTTCGGTAGGCCACACCGAGGTAATTATTCGCTTGAATAATTAGATGGGTATCATCGATTTCTTGAGCCAATCTTAAGGCTTCATTGCCAAAATAAAGCGTGGAATCCGGACGGATATCTCTAAATTCCCAAGCAAGATTTAGGAGTATTTCAGTTTTGATGTGGTCATCAATGCCAGGCTTATTGAGCTCTTTATAAAGGCTGTCTAAAGTTTGCGACCCAACAACTAAATGAGCTATGAATCCAATTAAGAAAAGAAGACGTTTCATTGCAGTAGAGAGAAGTTCTAAAGATACATTTTTCTCATCGCACTAGAATTGACACGAATGAAAATCATCGATTACCGACCTGACTTAGCCATCCACTTCGAACAAATAAATAGAGACTGGATCGAGAAGTATTTTAAAGTAGAACCAATAGATGAGCAAGTGATCACCAATCCGGAAAAGGAGATAATTGACAAAGGCGGAGCAGTCCTATTTGCCATTGATGGTGAAGAAATTTTGGGAACAGTGGCCTTGAAAAAACACACGGAGCAGAAAATAGAATTGACGAAAATGGGCGTATACGAGCATGCCCGCAATCGAGGAATTGGCAAAGAGCTGATCGTGGCGGCTATCGAAAAAGCCAAGGAAATGGGATTTTCAGAACTGGTTCTTTACTCCAACCGAAAACTGGAAAACGCCATTCACTTGTACAGGAAGATGGGTTTTGCTGAATTAGCATGCTATGACGACCTGTACGAACGTTGCGACATTCAAATGGAAATGTCTTTAATCTAAGCTTTTTCTCCGATGAAGCTTTGAATGATGAATCCAATTCCAATCGTGAGTAAAGCTCCCACCACATTGTACAGCAAATAGCTAATGTGGAAGATGTCATCGGGCAAGGCATAGGCAACAAGAACCAATACCTCGGATATGATGGCGGCATAGAAAACAGCCGTTCCTTTGATGTACTTAAAGAAAAAGGCCACTAGAAAAATCCCCAGAACAGTCCCGTAGAACAAGGAGCCAATGATATTGACAGCTTCAATTAGATTCTCGGAATTCTTGGCGAAAATGGCGAAAAATACAGCCAGTACCCCCCAAGCAAAAGTGAATAGCTTCGAGCTGTTCAAATAGTGCAAGTCTGTTCCTTCTTTGCGCACAAGCCGTTTATAGATATCAACTGAAGTGGTTGAAGCCAAAGCGTTGAGCTCACCGGATGTAGAGGACATAGCCGCAGATAGAATCACGGCTATGAGCAAACCGATAAGTCCATGTGGCAGGTAGTTAATTATGAAAGTAAGAAAGACATAATCCGAATCCTTTGTCTCCAGGGAATCGTCCGTCTTGGTGATCAGTGCCTTTACTTCATTGCGCGTATCTACCACCGAAGCATCCAATTGCTGAACGGCCTTTTTATCCTCAATAGATTCAGTTTCGGCAAAGCTTAGCACCGCCTGCTCGCGCTGAATGAGCAAATCATCGTATCTATCTTCCAGAAGTTCAAGCTCGCCTGCCTGCTCAGACTGACGGACAATCTCAAGCGAATTCTCCTTAAAGTGAATCGGTGCGGAATTGAAAATGTAGAAAACATACACCATCACCCCAATGAACAAAATGAAGAATTGCATTGGGATTTTCAGAATGGCATTGAACATCAAACCGATTCTACTCTGGCCAACGTCCTTGCCGCCAAGGTATCGCTGCACCTGCGACTGGTCTGTGCCGAAATAAGAAAGCGAAAGGAAAAACCCTCCCAATATCCCCCACCAAATGGTGTATCGTTTGTTCAGATCAAAACTCCAATCAACCGCATCTAGTTTGTTCAGTGCTCCAGCTACATTCACAGCCTCACCAAAAGTCAAGTCATCACTGATATAATGAAGGATCATAAAAAAGGCGATGAACATCCCTCCCATGATCACCAACATTTGCTGCTTTTGGGTAATCGAAACCGCCCTTGTCCCACCGGACACTGTGTAGATAATGACCAACAAACCTGTCACTAGAATGGTAGCTGTGAGGTTCCAGCCCAGCATGGCTGAGAGAATAATCGAGGGAGCGTAGATCGTAATTCCTGCTGCCAATCCTCGCTGGATCAAAAAGAGAAGTGCGCCTAGAAAGCGCGTCTTCATATCGAAACGCTGCTCCAGAAATTCGTAGGCTGTATAGACCTTTAACCGATAAAAAATAGGGATGAAAACCGCCGACACCACGATCAAGGCGAGGGGCATACCGAAGTAATTCTGCACGAAACCCATCCCGCTTTCGTACGCCTGCCCCGGGGTGGATAGGAAGGTGATAGCACTCGCTTGAGTGGCCATCACAGAAAGACCAATTGTGCTCCACCTAAGTGAATTATTGCCTAAGAGATACCCTTCAATGTTCTTTTGTTTTCGAGTTTTCCAAACCCCATACCCAACTATGAAAAGCAGGGTGCCCGCAAGAATCGCAATGTCTAGTGAATTCATTTATAGCAAACGCTGAAGTAGTGAAACAGGGTAATTAAGACCACCAGATTCGCCACCACGAACAGGTATAAATATCTCCATTTCTTAAACAGAGGCGGCTTATCAATCCCCTTTTCAGTTATCAGTTCCGTCATTCCCTAGTGAAATTAGATTTGCAAAAATTCGATAGGCTCCCGATACGCCGGCAGGTAATTCCCTGAACCATGAGTAGCCCGTGTACACATAATATCCCTTTCCATAGTTGGCCACCAAAAGCCCCCCATCTCTGGGATCTTCGTCAGGGTCATTGGAGCTCAATATCGGAGTGAATTCTTCCGCCCATGTATCCGGGAAGTACAAGCCTCTCTCTTGCACCCATCCTGAGAAATCGGCTTGAGTGATTTTGTTGGGGAAATTCATCACCTCATGTTTTGGAGCCAGAAATCGTACCTCTGCCTCCTCCACCGCCACTCGATCGCGACTTATTGCCAACTCATACGGCGCGATTTTATTGGTCACCAAGCCTCCGTTGGTGTTGTACTGCACGATCATGGTGCCTCCATTCTCGACGTACCGGAATAAATCTTCGTTTTTGAAGCTGAGCCATTCGACCGTATTAAAAGCCCGTACGCCCAATATCACCGCATCGAACTTTTCCAGGTTTTTGGGTGTCACATCATCTTGATCGAGCAGCATGACCCGCAGACCAATCTGTTCCAAATTCTGAGGAATGTCGTCACCTGCTCCCATAATGTACCCGATAGTACGAGCCGTACTCTTCACATCGATCTTTACTACCCTCGTTCCAGACTTGGGAAAAAGTGTCTGTGTGGGAATGTGATCGTACTCAATCAATACCCGACCTCTGCGAGATTCTACCCCGTCCTTTCCGGTGACCACTGCCTTCACTTCACCCTCCGATGCAACATCCGGCGGGGTGATAGAAAAAGTGAAAACCTTCTCCTCGCCTTTCGCATTCAAATCCACAGGGATGGAGGCTGGTGCTGAAGTCCAGCCTTTTGGCAAATCCAGTTTCAATGAGCCGCTATACTTCTCCTTGCCAGCAATCACGCGCACGGCCACCTGCTTCGCTTCACTCGATGAAAAGATCAGAGCCGAACTTTCAATGTTCGCCATGACCGGAGGCTGAATAACCAATGGTCGATACACCTCGCCATCCACCGGATCGTTTCGCTTGTAAATCACAGGGATGGTCACTTTTAGGAATGAAATTTCCTTATTAACCGCATTTCCTCTTTGAAGCTGAAGTGTGACAGTCGCCTTATATACTGGTGGATTCTCCGGCAACCCACGAAGCAGCTGATCTTTCACTTCGTAGCGCCCAAGTGTGCCTTCCTCTTCAAGCCAGTATGGATTTGAGTACGGCTGATCCTTTTTGATGACCGCTTTCCAGGTTGTGTTTATTCGCTTGTTATCCGACAGCTCCGCGTCGATAGAGGTGCTAATTCCTAGTCCCTCCACAGCAATCAATTTCAGAGGCTGGCTACTCCTGTTCACGGCCTCTAACCTCAGCACGATGGAGTCGCCCGGAGTGTATGAATAATCATCCGCACTCACTTCCAGGAAGGTTCCTGTCACTGAAAGCATCAATTTGTCAACCTCAGCAAGCTTTACTTTTTTCCAAAATTCGTCCTTCACATTGTCAGCAATAGCCGCTTTGATTTTGAGTAAATCAGCCAAAGAAGCCGAAGGATTTAGGGGATCAAAAGAGGCAATGGCCGCTTCAATAATTGGCTTCACTTTCTTTCCTCCAATGACTCGCTCCCACGAGGTGTCAATCCCATCGAAGGGCTGCAAACTCTCAGACCCTTCCCACTGAGTCAGGTAATCATTGCGCTCTCCCCTGCTGCCCGTGGACCCAAATCCCTGACTCTTGTGCATGCTCCGGCTCACCGCCGAAATCTCAGTGTACGATTTTCCTAAAACTGCATTGTACTTTCCAATCGGTACCTGGCCATAGTTGGCTGTGTCGAACGCCACACCTCTTCGTTGGAAAAAGAAGGGATGCGTGTTCCAATAAATTCTTTTCGGCTGCCAAGGCTCCACGTAATTCAATTGCTCCGGAAAAGCGTTTTTGTCTCCGCTGAGTTTAAAAGCCTCCCTCGCCAAAATCGCCGAAGCGGTGTGATGCCCGTGATTGGGTGGCTGATCATCAAAGCGAGTGATGATCACATCCGGGCGAAATTTTCTAAAGGCCCAAACAAAGTCCGACAAGATTTCCTGCTTGTCCCACATCTTGAAGGTTTCCTCAGGATTCTTGGAGTAGCCAAAATCATTGGCTCGGCTGAACATCTGCTCGCCTCCATCGGTGCGTCGGGCGGCCAGAAGCTCCTGAGTTCGGATGATTCCAAGCTGTTCTCTGATCTCCGGGCCGACCAGATTCTGCCCTCCATCTCCGCGAGTCGCTGACAGATACCCTGCTCTAAAAAGCTCCTCATTGGCGTAGTAGGCAATAATGGCCGTGTTCTCATCATCAGGGTGAGCTGCCACATACAAGACCGAGCCAAGCACGTTCAGTTTTTTCAAATCCTGCAAAATGGCCGAAGAAGAGTAATCCTTGGTTTGGGCGAAACTTGCAAAACTGACCAGAACGGTCAAAGCAAGCATGTTAATTTTCTTGAGCATTGGTAGGGTAGATTGGTAGTTGGTTACGGAAGGTCAACCTCAAAGTTGTGAAAAGTGTTCGAGTGGTATCAAGTAAAGGGGCTGGTCCATTTCTCTTTTTCGCCAAGACGCAAATGGCCGGACTCTATGGACAAATTGGATTCAACATTATTCGCATACAATCCCCCAGTTCCTAAACCCTGCGGAATCTCCAAATCATAATTTGCCACGAACTGCGCAATGGCATTCAAGCCAACGTTGGACTCCAAATAGGAAGTGACCCACCAGCCGATGTTTCGTGCTTTGGCCAACGCTATCCACTCGGCGCACTCTTGCAAGCCTCCCAGCAACGTAGATTTGAGCACGATAAAGTGTGGCTTGAGGAAGTCAAGTAGTTCCGCCTTCTGTGCTCCATAAACGCCAATCAGCTCTTCGTCCAGTGCAATAGGGATCGGTGATTTGGTGATGACGAGCTTCATGGCATGCTCCTGCCTCGGCGCAATGGGCTGCTCGATCGAGTGAATTCCAAACTCCGCGAGCGTGTTCAGTTTTTGTAGCACTTCGTTTGTCTCGAAAGCCCCATTGGCATCCAAACGGACAGTGACTTCCGGCGCTTTGTCTCTAAGGTATTTCAATACTTCCAGCTCCTCCTCAAAGTCCAGCGCACCGACTTTCAATTTGATGCAATCAAAACCTGCCTCCAGCTTCTCGTCTACCTGACGAATCATTTCTTCTTTTTCATCCATCCATACTAAGCCATTGATAGGGATGGAGGTTTTTCCTGCGGAAAAGTCATTCTCGAAAAGCATCCCCTCCTCTTTTCCCAATAGGCTCAAAAAAGCTGCTTCCAAGCCAAAGCGAACGCTAGGGAAGTTTTCACCCGTCAGTTCTTTGGCTAGTGCATAGCATTCCCTTTCATTGGTTGGGCGCGAACGGTTGACCAATTGATCTTTCAATTCCTCCAAAAACTCAGGGAGTGCCTCCAGGTCGTCGGGGCTGAGTCTTGGAATGGGCGCCACCTCTCCCACGCCGCATTTCTCACCGGATGTGATTTTCAAAAACCAAACCTTCCGATCCGTCATACTTCCTCTGGAAGTTCGGGCCGTGAAAGTGAAATTGAGGGTGTAGGGTTTAACTTCGAGTTTCAAAATCCCCCCTTTGTCCCCCCAGAGGGGGGAAATTAGTAATACTGAAATAGAGAAATTCACTCATATGTTTTCGATTTCCTGTTTCGCTCTAAGATTTAATAATTGATGTCTATCGACCTTAAAGATTATCATTATTCCCTGCCTGAGGAAAAGATCGCCAAGTTTCCACTGAAAGATCGTACCTCCTCGAAGTTGCTCGTGTACGAATCGGGGAAAATCTCTCATCGTCACTTCAAGCACCTGGGAGATCACTTACCTGCCTGCAGTCTGCTGGTGTTCAATGACACCAAAGTGATTCCTGCCCGACTGATTTTTCAGCGAGCCACAGGCGCAAGAATTGAGGTGTTTCTTTTGGAACCAAATGCCCCTTCCAATTACGAGCAAAGCATGTCCGCCAAAGGGCAATGCACCTGGCACTGCATGATCGGGAACTCCAAGCGCTGGAAGGAGGATGAAATCACCGTACCGGAAATTGGGCTGAGAGCCACACGAAACAAAGAAGAAGTGACCTTTCGGTGGGAAGGCGATCTGACGTTCAGTGAAATGCTGGAGAAGGCTGGCAAGATTCCGCTCCCGCCCTACATCAACCGTGAGGTGAACGAGGACGACAAGGACACCTACCAAACGGTGTACTCCAAACACGAAGGGGCCGTAGCTGCCCCGACTGCCGGACTGCATTTCACCGATGAATTACTGGAAGAGCTAAAAGCCAAAGGCATAAAAGAGGACTTCCTGACGCTGCATGTGTCGGCAGGGACGTTCCAGCCCATCAAAGCGGAGACGGTGGACGAGCATCCGATGCACCGAGAGCAGATCATTGTGACGAAGCAAAACGTGCAGCACCTACTGGCGCACGATACCGTGATCGCTGTAGGGACCACAAGCCTGAGAACGCTGGAGAGCTTGTACTGGTACGGGGCAAAACTGCTGACTGGGGAAACGAACTTCTTCATCCCGAAGCTGCTGCCCTACGAGCACCCTACGCCTCCCACCAAAGAAGCAAGCCTGCAAGCCGTACTTGCCTATATGGAGCGAGCGCAGGTAGACACGATCATTGGGCACACGGAGATTTTTATCTTCCCGGGGTATGCGTTCAGGATATGCTCGGGCCTGGTGACCAACTTCCACCTGCCCGGCTCCACGCTGATCCTGCTGGTGGCTGCCCTGATTGGTGACGACTGGAAGGCGGTCTATGACGAGGCACTGAGCAAAGACTACCGATTCTTGAGCTATGGGGATTCTTCGCTGTTGATGCCGAAGGGGTCATAAACCAAAAGCAGCAGAAGGCTTTACTGGGAATCTTTCATCACCTTATCAAATGACGCCCAATTCATAGAAATGGGTGTACTGACGTTCTTGGGATACCAATCAATCCCACCTCTAGACATGGTAATTGTTCCATACTTTTTACCGTCTTGAAAAACATCCAGTGTGACATCCGAATTTGCAATTTCCGTGGATGGTAACGAAAGTTTTAAACTGTGCTTTGGCATATACTATATGTTTTAATAATTACGATTTGATCTTCTCCATCTCCCTCACCACCTTCACCGTCTCCACGCTCACTGTACAGACTCTTTTGAGTAAGTCGATGACCTGCTCTTTGTAGTCGGCAAAGCGATACGTGTTGAACTTCTCGGCAATGGTCTTGTCTTTGGGTTTCTTTTCCTTGTACTGGTCAAGTATCCACTCCAGGGCAGAGCGATTACCCAGCTTGTATTCCCAGGCCTCTGGTGGGATGCCGTGCAGACTGGTCCGCTCGTCCAGTTCTATGATGCCGGCTTCTTTGTTGGCTTTGAGCTTCACCTTCAAACGCGGGTTGTCACTCTGAGCTTGTCGAAGAGTGCGGGGTGGGTCTCCTTCGATAAAC